>JAKAZQ010000005.1:103228-125349 GCA_021815805.1 Pseudomonadota bacterium | reverse complement strand
GGCGCGACCGCCGACGCTGGCGCCAGCGCACCGGCAGCCGGACGCGGCGGCGCCGCCGCCGGAGCGCGCGACACCGCGGCGCAGGCGCTCAACGCACAACCCAGCACGGCGGCGGCCAGCGGCCCCGCGGCGCGCAGGCGCGGCGCGGGGCCGGCAGCTGCTCGAAACAAGCGAATGGAGATCATCGGGACGCCACGGAAGGGGGGGAGGACGCGGCCGACGGGTGGCCGGCCGATGCCGCCTGGGCCTGCGCAGGCACATGCGGAAGACGCACACAAAAACAGGCGCCCACGCCATCGGGGTTGTCGCACAGACGCACCTGGCCGCCGTGCAGGGCGGCGTACTCCTGGGCGATGGCCAGCCCCAGGCCGTTGCCTGGTGCCGCCGCGGCAGGCTGGCGCATGCCCTGGAAGAACGGCTCGAACAGATGTTCGCGATCCTGCTCGGCGACTCCGGGGCCCTGGTCGCGCACGCTCACCGTGACGGCGTCGCCGTCGTCGTGCATGCCGATGCGGATGCGTCCGGCGGCCGGGCTGAAGCGCATGGCGTTGATCAGCAGGTTTTCCAGCAGGGTATCGAGCTTGCCGCGATCGGCGTTCAGCGCCGGCGCCTCGCCCTCGATCTCGACCGTCAGGTGCTTGGCGCGCAGGCCGAGTTCGTTGCGCCGCACCAGCGCGCGCAGCAGCTCGGACAGGTCGACGCCCGCCGATACCAGCGGATCGAGGCGGCGCTGGGCGCGGCTGTAGTCGATCAGGTTCTCGATGCGCTGCTGCAGATCACGGGTATTGCCGCGCATGATCATCGCGATCTCGCGCTGCTGCGCCGCGAGGGGCCCGGCCACGCCGTCGAGCAGCAGCTCGACGCCCTCGCGCAACGACGCCAGCGGCGTCTTCAGCTCGTGCGAGACATGGCGCAGGAAGCGCTGCTTCTGCTCGTCGATCTCGCGCAGGCGGCGGCGCAGCCAGTCGAGCTGCTCGCCCAGTTGCACCAGGTCACGCGGCCCGTGCACCGGCGGCAGCGGTTGCAGGTCGCCGGCACCGAGCAGGCGGATGGCATGGTCGATGCGACGCACCGGGCGCGCCAGCAGCCACGACAGCAGCGCCGCGATGAGCAGCGACAACAGCACCGCGGCGCCCGCCTGCGCAAGCAGCGCCGCGCGCAGATTGCGCGACTGCTGGCCCAGCGCGTGCACCTGGCGATCCACCAGCGCGTTGCCGGCGGCCACGATGCGGTCGCTGCTGCGTCCGAGTTGGTCGAAACGCGGCACGAAGGCATCGAACCGCGGCAGATTGGCCGGTCCGGCGCTGCCGAGTTGCTCGTACAGCGCGGTCTCGTCACGTCCGAGTCGCTCGATGCGCTGGTGGTCGGGCGCGTCGAAAGGCATCCCGAGCAGGGTGCGCAACGCCGTCTGCACCGCGCGATGCGCATCGCCCATGCCCAGTCGCAGCTGCGGATCCTGCAGCACGTAGTACTGACCGGCCGCGCGCTGCAGTGCCGACAGATCCTCCGAAAGCTGGCGCGTGGTGCGGGTGACGTCGACCGTGGTCGCGATGGCCTCGCGGGTCTCGCGCGCCAGGCGCTGCTGCGCATATGCGGTGTACATCAGGCCCAGCAGCAGCGGCAGCATGACCAGCGCGAACGCGGCCAGCAGCAGCGCGTGGAAGGATCGGGGATACGGCGGGGAGAACTTCAGGACCATGGACACGGCGTGCGCGGCGCAGCGGGCGCCGGCCAGCGGCCATTATCCCCCGCCCGGGCCGCGCCCACCATCGCCTGCGCCGCGGCCGCGGCGCGGCGCGCGGGAATGCGCGGCACCCCCTGCTGCGCGTCGACTCAGGGCAGATGGGCGTCGAGCACGAAGCGCCCGGCGCCGTCACGCCCCAGTGCCTCGGCCAGCCAGGGTCCGGCGGCGCGCAGTGCTTCGTCGAGGCCGAACGGCGGGTTGAGCACGAACATCGAACTACCCATCAATCCGAACCCGTCGGCGCGCGGCGCCGCAGTCCACAATTGCGCCTCCAGCCAGCCAGCCGGCGCCAGCGCGCGCAGGCGCCGGCCCAGCCCGCGCGATGCCAGGCTCTGCAGGTGCGGATACCAGACCAGGTAGACGCCGGTGGCGAAACGCTCCAGCGCCTCGCGCAGGCCGCTCAGCACGCGCGAGTAGTCGGCGTCGAGTTCGTAGGGCGGGTCGATCAGCACCAGCGCGCGACGCGATGGCGGCGGCAGCACCGCCCGCAAGCCGGCGAAGCCGTCGCCGGGATGCACCGTGGTGTGCCGGCGCGAACCCAGCAAGGCCTGCAGCGCGCGGCAGTCCGCCGGGTGGAGTTCGAACAGCTGCATGGGATCGGACGCCCGCAGCAGATGGGCGGCCAGCGCGGGTGAGCCGGGGGCGCGGCGCAGCGTCCCGTCGGCATTGAACGCCAGCACCGCGCGCAGATAGTCGAGCACCGCCGGCGGCGGCAGCGCCGCGCCACGCGGCGCTTCGTCCTGCAGCGCGGCGCGCACATCGTCGCGCTGCCACAGCCGGCCCACGCCGTCCATGTACTCGGTCAGGCGCTGGCTCATGCGTTCGGCCAGTTCATAGCTGCCGGCTCCGGCGTGGGTATCGACGAAACTCAGCGCCTTCGGCTTGGCCAGCAGCAGTTGCAGACAACGCAACAGCACCACATGCTTGAGGACGTCTGCCGGGTTGCCGGCATGGAAGGCATGGCGATAGGCGAGCATGGGACGGCGCGTTGTCGGGGAACGCGCAACTGTAACCCGTGGCGCGCCACGCGCACCGTGACGTCAGCGTGTCGGCGCCAGCGAGCAGTGGCCGGCATCGGCCGCCGGGCCGTGCCCCAGCGCCAGCGGCATCGGCTCGTCGAAACGGCGGTGCGGCACGCTGCTGCGCCAGTCGAGCAGCAACAGCAGCAGCAGCACGGCCCACGCCACCCAGATGCGCCGGGTGGCGCGCATGCCCCGCAGGCCGCGGCGCAGGCAGGAGTGATTGCGGCACGACATCATGGCTGCCTCAGGCGGCGAAACCCAGGCGCGTGCGCAGGCGCACGCCCAGCACGCTGCCGGCGAAGGCGCAGGCGAACCAGACCCAGCCGTGCAGCGAACCGGTGGCGATGCCGGAAAAATACGCTCCGACATTGCAGCCGAACGCCAGGCGCGAACTGTAGCCCATGCACAGGCCGGCGAGCACCGAGGCCACCCAGGCGCGGCGCGGCAGGCGCACCTCGGGACACAGGCTGCGGCGGCGCTGGGCCGCCAGCAAGGCCCCGAACAACATGCCGATGTCGGTGATGCTGGTGTTGTCGGCGAGCACGCTGGCATGCAGTTGCGCCTGCTGCACGGGCAGCCCGTAGAACGCGTTGTGGGACAGATCCACGCCGAGCGCCTGGACGATTTTCGCGCCCCACAGGCCGAGCCCGTACACGATCCCCCAGGGCTGGCCGGCGATCACCAGATTGAGCGCCCCGAGCACGCCCAAGGCGGCTGCCGCGATCCACACCGCGGAGCCCTGCCAGCGCCGCGGCGCGTCAGGCCGCCGCGCGCGCCACAGCAGCGCTGCCAGCACGCCCAGCGCACCGAGTTGCAGAGCCAGCGTCGCCGCCGCGCCGAAATGCTGCACCAGGGATACCGCGGGCAAGGCGCCGAGCCGCAGCCATGCAGGAAGTTGCGCGGAGCCGGCGAAACTGCCGACGACGAAGGCCGGCAGCACCGCCAGGCTCACCGGGTGCCCGAGACCGGCCTTGTACAGCGTGCCGGAGCCGCAGCCGTCGGCGAGTTGCATCGACGCGCCGAACACGAACGAGCCGACGAGCAGGCTCCATGACAGCGGACCATCGGCGCCCTGCAGTTCGGGATGCGTGGCGAGCAGCGGCACGCTCAGCAGCATGCACACGGCGATGGCGAAGAACTGCGCCAGCAGGCCGGTGGGATCGCGGTGCGTGATCCAGACACGCCAGCCGGTGGTGAACCCGAAACTGCCGGCGGCCAGCGCCACGCCCAGGCCGACGCCCACGCACCAGAGCAGCCCCTGGCGCCAGCCGACCAGCCAGGTGGTCGCCAGAAAGCCGAGCACGGCGAGCAGCGGCAGCAGGCCGCGCATGCCCGGCACGCCGGCGTCGGCCCGCGGCGTCAGCGCGCCTGCCAGGTCTGCTGAAGTTGCGCCCATAGCTGATCAAGCCTCGAGGGAACGTGGATCATCGGTTCGTCATGGCGCGACCAGTCGACCATGGAGCCCGGGTACAGGCGCACATCGGGCCGATGCAGCAATTGGGACAACACGAACCAGTTGGTGGCCGCCCAATGACCGGTATTGCAGAAGGATACGGTCTGCGCGGCGCGTTGCTCGGCAGGCGGCAGGCCGCGGGCGATGCTGCGCAGGGTGCTCGCGTCGGGCAACGCGCCGCCTCCCTGCGGGAACCAGCGCAGATTGTTGAAATCCACGGCTCCTGCCAGCGTCCCGGGGCGCAGCGCGGCGGGGGCCTTGACGCGACCCTGCCAGAAGGCGGGCGGACGCGCATCCAGCAGCACGGTGGAGGCTTGCGGCTGGTCGACCAGGCGCAGCACCTGCGCGCGCGTGGCCAGCACCGCGCCGTCGGAATGCGCCTGGAAATGCGACGGCACGATCGCCGGGGCCGCGTGCTGCAGGCCGCCGAGACCGGCAGCGCGCCAGGCCTGCATGCCGCCGTTGAGAATGGACAGATGGCGCATGCCGAGCCATTGCAGGGTCCAGTAGACACGCGCCGGCGCGCCGAAGTCGCTCGGGCTTCCCCCCTGCGACACGAGCACCACGCGATCGTCGCGGTGCAGGCCGAGGCTGCGCACCAGACGGGTGAAGTCGGCGACGCCGAGCAAGCGTCCCGGGTTGTCGGAATCCCCGCGCCAGGCCGCGTATGGCGCGTTCACCGCGCCCGGCAGGTGCCCGCCGGCGTAGGTGTCGGCGTCACGCAGGTCGACGATGCGCAGACTCGCGCCATCCCGCAACAGCGCCTGAAGTTGCGCGGCTTGCAGCAGCGGGCCGGGAGCGATGGCCGCGCCTTGCGTGGCGGCGCCGGCGGCCTGGCCCAGCGCCCACGCGGCGATGGCCACCGCAGCCGCGACGGCGCGGCGCCAGCGCCGCCAGCGGGAATGCGCATCGGCCGGCGGCACGGCGTTGAACCCTGGTTGACCGGAGTTTCGACCATTCATGAGCGCATTGTCCGGCCGCCCGGCAACGCACCGAAGAACTGTTTTCACATACCTTTACAACCCCACGGAATATGGGGCCGAACCGGCGGATCCGGCCCGCCCGCGTCAGTAGCGTCGCGTGCCCCCTGCCAGCGCGATGAACAGGCGCGCCACCACGCCGACCAGCGGGCGCGTCCACCACGCCACGCGTGCGCGCAGGCGCACGCGGTCGATGGGCAGCGCCCAGTGCATCTGAGACTCGACATGGCGTGTCAGCGTGGCCGCGAAGGCGGCGTCGTGCACCACCACGTTGGCCTCCCGGTTGACCAGCAGCGACAGCGGATCGATGTTGGAACTGCCCACCGTGGCCCAGACCCCGTCGACCACCGCGACCTTGCCGTGCAGGAAGGCCCGCTGGTATTCGTGGATGTCCACGCCGGCATCGAGTAATTCACGATACAGGGCCTGCGCCGCCCAGGCCGCGGCCCGGTAGTCGGCCCGACCCTGCAGCAGCAGGCTGACGCGCACGCCGCGCAGCGCGGCGGCCTTGAGGCTCTGACGAAAGGCCTTGCCGGGGTAGAAGTAAGGACATACCAACAGGATCGACTCGCGTGCCGCGTCGATGGCCTGGATGTAGCAATGCTCGATGGCGCGCCGGCGCAGCAGGTTGTCGCGCAGCACCAGCGCGGCGCGCTGTGTCGCCTGAGCCTCGGCGAAATGCTGCGCCGCCGCCGCGGGTGCGGCCGCCGCGCGCGTGCCGGCACGGCGCGCGCGCGGCGCCGGCAGCACACCGGCGGCGCGCAATTCATCGAGGTAGCGCCGGCGCTGCTCGCGCGACCCGGAACCCAGCACGCGCGGCCCCGGAGCATGGCGCAGCCGGCGCTGCACGCTGCCGGTGGCCACCGTGCGCAGCCACAGCCGGCGCATGCTGCGCAGCACCTGCAGCACCACCGGGCCGTGCACGCGCACCGCGTAGTCGAGGCGTGGGTGCGGGCTCCAGCCGTGGTGGATGTCGAAGCAGTCGTCGATCAGGTTGATGCCGCCGACAAAGGCCACCCGCGCATCGACCACGCACATCTTGCGGTGCAGCCGGCGCCAGTGGCCGCGCTGCAGCAGGTCGACCCAGGCCCGCCACGGGCGATACACCATGAACTCCACGCCGGCGGCGGCGAAGCGCCGATCGAGTTCGGCGATCGAACGATGCGAGCCGAGCCCATCGACCATCACCCTCACCTGCACGCCGCGTCGCGCCGCGCGTATGAGGCACTCGGCCAGCTCGAGTCCGGTGGGATCGTCGTGGAAGATGTAGGTTTCCAGCCAGATGCTGCTGCGCGCGGCATCCCAGGCCTGCTGCAACGCGGGAAACAGGCTGGCGCCCAGAGGCAGCAGCTCGACGCGGTTGCCATCGCGCCAGGGCGGACGACTGGCGATTTCGGCGCGACCTCCGTCGTCGCGCCAGGCACGCAGGTTCAGGCGCCACCAGGCGCGCACGCGCCGGCGCCTGGCGCGGCTCCTAGACATGCGCCGGGGCGCGCGTCGCGGCCCCCGCGGACGACCGCCGGGCGCCGGCAGGCAGCGGTGTGAGGTCGACAAGCAGCGGCGCGTGATCGGACAGGCGCGCCCAGTCCGTGCCCCAGCCCAGCCCCACGCCGTGCGCGGCGAAGCCGCGCACGTAGATGCGATCCAGGGGCATCAGCGGCAGCAGCGCGGGAAAGGTGCGCATGCGGTGGTGCCAGCGCGGATGCAGCGCATCGCCCTGTGGCGCGGCGCGCGTCGACACGTCGAGCAGGCCGAGCGCGGCCAGCTCGGCGCCGAGTTCGCCGCGCCAGTCGTTGAAATCCCCGCCCACGATCAGCGGCTCCTCGCGCGGCACCTGGCGCGCCAGGTACTCGGCCAGACGCTGGATCTGGCGTCGACGTCCGCCGCGGAACAGCCCGAAATGCACCACCACGCAATGCAGCACCTGGGCCCGACCCGCGGGCGCGGCCTCGCGCGGCACGGCGAGCCGGGCATGCAGCAGGCCGCGCTGCTCGAAGCGGTGGTCGGAGACGTCCTGGTGCGTGATGCCGAGAATGGGAAAGCGCGACAGCAGCGCGTTGCCGTGCTCGCCGTGGCGGGTGTGCGCGTTGGTGTGATAGGCGGCGAACATGCCGAGCCCCTGCCCCAGCAGTTCGTGCTGCGGCAGCGGCGGCCACGAGGCGAAGCGCGCGGCGTTGCGCCGGTGCTCGAATTGCACCTCCTGCAGCAGCACCACGTCGGCGCCCAGGCTGCGCAGCCCGTCCTGCAGCGCGTGGATGCGCAGGCGCTTGGCGGGCCCCATGCCCAGCACGCCCTTATGGATGTTGTAGGACGCCACGCGCAGGCCGTTCGGCCAGTCCCGCGGCGGCGCGCCCGGCACCATCAGTCGGCTCCCGCGCCCACGCCCAGGCGCCGCGGCAGCTGTTCGATGGCGCCGGCGTTCGAGGCCGAGAAGCAGCGCGCGGCGGCATCCTGCCAGGGCAGCCAGATCCAGGCGCGATGCTCGTGCTCGGACAGCTGCACCGGCGTGCCGCACGGCACCTGCAGGCTGAACACATGCTCGCGGTTCTTCCACACGCCGGGGGCGTAGCGATGACGCCATACCGGGTAGATCTCGTATTCGTTGACGATCTTCCAGTCGCGCAGCGCGCCGGCGCGCAGACTGGCGGCGTCGGGGACGATGCCGGTCTCCTCGGCGACCTCGCGCAGCGCGGCCTGCGACGGCGCCTCGTCGGGATGGTCGAGGCTGCCGGTGACGCTCTGCCAGAAGCCGGGCTGCGCGGCGCGCTCGATCAGCAGCACGCGCAGTTCCGGGTCGTGGATCACCACCAGCACCGACACCGGCAGCTTGGGCGCCGGCACGGCCGTCGCGGCCGGCGCCCGGGTCATGGCGCGCTCCGCCGAGGCTGCCGCGCGGCGAGCCCGCGACGCGCGCGCACCGACTCGGCGAGGCTCTGCAGAAGCGGCAGCGAATCCTCCCACGCCAGGCAGGCGTCGGTGATCGACACGCCCTCGCGCAGCGCCTGCCCGGGCTGCAGGTCCTGGCGCCCCTCGTGCAGGTGGCTTTCCACCATGACGCCGACGATGCGCTGCTCACCGGCGGCGATGCGCGCCGCGATGTCGGCGGCGACGTCGAGCTGGCGCCGCGGCTGCTTGGCCGAATTGGCATGCGAGCAGTCGATCATCACCTGCTCGCGCAGCCCCGCCCGGCGCAGCACATCGCAGGCCGCGTCCACCGCGGCGGCGTCGTAGTTGGGCTGACGCCCGCCGCGCAGAATGACGTGGCAGTCGGCGTTGCCGCGGGTTTCGAAAATCGCCGCCACGCCCATCTTGGTCATGCCCATGAAGGCATGCGGCGCGCCGGCGGCGACCACCGCGTCGGCGGCCACCTGCACGCCGCCGTCGGTGCCGTTCTTGAAGCCCACCGGGCACGACAGCCCGGACGCCAGCTGGCGGTGGCTCTGGCTCTCGGTGGTGCGCGCGCCGATGGCGCCCCAGGCGATCAGATCGCTGAAGTACTGCGGCGACAACAGGTCGAGGAACTCGGTTCCCGCCGGCAGGCCGAGCGCGCCGATGTCGAGCAGCAGTTCACGCGCCCGCCGCAGGCCCTCGTTGATGCGAAAACTGCCGTCGAGGCGCGGATCGTTGATGAATCCCTTCCAGCCCACGGTGGTGCGCGGCTTCTCGAAGTACACGCGCATCACCGGCAGCAGCGCGTCGCCGAGCTGCTCGCGCACCTGCAGCAGCCGGCGCGCGTATTGCAGCGCCTGCGGCGCATCGTGGATGGAACACGGCCCGATGACCACGATCAGGCGGTCGTCCTCGCCGCGCAGCACGCGCGCCACGTCGGCGCGCGCATGCTGCACCACCTGTTCCACCGCGGTGGTGACGGGAAGCTCCTCCAGCAGCACAGCGGGGGAGACCAGTGCGCGCACCGCGGCGATGCGCGTATCGTCGATGCGCGTGGTGTCGAGCGTGGCCTCGGCGCATCCGGCCTCGCTGTCGTGTCGGGGGTCGTCGATGCGTGCCATGGCGTGCGGCGTTCTGGATGGACGGGCTCAGACCGCGGCCGCCGGGCCCTGGCGCAGGCGGATGTGCAACTCGCGCAACTGGCGCTCGTCGACCGCGCTCGGCGCATCGGTGAGCAGGCATTGCGCGCGCTGGGTCTTCGGAAAGGCGATGACGTCGCGAATGCTCGGCGCGCCGGCCATCATGGTGACGATGCGATCAAGGCCGAAGGCGATGCCGCCATGCGGCGGGGCGCCGTACTGCAGCGCATCGAGCAGGAAGCCGAATTTGGCGCGCGCCTCCTGCTCGTCGATGCCCAGCGCGGCGAACACCTTGCCCTGCATGTCGGCGCGGTGAATGCGCACCGAGCCGCCGCCGATTTCCCAGCCGTTGAGCACCATGTCGTAGGCCTTGGCGAGGCAGCGACCGGGATCGCTGCCGAGGTAGTCCACGTGCTCGTCCTTGGGCGCGGTGAACGGGTGATGGCAGGCGACCCAGCGCTGCTCGTCGTCGTCGAACTCGAACATCGGGAAATCGACCACCCACAGCGGCTTCCAGGCGTCCTCGAACAGGCCCTGCGCGCGCCCGAATTCGCTGTGCCCGATCTTCACGCGCAGCGCACCCAGCGCCGCGTTCACGATCTTCGCCCGATCGGCGCCGAACAGCAGCAGGTCGCCATCCTCGGCGCCACTGCGCTCGAGCAGCGCCTGCAGCGCGGCGTCGTGCAGGTTTTTCACAATCGGCGACTGCAGTCCGTCGCGCCCGCGCGCGCGCTCATTGACCTTGATCCAGGCCAGGCCCTTGGCGCCGTAGATCTTGACGAACTCAGTGTAGGCGTCGATCTCGCTGCGGCTGATCTGGCCGCCGCCGGGCACGCGCAGCGCGGCCACGCGCCCGTCGGCGAGCGCCGCGGCCGCGCTGAACACCTTGAACTCGACATCGCGCATCACGTCGGTGAGTTCGGTGAACTCCAGGCGCACCCGCAGGTCCGGCTTGTCGGAGCCGAAGCGCGCCATCGCCTCGCCATGGCTCATGACCGGGAACGGATCGGACAGGCGCACGCCCAGCACCTCGGCGAACGTGTCACGGATCATCGGCTCGAACAGGCCGCGGATCTCGGTCTCGTCCAGGAACGAGGTCTCGCAGTCGATCTGCGTGAACTCGGGCTGCCGGTCGGCGCGCAGATCCTCGTCGCGGAAGCACTTGGTGATCTGGTAGTAGCGGTCGAAGCCCGAGACCATCAGCATCTGCTTGAACAGCTGCGGCGACTGCGGCAGCGCGAAAAACTGCCCGGCGTGCACGCGGCTGGGCACGAGGTAGTCGCGCGCGCCTTCCGGCGTGCTCTTGGTCAGCATCGGCGTCTCGATGTCGATGAAGCCCTGCGCGTCCAGGTAGCGGCGCACCGCCATCGCCACGCGGTAGCGCAGCTTCAGGTTGTGCTGCATCTGCGGACGCCGCAGATCGAGCACGCGATGCGTCAGGCGCGTGGTTTCCGACAGGTTGTCGTCGTCGAGCTGGAAGGGCAGCGCCGCCGAGGCGTTCAGCACCTGCAGTTCATGGCACAGCACCTCGACCTTGCCCGACGCCAGCGCCGCGTTCTCGGTACCCTGCGGGCGCGCGCGCACCTTGCCGCGGATCTGGATGCAGTACTCGTTGCGCACCCCCTCGGCCAGCGCGAACATGTCGGCGCGGTCGGGATCGCACACCACCTGCACCATGCCCTCGCGGTCACGCAGATCGATGAAGATCACCCCGCCGTGATCGCGACGCCGCTGCACCCAGCCGCACAGGCTGACGGTTTGTCCAAGCAGGGCCTCGGTGACGGCGCCCAGGGTGTGACTACGTAGGGTCATGATGGAAACAAGGGTTCGGATTCGTTGCAGGAGGGACTCGACTCGGCGCGTTCCGGCGGATGCTGCGCGAGCGCAGCGCGTGCCGCGTCAACGCGGCCCGGCCGCCGGTGCCGGCGCCACCACCCCCATGGAGATCACATATTTGAGCGCTTCGTCCACGCTCATGCCGAGCTCGACGACCTGGTCACGCGGGAACATGAGGAAAAAGCCCGAGGTCGGGTTGGGCGTCGTGGGCACGTACACGCTGATGTGCTCGCCCGGCAGCCGCTGCGCCACCTCGCCTCCCGGCACGCCGGTGACAAAACCGATGGTCCAGCTGCCGGCGTGCGGATACTGCACCATCACGGCCTGGCGAAAGGCGTTGCCGTTGCTGGCGAACAGCGTGTCGGAAACCTGCTTGACGCTGCTGTAGATGCTCTTGACGATGGGAATTCGGGCGATCAGCGCATCCCACTGGCGCAGCCACCACTGACCGGCGATGTTGGCCACCAGCACGCCGGTCAGCAGAATCGCCCCGAGCACCACGATCACGCCCAGGCCGGGCGTGTGGGCGAGCCGTTCCAGTACCGGCTGCAGCGGCGGCGCGAGGGTGTCGATGGCTCCCACCACCGCGCGGAAGATGCCGTCGAACATCGACAGCAACTGCCACAGCACCCAGATGGTGATGGTCAGCGGCAACCAGACCAGGAGACCGGCGATGAAGAGCTTTTTCAGGTGCATGCGCAGTTCCCGCGCCGACGGGCGTCACGCCCGCCGCGCCCAGACTGGGGCCGCGGACGGACGGATCAGTGACAGGCGCAGGAGGCCCCGCACGCGGGTGCCGCGTCCTTCGCGCCAGCCGCCGGGGCGCTCGTCGGGGCGCTCGTCGCGCCTGCCGCGGCAGGCGCCGTCGCGCTCGTCCCCGCGCCCTTGAAATCGGTGGCGTACCAGCCCGAACCCTTGAGCTGGAAGCCGGCCGCCGTCAGTTGCTTGTGCAAGGCCGAGGCGCCGCAGGCGGGACAGTCGCGCAACGGGGCATCGGACACCTTCTGCAGGGCTTCCAGGGTGTGTCCGCAGGACTCGCAGCGATATGCGTAGATGGGCATGACGAACTCCTGATGCGAAAAACGCGCGCCCGACGACGTCGCGGGCAGCAATCATATGGAGGGGGACGTTGCGGGGTTCAAGGCCTCGATCGCGCGCCCTGTCGGGGCCGACGATCGACCTTGCAAAATTCATGCCGCCATTATAGGGGCGGCGGCATGCGGCGGCGGGTGCGGTGGGGGCATGCGGCGGCGGCTGCGCTCGGGGCATGCGGCTGCGCTCGGGGCATGCGGCTGCATGCTTCGCGCAGGCCCAGGCCCAGGCCCAGGCCCAGGCCCAGGCGCAACGCCGAGCGCGCGCCCGCCGGCGCGTCAGCGGGCCGGCCTCGGCAGGTGCACGTAGCGCTTGCCGCTGCGCGCGGGGAAACCGTCGAAGGCGGCCGTCGCGAGTTGCTGCGCGACCGGCCCGATGGCCTGCTCGTAGCCGCCGATCAGGGCGCTGCTGCGCCAAACCAGGGCGCCGCTTGCGGCGTCGCGGATCTCGATCTGGAACACGCGATCGAACCACGGCGGCGGCCACGACCAGCCGCGCCACCAGAACGGGTAGCCGCTGTAGATCCACTGCCCGTCCGGCAGCAGGATCGGCGGGCCCGGCGGAGGCCAGGCGCTCGGAAAGCTTGCCTCGAAATCGACGTAGCTGCGGAAATCGTAGCGAGCGGTGTAGGGCGCCGGTCGCCCCAGCACCGGAACCATGCCGGCGCGGGTCATGGCGTCCAGCACCGCCGATTGCAGGGTGTCGGCGATCGCCGCGTGGGCATTGTCGGGCGCAGCCTGCACCTGCACCCGCGCGCCGACCAGCGCCTGGGGAGCCGGGGTCGGTGTGTCGACGTGAAACGCGTTGACGTTCAGCGACGCACAGCCGCCGAGCAGACCGGATAGAACGAAGCCGAGGCCGAGCAGCAGTCTGCGCGCGGATCCCGCCAGCCGGGATCCGTCAGCCTGAAGTCCCAGGAGACGAGAAGCGGACATGGTTCTGGCGCGACGGGGAAAAAGCCCGCCCGCCAGACAGGACTGTACTCCGCTGCGGCCGAATATGCGCGCTCAGTCGCGCACGCGCGGCACGGCCACGACCGGGAGCATCGGCTGCGGCGGTGCGCAAGGCGGCGCGTCGAAGGCGATGTCGCCGTCGGCATCGAAGCGCCCGTGCGGCTGCAGATGCGCGAAGCCGAAGGCCTGCCGATCCATCAGGTGCGACGGCACGATCCTGCCGAGCGCTCCGAACATCGACTCGAGGCGACCGGGGAACTGCCGTTCCCAGTCGCGCAGCAGCGCCGCGACCTGCTTGCGCTGCAGGTGTTCCTGGCTGCCGCACAGGCTGCAGGGAATGATCGGAAACGCACGATGCTCGGCCCAGCGGGCCAGATCGGCTTCCTCGACGTAGGCCAGCGGCCGGATGACCACGTGGCGCCCGTCGTCGCTGACAAGCTTCGGCGGCATGGCCTTGAGCTTGCCGCCGAAAAAGAGGTTCAGCAGAAAGGTCTGCAGGATGTCGTCGCGATGATGCCCGAGGGCGATCTTGGTCGCGCCGAGCTCGCTGGCGACGCGATACAGGATGCCGCGCCGCAGTCGCGAGCACAGGCTGCACAGCGTCGCGCCGTCGGGAACCACCCGCTTCACCACCGAATAGGTGTCCTGCTGCTCGATGTGGAACGGCACGCCGCGCCCGCGCAGGTACTGCGGCAGCACATGCTCGGGAAAGCCCGGCTGCTTCTGATCGAGATTGACCGCGACGATGTCGAACTCCACCGGAGCGCGCTCGCGCAGGCTCAGCAGGATGTCCAGCAACGCGTGGCTGTCCTTGCCGCCGGACAGGCACACCATGACCTTGTCACCGGGCTGGATCATCGAGAAATCCCCGATCGCCTGGCCGACGAGACGATGCAGGCGCTTGGACAGCTTGTGCATCTCGTGCTCGTGCTTGCGCGTGTCCATCAGCGGCTCCCCGGGTCCGGCACGCGCCGCTGCGTGACCTCGATGCCCACGCCGTCGCAATCGGGAAAGATGTTCGGCTTGTCGACGCGCACGCGCACGCGCTCCACGCCATCCAGCGCCAGCGCGCGCTGCGCGATACGCCCGGCCAGCGTTTCCAGCATGTTCACATGGCCGCGCCCGACTTCCTCCAGCGCGATGCCGCGCAGCAGGCCGTAGTCGAGCACGTGCGAGACGTCGTCGGCCGGTGGTAGCGGCGGAGCTTGCGGCAATTCGGCGACGATGGAGACCAGCAGCAGTTGTCGCGAGCGCAGTTCGTGCTCGAGGATGCCGACGCTTGCCTGCACGCGCAGGCGCTCCAGGTGAATGATGCGCATGGTCAGTCGAAGGCGAAATCGCGAGCGCCGGGCTGCGGGTGGCGGCCCGCTTCCACCGGCAGCTCGCATGCGGTGAGGGCGCGGTTGCGCAGCGCGAACAGCACGGCATCGGCGATGGCGGCGACGCGCCGCGCCTCGCCCGGCGGCAAGGGAGCCTGCAGCGCGTGCAGGCGTTGCGCGTCGATCGCCGGACTGCCAGGCGCGAACACGCCAGACACGGCGACCACGCGCAGCACCGGCGCCAGCGCCTGCGCCAGCAAGGCATTCGCCTCGCGCAGCGCGGCCCGGCTCAGCGTGCAGGAGAGATGATCCGGATTCGGGCTGCGTGGCTTCGGGTCGAGCAGGTTGACGGCGCAGCCGCGCGCCTCGCGCGCGCACAGGTGCGCGTGCAGCGCCTGCGCCAGCAGCACCGGAGCGACGGTGTTGACGCGCCAATGCTGCAGCGCGCGGTCGCTGTCGAGCAGCCCGGCCGTGTCGTGCTCGAGCATCGACGCGTGGTTGACCAGCGCATCGACCTGCCCGAACGCCTGCGCAACCTGCGGCAGCAACGCGCGAACCTGCGCATCGTCGTGCAGGTCGGCCCGGAACGCCGCGGCGCGCGCGCCGCAGGCGCGCAGTTCCTCGCAGGTGCGCTGCGCCTCGTCAGCCGAGCGGTGGAAATGCACCGCGACGTCCCAGCCTGCCTGCGCCAGGTGCAGCGCCACCGCGCGCCCGAGGCGCCGCGCCGCGCCGGTGACCAGCACGACCGGCCGCGGCGCGCCGGCCGCGGCCTGCGAGGCGGCGTCGGAAGGACTGGGGGGGGACATGTGGGGTGTCGGGACGGGCCCGCCGCGCAGGGGCGCCCCCTACAATCGCGGCCATGGAGCCAACGCGTAGTCTACCCGGGCAGGCAGGCCCGCTGCAGGCGCCGGATGATGCGGCACAACGGGAGCGTTCCGACGCGTTGCGGCAATGCGTGGTGCGCGAAATCCGCGCCGCCGGCGGTTGGATCGGCTTCGACCGTTATATGCAGATGGCGCTGTACGAGCCGGGCCTGGGCTATTACGCAGCCGCACCGGGGGTGCTCGGCGCATGGGGCGGCAGCAGCGATTTCATCACGGCTCCCGAGTTGTCGCCGCTGTTCGCGGCGACCCTGGCACGCCCGCTGGGCGCGCTGGCGGCGCGCTGCGGACTCGACACCGTGGTCGAGTTCGGCGCCGGCAGCGCGCGCCTGGCCTGTGACCTGCTGCGTGAATTCGCGGCGGGCGCGGACTGGCTGCCGCGGCAGTACGCCATCGTCGAGGTGTCGTCGGCGATGCGCGCACGCCAGATGGAAACGGTGGCGCAACTGCCTGCCGAACTGGCGCGCCGCGTGGCCTGGTGGGATCGGCTGCCCGAGCGTTTCGACGCCCTGGTGCTGGGCAACGAGGTGCTCGATGCGATGCCCGTGCGCCTGCTGCACCGGCGGCCCGAGGGCTGGCTGGAGCGCGGCGTGATCGAGGACGCGCAAGGCGCGCTGGCCTGGGGTGACCGCGCGCTGCCCGACGGCTGCGCGCTGCGCCCGACGCTGGACCAGCTTCCGGTGGGCAGCGTGACCGAATGGCACGAGGCGGCGACGGGCTTCGTGCGCACGCTGGGCGCGCATCTCGGGCGTGGTGCCGTACTGCTGTTCGATTACGGCTTCCCGGCACGCGAGTACGATCATCCCCAGCGCAGCGGCGGCACGCTGCGCTGCCACCGGGCGCACCGCGCGCACGACGATCCGCTGTGGCAACCGGGCCTTTCGGACATCACCGCGCATATCGATTTCAGCGCCATGGCGCGCGCCGCGCGCGACACCGGGCTGGATCTGCTGGGCTACACCAGCCAGGCGCGTTTTCTGCTCAACGCCGGTGTGCTGGACGTGCTCGACACGCGCATGCGCGCCGGGGATGCTGCCGCGCTGCGCCTCGCCGCTGGCGCGCAAAAGCTTCTGGGCGAGCACGAAATGGGCGAGTTGTTCAAGGTGCTCGCGCTGGGGCGCGGGGTTCCGGTGCCGTGGCCGGTGCTGGCCGAGGGCGACCGCAGCGCCGCGCTGGACTGAGCGCCTGGCGTGAACCTGCCGGGATTCCTGATCGGCAGCGTGGTGCTCACGCTGCTGCTGCCCTGGCTGAGCCGGTTCGGCTTCGGGCGCATGCCGCCGGACCTGCGCTGGCGCATGTTCGGCAGGGTCTGGCTGCTGCCCAGGCTCCTAGGCCTGCTGTGGCTGGCCCTGTGGCTGATGGACCACCTGCTGCGCTGACCCGCGCGCCGGCCAGATGCGCAGCGCGGCGACGCCGATGAGCGCCTGCACCAGCAGCACGAGCGCCACGCAGCCGGGCCAGCCGGCATGCAGCCAGACCACGCTGGGCACGAAGGCGCCGACGCTGCCGCCGAAGTAGTAGCACATGACGTACAGCCCGACCGCGCTGGAGCGCGCCTCGCGCGCGAAGCCCGGTACCTGCGACGTGGCCATGCTCTGGGCGATGAACACGCCGGCCGAGCTCAACGTGAGGCCGAGCACGATCAGCGGCAGGCTCGGCAGCAGGGTCAGCCCCATGCCCAGCGACGAGCAGGCCACCGCGTACGAAAACACGCGTCGCTGGCCGAAACGCCAGGCCAGGCGCCCGGCCACCGGCGTGACCAGCATGCCCACGAGGTAGACCGTGAACAGCATGCTGATCTGGCGCAGGCTCAGGTCATACGGCGCCTCGGACAGATGGAATCCGATGTAGGTGAAGGTGCACACCTGCGAGAACAGAATGCCGAAACCGATGGCGTAGCTGCCGAGCAGCAGCGGATTGCGCAGATGCCGCGGCAGGCCGGCAAGCGACGCGCGCAGACTGGAACTGGGCCGGAAGCGCGACGAGCGCGGCAGGCCCCAGGCCACCAGCGGGATGAAGCCGGCATTGACCAGCCCGAGCACCAGGAACGCGGCCTGCCAATCCCAGAGCGCGGTGGCGAGACCGGCGATGAAGCGCCCGAGAAAGCCCCCGGCGACACAGCCCGAGATGTACAGCGCGGTCACTGCCGGAACCTGCCCGGCGGGCCACTCCTCGCCGATGTAGGCCACGATGGCGGTGAAGATGCCGGGAATGCACAGGCCCTGCAGCAGGCGCCAGGCCAGCAGCGCATGCAGCGAGCCCGCGCTCGCCGCCAGCAGCGTGGTGGCGGCCAGTGCGGTCACCGACAGCACGAGCACGCGCTTGCGCCCGAACCGGTCCGACACGCTGCCCGAGAACGGCGCGGCCAGCGCCACCGCCAGGGTGGTGAAGGTGATGGTCAGGCTGAGCTCGGCGACCCCGGCATGGAACACGCTGCGCAGCGACGGCAACAGGCCCTGGGTCGCGTACATGGTGAAAAACGCGCTCATGCCGGCGGCGACGACGGCGACGCGCGCCCGCCACGACGGCACCTGCTGGCCGGCGCGGGCGCTGCTCGGAATCTCGGAGGAAGGCATGCGGAGGGCGTCGGCGACGCCGGGCGGACGTGGAAATGGGTGAAAACCCGGAGCCTGAAGCTTAGCCCTCGGGTTTCCATATGAGAAATTGATTTTTCAACTTTTTCGATATGATTTCGATATGGATGTTCCGGATCTGCGTGGATTTGTCGCCGTGGCCGAGGAGTGCCATTTCTCGCGTGCTGCCGAACGCCTGCACATTTCCCAGCCACCGCTTTCGCAGCGCATCGCGCGGCTCGAGCGCAAGCTCGGCGTACCGCTGTTTCAGCGCGGGCGTGGCGGGGTCCGTCTGACGGCCGCCGGGCAGGCGCTGCTGCCGCAGGCGCGCGCCATCCTCGAGCAGGTGGCGCGCGCCGAGGAACTGGCGCAACGTGCCGGGCGTGGAGAAAGCGGTCGCTTGTCGATCGGCTTCGCCGGCTCGATGCCGTTCTCCGAACGCCTGCCGCGGCTGTTGCGCGACTTCCGCGTGTGCTGGCCCGAGGTGCGCCTGCAACTGCGCGAGCAATCGTCCGGCGAACAGATCCGTCAGTTGCTCGAGCACGGGCTCGATGTCGGTTTCATCCGCCCCACCCGGCACGACGCCGGGCAGGCCCTGGAGACGCGGGTGCTGGAACGCGAGCCGCTGTTCGTCGCGCTGCACGCCGAACACCCCTGGGCGGCGCTTGCGCGGCTGTCGCTGCACCGACTGCGCGAGCAGCCGTTCATCCTCTACAGCGTCGAGTTCGGCTCCGGCCTGCGCGAGCACATTCTCGGCATGTGCCTGCGCGCCGGCTTCACGCCGCGCGTGGTGCAGGACGTGCACGAGATGCCGACCCTGATCAGTCTGGTGTCGGCCGGCATCGGCATCGGCCTGGTCACCGCGTCCATGCAGCGCGCCTCGGTGCCCAACGTGCGCTACGTGGCACTGTCCGACGTCGAGGCCAGCAGCGACATCGTGCTGGCCTGGCGCCGCGGCGACGACTCGCCGGTGCTGCGCAATTTCCTCGGCCTGGCACTGGCCGCAGCGCCGTCGACGTAGGCGCCTGGGAGTCTGCGCGGCAGCGGGCGCCGGCGCTGCGCGCGGCCGCCTGCGGTGGTTCAACAGCCTGCGCTAGTTGTGTCCCGTCCCGACGGCCGCGAGGGCCAGCTCGATCGCCTGCTCGCGCGCCTCGGTCACGGCCTGCGCGATGGCCGTGGCCTGGCCGCCGCGTGCGACGACATCGCGCGCCAGCGCTGCGGCATCCACCTGCAGCGCCGCGCCCAGCGCCGCACGCAGGCGCGCCAGCGCGGGGTAGGGGCGGCGCGGCCAGTCGCCGCCGCGCCCGAGATGATCGGCGTGGCAGGCCTGCAGCACCTGCTCGAAGCGCTGCGGCCGGCGCACAGCGTCGCAGCGCTGCAGCAGGCGCAGCACGGCGGCGGCGCCGAATTCCGCGCTGCGATGCACGTGACCATGCTCGGCGGCGACCACCGCGGCGAGTTCGGCGCAGTCTCGCGGCACGCGCAGACGTGCCGCCGCCGCGGCGGCCAGGCGCACGCTGCGTGGCTCGTGCCCGACATGGCGTGGCAGCATCCCGGGCGGGGTGCCGGCCTTGCCGAGGTCGTGCATGAGACAGGCCCAGCGCACCGTCAGCGGCGCGTGCAACTCGGCGGCCGCCTGCAGCACCAGCATCAGGTGCTCGCCGCAGTCGACTTCGGGATGCGCGTCGGCGCGCTGCGGCACGCCCCACAAGGCGTCGACCTCGGGCAGGATGCGCGCCAGCGCGCCGCACTCGCGCAGCACCTCGAACATGCGACGCGGCGCCGGCTCCATGAGCCCGCGCGAGAGTTCCTGCCAGACGCGCTCGGGTACCAGCGCGTCGACCTCGCCGGACTCGACCATGCCCTGCATCAGGCGCAGGGTCTGCGCGTGCACGCGGAAATCCGCCAGACGCGCGGCGAAACGCGCCACGCGCAGGATGCGCACCGGATCCTCGACGAAGGCCGGGCCGACGTGCCGCAGCACGCGCTCGCGCAGGTCGCGCAGGCCGCCCCACGGGTCGATCAGTCGACCCTGCGTGTCCTGCGCCATGGCATTGATGCTGAGATCGCGGCGCTGCAGGTCCTGCTCCAGGCTCACCGAGGGGTCGGCCTGCACGGCGAAGCCCCGATAGCCGGCGGCGGTCTTGCGCTCGGTACGCGCCAGCGCGTACTCCTCGTGGCTGCGCGGATGCAGAAACACCGGGAAGTCGCGACCCACCGGACGAAAGCCGGCGTCGAGCATCTGCTGCGCGGTGGCTCCGACCACCACCCAGTCGCGATCGTGCACGGCGCGCCCGAGCAGGGCGTCGCGCACGGCGCCGCCGACCACGTAGGCGCGTCCCGGAACCCGCGGGTCGTGCGCTGCTTGCGGTGGCATGCTCATCGACGCGCCGGCAGCACGGTGCTCAGCCGTCGCTGCGCTGCAGCGCCTGCTCGCGCAGCGCGCGGCGCAGGATCTTGCCCACGGGGGTCTTCGGCAGTTCGTCGCGGAACTCGATGCGCCGCGGCCGCTTGTATCCGGTGAGGCGCTCGGCCAGGAAGCCGCGCAGGGTCGCCTCGTCGAGGGCCGGGTCGGCGCGCACGACGAACAGCAGCACGCTTTCGCCGGAGGCCGGATCCGGCACGCCGACCGCCGCCGCCTCGAGCACGCCGGGATGCGACACCGCGACATCCTCGATTTCGTTGGGGTAGACGTTGAAACCCGACACCAGGATCATGTCCTTCTTGCGGTCGACGATGCGCACGTAGCCCTGCGCGTCGATCACGCCGATGTCGCCGGTCTTGAAGAATCCGTCCGGCGTGAACACGCGCGCGGTTTCCTCCGGGCGTTGCCAGTAGCCGAGCATGACCTGCGGGCCGCGCACCGCCAGCTCGCCGGCCTCGCCGGTCGGCAGCACGCGGCCATCGTCGCCGAGCGCGACCATCTCGGTGGACGGAATGGGCAGGCCGATGGAGCCGGAAAAATGGTCGGTGTCGGTGGGGTTGCAGCACACCGAAGGCGAGGTCTCGGACAAGCCGTAGCCTTCGCAGATCGGGCAGCCCGTGCGCTCCAGCCAATGGCGTGCCACGGCTTCCTGCACCGCCATGCCACCACCCAGCGATATGCGCAGCCGGGAAGTGTCGAGCCTGGAGAAATCCGGGTGGTGCAGCAGGGCGTTGAACAGCGTGTTCACGGCCGGGAACGAATGCAACGCGTAGCGCGAAAGTTCCGCGATGGTCGCCTTCAGGTCGCGTGGATTGGGAATCAGCACCATCATGCCGCCCTCGTACGCGGATAGCAGCATGACCAGAGTGAACGCGAACACATGATACAGAGGCAGAGCGCACACGCAGTTGACCTGCTCGGACTGCGGTAGGCTGCGCAGCGCCGGCGCATTCCAGGCCGCGGCCTGCAGCACGTTGGCGATCAGGTTGCGATGGCTCAGCGCGGCGCCCTTGGAGACCCCGGTGGTGCCGCCCGTGTACTGCAGCACCGCGACCTCGTCGGGGCGCGGGCTGGCCGGGGTGAACGGCAGCCGGCGCCCCTGCGCCAGGGCCGCCGGGAAGCGCTGATGCCCTGGCAGGTCGAAGCGCGGCACCAGGTGCTTGACGTGGCGCACCACGAAGTTCACCAGTGCGCCCTTCAGGCCGCCGAGCTGGTCGCCCACGCCGGCCACCAGCACCACGCGCAGGACCGAGCGATCGCTCAACTGCTGCAGGGTATGGGCGAAATTCTCCAGGATGATGATGGCGCTGGCGCCGCTGTCGCGCAGCTGGTGCTCGAGTTCACGCGGCGTGTACAGCGGATTCACGTTGACCACCACCAGACCGGCGAACAGCGCCGCCGCCACCGCGATCGGGTACTGCGGCACGTTGGGCATCATGAGGGCGATGCGCTCGCCGGGTGCGAGCCCCTGCTGCTGCAGCCACGCAGCCAGCGCGACGGCGTCGTGGCGCCACTGCGCGTAGCTGGTGCGCCGGCCCATGAAGGCAAAGGCGGGACGGTCCGCAAAGGACTCGAAACTGTGCTCCAACAATTGCGACAGCGACGCATAGGCGTCAGGATCGATTTCCGCGGGCACCCCTGCCGGGTAATGCGCGAGCCAGGGACGGTCCATCGGTTGCTCCTCGGGTGGATGGCGGGCTTGCCGTGGGGATCCTCGAAAAAAACGAACGTTCGTTCGATTGATACGGAAAGTGTAGCTCCTTCCCAGGAATTTGCACAGATGAATGGCCTGTAGAACCTAAGGGGGATACGCCG
>JAKAZQ010000005.1:0-103128 GCA_021815805.1 Pseudomonadota bacterium | reverse complement strand
CGCCGTGGGCGAGAGCGCAGCGGCGGGCATCGCCGCGGCAAGCGCAGCCACGCGCCGGCACCGGACTCGGTGATCCGGAAGGTCCTGAAGCGAGATCGGCAAGCGCGCGGCAGCCACGCCCGTGGGCGCAGCGCGGCGGATCCGCAGCGGGCGCTTCGCAGGCTCGGCGGGCGCGCCGCATCCGCGACCGGCGCCGCCGTGTGCCGGCTCAGGTGTCGGCGATCTTGATGCTCGGAAAGCGCGCCGAGTAGTCGCGCGCGCGCTGCGCGACCCGCGCGCCGAGCTTGCGCGCGATGCGCAGGTACTCGAGCGCAGCCGCGCCGTCGGGCTCGGCGGCCACGCTCGGCATGCCGCTGTCGGCCTGCTCCCGGATGCGCAGGTCCAGGGGCAGCGAGCCGAGCAGTTCCACGTCGAAGTCGCGGGCCATGCGCTCGCCGCCGCCGCTGCCGAAGATGGGCTCGGCATGGCCGCAGTTGGAACACACGTGCATCGCCATGTTCTCCACGATGCCAAGCACGGGCACCTGGACCTTCTCGAACATCTTCAGGCCCTTGCGAGCGTCGAGCAGCGCGATGTCCTGGGGCGTCGTGACGATCACCGCGCCGGTCAGCGGCACGCGCTGGCTGAGGGTCAGCTGGATGTCCCCGGTCCCCGGCGGCATGTCGACGATCAGGTAGTCGAGATCGTGCCAGTGGGTCTGGTGCAGCAGTTGCTCGAGCGCCTGGGTGGCCATCGGACCGCGCCAGATCATCGGTGTGTCGGCGTCCATCAGCACCCCGATGGACATGACCTGGAGACCATGCGACATCATCGGCTCCATGGTCTTGCCGTCGCTGCTCTGCGGGCGCCCCTGCAGGCCCAGCATCATCTGTTGCGACGGCCCGTAGATGTCGGCATCCAGCAGACCGACGCTGGCGCCTTCGGCCGCCAACGCCAGCGCCAGGTTGGCGGCGGTGGTGCTCTTGCCCACGCCGCCCTTGCCCGAGGCCACGGCGATCACGTTGCGCACCCCTTCCAGCGTGCGTACGCCGCGCTGCACGGCATGGGCCTCGACGCGCGTGGACAGGTCCACCTGCACATCGCGCACTCCGGGAAGCGCCGCCACCGCGGCGCGCGCGGCGTCGCGCAGCGCATCATGCTGGCTGCGCGCCGGATAGCCCAGCACCAGGCGCAGCTGCACGGCCCCGTCGTCGGCGATCTCCACCTTGCGCAGCACGCGTGCGGCATGCAGGCCCTGGCCGCTGCCGGGGTCGCTCACGGTGTCGAGGCATTGCTGGATCTGTTCCTGGGTGGGCTTCGGGGACATGGCGTGCTGCGTCGGGACGGGGTTCGGGAAGGCACGGGGCGCCCCGGCTCGCCTGCCGCGGCCCCCGACGCCAGCAAGTCTAGTGCCCGGGCGCAGCGCGTGCCGACGCGAGGGCGGCGCGCCTGCCTACAATGCTGACGCGGGCGCTGGCCCGCCGCAGCACAGGTTTCGCCGACACCCCGTCGGCCTCACGCCTCCCGAATACCCCGGGGGGCCTGCCTTCGAACCCGCATGACCTCGCAGACCCCCGACTCCACCCGCAGCCCCGACGCGCCCAGGCGCCGGCTGTTCGTGACCACCGCGCTGCCCTACGCCAACGGTGCGTTCCACATCGGCCACATGATGGAATACATCCAGGCCGACATCTGGGTGCGTCTGCAGCGCATGCTCGGCAACGAGGTGCATTTCGTCTGCGCCGACGACGCGCATGGCGCCCCGATCATGATCGCGGCCGAAAAGGCGCGCAAGACCCCGCAGCAATTCGTCGCCGACATCGCCGCCGGACGCGGCGCCTACCTCGACGGTTTCCTGATCCGATTCGACAACTGGCACAGCACCGATGCGCCGGAGAACCACCAGTTGGCGCAGGACATCTACCGTGCGCTGCGCAAGGCCGGCCTGATCTACGCGCGCACCATCGAGCAGTTCTACGACCCGGTGAAAGGCATGTTCCTGCCGGACCGGTACATCAAGGGACATTGCCCCAAGTGCGACGCCGCCGACCAGTACGGCGACTCCTGCGAAGTCTGCGGCGCGGTGTACGGCCCGACCGAGCTGCGCCAACCCTATTCGGTGCTGTCCGGCGCCGCACCCGAGTTGCGCAGCAGCGAGCACTACTTTTTCCAGCTGTCGTCGCCGCGCTGCGCCGAGTTCCTGCGCGACTGGACCCACGGCAGCGGCGCGCACGGCCTCCCCCGGCTGCAGCCCGAAGTGCTCAACAAGGTGCGTGAATGGTTCGGCGTCGACGAAGCCGGGCGCGGCGGCCTGGCCGACTGGGACATCTCGCGCGACGCACCGTATTTCGGCATCGAGGTGCCGGACGCACCGGGCAAGTATTTCTACGTCTGGCTGGACGCGCCGATCGGCTACCTGGCCAGCCTGAAGAACCACTTCGACAAGGGACAGGCGGCTGCGCACTGGCACGAGGCGTCGCGCACGACCCAGAGCTTCGAGGAGTTCCTCGCCGACCCGGCGGTCGAACAGGTGCACTTCATCGGCAAGGACATCGTGTATTTCCACACGCTGTTCTGGCCAGCCACCCTGCACTTCTCGGGGCGCAAGACACCGAGCCAGATCAACGTGCATGGACACGTCACGGTGGGTGGCGAGAAGATGAGCAAGAGCCGCGGCACCGGCATTTCGCCGCTGCGCTACCTCGACCTCAAGCTCGATCCGGAGTGGCTGCGCTACTACCTCGCCGCCAAGCTGACGGCGCGCGTGGACGATCTCGATTTCGGTGCCGACGACTTCGTGGCACGTGTCAACAGCGACCTCATCGGCAAGTACGTGAACATCGCCAGTCGCGCGAGCCGCTTCATCACCCAGCACTTCGACGGGCGGCTCGGCTACGCCGGCGCCACCGACGCCTTGCGCGAGGCGGCGCAGGCGCTGGGCGACGACGTGCGCGCCGCGCTCGAGGGACGCGAATACGCGCGCGCGATGCGCGAGATCATGGCCTACGCCGACCGCATCAATGCCGCCTTCGACGCCGCGCAGCCGTGGGTGCTGGCCAAGGACGACGCGCGCCGCGCCGAACTGCAGGATGCCTGTTCGCGCGCGCTGGCCGGATTCTGGACCCTGTCGGTCCTGCTTGCCCCGGTGCTGCCCGCCACCGCGTCCCGCGTGGCACGCGAACTGTTCGGGCTGCCGCGCGATTTCGTGTGGAGCGACTGCGCCGAGTTGCCCGAGCGCGTGGCTGCCTACCGGCACCTGCTCCAGCGCGTGGATCCCAAGCGCGTCGAGCAACTGCTGGAACCCCCCGCGGCGGCCGCGCCGGCGCCGGCACAAGCTGCCGGCATCGGCATCGACGACTTCAGCCGTGTCGACTTGCGCGTCGCCCGCATCCACGACGCCCAGGCGGTCGAAGGCTCGACCAAGCTGCTGCGCCTGACCCTGGATCTCGCGGAGCACGACGCCCACGGGCAGCCGCGCCTGCGCAACGTGTTCTCCGGCATCGCGGCGGCCTACGATCCGGCATCGCTGGTCGGCAGGCTGACGGTGGTCGTCGCCAATCTGGCCCCGCGCAAGATGAAGTTCGGCGTCAGCGAAGGCATGGTGCTGGCCGCGTCGGGCGACGGCGATGCCGCGGGAATCTTCCTGCTGGCGCCGGATTCCGGGGCGCGGCCCGGAATGCGCGTGAGCTGACCCCTCGGGAGTTCCTGATGTCCACGCCCCCGCCCCCCGCGGCATCTTCGGTCACGCCGCCACAGCAGCTGCTGCGGCGGCTGGACGACACGGACTGGGCCGACGGCCCTGCACGCCATCTCGAGCATCTGGTGGAAGGCGGCTGCGTGCTGCATTTCCCGGACCTGCGCTTTGTCGTGCACGACGCCGAACGGCAATTCCTGGATCCTCGCTGGAGCGACGGCAAGTCCAAGAACATCAGCCTGCGCGCAGCCTCGCGCCTGCGCGGCGCCCATGGCAGCGCGCAGGAACTGCAGGCGCTGGCGGCGATGATCGGGCGTTTCGCGACCGAGGCGCAGCAGCTGGTCGACCGGCTGTTCCCGCAATACCGTGGCAAGCTGCGGGCCGGCAACGCTTCGCTGCGCCCGTTCGAGGTCGCCACCCGCAGCAGTTCGTGGCGCCACGACGACACCCGCCTGCACGTCGACGCCTTTCCGTCCAATCCGATGCGCGGGGTGCGCCTGCTGCGCGTGTTCACGAATGTCCATCCGGGGCTGCAGCCACGCCAGTGGCGTGTCGGCGAGCCCTTCGAGGCCTTCGCGCGGCGCTTCGCGCCACGCCTGCGCCGCCCGCTGCCGGGCTCGGCGCAGTTGCTGCGACTGCTGCGCGTCACCAAGTCCCAGCGCACGCCGTACGACCACGCGATGCTGCAACTGCACGACCTCGCCAAGGCTGATCTCGACTACCAGCGCGACGGCCCGCAGACGACGGTGGATTTCCTGCCCGGCAGCACCTGGGTGGTGTACTCGGACCAGGTGCTGCATGCCGTGATGGGCGGCCAGCACATGATGGAGCAGACCTTCTATCTGCACCCCGACGACCAGCTCGTGCCCGATACCGCGCCGCTCAACGTGCTGCAACGCGTACTCGGGCGCGAACTCGGGGTGCCGCGCCGCGCCTGACGCGGCCGCCGGGCCGAGGCGCCGCGGCCCGCGCCGGATTGCGGGAACGAACGTTCCACTCGCCTGGGCCCCCTCGCCGGCGCGGGGCCGTAAAATCTGCGCAGCCCAACCCGTCCCGCTCGCCGTCGCCCGCGTCGGCAGGCGTTGCGCGACGACGCACCGAGCCCGATACATCCATGCCATTCGCCGTCAAGCCCTACGTTTCCGAAGCCACTCGCTTCCTGCAGGAACTGAAATCGCAGCGTCCCGAGCTCGAGGCCGAGCAGAAGACGGGCCGCGGCCTGCTCTGGGATCGCCCGCAGGATCCCGAACTGCGCGCCGCCTTCGACGCTGCCCGGGTGCGTCAGAAAGCCTACGTGTACGGCATCGACTGAGCAGGTACGCCGCCGTGTCCAGCGTGCTCCCCGACCCGGGCGACGCCGAGCAGGCGCTGGCGGCGGCGGGCGAGACGCTGCCGCAGACCGTCGACGGCCTCGCCGTGGCGCGCCTGTACGGCCAGCCGCTGTTCGAGCTGCCGCAGGATCTGTACATCCCGCCGGATGCGCTCGAGGTGTTCCTCGAGGCCTTCGAGGGCCCGCTGGATCTGCTGCTCTACCTGATCCGCCGCCAGGACTTCAACATCCTGGATATCCCGATGGCGCAGGTCACGCGCCAGTACCTCGAGTACGTCGAGCAGATCCGGCGCACGAACCTGGAACTGGCCGCGGAGTACCTGCTGATGGCCGCGATGCTCATCGAGATCAAGTCGCGCATGCTGCTGCCGCGCCCGCCGTCGGCGGACGGCTCCGAGCCCGAGGATCCGCGTGCCGAACTGGTGCGCCGCCTGCTCGAGTACGAGCGCATGAAACTGGCGGCCCAGCAACTCGACGCGCTGCCGCAGCTCGGGCGCGACTTCTGGCGCGTGCAGGTGGCCGTGGAACGCTCGCCGCGCTCCCTGCTGCCCGAGCTCGGCGCCGACGACCTGCGCCAGGCCTGGGCCGACGTGCTGCGCCGCGCCCGCCTGCACGCGCGCCACACCATCGGGCGCGAACAGATTTCCATGCGCGAGATCATGAGCAACGTGCTGCGCCGCCTGCACGACCGCCGCTGGGCCGAATTCGGCGAGCTCTTCGAGCCGGCACGCGGCGTGGTGCATGCCGTGGTCACGTTCATCGCGCTGCTCGAACTGGCACGCGAAGGCCTTGTGCAGATCACCCAGGCCGAGGCGTACGCTCCACTGTATCTGCGCCTGGCCTATACCCCTTCGTGAGCGCCAGCGCACGGCCTGCCGCGCGCGGCGCCGCCCAACACTGCCGACATGTCCGTGAATCCTGAGCATCCCGCATCCACCGCCGCACCCTACGGCGGCACCCCGTCGCCGTCCGCCGTGTCCCGGCCCATGACCCTGCCTCGCCTGCGGGCCATGCGCGAACAGGCAGAAAAGGTCGCCGTGCTCACCGCCTACGACTCCTCCAGCGCGGCCCTGCTCGATGACTGCGGCGTCGACTGCCTGCTGGTCGGCGACTCGCTGGGCATGGTCATGCAGGGCCACGCATCGACCCTCCCGGTGAGCCTGGAGCACATGGCCTACCACGTCGCCTGCGTGGCGCGCGCCGCACGCCGGGCCTGGGTCATGGCCGACCTGCCGTTCGGCAGCTACCAGATCGACGAGGCGCAGGCACTGCGCAGCGCCGTCACGCTGATGCAGGCCGGTGCGCAGATGGTCAAGCTCGAGGGCGGCGGCTGGACGACGCCGCTGGTGCGCGCACTGGTGGAGCGCGGCATCCCGGTATGCGCGCATCTCGGCCTGACGCCGCAGAGCGTGCACGCGCTCGGCGGCTATCGCATCCAGGGGCGCGACGAGCAGGGCGCGCAGGCGCTGCTGCGCCACGCCGACGAACTCGGCCGCGCCGGGGCCGCGATGCTGGTGCTCGAACTCGTCCCGTCGGAGCTCGCGGCGCGGGTCAGCGAGTCCTTTCCCGGGCTGACCATCGGCATCGGCGCCGGCGCGCGAACCCACGGTCAGGTGCTGGTGCTGCAGGACATGCTCGACATCACCCTCGGCCCCAAGCCGCGCTTCGTGCGCAATTTCATGCTCGGCGCCGGCAGCGTGCGCGAGGCCGTGCAGGCCTACGTGCGCGATGTCAAGGCGGGTCGTTTCCCCGACGAGGCACTGCACGGCTACTCCGCCTGAGACCGCCCCGCGCTCCACCCGTTCCGTCATGCACATCCTGCACACACGCGCCGACCTGCACGCGGCGCTGCGTTCCTGCGGCGCTGGCGTCGCGTCCGGCGTCGCCCTCGTGCCGACCATGGGCAACCTGCACGCCGGGCACCTCGCGCTGGTGGCGCGCGCGCGCCAGCTCGGTTCGCCCGTGATCGCAAGCGTTTTCGTGAACCGGCTGCAGTTCGGCGCCGGCGAGGACTTCGATCGCTATCCGAGAACCCTCGAGCGTGACGCCCAGGCCCTCGAGCGCGCGGGTTGCGATCTGCTGTTCGCGCCCGACGAGGCCGAGATGTACCCGGTGCCGCAGACCTTCCACGTGCACCCCGACCCGCGGCTCGCCGGCGACCTTGAAGGCGCGGCGCGTCCGGGGCACTTCGAGGGCGTGGCCACGGTGGTGCTCAAGCTGCTGCAACTGGTGCAGCCGGCGGTCGCCGTGTTCGGCAAGAAGGACTACCAGCAGCTGCTGGTGATCCGCGCCATGGTCGAGCAGTTCGCGCTGCCGGTGCGCATCGAGGGCGTCGATACCGTGCGCGATCCCGACGGACTGGCGATGTCCTCGCGCAACGGATATCTCACGCCGCAGCAACGGGCGCAGGCACCGCAATTGCAGCAGGCGCTGCAAGAGCTGGCGCAGTGCGTGCGCGCCGGCTGCGCGCTGCCGCAACTGCAGCAGGCGCAGCGCGCGGCCGAGCAGCAGCTGCGCGCCCAGGGCTGGCAGCCGGACTACATCGACGTGCGCCGGCGCCACGACCTGCAGGCGCCGCAGGCCGTCGACCTCGGGCGCGAGAACTGGCTGGTGGCGCTGGGCGCGGCGCGCCTGGGCAGCGCGCGCCTGCTCGACAACCTGGAGATCTGACACGGCGCCGCGTGCGACCGGATCCGACCATGCAGCAAAGCGACGTGATCATCATCGGTGGCGGGCTGGCCGGTCTCAGCGCCGCGTTGCGTCTGGCCGAGCACCACACGGTGACCGTGCTGGCCAAGCGCGAGCTCGAGATATCCTCCAGCCAGTGGGCGCAGGGCGGCATCGCCGCCGTGCTGGCGCGCGGCGACAGCTTCGACGCGCATGTGCAGGACACCCTGGTCGCCGGCGCCATGCTCAACGACCTTCCGGCCACGCGCTTTGTCATCGAGCGCGGTCCGGCGGCGATCGACTGGCTGCGCGAACAGGGCGTGCCCTTCGACACCGAGCAGGGCGAACTGCACCTGACGCGCGAAGGCGGGCACAGCCAGCGACGCATCGCCCACGTCGCCGACGCCACCGGCGCGGCGATCCAGCGCACGCTGCTGGCGCGGGTGCGCGTGCATCCGCGCATCACGCTGCTGGAGAACCAGGTCGCGGTGGACGTGATCACCGGGCGCCATGTCGACGACGGCCACCAGGATCGCTGCTGGGGCGTGTACGCGCTGGATCTGGCCAGCGGCAAGGTGAACACCTTCGGCGCCGCGCACACCATCCTCGCCACCGGCGGCGCGGGCAAGGTCTATCGCTACACGACGAATCCCGATACGGCCAGCGGCGACGGCGTGGCGATGGCCTGGCGCGCCGGCTGCCGGGTGGCGAACATGGAGTTCATCCAGTTCCATCCGACCTGCCTGTATCACCCGAAGGCGAAGAGTTTCCTGATCTCGGAAGCGGTGCGCGGCGAGGGCGGCGTGCTGCGCCTGCCCGATGGCACGCGCTTCATGCCGGCCCACGACGAGCGTGCCGAACTGGCGCCGCGCGACGTCGTCGCGCGGGCCATCGATTTCGAGATGAAGCGCCACGGCCTGGACTGCGTCCACCTCGACATCACGGCGCGCGGCGAGGAGTTCATCCGCCAGCATTTCCCGACCATCCACCAACGCTGCCTGGAACTGGGCATCGACATCGCGCGCGAACCGATTCCCGTGGTGCCGGCGGTGCACTTCACCTGCGGCGGCGTGCTGACCGACCTCGCCGGGCGCACCGACCTGCCCGGCCTGTACGCGATCGGCGAGGTCGCGTACACCGGTCTGCACGGAGCCAACCGGCTGGCCAGCAACTCCCTGCTCGAGTGCGTGGTGTTCGGCAGCGCGGCGGCCCAGGCCATCGCGCAGGAGACGATGCCGGCCCTGCCTAGCGTGCGCGCGTGGGACGAGAGCCGGGTCAGCGACGCCGACGAACTCGTCGTCATCAGCCACAACTGGGACGAGTTGCGGCGCATGATGTGGAACTACGTCGGCATCGTGCGCACCGACAAGCGCCTGGAGCGCGCCGCGCACCGCATCGCGCTGCTGCAAGGCGAGGTGCACGAGTTCTACGCCAATTTCCGCGTCACGCGCGATCTGCTCGAGTTGCGCAACCTGCTGCAGGTGGCGGAACTGATCGTGCGCTCGGCACGCCTGCGCCACGAGAGCCGCGGCCTGCACTACAGCGCCGACTGGCCGCGCACGGCGGCGCCTGCCGCGCCGACCATCCTGGTGCCGGGCGCGGCGGGCTGACGCGCCTCAGACGGCGGCCCGTGCCGGACGAGCAGGGGCGCGGCTGTCAGCGACCTGAAGCGATCACCGGGTGACCGGCCGGGTGGTCGCAGACCAGCCGGCCGTCGCGATTCGACAACGGGCTGTCCTGCGCGCATGCGCGCAGGACGTTGACGGTGCTTTGTTGGAGTTTGCCGCGCCGATCCAGGCAACGCGCCGCCAGCCAGCCGGTCGCCAGGTCGAAGCTGAAGTCCGTGCACGAGTCGCGGTAGCTGCCCCCCGGCAAGACGGCGTCGCCAGGCTCGCGTGCGACCTGCTCCAGCGGGGCCGGCATGGCCGCCGCCGCGCCGACACCGGGCAGTCCGATGCCCGCGAGAGGAATCGCCCACCGAAGGGCCAGTTTCATGCAGCGTTTCATCGCAATGCTCCTGATGCTTGCCATGGTTCGCCCTCGCCACCCGCGGTGGCCCCGGCGCAGTTTGCGCGGCCTGCGCACTTGCGCGCGCTCCGCGGTCGCCGCCGCCGGTCCCGCGCGCCGGCCTGCCGCTGTCCCGATGAGACACCCGCGCGGTCGTGGATTGCCGGTGCTATCGCCGAGCACACGAATTGCGGGCCTGCGCGCCAACACGGGATTCATGCCGGCGCCCGCTGCGCCAGCCCGGCCGGCGCGGTCGCGACGACGAGTAGCATGCACAGGCTGGCCCCGGCCACCGACGCTCGTTACCGCTACGCAACCATGTCCGACGCACAACCCGGCCCAGCCGATATCGACACACTTGGTGCGCTGTTGCGCGATGCCGCGCGCCGGCACATCCTGCCGCACGCCGATCGCCCGGGCGCCCGTCTGAAGGACGATGGCAGCTGGGTCACCGACGCCGACCTCGCGATGCAACGCCATCTGCAAGACCTGTTGGCCGAGCGCTGGCCGGACGTGGCGCTGCTGGGCGAGGAAATGCGCGCAGACGAGCAACAGGCCCTGATGCGCGCCGAGGCGCAAGCCCCGGACGGGCCCGGCCTGTGGGTGCTGGACCCGCTGGATGGCACGAGCAATTTCACCGCCGGCCTGCCCGCGTTCGGGCCCTCGCTGGCGTGGGTGCAGGCGGGGCGCGTGCGTCTTGGGCTGGTGCTCGACGTGATGCGCGACGAATTGTTCGACGCGGCGCTGGGATGCGGTGCACGACTGCAGGGCCGCCCGCTGCGCTGTCCCGCGGCGCCGGCGATGCGCCGCGCCATCGCCTGCGTCGACTTCAAGCGGCTGCCGCGAGCGCTCGCCGTGCAACTGGCCACCGAACCGCCCTATGCGTCGCAACGCTCGCTGGGCTCGGTGGCGCTGGATTGGTGCTGGGTGGCGGCCGGGCGCTTTCACCTGTACCTGCATGGGTCTCAGGGGTTGTGGGATTACGCTGCCGGCAGCCTCATCCTGGCCGAGGCCGGTGGTTGCGCGCAGACCCTGCAGGCTGACGCGGTCTTCGACAACTCCCTGCGCAAGCGCTCGGCGCTGGCCGCCGTGGATGCAACGCTGCTGCACGACTGGGCACGCTGGATCGCGCGCAGCGCCGCGGCCGGATAGGCGCTGCGCAGGGCGGCGCCGGCTCGTTGCGTCGTCTGCCGGCCTCAGCGGGCTGCGGGGTTCGCACGCGGCATGTCGCACTCCAGCGCGTGGTCGATGTTGTCGAAGCGCACGCTGCTCCAGCGCACGCAGCGCTGCGCGTAGTCCAGGCGCTGCCCGGGGAACGGAACGAAGCTGCGACAGTCGGCCTGCAGGATGCCGCCCAGGTAGGTGATGTTCCCGCACTGCGAACGATAGCTGCCACCGGGCACGAACGGGCTGTCGCATTGCAGGCGCCCGTGCGCGTTCGACACCGTGCTGCCGACCGCGCAGTCACGCCAGGTCTCGAGCCGGCTCGGCTGCGCGCGATCGCCCGCATCGTCCAGACATTGCGCATCGAGGGCTCCGCTGTGAGGGTCGAAATCCGTCGGCAGACACGATGCGAGGTAGGTGCCGCCGGGAATCCGCGGATTCCAGCGGTCGCACCTCGGATAGCCGAGAAGGTTCGAGACCGTGGAGCCTTGCGCGCAGAGGCGACGCACATGCAGCGTCACGTCGCTCACCACGCCACCGCCCCAGGCCGGCGGACGCAGGCAGTCGGTGTTGAGATCGCCGCTGCTCGCGATGTACACGGCATTGCAGGTCGCCCGGTAGCTGCCGCCCGGCCAGCCCGGCTCGATCGGGTCGATCTCGGTCGACAGGCGCAGCGTGTCGGCCACGCCGGTGCCCAGGAAGTCGATGCCGATGACCAGGTTGCCGTCGCTGGTGCCCAGGTTCGCCTGGCCCGGCTCGACCAGCTGGTTGTCGCTGTAGGCGCTGAGCACGTTGCGTGTCATCGGCAGGGGTTGCAACGACTGGTCGCGCACTCCGCCCATCCAGAGGCTGACCCGGCTCGGCACCTCGCCCACCGGACCGATCTCGACCGTCAGGTTGTCGTGCTCGAAGCAGGTAAGCTCGAAGTACACGGTCAGGCTGGCCAGCGCCGGCAGGCTCTGGATGGCCGGAAACCCGCAGACATCCCAGCAGCCGGATCCCGCGTCCGGCAAGCGCCGCAGCGACACCGGCTGCACCGAGCGGTTGACGAAGCTCCAGTAGACCCCGGTGTTCGGGGGCAGGGCCGCGGCAGGCTGCGCGCACAGCGCCGCGAGGCCGCACAGCAGGCAGGCTGACACCCGCACGCAAAAGACCGTTTTCATGACATGGCTCGATGGCGCCGCGCGCGGCCCGGTCTTCCTTGTAGACCAGGTTGCCGGGCCCGTTCGGAGCGGGGTCTTGTCCGGGCATCGAAGCCGCGGGACACCTAGCGGAACGCCACCTCGTCGAAGCTGCGCAACTTGCGGCTGTGCAGGCGCTCCATGCGCTGTTCGCGCAGGATCTCCAATGCGCGCATGCCGATGCGCAGGTGCTGTCCGACCCGCTCGCGGTAGAAGCGATCCGCCATGCCCGGCAGCTTCAGGTCTCCGTGCAGCGGCTTGTCGCTGACGCACAGCAACGTGCCGTACGGTACGCGCAGGCGAAAGCCGTTGGCCGCGATGGTCGCGCTTTCCATGTCCAGCGCGATGGCGCGACTTTGCGAAAAGCGCATTCGCGGCGTGCTCAGCGGCCCGCCGAAGGCCTGCAGTTCCCAGTGGCGGTTGTCGGTGGTGGCCACCGTGCCGGTGCGCATGACACGCTTGAGCTCGATGCCGTGCAGGCGCGTGATGTCGGCCACCGCCTGCTGCAGCGCGACCTGCACCTCGGCCAGCGCCGGAACCGGCACCCAGAGGGGCAGGTCCTCGTCGAGCACATGATCCTCGCGCACGTAGCCATGCGCCAGCACGTAGTCACCCAGTTGCTGGGTGCTGCGCAAGCCGGCGCAATGCCCCAGCATCAGCCAGGTGTGGGGTCGCAGCACCGCGACATGGTCGGTGATGGTGCGCGCGTTCGAAGGCCCCACGCCGATGTTCACCAGCGTGATGCCCGAGCCGTCGGCGCGCACCAGATGGTAGGCAGGCATCTGCGGCAGGCGCGCCGGCGGCGTGCCCGCCGGTGCCGGCGCGGCGGGCCGGCCGACGCGCCGCGTGATGACGTTGCCGGGCTCGACCAGCGCGCAGTAGTCGTCGGCATGCGTGGCCGCGCCGAGCATCATCTCGCGGCCCATGCGAACGAATTCGTCGACATAGAAGCCGTAGTTGGTGAACAGCACGAATTTCTGGAAGTGCCCGGCCGAGGTTCCGGTGTAATGGCGCAGGCGCTGCAGCGAGTAGTCGACCCGCGGCGCCGTGAACAGCGCCAGCGGTCGCGCCTGCCCCGGCGCCGGCACGAAGGTGCCGTTGGCGATGCCGTCGTCCAGGGACGCCAGGTCGGGCATGTCGAAGCACGCGCGCAGATCGCGCCGCGCCGCGGCATCGAACTCGGCGTCGAAGGACAGCTGCTCGTCGAACGTGAAGGGCAGCGGAATCGGCACGTCGCTGGGGCCGACCAGCAGCGGCGAGCCATGGTTGCGCAGCAGCAGTTCGAACTGCTCGCGCAGATACCCGGCGAACAGATCGGGGCGGGTCAGCGTGGCCTCGAACAGCCCGGGGCCGGGCACGAAGCCGTAGCTCGGCGGTGCGTCGGCCGGCGCCTCGGCGCGCGCAGGGTCGCGCGCCTCCAGGCGCACGCGCGGATAGAAGGCGCGCACGCGCCGCAACGCCGGCGCGCCACCGGACGCGCGTCCGGCCACCATGTCGTGCAGCGCCGCATGCAGGCGCTGCACGCCGTCGACATACAGCGCCTGCACATGGGCCAGCGCGGATGCGGCGTCGACATGGCTGATCGGGTGCGCCTCGCCATCGTGCGACGGCCGCGCATCGGGCAGCGGCGTGGTCGCCGGCAGGGCATCGGATGCGTCGTCGGTGGCGTCGGGCATGCGCACAGTTCCTCGGGCTCGCAAGCGGCCCCTGAGCTTAGCAGGCTGTTGAAATACCCAGGGGGCCGCGTTGGTACAGCATCGGGATGATGGGCGGGCGCAGGCGCTGCGGGCGACCCCCTGGGGTATGTCAACAGCCAGTCAGCGCCTGGCGCTGCCGGCGCGCCGGCCGGGTCGGGAACGTCCGTGCGCGGCTCAGGCCGCCGCTACGCGTTCGAGCACGCCCAGGCTGGCTTCTGCCTGATTCAACGTGTAGATGTGCAAGCCCGGCGCGCCGCCCGCGAGAAGCCTGCAACACAGTTGCGCCACGACATCGAGCCCGAAATCCACGATGGAGGCCCGGTCATCGCCGAAGTCCTGCAGGCGCAGGCGCATCCAGCGCGGAACCTCGGCGCCGCAGACCTCGGAAAAGCGCAGCAGCTGCGTGGCATTCGTCACCGGCATGATGCCCGGCACCACCGGGGCGTCCACGCCGGCCCCGCGCACGTCGTCGACAAAGCGGAAATACGCGTCCGGGTTGTAGAAATACTGGGTGATCGCGGAGTTCGCGCCCGCCTGCATCTTGGCCACGAAGTGCCTCAGGTCGTCGCGCGGGCTGCGCGCCTGCGGGTGCACCTCCGGATAGGCGGCGACCTCGACATGGAACCAATCGCCGGTCTCGGCACGGATGAAGCCCACCAGATCGGCGGCATGCGCGAACTCGCCGCCCATGCCGTACCCGGACGGCAGGTCGCCGCGCAGCGCGACGATGCGCCGGATGCCTTCCGCGCGATAGCGCTGCAGCATGTCGCGCACGCTGTCGCGGCTGGCACCGACGCACGACAGGTGCGGCGCCGCGCGCATGCCCTCCGCGGCGATGTCGCGCACCGTCTCCAGCGTGCCCTGCTGGGTGGATCCGCCGGCGCCGAAGGTGACGGAGCAGAACTCCGGCGCGCAGGCATACAGGCGGCGGCGCGTCGCGCGCAGCCGCTGCGCCCCCTCCGGCGTCTTGGGGGGGAAGAACTCGAAACTCAGATGGTGCACTTGCATGCCGCAGCGCCGCGCATCAATAGCGGTAGTGCTCGGCCTTGTAGGGCCCCTGGCGCGACACGCCGATGTAGGCGGCCTGCTGGTCGGTCAGTTCGGTCAGGCGCGCGTTGAGCTTCTTCAGCTGCAGGCGCGCGACCTTCTCGTCCAGGTGCTTGGGCAGGGTGTAGACCCCCACCGGGTACTGCTCGGGACGCGAGAACAGTTCGATCTGGGCCAGGGTCTGGTTGGCAAAGCTCGAACTCATGACATAGCTCGGGTGCCCGGTTGCGCAGCCCAGATTGACGAGGCGGCCCTTGGCCAGCAGGATGATGCGCTTGCCGTCGGGGAAGATCACGTGGTCCACCTGGGGCTTGATCTCCTCCCAGCGGTACTGCTCGAGCGACGCGACATCGATCTCGTTGTCGAAATGCCCGATATTGCACACGATGGCCTGATCCTTCATGCGCATCATGTGCTCATGCGAGATCACGTGGTAGTTGCCGGTGGCGGTGACGAAGATGTCGGCCTGCGAGCAGGCTTCGTCCATGGTCACCACACGATAGCCTTCCATGGCGGCCTGCAGCGCGCAGATCGGGTCGATCTCGGTCACCCAGACCTGCGCCGACAGCGCGCGCAGCGCCTGTGCCGAACCCTTGCCGACGTCGCCGTACCCGGCCACCACGGCGATCTTGCCCGCGACCATCACGTCGGTGGCGCGCTTGATGCCGTCGACCAGGCTCTCGCGACAGCCATACAGGTTGTCGAACTTGCTCTTGGTGACGCTGTCGTTGACGTTGATGGCCGGGAACCGGAGTTCACCGCGCTGGTGCATCTGGTACAGGCGATGCACGCCGGTGGTGGTCTCCTCGGTGACGCCGCGAATGCGGCCCAGGCGTGCCGAATACCAGCTGGGATCGGCCTGCAGGCGGGCGCGGATCGCCGCGAACAGCACCTGCTCCTCCTCGCTGGTGGGATGGGCGAGCACCGACAGGTCGGCTTCGGCGCGCGCACCCAGGTGCAGCAGCAACGTGGCATCGCCTCCGTCGTCGAGGATCATGTTGGAGAAACCGCCGTCGCCCCAGTCGAAGATGCGATGGGTGTAGTCCCAATACTCTTCAAGGGTTTCGCCCTTGACCGCGAACACCGGCGTGCCGCCGGCGGCGATGGCCGCGGCTGCGTGATCCTGGGTGGAGAAGATGTTGCAGGACGCCCAGCGCACTTGCGCGCCCAGGGCCTGCAGCGTCTCGATCAGCACCGCGGTCTGGATGGTCATGTGCAGGCTGCCGCTGATGCGCGCCCCGCGCAGCGGCTGGCTTGCCGCGAATTCCTCGCGAATGGCCATCAGGCCCGGCATTTCGGTCTCGGCGATCGCGATCTCGCGTCGCCCCCAATCGGCCAGGCCGAGGTCGGCGACCACGAAATCAGCGGCCGCGGGGCTGGCGGAACGGGCAGTATGGGATGGCTGGGCCACGGCGTTCATGTCGGATTCTCCGCAAGACGTGGGCCCGCGCGGGTGCGCACCGCACCCCGCGCGGTGCACGGGTGGGGTGAGCGCCGTTGCATGCGAACCGCACTCGAGGCTCGCAGGGAACGCCTCCGAGCCTGGCGACCCTGTGCGGCTGCGCGCATCACGCGCCAGCGCCGGGTGCGTTGCAACGCTCCTCGGAAGCGAGGCGTAGTGTACCCGGTTCCGCGGCCGGGCAGCGGCGCCGCCCAGGAGCCTGGGCTCAGGGTTGCGCCTTCGGTGCCCCGGGTGGCTCGGCCAGCGATCCGCGCGTGCCCGTCAACGACTCGTTCACCCAGCCGGAACTCAGCGGGCACGCGAACGTCGCGGTCTCGGGAGGCGTCGGCGCGACGGGCTGTTCCGGCGTGACCATGATCTGCACGACACCGTGGCGCACCCAATCCTCGGCGTTGTCGCCATGCGCCTCGAAGGTCACGCCGTACAAATGGTAGCGGTGGTCGTTGAGGGTGATGATGCGATCCCGCCACCAGTGACCGAACAGGAATTTGCCCTGGATTCCGAGCGGGGACAAGGAACTCGCGGTCCACAGATCGCTGCCGTTGTTCAATTGCACGGAAGCCTGTCCGAAACTCCTGGCCGTGTCGTAGGACGCGGCGACGGTCGCCTCGAGCCGGCTCGCGCTCAGATCCGCCTGCAGTTGCCGGCCGAAAGGGCCGGCGCAACCGGCGAAGGCCAGAGGCACCGACTCGATGCGATACATGGTGCGCGGCATGGAGATCATGGCGGCCGAGGCCGGCACGCACAGGACCAGGCCCAGCAGCATGCCGGGGAATCGCTTCAGGCGAGGGGTTCGCTTCATCGCATGGCTCCCAGTGGAGGAACTGCAGAGGATCACCCGCACCGCAGCCTCCGGCCGGGCCCTGGGGAACCAAGGCCGCCGACGCCGGAACCTCGCGCCGGACGAACCCGTCCCCACCTGGCATTCGACCCCATCCGGGCCCCTGCGTTCAGGTGCGTTCGCGAATCCAACAATCATTTGACAAGGCAAGCACGCGGCCTTGCGCTCGAAGGCCCGCGCGCGGGACGCCGCGGGCGCGCGGGGCATCGCCCCACCGCCCGCGTCCCTCGTCCTTGCGGCGTATCAGGCCGCCGCCACCGGCAATTCCGGGCTCAAGCCGGCATCCGCGCGCAATGCCGCTGCCTTGTCCACGGCTTCCCAGGTGAAGTCCGGTTCGTCTCGCCCGAAGTGTCCGTACGCCGCCGTTTTGGCATAGATGGGGCGCTGCAGGTCGAGCATGCGCGTGATGCCGCGCGGGCGCAGGTCAAAATGCCGGCGTACCAGTTGCTCGAGGCGAGCATCCTCGATCACCCCGGTGCCCTGCGTGGTCACCATGACGCTGGTCGGCTCGGCAACCCCGATGGCGTAGGAAACCTGCACCAGGCAGCGCTTGGCCAGACCGGCGGCGACGATGTTCTTCGCCACGTAGCGTGCGGCGTAGGCCGCCGAACGGTCGACCTTGCTCGGATCCTTGCCGGAGAATGCACCACCGCCGTGCGGCGCAGCGCCGCCATAGGTATCGACGATGATCTTGCGCCCGGTCAGGCCGCAGTCGCCCTGCGGGCCGCCGATCACAAATCGCCCGGTGGGGTTGATCAGGTACTTCACGGGGCCGCGCATCCAGTGCGCCGGCAGCACCGGCTTGATGATCTGCTCGATCACACCTTCACGCAACTGGGCCATGTCGACGTCGGGCGCGTGCTGGGTCGACAGCACCACGGTGTCCACGCCCGTCGGCAGCCCGCCCTCGTAACGGAAGGTGATCTGGCTTTTGGCATCGGGGCGCAGCCAGGGCAGGCGCCCGTCCCGGCGCAACTGGCTCTGACGCTCGACCAGTCGATGCGCGTAGTAGATCGGCGCCGGCATCAGATCCGGCGTTTCGTCGCAGGCATATCCGAACATCAGCCCCTGGTCGCCTGCGCCCTGGTCGAGGTCGTCGTCCTGCGCCTTGTCCACGCCGCGCGCGATGTCGGGGCTTTGCTTGTCGTAGGCGACCAGCACCGCGCAGCTCTTGTGGTCGATGCCGAAATCGGCATCGTCGTAACCGATGCGCTGCAGCGTGTCGCGGGCGATCTGGATGTAGTCGACCACCGCCGTGGTGGTGATCTCTCCGGCCAGCACGATCAAGCCGGTGTTGGCAAGGGTCTCGGCGGCCACGCGCGAATGCGGGTCCTGCGCGAGGATGGCATCGAGTACGGCGTCGGAGATCTGGTCGGCGACCTTGTCCGGGTGCCCCTCGGAAACCGACTCGGACGTGAACAGATGCGAAGAGGAATGCAATTCGGCCATGCGCGGCTCCTTCTGGATAGCTGGGGTGCGATACCGCCTGAAGCCTGCCGCATGCCGACGCTTTAGCGGTTCAGGGCACCCTGGGAACGAAACCCAGGGGCTGGTCGCCCCGCAAGTTGTCATTAACTCGGCGACGGTACGCATTATACCGGGCGGTTCACCCGCGCGCTCGCACGCAGGCGGCGCGCGACCACACCGCCGCCGGCTGGCTAACATGTTCCTCCCGCCCACGCTGCCGAGACCGCCCCGCCGATGCTGCGCCTGTTCCATCTCCTGTCGAGATTGCCGCTGGGCCTGCTGCAGGCCGTGGGCGCGGCGCTCGGCCTGCTGGTGTACGCGGCGTCGCCCCGCTATCGACGCAGCCTGCACGACAACCTGATGCAGGCAGGCTTCGCGCCACGGCGCCTGGCGCTGCAGGCTGCACTGCACGCCGGACGCATGGTCGGCGAGCTGCCCTTCGTGTGGTTGCGCGAGGGCCATGGCGCGGCGGTGCGCAGGGTCGAGGTGCTCGGGCGCGCCTGCGTCGAGCAGGCGCGGGGCGAAGGGCGAGGCGTGCTTTACCTGACACCCCACCTGGGCTGTTTCGAGGTTTCGGCACAGGTCGCGGCGCTGTGGGGCCCGATCACCGTGCTCTACCGTCCGCCGCACAAGGCGTGGCTGGCGGCGCTGGCGGGAGCTCGCGTGCGCCCCGACCTGCGCACCGCGCCGGCTACCGCGGCGGGCATGCGTCCGCTGTTGCGCGCGCTGCGCAACGGCGAGGCCGTCGGGCTGCTGCCGGACCAGGCGCCGTCGGCTGGCGAAGGCGTGTGGGTGCCGTTCTTCGGACGACCGGCCTACACCATGACCCTGCCGGCGCGGCTTGCGCAACTCACCGGCGCGCGCATCGTGCTGGCCTTCGCCGAGCGCCTGCCGCGCGGTGCCGGCTATCGCCTGCACCTGCGCGCGCTGTCGCGGCAGTTGCCGCAGGACACGCAGCAGGCCACCGCCTGCATCAACCGCGAGATCGAAACCCTGGTGCGCGAGTGCCCGCAGCAGTACCTGTGGGGCTACAAGCGCTACAAGGTACCCGCAGGCGCACCGCTTCCCCCGGCGCAGGAGCAGGCCGCATGACGCGCCTGCTGCTGGGCCTGCTGTGGCTGCTGCACTGGCTGCCTTTCGGCGTCCAGGCCGCGCTCGGGCGCGCGCTCGGACGCGCGCTGTGGCCGCTGGCGCGCCGGCGCCGACGCATCGCGCTGCGCAACCTGGAGCTGTGTTTTCCACAATGGAGCGCCGAGCGCCGCGAGCAGGTGGCGCGCGAGCACCTCGTCTGCGTGGCGCGCGCGCTGCTCGAACGCGCCTTCCTGTGGTGGGCCAGTCCACGCCGCCTGCGCCGCGTGCTGCACCTGAAGGGCCCCGTCGACGAGGCGCTGCACGGCGACGGCGCGGTGTTGCTGGTCGGTCTGCACTTCGAGGGCATGGACGCGGCGTGGACCGCGCTGACGCTGGCGGCGCGGCGCCCGCTGTCGGGCATGTACACGCCGCAGAAGTCGCCGACCCTGGATCGCTGGGTGCTGGGAGGGCGCAGCCGCTTCGCGGCCGACCGCATCGTCTCCCGCCACGAGGGCGCCAGCGGCATGCTGCGCGCGCTGCGCCGGCACACGCCGTTCTACACCCTGCCGGACATGGACTTCGGCCCCAAGCACTCGCGCTTCGTGCCGTTTTTCGGAGTGCCCGCGGCGACCCTGGATGTGGTTCCCCGGCTGGCCGCCGCGGCGCATGCGCGGGTCTACCCGGTGGTCGCGCGCATGCTTCCCGGCGCGCAGGGCTACGAGGTCACGATCCACCCGGCGTGGAGCGACTATCCGCGGCTGCGCGACGGGCGCATCGCCGACATCGACGCCGAGCTGCTGCACCTGAACCGCTTCATCGAGCAGCGCGTGGCCGAGATGCCCAGCCAATATCATTGGGTGCACAAGCGCTTCAAGACGCGTCCGCCGGGCGAACCCCCGTTGTACTGAACGATGGCGCGCCGCCCTTCCCGACCTCCCAGCCTGCCCTGTCCATGCCCCTGAAGTTCGCCAAGATGCACGGCGCCGGCAATGACTTCGTGGTCATCGACGCCACCCGCGAGCCGTTCACGCTGGGGCCGGCGCAGCTGCGCCTGCTCGCCGATCGGCATTTCGGCGTGGGCGCGGATCAGATCCTGGTCGTCGAGCCGGCGCCGCGGCCGGACGTCGACTTCGGCTACCGCATCTTCAACGCCGATGGCGGCGAGGTCGAGCAGTGCGGCAACGGCGCGCGCTGCTTTGTCGCCTTCGTGCTGCGCCGCGGTTTGAGCAGCAAGCGCACGCTGCGCGTCTGGACGCGCGCCGGGATCATCGAGCCGCGCATGGAGGACGACGGCCGCGTGTGCGTCGACATGGGCGCACCGCGCCTGCAGCCGAGCGACGTGCCGTTCGACGCCGCCGGCCTGCAGGCGCATGCCGACGGCGCACTGGCGCGCTGGGACCTGCTCGTCGATGAGCTCGCATGGCGCGCGAGCGTGCTGTCGATGGGCAATCCGCATGCCGTGCTGCGCGTCGACGACGTCGACAGCGCGCCGGTCCAGCGACTGGGGCCGCTGCTCGAACACCACGCGCGGTTCCCGCAGCGCGTGAACGTCGGCTTTCTGCAGGTGCTGGACCCGCACCATGCGCGGCTGCGCGTATGGGAGCGCGGCGCCGGCGAGACCCTGGCCTGCGGCACCGGCGCCTGCGCCGCCGCCGTCGCCGGCATGCGGCACGGATGGCTGCGCAGCCCGGTGCAGGTGCAGGCGCGCGGCGGCGAGCTGAGCATCGCCTGGCAGGGGCCGGGCCATGCCGTGCTGATGACCGGACCCGCCGTGCATGTGTTCGACGCCAGCATCGACCTCGACAATCTCGCGCTGCCGCCAGCACATGCCCCGGAAGCGGCAGCCGCACCGCGTTGACCCCGATCGACCCTTTTCGGAACGCCCTGATGGAACTCAGCGAGAACGACCTGGCCGCCTACCTGGCCGAACATCCCGATTTCTTCGAACGCCACGCCGAGTTGCTGGCCAGCGTGCAGTTGCAAAGCCCCCACGGCAACCGCGCGGTGTCGCTGCAGGAGCGGCAGATCGAAATGCTGCGCGACAAGATGCGCGCTCTCGAGCATCGCCTCGCCGAACTCATGCGCAATGCCGCCGACAACGAGGTGCTGTCGGCGCGCCTGCTGGCGTGGGCGCGCGCGCTGCTGCTGCGTCATGAACCGCAGGAGCTGGCAGGTGCGCTGGTGGACGAACTGCGCAGCGGCTTCGACCTGCCGCTGGCGGCGTTGCGCATCTGGAACGTGCGCCCGGAATACGCGAGCCTCGAAGCGGCGGCGCCGGTGGGCGAGGACATCCCCGTGCTGGCCAACAGCCTGAGCCAGCCGTTTTGCGGCGCCAATGCAGGTTTCGAGGCGGCGCGCTGGCTCGCCTCGCCGCCGCAGTCGCTGGCGCTGGTGGCGCTGCGCGCGCACGCCCAGGCGCCGTCGTTCGGCCTGCTCGTGCTGGGTTCGCCGCAGGCCGATCGTTTCACCGCCGACATGGGAACCGAATTCCTGGCACGCGTCGGCGAGGTCGCGTCGGCCGCGCTGCTGCGCCTGGTCGAGCCGCGCTGAGCACGCCATGGAGCCGCCCGGCCCCGCGCACGCGTCGCCGCCCGCCGCCGACGCCCCACCGGAGCTGGCGCGAGCCTGTCACGAACACCTGAAGCGCCTCGAACAGGTGCGCCGGCTGGCGCCGCGCACGCTGGTCAATTACCGCCGCGACCTGCTCGACCTGTGCCGACGCGCCGCCCAGGCAGGTCTGGACGCGCCGAGCCTGCAGGCTCGGCACCTGCGCGCCTGGGCGGCGGCGCTGCACGGCCAGGGCATGAGTCCGCGCGCCATCGCTGCGCGCCTGTCGGCGTGGCGCGGACTGCTGCGCTGGATGGGCGCGCAGGGCATGCTGGCGAGCGACCCGTCGCGCGACGTGCATGCGCCGCGGGCGCAGCGTCCGCTGCCCAAGGCGCTCAGTGTGGAGCACGCGGTGGCACTGGCGGCCGGGCCGGCGGCGGCCGCCGCTGGTGTCGACCCGCGCAGCGCGGCGCGCGCGCGGGCGATTGCCGAGTTGCTGTATTCCAGCGGCCTGCGGGTTTCCGAGCTGGTCGGGCTCGATGCGCGCCCGGTGCGCGAGCCGGATCACGTATCGCTGGGCTGGATCGACTGGCAGGCGGCCGAGGCCCATGTGCTCGGCAAGGGGGGCAAGCGCCGCGTCGTGCCCGTCGGAGCACAGGCCATGCAGGCGCTGCGCGCCTGGCTGGCACTGCGCGAGGCGCCGCCGCAGGCCTCGGCGGCGGATCGCGCGGCGCTGTTCCTGGGTCCACGCGGCGCGCGCATCTCGGCGCAGAGGGTGCGCGAGGAATTGCGGCGACGCGCCCTCGAGGCAGGGCTGCCGGGCCCCGTGCATCCGCACATGCTGCGACACTCCTTCGCGTCGCATCTGCTGCAATCCAGCGGCGACCTGCGCGCCGTGCAGGAGTTGCTGGGCCATGCGAGCGTCGCCAGTACCCAGATCTACACCCGCCTGGACTTCCAGCATCTGGCGCAGGTCTACGACCAGGCGCACCCGCGCGCGCGCAAGCCGCGCTGACACCATCCTTCGCCGGTTTACACACGCCATGAAAGTCATTCGCCTGCACCCCGGCAAGGAGCGCGCAGTGCTGCGCCGCCATCCCTGGGTGTTCACAGGGGCCATCGCGCGCGGCGCCGCCGACAGCGGGGAGACCGTGCGCGTGGACAGCGCCGATGGCCGTACGCTGGGCTGGGCTGCCTACAGCCCGCACTCGCAGATCCGACTGCGCATGTGGAGCTTCGACCCGGCACAGCGCATCGATGCCGCGTTCTTCGGCGAGCGCCTGCGCCAGTCGATCGCACGCCGCGGCGAGCTCGACCTCGATCCGCGCGCGGCACGGCTGGTGTGGGGCGAGGCCGACGGCCTGCCCGGGCTTGTCGTCGACCGCTTCGACGACATCGCGGTGGTGCAATTGCTCAGCGCCGGCGCCGAACGCTGGCGCGACGTGCTGCTGCAGGCGCTGCGCGAGCAGTTGCCGGGGCTGCGCATCTACGAGCGCTCCGACGTCGGGGTGCGCGCCCACGAGGGCCTGCAGCCGCGCAGCGGCTGGCTGCACGGCGACGGCGCCACGCGCGTGGCGATCGAGGAGCACGGCATGCGGCTTCAGGTGGACGTGGCCGGCGGGCACAAGACCGGCTTCTATCTCGACCAGCGCGACAACCGCCTGCGCTTTCGCGAGCTGGTGCGCCGCCAGGGCCTGCGCCGCGTGCTGAACTGCTACGCCTACAGCGGCGGCTTCACGCTCGCCGCGCTGGCCGGCGGCGCCGAGCAGGTGATCAGCGTGGACTCCTCCGGCCCGGCGCTCGAACTGGCCGCCGCGCATGTGCGGGACAACGGCTTCGATGCCTCGCGCAGCGTGCTGCGCGAGGACGACGTTGGGCGTGTGCTGCGCGAATTGCGCGAGGCCGGCGAGCGCTTCGATGCCGTGGTCCTCGACCCGCCCAAGCTGGCCGCCAGCGTCGCGCAGGCGGCGCGCGCCACGCGCGCCTACAAGGACATCAATCGCCTCGGCCTGGGCCTGTTGCGCCCGGGAGGCTGGCTGTTCACCTTTTCGTGCTCCGGAGGCATCGACTCCACGCTGTTCGGCAGCGTGGTGGCCGGCGCCGCGGTGGACGCGCAGCGCGACGCCGAAATCGTGCGCCGCGTCGGCGCGGCGCCCGACCATCCGCAATTGCTGAGCTTTCCCGAAGGCGAGTACCTCAAGGGCCTGCTGCTGCGCGCACGCTGAACGCGACGCCGGCTTACACTGGCACAGGCCGCAAGCGGGGGCTTGTGCGCAGGTCGCCCGCCCCCATGTGCATGGCTGCGCGGCCGCGGCGTCGCGCCCTTCCACAGGCGCCTTTCCACCGAATCCATCCGCACCATGTCGTCCGCCCTCATTCCCGCAACCATCCTGACCGGCTTTCTCGGCAGCGGCAAGACCACCCTGCTCAAGCGCGTGCTGGGCGAGGCGCACGGCTCGCGCATCGCGGTGATCGAAAACGAGTTCGGCGAGGAGAACATCGACAACGACATCCTGGTGCAGGAGCGCGGCGAGCAGATCGTGCAGATGTCCAACGGCTGCATCTGCTGCACCATCCGTGACGATCTGCGCGCCACCCTCAGCGACCTGGCGACGCGCCGGCGCCGCGGCGAACTGCTGTTCGACCGCGTGATCATCGAGACCACCGGCGTGGCCGACCCGGGCCCGGTGGCGCAGACCTTCTTCATGGACGATGACGTGGCCAGCCAGTATCTGCTGGACTCCATCGTCACGCTGGTCGACGCCGTGCACGCCTCGCAGCAGCTCGACACGCGCCTGGAAGCCCAGCGCCAGGTCGGGTTCGCCGACCGCATCTTCATCTCGAAGGCCGACCTGACGGAGGCCTCGGCGCTGTCCGCACTGCAGGCCCGGCTGCGCCGCATGAACCCGCGGGCGCCGCAGCAGGTGGTGCATTTCGGCGAGGTTGCGCTGCGCGAGGTGCTGGACCTGCGGGGTTTCAACCTCAATGCGCGCCTGGAAATCGACCCCGAATTCCTCCAGGAGCAGGAACACGGCCACGCGCACGACCACGGCGACGGCCATGGGCATGCCCACGACCACAGCTGCGAGCATGACCACGAGCACGGCGAGCATTGCGGGCACCACCACCATCATCACGACGACGACGTGAAGTCCTTCGTGTTCCGCGCCAGCCAGCCCTTCGATCCGGCGCGCCTCGAGGAATTCCTCGGCACCATCGTGCAGATCTACGGCCCGCGCATGCTGCGCTACAAAGGCGTGCTGAACATGAAGGGCATTGACCGCAAGGTGGTGTTCCAGGGGGTGCACCAGCTCATGGGCAGCGATCTGGCCGGAGCCTGGGGGCCCCAGGAGGCGCGTGAGAGCCGCCTCGTGTTCATCGGGATCGACTTGCCCCGCGACATCATCGAGCAGGGGCTGCGTCAGGCCCTCGTCGCCTGAGGCCGGCCGGCGCGCCCCGGCGCGCTATACTCGGGCGGTTTTGGCTGGCCCGGGCGCCGGGCTCGCGAGCCGGCTCGCGGCCTGCGTGGTGGCGTCGGGGCAGATGCTTCCGAGGCAGATGCTTCCGGGATGCTTTCCAGACCGGGGCTTACCAGATCGGGGCTTGTCGGACCGCAGACCGGAGCTTGCCGGATGGGAGTTCCCGGCAAGGCAGTTTTCGGGACGAGAGCCCTCGGGACAAGGCAGCGGGTGGCCGTCGCCACGGCACCCAGCCGCCCCGAGGCGTCGGCGATTGATGCTTGCATAACGCCCCGGGTTGCAACCGAGCAACAGGTATTTGCGGCAAGCCTGCCGCCAAATGCTACAAAGGTCAGAGGGGGATCCGCCGTGGCCAAGAGCACTCGCACAGCACCGACAGCGCCCGCAGCGCGTCGCTCGGCAACCGCCGCTTCGACCCGGGCGTCATCGGCTGCCGCTACACTGCCGGCCGCGCAGGGTCTCGAACCCGTCGCAGGCCGCCCTTTCGCATCATCCCACGCCGCCCAAGCCATGAGCACCGTCGCCAACTCCAACGTACCGACCCAAGCCGACCCCAAGCTGGCCAACGCCTGGAAGTCGAAGTCGCCCCAGGAACTGAGCGACGCCGAAGTGCTCGCGATGCCGGAAAGCGAGTACATGAACGCGGCCCAGCTCGAGTTCTTCCGGCACCGCCTCGGTTCGCTGCGCGACGAGCTGCTGCGCAGCGCCGGGGAAACCACCGAACACCTGCGCGAGGACACCCTGCTCGTGCCGGATCCGGCTGACCGCGCCACGATCGAGGAAGAGCACGCACTGGAGTTGCGCGCGCGGGATCGGGAGCGCAAACTGCTGAAAAAGGTCGAGCAGGCCCTGGCACTCATCGACAGCGGCGAGTACGGCTGGTGCGAGGAGACCGGCGAGCCCATCGGCATCGGGCGCCTGCTCGCGCGCCCCACCGCGACGCTCTCGCTGGAAGCGCAGCAGCGCCGCGAGATGAAGCAGAAGATGTTCGGTGACTGAGCCCTTCGCGCGGCCAGGGTCCTCGTCCGCCAGCCGCCGCCGTCAGCCACACCGTCCATGGCCGAACAACCCGTCAAGCAACGAAGCTTCTGGCGCCGGGTCACCGAGTTCATCAAGAACCCGACCCAGGACTGGTCGCTGACGCGGCACGAAAACGCGTTGCGCGAGCAACAGGAACAGGAACACCAGCGCGCGCGGGAAGAACAGCGCAAGCTCGATTCGTTCATCCGCAAACGGGAACTGGCGGCGTTGCGCCGCCTGCGCAAGCAGCAGGCCAGCGGCGAAGCCGCGGATCTGGTGTTCTCCGATCTGCCCGACACCGGTGCCGGCATGCCGCAGGCGCCGCAGCGCGAGGCCACGCTGCGCAAGATCAATGAAATCGAGCGCGCCATGGTGGAGGACTCGACGGCCGATCTGCGCTCGCGCGCGCCGGCCAACGCCACCACCGTACCGATGTCGCAGCAGCGCAGTGCGGCGCTGCCGTCCCAGAACACGCAAGCCCTGAGCTTCGCGGCGACCGACGTGCAAAGCCGGCAGCCGGCGCCGGCCTCGCAGCCGGGGTCGGAACTCGCCCGCGCCATGCAACCCACGGTGCCGGCGCCGACCCAGCTTGCGCCGACCCAGCTGGCCGCCACGCAACTTGCGCCGACGCAGCTGGCCGCCACGCAGATGGCGGCCACGCAGATGGCGCCCACGCGCATCGGCCCGACGGAGATCGGCGCGCCGCCGATGGCCCGCGTCAGCGGCGAGGACTGGGCCTCCAGCGAACACGCGACCGACCCGACGCACTCGCTGGCCGTGGACGTCCAGGAGGGTGTCTCGTCCAGCCCGCTGTTCGACCAGGCATGCATGGACTTCGCCAACGGCAACGACCAGGGTGCCGAGCGGGCCTTGCTGGAAGCGATCTCCGGCTCGCCGGATCGCAAGCTGGAAAATGAATTCTGGCTGGCGCTGTTCGACCTCTACCGCGCCGGCGGCGACCTCCAGCATTTCGAGGCCCTGGTCACCGACTACGTGGATCGTTTCCAGTCGTCGGCACCGTCGTGGGGCGTGGCCATGCCGGCGGCACCGACGTCGAGCAGCGCCGCGGGCGGCTCGTTCACCGCGCTGGGCGAACTCGACGTGGCGCAGGCGCAGGTGTTGCTGACGCTGGCGCGTGGCGGTTCCGGCCTGGTGGCGCTGGAATTCAGCGCCCTCACGTCGATCAAGGACGGCGCCCAGGCGCCGCTGCTCGAGGCGCTGAAGGTGTTCAACGCGGCGGCCGGACGCAACCTCGAGGTTTCCGGGCTGGACCACCTGCTGGAGGCCTGCGCCGCGCAGGCACCGGCCATGCAGCGCGAGGCCGATGCGGCGTGGTGGGGCATCCGCCTGGAAGCCTTGCGCCTGGCGGGCGCCCAGGAAGCCTTCGAGTCCATCGCGCTCGATTACTGCGTCACCTACGAGATCTCGCCGCCGTCCTGGGAGCCGAGCCGTGCCCGCGTGCGCCTGCTCAACTCCAGCGAGGCGGGCATTGCCGGCGGCAGCTCGCGCGTGCCAGGGGCTCCCAGCAGCCGTGCCGCGACACGCTTTTCCAGCGCCGAGACCAACGGCGTCGCGGCGGCGCGCCTGCTGGGCGAGATCAGCGGGGGCAGCGAGGATTTCCTCAAACCGCTGGACGAGGCCGCCGAAGGGCACGGCAGCGTGCTGGTCGACCTCAGCGGGCTGCGCCGCATGGATTTCGCCAGCGCGGGCATCGTGCTCAACTGGGTCATGAGCCAGAGCAGCGCCGGGCGTGAAGTACGCTTCGAAGGCACGCACCGACTGGTCGCCGGCTTGTTCGCGATCCTCGGCATCAGCTCGGTGGCGCAGGTCGACCTGCGCAAATCCTGAGCGCAGCGCGCCGGCCACCCGGGCCGGCTTCCGATGGACTTCCCTGGCACGACGACATGGATCAATACCACGGCACCACCATTCTCAGCGTGCGCCGAGGTTCGCAGGTGGCGCTGGGCGGCGACGGTCAGGTCACGCTCGGCAACGTGGTCATCAAGGCCAGCGCGCGCAAGGTGCGCAAGCTGCACGACGAGCGCGTGCTGGCGGGCTTCGCCGGCGGCACCGCCGATGCCTTCACGCTGTTCGAGCGTTTCGAGGCCAAGCTGCAGGAGCATCACGGCCAGCTCGTGCGGGCGGCCGTGGAACTGGCCAAGGACTGGCGCAGCGATCGCGCGCTGCGCCGACTCGAGGCCATGCTCGCGGTGGCCGACGCCAGCGCCTCGCTGATCATCACCGGCAACGGCGACGTCCTGGAGCCCGAGCACGGCATCCTGGCCATCGGCTCCGGCGGCTCCTACGCGCAGGCGGCGGCACGCGCATTGCTGGAAAATACCCAACTCGACGCACGCGCGATGGTCGAACGTTCGCTGCACATCGCGGCCGATCTGTGCATCTACACCAACCACGAACTGCGCATCGAGACCCTGGGCGAGTGACCCCCGCAGCGCCCGCATCCGCCCTTGCCCCATGGACATGACCCCGCGTGAAATCGTTTCCGAGCTCGACCGTTTCGTGGTCGGCCAGGCCCAGGCCAAGCGCGCCGTCGCGGTGGCGCTGCGCAACCGCTGGAGGCGCCAGCAGGTGGCCGAGCCGCTGCGCCACGAGATCACCCCGAAGAACATCCTGATGATCGGCCCCACCGGGGTCGGCAAGACCGAGATCGCACGTCGCCTGGCGCGGCTGGCGCACGCGCCCTTCATCAAGATCGAGGCCACCAAGTTCACCGAGGTCGGCTATGTCGGGCGCGACGTCGACACCATCGTGCGCGATCTGGTCGAGGTGGCCGTGAAGCAGGTGCGCGAGCAGTCCATGCAGGGGCACCGTGCCCAGGCCGAGGACGCCGCCGAGGAACGCATCCTGGACGCACTGCTGCCGGGCGTGGCGAGCGACTCCAACACCCGACAGGTGATGCGCAAGCGTCTGCGCGAAGGCCAGCTCGACGATCGCGACATCGAGATCGAGGTCAGCCGGCCGCAGCCCAGCGTGGACATCATGACCCCTCCCGGCATGGAGGACATGGCCGAGCAGCTCAAGGGCCTGTTCGCCGGCATGGGCCAGGCCGGCGGCCGCGCAAGCCGGCGCAGCATGAAGGTGCGCGATGCGCTGCGCGTGCTGCAGCAGGACGAGGCGGCCCGGCTGCTCGACGAGGAACAGGTGAAGACGCGTGCCGTGCAGCTCGTGGAACAGCACGGCATCGTGTTCCTCGACGAGATCGACAAGATCGCCACCGGCGACCGCATGCACGGCGCCGATGTGTCGCGCCAGGGAGTGCAGAGGGACCTGCTGCCGCTGGTCGAGGGCACGACGGTGAGCACCAAGTACGGCATGGTGCGCACCGATCACGTGCTGTTCATCGCCAGCGGCGCGTTCCACGTGTCCAAGCCCTCCGACCTGATTCCGGAATTGCAGGGGCGCTTTCCGATCCGCGTGGAATTGCAAAGCCTGTCGGTGCAGGACTTCGTGTCCATTCTCACCAGCACCGATGCCAGCCTGGTCAAGCAGTACCAGGCGCTGCTCGCCACCGACGGCGTGCAACTCGAGTTCGCACCCGACGGCATCTCGCGTCTCGCCGAGATCGCCCACGCCGTCAACGAAAGCACCGAGAACATCGGCGCGCGCCGCCTGCACACCGTGCTGGAGCGCCTGCTCGAGGAGGTCTCGTTCCAGGCCGACGGCAGCCGCCCGCAGACCCTGCAGGTGGATGCTGCCTTCGTCGAACGCCAGCTGGGCGAGATCGCGCGCGACCAGGACCTGTCGCGCTACGTGCTGTAGCCCGGCGCCGTCGGCGGGCCGTCAGGCGCGCGCCGGCTCGAGGCGCGGCGGCATCAGGCCGAGTTCGGCGGCGATGCCGAGCAGGCCTTCGAACACCAGGTGTTCCACACTGTCGTGGCGCAGGCCCAGCGCGACCTCCAGCTTCGGCGCCGCCCCTCCGGTGAGCAGCACCGCGGGCGTCTGCCGCTGCAGGCGCGCGAGGCGCTCGTGCATCTGGCGCGCCGCTCCTGCGATGGCCAGCGCTCCGCCGGTCATCAGACCATCGCTGGTGTTGTTCGGGAATTCGCGCAACTCCCCTTCCGGGACCTTCAGTCCGGCGGTGCCCATCTCCAGTGCGCGCAGCATGAGTCCGAAACCCGGCAGAATGACACCGCCGAGAAAGCGCCCGTCGCCGGCCAGGCAGTCGATGGTGACCGCGGTGCCGACGCTGATGATCAGCACCGCGCGCCCGGGGTGGCGCAGGCGCGCGCCGATCAGCGCCGCCCAGCGGTCCGCGCCGAGCATGCTGGGTGTCGTGTAGCCGTTGCGTACGCCGCATTGCTGCGGCGCCGAGTGCGTCCAGTGGCAGCGCACGCCGAGCAGCGCCAGTTGCTCCTCGACCCGCATGGTGGCGACGGCTCCGGCGACGGCACAGCCGATCGCCGCGCGCGGCACCGCATCAACCCGCGCCCGCACGGTTTCGGCAAGGGTCTCGATGGCCTCCAGCGGCATTGCGCCGTGGGCCGATGCCGCCGGCATGGCGACGGGGTCGACGCGGTCGCATACCCACCATTTCAGACGGGTATTGCCGAGATCAAGCAGCAGCAGCGACATGGTGTGCGAAGGCGGGAGAGAGCCCCACCATAACAGACGGTGTGGCGCTCGGACCGGGCGTCCGGGCGTCGCGCGCAGCGGCGGCAGCGGGGTCGCCAGCGCGCCGGGCCGCGTCAAAACGGGTGCACATTCCACAGCGCCAGCACCAGCAGCACCGCGAGCACGCCGAGGCCGAACCCCACGAGGCCTTGCAGCAGCGCGTTGGTGCGCCGCTGCTCCGCCAGCAGCCGACGCTGCACGTCGGCATCGCGCGAAGGCAGGCCGTGCTCCAGCATCTGGTGCACCAGGCGCGGCAGCGCCGGCAGGTACTGCGCGTAGCGCGGCGCCTCCTGGCGCAGGTGCTCGCGCAGCGCCGGCCAACCCACCTGGGAGCGCATCCAGTGACGCAGGAAGGGCTGCGCCGTGCTCCACAGATCGAGATCCGGATCGAGCTGGCGCCCGAGGCCCTCGACGTTGAGCAAGGTCTTCTGCAGCAGCACCAGTTGCGGCTGGATCTCGACCTTGAAACGCCGCGAGACCTGGAACAGGCGCATCAGGATCTGGCCCAGCGAGATGTCCTTCAACGGACGCTCGAACTGCGGCTCGCACACGGTACGCACTGCCGCCTCGAGCTCGTCGACCCGCACGTCGGCCGGCACCCACCCCGACTCCAGGTGCAGTTCGGCCACGCGGCGATAGTCGCGCTGGAAGAATGCGATGAAATTCTGCGCCAGGTAGTCCTTGTCGAAGGCCGACAGCGTCCCGATGATGCCGAAGTCGAGCGCGATGTACCAGCCGAAGGTTTCGGGCTCCAGGCTCACCATGATGTTCCCCGGGTGCATGTCGGCATGGAAAAAGCCGTCCCGGAACACCTGGGTGAAAAAGATCTCCACGCCGCTGTGCGCCAGCTTGCGGATGTCCACGCCGGCCTGCCGCAGGCGCTCCACCTGGCTGATGGGCACGCCGCGCATGCGTTCCATGACGATGACCGTGGGGCGGCACAGCTCCCACACCATCTGCGGGATCAGCACCAGGCCGAGGCCGTCCATGTTGCGGCGCAGCTGCGCCGCGTTCGCCGCTTCGCGCACCAGATCCAGCTCGTCGTGCAGGTATTTGTCGAACTCGCCCACCACCTCGCGCGGCTTCAGGCGCTTGCCGTCGGCCCAGGCGCGCTGCACCCAGCCGGCGAGCAGGCGCATGAGCGCGAGGTCCTGGTCGATGACCTGCAGCATGCCCGGGCGCAGCACCTTGACCGCGACCTCCTGGCCGCCCTGCTCGGGCGGCAGCAGCGCGAAATGCACCTGCGCGATCGAGGCGCTGGCCACCGGCGTGCGCTCGAACTGCGCGAACAGTTGCTCCAGCGGGCGGCCGAGGGCCTTCTCGATCATGGCCACCGCGATGTCCGAATCGAACGGGGGTACCCGATCCTGCAACAGCGCGAGTTCGTCGGCGATGTCCAGCGGAAGCAGGTCGCGGCGCGTGGACAGCATTTGCCCGAATTTCACGAAAATCGGGCCCAGGCTCTGCAATGCCAGGCGCAGGCGTACGCCGCGCGGGGTGCTGAGATCGCGTCCGAACGCCAGCACGCGCGCCAGCACGCGCACCCAGCGATGCCGGAAACCGCCCAGCGCGAGCTGGTCGAGCCCGTAGCGATGCACGACCAGCAGGATGCGCAACAGGCGCAGCAGGCGGCGCATCGGCGTCAGGCACCCAGGCGCCGGCGCAGCGCCTCGACCCGCTTGTCGAGACGCGCGGCGGCGTCGCGCAGGCGGGCCAGGTCGCTGGCCACGGGATCGAGCTCCCAGCGTCCGACAAGGCCCCGCGGGGCCTCGCGCAGCCATTCGCGGGCATCGCTCTCGACGCGCCCGGCAAGATCGCGGGCGCGCGCTCCCGAGGCACGCGCGAAGCGCACAGTGCGGTGCGCGACGACGTCGCCGACCAGCCGGGACAGGTCGGCCTCGGCGTCCCAGCGCACATGGGCGAGCAGCCACGACACCGCCTGTGCAAGCTCGGCATCGCCGGCGATGCGCACGCCTCCGAGGGTCGCCTCGGGGCCGCCGCGCAGTTGCGCCGACAGCCAGCGCGCGAGGTCGACATCCAGGCGCAGCGCGGGTGCCGCGTCGTCGGGCGGCAGCGCCTGCAGGCCGCCGTGCTCGCCCACGCGCAGGCGCAGACAGGCGCCGGCCGCGCGCAGTTGCAGGGTCTTGCCGGCGTGCGGCAGCAGGCGCGCGCGCCCCTGCGCCTGCTGCGCGACGAGATGATCGAGCACTGCGGCGACGCGCCGCAGCACGCCCTGTGCGGCGGCTTCGAGGGGAGGCGCGAGGCTGCTGCGCGCCTCGGCGGTGGCTTGGGAATGGGACATGGTGGACATGCTGTGCGGCGCGCTCATTCTAGGAGCCGCACCTCGGCTGCGCAGCGCCGCGGGCGCGCGCGCTAGACACGCATGCCCACGTGCAACGCGACCACGCCGGCGCTCAGGTTGTACCACTGCACGCCGGCGAAACCCGCCTGCTCCATCATCGAGCGCAGCGTGGCCTGGTCCGGGTGGCGCCGGATCGACTCGGCGAGGTAGCGATAGCTGTCGGCATCCGACGCCACCAGGCGACCGAGGCGCGGCAGAACCTTGAAGGAATACCAGTCGTAGAGCGGGCGCAGCGGCTCCCACGGACGCGAGAACTCGAGCACAAGCAGCTTGCCGCCCGGCCGCAGCACGCGCCGGAATTCGGCCAGCGCCGCGTCCTTGCGGGTCATGTTGCGCAGGCCGAAGGCCACGCTGAGCCGGTCGAACGATGCATCGGCGAAGGGCAGGCGCTCCGCGTCGCATTGCACCGCGGGCACGCAGACCCCGGCGTCGAGCAGGCGCCGGCGCCCCTCCTCCAGCATGGCGCCGTTGATGTCGGTGGCCACCACCATGCCCGTGGGCTGCACGCGCGCCGCGAAGGCGCGGGCGAGGTCGCCGGTGCCGGAGGCCACGTCGAGCACCCGATGCCCCGGGCGCACGCCGGCCAGTTGCACGGTGAAGGCCTTCCAGGCCCGGTGCAGCCCGGCGCTCATGAGATCGTTCATGAGGTCGTAGCGCGGCGCCACCGACTCGAACACCTGAGCCACGCGCCGCGCCTTGTCGCGCTCGGCGACGGTCTCGAAACCGAAATGCGTGGTCGGCTCCGCGGAGTCCCCGGCGCGCTCAGTGGACATGACGCGCCCCGCTGTGCTGCGAGCAGCCGCCGCCGGCCGCGCCGGCGGCGCGCATCGGCGCGTCACGATCGACTCCGGCAAGCTGCAGTTTCTCCAGGTACTCCTGCCACAGGCGCTCGCGCTCCTGGCCGAGGAAGTACAGGTATTCCCAGGTGTAGATGCCACTGTCATGGCCGTCCGAGAACACCGGTTGCACGGCATACTGGCCCACCGGCTCGAGCGCGTCGACCTGCACGTCTCGCTTGCCGGTCTGCAACACCTCCTGGCCGGGTGCGTGGCCGCGCACTTCGGCCGACGGCGAGTACACCCGCAGCAATTCAAACGGAATGCGGAACGCCGCGCCGTCGTCGAACGCGACTTCCAGCATGCGCGAGCCGCGATGCACGGTCAGCGCGGTGGGTTGGGGGGCAGGCTTGGTCATGGCCGGAGAAATCGTCAATGCCCGCATTATGCGACTGGCCCATGCCTGGGCGCGCGAGCACAATGCACGTCATGGACAAACACTACCTGAAACCGCTGTTCAACCCTGACTCGATAGTGGTCTTCGGACTCGCCGACGGGCAGGCCGGCGGCAGTTCCGCGGTCGCCGTGCAACATGCGCTGCGCCAGGGCGGCTACACGGGGCATCTGCAGTTCGTCGACCTGCATACGACCGGCACGCTGGAAGAGCTGTCGCATGCCCATGCCGACCTGGGCATCATCGCGCTGCCGCAGGCGCAGGCGGTCGAGGCCCTGGAGCTGGCCGCGCGCATGGGCTGCAGCACCGTTCTGCTGGTTTCGCAAGGGGTCGGCGAAGCGGTGGCGCGGCAACTGCGCGAAATGGCCGAACGCGAGGGCCTGCAGTTGCTGGGACCCAACAGCCTGGGTTTCCAGCGTCCCATGGCCGGTCTCAACGCCAGCGCCTGCGGGCCGCTGGCCAAGCCCGGGCCCCTCGGCCTGATCTCGCAGTCCGGCGCGTTGACGGCGTCGATGCTCGACTGGGCACAGCAGAACCGCGTGGGCTTCTCGTCGGTGATCTCGGTCGGCCCGCACACTGCGGTAGGCATTGCCGAAGCGCTGGACTTCCTGGCCAACGACGCGCAGACGCACAGCGTCATTGTGTATCTGGAGGGCATCGACAACGCCCGCCGCTTCATGAGCGCGCTGCGCTCGGCGGCCAGCGCCAAGCCGGTGGTCGTGCTGAAGGCCGGGCGTCGCCCGGCCGGCGGGCAGGCGGCGCATACCCACAGCGCCGCCAGCGTGGGCAGCGACGACGTGTTCGACTCCGCGCTGCGGCGCGCCGGGGCGGTACGCGTGCGCTCCTTTGTCGAACTGTTCTCGGCCGCCAAGTGCCTGGCCTCGCGCTACCGGCCGGTGGGCAGGCGGCTGGCCGTGATCACCAACGGCGGCGGCCCCGGCGTGCTCGCCGCCGACTGGGCCAACGAGATCGGCCTCGAACTCGCCCGCCTGTCGCCGGAGGTGGCGCGCGAACTCCAGGACAAGCTGCCGCCGCTGGCGTCGCTCGACGGCCTGATCGACCTGTCCGAGGATGCCACCGCAGAACATTACCGCCTGGCCCTGCAGGCGGTGGCCGGGGATCGCGCGGTCGACGGCGCGCTGGCCATCCACTCGCCGAAAAGCGGCAGCGATTCGAACGCCGCGGCGCAGGCACTGGCCGGCATGCAGCGTCACCTCGGCAAGCCGCTGCTGGCGTGCTGGATGGGCGACGCCAGCGTGGAGCCCGGGCGCGAGGCGCTGCGCGCCGCGGACATTCCGAGTTTTCGCACGCCGGAAGCCGCCGTCGGAGCGTTCGGCAACATCGCCACGTTCTACCAGAACCAGCTGCTGCTGCAGCAGACGCCGCCGCCGCTGAGCGAACTCGGCGCGCCCGACCTCGAGTGCGCACGCCTGGTGATCGAGAGCGTGCTCGCCGAGCGCCGCAACGTGCTCACCGAGATGGAGTCCAAGGCCCTGCTGTCGGCGTTCCACATCCCGGTGACGCACGCCGCGCTGGCGCGCAGCGGCAACGAGGCCATGCTCCTGGCCAGCCAGATGGGCTTCCCGGTGGCGCTGAAAATCGATTCGCCGGACATCAGCCACAAATCCGACGTGCAGGGCGTGGCGCTGAACATCAGCAACGGCACGCAGGCGCGCGACACCTACGACGACATGATGCGCACCGTCGCCCACCTCAAGCCGGGGGCTCGCATCAACGGCGTGACGGTGCAGAAGATGGCCAGCGCGCGGCGTGGACGCGAAGTGTTCATCGGCCTCGTCACCGACGACCCGTTCGGACCGGTGATCGTGTTCGGCGCCGGCGGCCTGATGGTCGAGCTGATCGGCGACCGCGCCATGGAACTGCCGCCGCTGAACCAGTTCCTGGCGCGGCGCCTGATCGAGCGCGCGCGTGTCTCCGAGACCCTCGGCGAATGGCGCGGCGCTCCGCCGGTGAACCTGCAGGCGCTGGAGGAATTGCTGCTGCGCGTGTCGGAGATGGTGTGCGAACTGCCGCAGTTGCGCGAGATGGACCTGAACCCGGTGATCGTCGACGAGCACGGCGCGGTGACCGTCGACGCGCGCATCGTCGTCGACAGCGCACAGGTGAAACTGGCCGGCAGCGGCGACCGCTACCGCCACCTCGCCATCCTGCCCTACCCGGCCCGCTTCGAGCAGATCCTGCCGCTGCCGGGAGGCGGCGAGTACCTGATGCGCCCGGTGCGCCCGGGCGACGGCGAGATGCTGCAGGGACTGGTGCGCGGGCTGTCCCCGCAAAGTCGCTATTTCCGCTTCGTGTCGTCGCGCTCGGAGATGCCCGCATCGATGCTGGCGCGTTTCACGTTGATCGACTACGACCGCGAAATGGCGTTGGTGGCGGTACTGCACGAGCCGACCGCGGAGCGACCGGAGGGCCCGCAGAACGAACGCATCATCGGGGTGTCGCGCTACATCACCAACCCGGATCAGAGCAGTTGCGAGTTCTCCCTCGTTGTCGCGGACGAATTCAGCGGCAAGGGCATCGGCTCGCGCCTGATGCAGGGCATCATGGACGTGGCGCGCGAACGCGGCCTGAAGTTCATCGAGGGCCTGGTGCTCAGCAACAACCCGAGCATGCTCAAGCTGATGCGCAGCCTGGGCTTCGTCATCGAGGCGTTCGCCGAGGATCCGGACTTCCGCCTGGTGCGCCACGCGCTGTAGCGCGGCGACTCAGTGCCGGGTCGCCGCCGGCGGCGCGGCGCCGGTGTCGTCCGCCGGCACGCCGAAACGTGCGTCCTCGAGTCCCATGGCGCGCAGCAGCGATGCGGCTTCGAGCGTGGCCGAACGCAGGCGCGCCAGACGGTGCGCGGCATCGCCGCGATAGCGCGAGCGCATCTTGCGCGCCACCAGCGCGTCGAAGGCCTCGGGCGACTGTTCGAGCCAGGCCGGGCCGTCGCGCGCCACGCAGATGGCCAGCCAGTCGACGTCGCGCAGCAGGGTCACGAGCGGACCGACCTGCGCATCCGTGGCGCTCTCCGCGTGTCCCGGCTCGTCGCGGTGATGATCCCGCGCGGCCAGCGCCAGAACCTTTGCGAGGCCCCAGCGGGTCATGGCCTCGTAGGCAAGCTGGGTGTGGGTGCAGCCGCAGATCTCGAGTTCGGTCTGGATCAGCCCCTGGGGCGCGTCCCAGCCGGCCTGCTCGACGCTGGCGAAGGCCTCCGGCAACAGCGAGAACATGAGAAACCGTCCGACATCGTGCAGCAGGCCGGCCAGGTAGGCCTGCTCGGCGTCGATCTGCGCGTCGATCACCATCGGCGCCATGCGGCGCATGTAGTTGGCCACCAGGATCGAATGCAGCCAGAGGTCGCGTTGCCAGGGTTCGTTGGCCGGGAAGATCTGCAAGGCCTTGTCCGCCAGCATGAGTTCCACCGCCCGGCGAGCGCCGATGCGTATCAACGCCATGTCGATCGACGGCGTGCTGTTCATGGCGCCGCCTCCGGCCGAGTTCGCCATGCGCAGCAGCTTGATGGCGATGCCGGGGTCGGCGTGCACCAGGCTGCGCACGTCGTCGAAGTACGACGCATCGTCGGGCGACAACGTCGACAGGCGCAGCAGCACCGACGGCAGCATCGGCAGGTTGACGACATCGGCGTGCAGGCGGGACGCCATGTCGCCCGGGGCGGGCATCGGCGCGGACGGTTGCGGCATGGACGTCTCCGTGGCACGCACGGGCAAGGCGTGCGTTGTCGTGCCAACCTAGCAGAAACCGCCGGAAAAGTCGTGCAAATCCGGCACGCTTGCCGAAGTCGGGCTGCGGCGTGCGCGGCGCGATGGAGCGGCCCTGGCGGATTGCAGCAGGCGGCCTCCGCCGCCCAGGCTGTTCAGCCGCGCATGCCCTGGGTCAAGGCCTGCAGCGCGGCGATCACGTCGCGCTCGGCGTCCAGCAACTGCGTGGTGCAGGACGGCAACTGCTCGCGCCTGCCCTCGTGCGCCGCGCCCAGCAGCTGACGCGCCAGCGCGTGCACCTGCGCGTGCGGCGCGTCGATGGCCTGGAACGCGGCCAGGCCACCGTAGGCCTCGCGGCCGCGGCTGTCGTACCAGCGCCCGAAGCTGCACTGGTGATGGTCCGCCAGGTCGGCGGGCTGCAGCGCCGGCGGCCGGGCATCGATCTCGGCCAGCACGCGGATCACGAAGTTGCGGTGATCCTCCTCGGCCGACTGCAGCAGCGAGCGTGTCGCCAGGCGATGCATCTGCCGCACCTGGCCTTGCAGTGTCGCCACCACGCGGTCGACCACAGCCAGCTGCTGGCGCGTGCGCTCGCTGGTGCTGGCGATGTGCGCGCTGCGCTCGCCGACCTGCTCGGTGTTGGCCTCGATGCGCAGGGTCGCGTCATGCACGCGCCGCGCCAGGTTGCGCACTTCGTCGGCCACCACGGCGAAACCGCGGCCGGCCTCGCCGGCACGCGCCGCCTCGATGGCGGCGTTCAGCGCGAGCAGGTTGGTCTGGTACGAGATCTCGCGAATGTTCTGCACCAGATCGGAAATCGCCGCCACCTGCCCGATCAGCGCCTGCACGGCGTCGGAGTTGCCGGAAATCACCTGCTGCACCGCATCGATCGCGCCGTCCACGGCATCCATCGACTGGCTGACCTCGGTTTCCGCCTTCACCAGCGAATCCAGAATGTCCTTGAGGCGCTCGTTCACCGCGACCGCCTCACGGCGTGCCGAGATGTTGCGCAGACTGGCGTGCAGGCACAGCGGCTGGCCCTGCGCATCGCGAATCAAGCCCACCGTGACCGAGAACAGGAAGGTGCCGACCTCGAGCCGGGCGCGCCACTGCGCCTGCCTGCCGGCGATGAGTTCCTGCAGTGGCGCCGCCAGCTGCCCCTCCTGTCGGAGAACGCGCGCCAGGGGCTGGCCCTGCAGGTGCGCCGGATCGAAGGCCCCGCCGAGCGCATCGCGAAACATGGCCGCGAAACGTGCAAAGGTGTTGCTGGCTGCCGGATTGGCATGGAACACCGGCAGATCGTCGGCCACCCCGGCGAGCAGTTCCAGGGTTTCCATGCTGTGCAGCGCCTGTTCCAGACAGGACTGAATAGAGGCATCCATCGTCGACCTTGTAGCCAGGCCTGCATCGCCTTGGCGCACCGGCGCCGGCGACTGCCGTGCGCGCCCGGCACGGGCGGCGCATCCAGGCACCCATGTCTGGTTCAACGACGCAACCGGGCGCGACTTGAGAGCCCGCGGTGCGGTCGCCGCGTGGCGAGGCTCAGGCGCGTCGGACAGCGCCGACGAGGACGCCCGGATCGCCCGTCGAGAAGCTTCGCCCGCCGTCGAACGCGGCGTACTGCCTGGCACTCGCGTCGCGCACGACAAGCCTGGCGATGTCCACGCGGTTCCAGACGGTGGCGCGTGCCGGGAACGACTCCATGAGGCTTTGCGCTTTTCCCACGGATCGGCGCGATCGGTGAGCATCGGGATCCCGGGTGCGACGGCATCGGCGTTCGCAGCGCGCATGCGCGTCGCGCCCTGCAGGCACGCGCTGCGCGCGAAACATGCGAGCCCGGGGGGATATTCACGGCACGCGCCCCGCGGCATCGGCAGGCGCGATGCCGAGCACGCGCGGGACACGTGTGTCGACGCGCAGCGACATCCGAACGCATGCGGCGACACGCCGCGTCGCCCGTCGTCATGACGCGTCGACAAGGGCGCGAGAGCAACCGGATCGGCGTTCGCGCCTTCAGGGCAGGGCCGCGGATGCGCGTTGCCGCGGCGTGCCCGATGCAGCGTGAAAAGCCTGGTGCCGAGTGTCCGACTCGAACGGACGACCTACCGCTTACCGTACCACTTCGGCTTTCGCCGCCATTGCGTTCGTGGTCTGGACTATCCCTTGGCCATGGCGATCGACGCGTTAGGCCCCCCCCGTCTAGTCTCTACACCTTCCCACGCGGTGGGCTTGGCTCGGGATCGGCATGGCCGTTGCGGCGTTAGCGTTCCCCGAGTTTGAGGGGTTCTGCACCCGTCGTTTCCGGCGAGGCACTCGTTCACATCAAGGCGGTTGCTCTACCAGCTGAGCTAACCCGGCAGCACATCTTCAAAGCCGCCGCATTATAAGCGGCGGCGCTCAGGCCCCGGCAGCCCGCCCGCCGGGCGGGAGCACCGGTGCGCGGCTCACTTCACGCGCTTGAGATGCGGCCCCGACGGACGAGGCGGCGGCTCCGGGGGCTCCTGCGGGGCCGGCGCGGCTGCCGCCGACGCATCGGGTTCCCCGCGGACTCCCGGCGACTCGGCGGACGCGGCCGGAACCGCGTGCAGACGCGCGCCGGAAGCACTCGCCTGCTGCTCCGCCGGCTCGGCGCGCAAGGCCTCGGGCCCAGTCTCGGGCCCCGTCTCGGGCCCCGTCTCGGGCGCCAGCTCGGCCGGGGCGGGCGGCGGGAATGCCATCCCCTGGCCGTTCTCGCGGGCGTAGATGGCCGTGACGTGGCTCACCGGCACGACGATGTCGCGCGCGACACCGCCGAAGCGTGCCTTGAAGCGAATGTCGTCGTTGCCCATGTTGAGCCCGCTGGTCGCACCGAAACTGATGTTCAGCACGATTTCGCCGTTGCGCACATGCTCCCGCGGTACGCGCACACTGGCGTCCACCTTCACCGCGAGGTGCGGGGTGAAGCCGTTGTCGCAGCACCACTCGTAGAGCGCGCGCAACAGGTAGGGCTTGGTCGAGCCGGGGCCCGGATCGGCATTTTCGTGCATGACGAACGGCGCACCTATTTGCGCATCACCTTCTCGGACGGCGTCAGCGCCTCGATGTAGGCAGGGCGCTGGAAAATGCGCTCCGCGTACTTGGCCAGCGGCGCGGCCGATTTGGGAAGGTCGATGCCGTAGTGATCCAGGCGCCACAACAGCGGCGCGATGGACACGTCGAGCATGGAAAAATCGTCACCCAGCATGTAGCGGTTCTTGGTGAACACCGGGGCGAGCTGGGTGAGCCGATCGCGGATCGCCGAGCGCGCCTTTTCCATGGTCTTCTCGTTGGCCTTGGTCGCGCGCGACTCGAGCACGCCGACGTGCACGAACAGTTCCTTTTCGAAGTTGAACAGGAACAGCCGCACGCGTGCACGTGCCACCGGGTCGCCGGGCATGAGCTGCGGGTGTGGAAAACGCTCGTCGATGTACTCGTTGATGATGTTCGACTCGTACAGGATCAGATCGCGCTCGACCAGGATGGGCACCTGGCCGTACGGATTCATGACGTTGACGTCCTCGGGCTTGTTGAAGAGATCGACGTCACGGATCTCGAAATCCATGCCCTTCTCGAACAGGACGAAGCGGCAGCGCTGCGAAAACGGGCAGGTCGTGCCGGAATAAAGCACCATCATGGGATGCGACTCCTGAAAAAGCAAAGGGAGTGAGCTCGCTCACCCCCGGGGAGACCCTTGAATCGTTGCGGGGCAACGCGCACGCACGCCGCGGTCTGGCGCTGCTGCGCGTGACGGTCTGTCGTACGCCCCTCCAGCATTCTTTCTCGAGCCGCCACGTGGTGAAGGTGAACAACGCCAGCCGACCCAGCGGGACGCGGGCCGTCGGCGCCTGCGCCGAAGCCGTGCGGGGCTTCCGCCCAGCACACGACGCGGCTGCAAGACCACCGGAGCGGCGATGATACCGCTTCGCGCCGCGCCACCCCCCATGCGCGCCCTGGCGCCCCTCGAAGCGCCCACGCGATGACCGTAGCGCAAGGGGTGCCACGACGGTCTCGGCGCACGGCAGCAAGGACCATCGCAGCCCACGCCGAGAATGTCTCGGCGGTATGTCGAAAGCGCTTTCCCTGTCGCCAGTCTTTCGGCAACAATACGGGCTTTTCATGCGGCAGCGTGCAATTGTGCGCAACCTGCCGTCGTCAGCGAGGAAATATCAATGAGCCTGTTAAAGGATTTCAAGGATTTCGCGGTCAAGGGCAACGTGATCGATCTGGCGGTGGCCGTGATCATCGGCGGCGCCTTCGGCAAGATCGTCTCGGCGCTGGTCGCCGACCTGATCATGCCGTTGGTCGGCCTGGTCGTCGGCAAGATCGATTTCTCCAACCTGTTCGTGGTGCTCGGCACGATGCCGCCGGGCACGCCGCGCACGCTGGCCGCGTTGAAAAAGGCCAACATCCCCGTGCTGGCCTATGGGGACTTCATCACCATCTCGCTGAATTTCCTCATCCTGGCCTTTGTGATCTTCCTGATGGTGCAGGCCATTTCCAAGCTCAAGCGCGCGCAGCCGGAGCCGCCGCCGCCGCCGGAGCCGCCGACCCCGGAAGACGTGCTGCTGCTGCGCGAAATCCGCGACAGCCTGAAGCGCTGAGCCTGCAGACCGCCTGCGCGACGCGCGGCGCCGCTCAGGCGCCGAGGCGTCGCGCCATCGCGATCGCCGAGCACAGGCTGGCGTCATCGGCCACGCCGCGCCCGGCGATGTCGAACGCGGTGCCGTGATCCGGGCTGGTGCGCACGAAGGGCAGCCCCAGCGTGACGTTCACTCCCTGATCCAGACCCAGGTATTTCACGGGGATCAGCGCGTGGTCGTGCAGCATCGCGACGACCACGTCGAACTCCCCGGGATGACCCTCGGCGTTGCGGGCTCGCATGAACACGGTATCGGGGGCATAGGGCCCGCTGGCCAGGATGCCCTCGGCGCGTGCGCGTGCGATGGCCGGCTGGATCAGGCGCATCTCCTCGTCGCCGAACAGACCACCCTCGCCGGCATGCGGGTTCAGTCCGGCCACGGCGATGCGCGCGGCCTGCCGCCCCCAGGCGCGCGACGCCGCATGGGTGATGCGCAGGGTCTGCAGCACGGCCTCCTCGGTGATCGCATCGAGCGCGCGGCGCACGCTGAGGTGAATGGTCACGAGCACGGTGCGCAGTTGCTCGTTGGCCAGCATCATGCGCACCGGCGCGCCGCCGCACAGATGCTGCAGGAGTTCGGTGTGCCCGGGAAAATCCACCCCCGCGGCGTGCAGCGCCTCCTTGTGGATGGGCGCCGTGACCAAGCCCGACACCTCGCCGCGCAGCGCCGCCTGCGCGGCATCCACGATGCTGGCATGCGCTGCGGCGCCGGCGCGCGCATCGACGAGGCCGTACCGGATCCCGGCCAGCAGCTCGGAGTCGATGCCCCGAGCCCGTACCACGGGAATGGCGCCGGCAGGCACCGTGCGCCAGGCGGCCGGGGTATCGATGTGCGCGACCACGCAGGGCGCGCATCCATCCGCGCGCGCCAGCAGGCGCGCCGCCCGCGCCAGTACCTGCGGACAGCCATAGACCACGCAGGCCTCGGCGTGTCCGCGCAGGAAGGCCTTGACGACGATCTCGGGGCCGATGCCCGCCGCATCGCCCATCGAGATCGCCAGCGGGGTATCCGCCGCAGCTCGGGTCATGCCGGGTTGTCCACGTCGATGAACTGGTGCTCGATGCCGAACGCCTCGGCCAGGTGCCGGCCCAGCGCCTGCACGCCGTAGCGCTCGGTGGCGTGGTGGCCGCAGGCCAGGTAGGCGATGTCCATCTCGCGCGCGAAATGGGTCGTGGGCTCGGAGATCTCGCCGCTGACGTAGGTGTCGGCGCCGGCCGCCCGCGCCTGCTCGATCCAGCCCTGCGCCGCGCCGGTGCACCAGGCCAGTCGCCCCACCGGGGCAGCGGCGTCGCCGACCAGCAGCGGACGCCGTCCGAGCAGGCGCTCCAGCGCATCGGCCAGCTCGGCGCGCGTCGACTGCGGCGCATGGCCGATCAGGCCCAGTTGCTGCTTGCCGAAATGCGCCTGGGTCTGCCAGCCCAGGCGCGCCGCCAGTTGCGCGTTGTTGCCCAGGCTCGGGTGCGCATCCAGCGGCAGGTGGTAGGCGAACAGGTTCAGCTCGGCGTCGAGCGCCGCCTTGAGCCGCCGGTGGCGTTGCCCGGTGACGCGCGGATCCTCGCCACGCCAGAACCAGCCGTGATGCACCAGCACGGCGCAGGCGTCGAACTGCGCGGCGCGCCGCAGCAATTCGAGACTGGCGCTGACGCCGCTGACGATACGGCGGATGCGCGCCCGGCCCTCGACCTGCAGGCCGTTCGGGGCATAGTCGTCGAAGGCATCGACCTGCAGCAGCTCGTGCAGGTATTCGGCCAGGCGTTCACGGGTGAGCATGGGCGACTCCGGTAACCGTGGGCATCGGCGGCGGGCGGCATGACGGCGCGCAGGCCCGGCATGCCGCGTGCATCAGCGCTGGTCCCGCGGCGGGGAGTCCGCGCCGGGCGGGCTCGCGGCATCGCCGCCGGAAGCGCCCGCGGGGTCGCCCTGCGCCTGGGCATCGGGCGGCGCCGAGTAGGTGCCGAGCACGCGCGCCCCGATGATCCCGACCTCGTAGAGCAGGATCATGGAGACCGCAAGGGAGCTTTGGGAAAACACGTCGGGGGGCGTGATCACCGCGGCGATGATGAACGCCGCGACGATGAAATAGGCGCGCCACGCCTTGAGCTGGGCGATGGTCAGGACACCGAAACGCACCAGCAGCATGAGCACCACCGGCACCTCGAACGCACTGCCGAAAGCGAGAAACAGCGTGAGCACGAAGTTCAGGTAGGACTCGATGTCCGGCGCCGCGGTGATGACCTTCGGCGCGACATCCTGGATGAAGGTGAACAGGCGCCCGAGCACGATGAAGTAGGCGAAGGCCACGCCGAGATAGAACAGGATCGTGCTCAGCACGACCAGCGGCATCACCAGGCGCTTCTCGTGCGCGTACAGCCCCGGCGCGACGAAGGCCCAGAGCTGGTACAGCACCACCGGCAGCGCCACCATCAGCGCGGCCAGCATGGTCAGCTTGAGCGGCACCAGGAACGGCGTGATCACGCCGATGGCGATCATGCTCGAGCCGTGCGGCAGGTGCGAGATCAGCGGGCGCGCGAAGGCGTCGAACAGGCCCGAGGGGCCGGGGTATACGACCAGCACCGCGAACACCACGCCGACCGCGATGAGGGCGCGGATGAGGCGGTCGCGCAACTCGACCAGATGCGAGATGAACGGCTGCTCGCCCTGGGCGTCGTCGGGCGTGGACGAGGGGGTGTCACTCACTGCGCGATGTCGGTGGGGAATGCGGAACAGGAACCGGCGCCGCGGCGCCGGGTGGGCAAGAGCGGCGCTGAGGCCGCACGCTGACGCCGCGCACGCCGGTCAGGAGCGCATGCGCACGCGATAGCGTGCCATGCGGGCGGCGCCCGACAGCGCGTGGCCGCGCAATCGCGAGTGTCGGCGATACCACATCGGCAGCGCCTGGCCGCCCGAGCGCTTCAGTCGCTTGGCGCGCCCGGGTTCGGCCAGGTACGGGCCGGCGTCGACCGGCTGCGCGGGATCGTGCGGGGTCGTGGCCGAACCGCTGCCGGGCAGGCCCGCGGTGGCCTCCTTCCAGGCGCTGTCGAAATCGTCCCGCACCTCGCCCAGGTTCTTCGACACCGACGCGTGGATGTCGCGTACCGTGGATTCCACGGTCGACTTCATGCCGCGCAGTTCGTCGAGCTCGATCTGCCGGTTGACCTCGGCCTTCACGTCGGCCATGTAGCGCTGCGCCCGCCCCATCAGATTGCCCACCGTGCGTGCCACCCGCGGCAGCCGCTCCGGACCGAGCACGACCAGCGCGACCGCGCCGATCACGCCGAGTTCCGAAATGCCGATATCGAACATGGTTCAGGATGTGCCGGGCGGCGCCGCGCCGCGCAAGACGCAGGCAGCGCGCCGCACCGGGATCAGGATTTTTCCTTGGCCTCGACGTCGATCGCGTCCTTGTGCGCCGTGCTCGCCGCGGCCTGCGGCGCGGCTTGCGCGGCGAGCTGCTTGTCGGGCGACACCGCGCCGGCGGCATCGTCGCCCTCGCGCATGCCTTCCTTGAACCCCTTCACCGCCGACCCGAGGTCGCTGCCGATGTTCTTCAGCTTTTTCGTGCCGAAGACCATCATGACGATGACCAGCACGATCAGCCAGTGCCAAATGCTCAGTGAACCCATGATGAACCTCCTGCGCGGACTTCGGGCGAATACGCGCTTGCAGGGGCGGGAACCGCCCGATCCGTGAACATGCAGGTCGACTCAGCGCCCTGCCCGCTGTTGCGCCTGGCCGCAGCCCGGTTCGAGAACCGGCGCCGCAACCGTGCGTGCGCCGCCAGCCGCGCCAACATGCACCGCATTTTACCGGGATGCGCGGTGCCGCACCCTGCGCCCGCGCAACAGCATCGGCGCGCGCCTTGCCGCACGCCGGGCGCGACCGTCAGGGGCGCGCCGGGCGCGACGCGAATTCCTCCAGCCCGGACAGGCCCTCGCGCCTGGCCAGCTCGGCGAGCACCTCGCGCGGCGAGACGTCGTGCGCACCCAGCGCCACCAGCATGTGGAACCATACGTCGGCGGCTTCGTACACCATGGACGTGCGCGCTCCGCCCTTGACGGCCAGCACGAACTCGGTCGCCTCCTCGCCGACCTTCTTCAGCATCGCATCGTCGCCGCGCGCGAACAGACGCGCCACATAGGAGGTTTCGGGGTCGGCGTCGCGGCGCGACCGGATCACCTCGGCCAGGCGATCGAGCACCGTGTCGGCGGGCAGGCTCATCGGTAGATATCCTCGGGATCCCTGAGCACCGGGGAGACGCTTTCCCAGCCGCCCGCACCCAGTGCACGAAAAAAACAGCTGTGCCTCCCGGTGTGGCAGGCGATCGACGGCTCGTGGCCGAGCTGGCGCACGCGCAGCAACACCACGTCGCCGTCGCAGTCGAGGTGGATCGACTCGACCTGCTGCACATGCCCGGACTCCTCGCCCTTGTGCCACAGGCGCTTGCGCGAGCGCGACCAGAACACGCTCTGCCCCAGCTCGCGCGTGCGCCGCAGCGCGTCGCGGTTCATCCAGGCCACCATCAGCACGTCGCCGCTGCCGGCCTCCTGCACCACCGCGGGCACGAGGCCGCGCTCATCCCAGCATACGCTGTCCAGCCAGTCGTCGTTGTCCATGCCCCAAGTGTAGTCAGGGCAGACTCGCCACCGGCTCGGCGATGCGCATCGGAATGCCGCGCTGCGCCATGTATCGCTTGGCCTCCTGCACCGTGTGCTGGCCATAGTGGAAAATGCTTGCCGCGAGCACGGCGTCGGCATGCCCGAGCTGGATGCCGTCGGCCAGGTGCTGCAACTCGCCGACGCCGCCGGATGCGATCACCGGCACCGGCACCGCGTCGGCCACGGCGCGGGTGAGTTCGAGATCGAAACCGGCCTTGGTACCGTCGCGATCCATGCTGGTCAGCAGGATCTCGCCGGCCCCTGCCTGGGCCATGCGCTGCGCCCATTGCACGGCATCGAGGCCGGTGTTGCGCCTGCCGCCATGGGTGTAGACGTCCCAGATCGGGGATTCGCCCTGCGGCGCCTCGCGCCGGCGCGCATCGATGGCCACGACGATGCACTGGGCGCCGTAGCGCTGCGACGCGCGCTCGATGAGTCCGGGATCGGCGACCGCGGCGGAATTGAAGCTGACCTTGTCGGCGCCCGCATTGAGCAGGCGCCGCACGTCCTCGACGCTGCGCACGCCACCGCCGACCGTCAGCGGGATGAACACCTGCGACGCCACGGCCTCGATCATGTGCAGCAGCAGATCCCGACCATCGCTGGTCGCGGTGATGTCGAGGAAGGTGAGCTCGTCGGCGCCCTGCTCGTCGTAGCGCGCGGCGATGTCCACCGGATCCCCGGCGTCGCGCAGGCCGACGAAATTGACCCCCTTGACGACCCGGCCGCCGGTGACGTCGAGGCAGGGAATGATGCGCTTGAACAGCATGTCGCAGGCGCCCGCGCGCGTCAGCTCGCGTCGACCGCGCCGACGCGCTGCAGCGCGGTGCGGAAATCCAGCGCGCCGGTGTAGATCGCGCGCCCGCAGATCACGCCTTCGACCCCGCTGGACTCGATCTCCAGCAGCCGCTCGATGTCGAGCATCGAGGCCAGGCCGCCGGAGGCGATGATCGGGATGGTCAGCGCCTCGGCCAGACGCAGCGTGGCGTCGATGTTCAACCCGGTGAGCATGCCGTCGCGGCCGATGTCGGTGTAGATCACGGATTCGACGCCGTAGTCCTCGAAACGCCGCGCGACGTCGATGACCTCGTGGCCGGTGAGCTTGCTCCAGCCGTCGGTCGCCACCTTGCCGTCGCGCGCGTCGAGCCCGACGATGATGTGCCCGCCGAAGGCACTGCAGGCCTCCTTCAGGAAACCCGGATTCTTCACCGCCGCGGTGCCGATGATCACGTAGCGCAGGCCGTCGTCCAGGTAGCGCTCGATGGTTTCGAGATCCCGGATTCCTCCGCCCAGTTGCACCGGGATCTCGTCCCCGACGGCACGCAGGATGCCACGGATGGCCGGTTCGTTCTCCGGGCGACCGGCGAACGCACCGTTCAGGTCCACCAGGTGCAGGCGGCGCGCGCCCTGCTCCACCCAATGGCGTGCCATGGCCGCCGGGTCGGTGGAGAACACGGTGGCGGCCTGCATCTCACCCTGTTCGAGGCGGACGCACTGGCCGTTCTTGAGATCGATCGCGGGAATCAGCAACATGGGCTGGCTGGACGAGCGGGAGGATGAGCCGGGAAATGACGGGAAACGACGGCCTTGCAGGACGCCTTCACGGATTCCACGCAAGGAAATTGCGATACAGGGCCAGGCCTGCAGCGGCGCTTTTCTCGGGGTGGAATTGGGTCGCGAAAATGGTACCCCGTGCGATCGCGCTTGCAAATGTCACGCCATATTCGGTTTGACCCGCGATGCTGCTCGGATCGGAGGGAGCGGCGTAGAAACTGTGCACGAAATAGAACGCAGCACCGTCGGGAATATCACGCCATAGTGCGTGGACGCTGCCGTCATGCGCGACCTGGCGCACGGCGTTCCATCCCATGTGCGGCACCTTGTAGCGACTGCCGTCGGCCTGCAGCATGGCGCCGGGCGTGAAGCGCCGCACGCTGCCGCCGAACAGGCCGAGCCCGTCGGTCGGGCCCTCCTCGCTGTGCTCGAGCAGCATCTGCATGCCCACGCACACTCCGAACAGCGGCTTGCCGGCAGCCACCGCGTCGAGTACCACCTGGCGCAGTCCGGATCGCGCCAGCTCGCGCATGCAATCGGGCATCGCGCCCTGCCCCGGCAGCACCAGGCGATCCGCTTCACGCACCTGGCGGGGCTCGGAACTGACCACGACCTGCCACGGCAGGCCGCGGGCCACATGCTGCACGGCCTGCGAGACCGAGCGCAGGTTGCCCATGCCGTAGTCGACGATGGCGACGGTTTTCATGTGGAAACACTCTGGCGGGAGGCAGACCGGTGCGCGCCGCGTGGCGGCGGGCACGGCGCGGATTTCAGAGCGAGCCTTTGGTGGAGGGAACCTGCTGCGCCAGGCGCGCGTCCTGTTCGACGGCCTGGCGCAACGCGCGCCCGAACGCCTTGAACACGGTTTCGCACTGATGATGCGCGTTGTCGCCGCGCAGGTTGTCGACATGCAGGGTGATGAAGGCATGGTTGACCATGCCCTGGAAAAACTCGTGCGCCAGTTCGACATCGAAATTGCCGATGCTGGAACGGGTGAACGGCACATGCCAGATCAGGCCCGGGCGCCCGGACAGGTCGACCACCACCCTCGACAGCGCCTCGTCCAGCGGGACGTAGGCATGCCCGAAGCGGCGCAGGCCCTTCTTGTCGCCGAGCGCGCGCGCCAGCGCCTGACCGAAGGTGATGCCGACGTCCTCGACCGTGTGGTGACCGTCGATGTGCAGGTCTCCCTGCGCTCGCACCGTCAGGTCGACGGCGGCATGCCGGGCGATCTGGTCGAGCATGTGATCGAAGAACCCGATGCCGGTGTCGAGTTCGGAACGGCCGCTGCCGTCGAGGTCGAGATGAACCTCGATCCGGGTCTCGGCGGTCTGGCGCTGGATCTGTGCGGTGCGCATGGTGACCCCGATTATTCACCAAGCGCCGGCGACGGGGCCTGGAGCACGCCGCGCAGGGCCTGCACCAGCGCCTCGCATTGCACATCGGTACCGATGCTGATGCGCAGGAATGCGCTGATGCGCTCGGGCTTGCGAAAGTGCCGCACCAGGATGCGTTGCTCGCGCAGCGCCGCAGCGAGTTCGGCCGCGGCGTGCTCGGGATGGCGCGCGAACACGAAGTTCGCGGACGACGGCAGCACCTCGAAGCCGAGATCCCGCAACTCGGCGCTCAGCTGTTCGCGACTGGCGACGATGCGCCCTCGTGTATGGGCCAGCCAGGTGTCGTCCTGCATCGCGGCGGTCGCGCCGGCCAGCGCCAGGCGATCCAGCGGATAGGAGTTGAAGCTGTCCTTGACCCGCACCAGGCCTTCGATCAGGTCGGCCTGGCCGAGCGCGTAGCCCACGCGCAGCCCGGCCAGCGCGTGCGCCTTGGACAGCGTGCGCACGACCAGCAACTGCGGGTAGCGGTCGATCAGTTCCACCGCGCTTTGCGCGCCGAAGTCGACATAGGCCTCGTCGACCAGCACGACGGAATCCCGATTGCCGCGCAGCAGGCGCTCGACGTCGTCCAGGCCGAGCGCGATCCCGGTCGGCGCGTTGGGGTTGGCGAACACGATGCCGCCGTTCGGCCCGGCATCCAGGAAATCCTGCACGCGCAGACGCAGTTGCGGGTCAAGCGGCACGCTGCGCGTGGCGATGCCGAACAGCTGCGCGTACACCGGGTAGAAGCTGTAGCTGACGTCCGGCAGCAGCAGCGGGTGGGCATGCCGGAACAGCGCCATGAAGGCGTGCGCCAGCACCTCGTCCGAGCCGTTGCCGACGAACACCTGCCCGGGCTGCAGGCCGTGCCGCGCGGCGATGACCTGGCGCAACTGCGTGGCCTCCGGATCCGGATACAGGCGCAACTCCTCGCCGGCGGCGTCGCGGATGGCCTGCAGCACGCGCAGGCTGGGCGCATACGGACACTCGTTGGTGTTGAGCTTGATCAGGCCGGCGAGCCGTGGCTGCTCGCCCGGCACGTACGGGGTCAGGCCGCGAACGGCCTCGCTCCAGAAACGACTCATGAGGACACGCGCGGGGTCGAGGACGGCATGGGGGAATCAGCCCGGCTGGCGCTCGATGTCGGCCAGGCGCATCTCGGCCGCACGGGCGTGCGCCAGCAGGCCCTCGCCACGCCCGAGCACCGAGGCGATGCGCCCGAGGTGCGCGACGCCGCGCCGGCTGACCTCGATCAGGCTGGTGCGCTTGACGAAGTCGTAGACGCCCAGCGGCGACGAGAAACGCGCGGTGCCCGACGTGGGCAGCACATGGTTGGGCCCGGCGCAGTAGTCGCCGAGCGACTCCGACGTGTAGGCGCCGAGGAAGATGGCTCCGGCGTGGCGCAGGCGATCGGCGACGGCGCGCGGCTCGCGCGTGGCCACCTCCAGGTGCTCGGGAGCGATGCGGTCTGCCAGCTCGCAGGCCTGCGCCAGGTCGCGCACGCGAATGAAGGCGCCGCGACCGCGCAACGAGGCCTCGATGATGCCGCGGCGCGGCATCTCGGGCAGCAGGCGCTGCATGGCCTGCCAGACCTGTTCGATGTAGCCCTCGTCCGGGCACAGCAGGATGCTCTGCGCGAGCTCGTCATGCTCGGCCTGGCTGAAAAGATCCATCGCCACCCATTCGGCGGGGGTGCTGCCGTCGGCGATGACCAGGATCTCCGACGGACCGGCGATCATGTCGATGCCGCAGATGCCGAACACGCGGCGCTTGGCCGCCGCCACGTAGGCGTTGCCGGGGCCGGTGATCTTGTCGACCTTCGGCACGCACGCGGTGCCGTAGGCCAGCGCCCCGACCGCCTGCGCGCCGCCGATGGCGAACGCGCGCTGCACGCCGGCCACGGCGGCCGCGCCGAGCACCAGCGGGTTGCGCTCTCCATCGGGCGTGGGCACGACCATGACGATCTCGCGCACCCCGGCGACATGCGCCGGGATCGCGTTCATCAGCACCGAGGACGGGTAAGCCGCCTTGCCGCCCGGCACGTAGATGCCCACGCGATCCAGCGCGCTGATCTTCTGGCCCAGCAGCGTGCCGTCGGCGTCGTGGTATTCCCAGCTCGTGCCCATCTGCTCGAGCTGGCGCTCGTGGTAGGCGCGCACGCGCTGCGCCGCCGCCTGCAGGGCCTCGCGCTGCTGCTCGGGCAGGCTGTGCAGGGCCTGCTGCAGCTCGTGCTGGGAGATCTCGAGCTGCGCCATGCTGTCGGCCGCCACGCGGTCGAACCGGCGGGTGTACTCGAGCACGGCGTCGTCGCCGCGTCGACGCACCTCGTCGAGCATTTCGCCGACGCGCGCATCGATGGCGGCGTTCTCGTCCGAGATCTGCCCGAACAATGCGGCGAAACGCGATTCGAAATCGTCCGCCGCGGCATCCAGCCGGCGAATGGACAGTCGGGATTCGGACATGATCAGTTCTCCGGTGCGGCGCGCTGCGCCTGCGCGGCATCGCGCAACGCCGCCAGCAGCGGCCTGAGCGCCAGCGCGCGGGTCTTGAAGGCGGCCTGGTTGACGATCAGGCGCGCCGAGATGTCCATGATTCGCTCGACCTCGACCAGACCGTTGGCCTTGAGCGTGCCCCCGCTGGACACGAGATCGACGATGGCGTCGGCCATGCCGGTCAGCGGCGCGAGTTCCATCGAGCCGTACAACTTGACGAGGTCGACGTGCACACCCTTGGCCGCGAAGTGCTCGCGCGCCAGATGCAGGTATTTGGTGGCCACGCGAATGCGCGCGCCCTGGCGCACCGCGCCGGCGTAGTCCCAGCCGCTGGGCGTGGCCACGCTGAGCCGGCAGCGCGCGATGCCGAGGTCGACCGGTCGGTACAGGCCGTCGGCGCCGTCGGCGGCGTCCGCCTCGAGCAGCACATCCAGTCCGGCGACGCCGAAATCGGCGCCGCCGTAGCGCACGTAGGTGGGCACGTCGCTGGCACGCACCAGCACGACGCGCAGGTCGTCGCGATTCGTGCCGAGAATCAGCTTGCGGGTGCTTTGGGGATCTTCGGTGACGCGTATGCCGGCGCGCTGCAGCAGCGGCAGGGTATCGTCGAAGATGCGCCCTTTGGACAACGCGAGGGTGAGCATGGCGTATCGGGAGAGGCGGGTTCGGCAAGCGATCAGGACACGCGCCGGATGCGTGCGCCCAGCGCGGCGAGCTTGTGTTCCATCGCCTCGTAGCCGCGGTCGAGGTGGTAGATGCGTTCGATGCAGGTGCTGCCGTCGGCGACCAGCGCGGCGATCACCAGTCCGGCCGACGCGCGCAGGTCGGTGGCCATGACGGTGGCGCCCGACAGCCGCTCGACGCCCTGCACGACGCAGGTATTGCCCTCGACGACGATGTTCGCGCCCAGGCGCACGAGCTCCTGGACGTGCATGAAACGGTTCTCGAAAATGGTTTCGGTGACGGTGGCGGTGCCCTGCGCGACGCAGTTCAGGGCCATGAACTGGGCCTGCATGTCGGTGGCGAAGCCGGGGTACTCGCTGGTGCGCACCCCCACCGCGCGCGGCCGGCCGTCGGGCATCGCGTCGGCGCGCAGGCGCACCCAGTCGGCGCCGCAGCTGACCTCGGCTCCGGCTTCGCGCAGCTTGTCCAGCAGCGCGTCGAGGTGCTGCGGGACGCAGTCGCGCACCGTGATGTCGCCACGCGTTGCCGCGGCGGCGCACAGGAATGTGCCGGCCTCGATGCGATCGGCGACGATGCGATGCCGCGCGCCCGCCAGTTCGGACACGCCGCGGATGCGCAGGCGCGAGCTGCCGGCGCCGTCGATGTCGGCGCCCATGCTGACCAGCATGGCGGCGAGGTCGACCACCTCGGGCTCCTGCGCCGCGTTCTCGATCACCGTCTCGCCGTCGGCCAGGCAGGCCGCCATCATCAGGTTCTCGGTCCCGGTGACGGTGATCATGTCGGTGCTGATGCGCGCACCGCGCAGGCGCCCGCCGGGCACGCTGGCGACGATGTAGCCGTGCTCGACCGCGACCTTCGCGCCCAGCTGCTGCAGGCCGCGGATATGCTGATCCACCGGGCGCGCGCCGATCGCGCAGCCTCCCGGCAGGCTGACCCGCGCATGCCCGAAGCGCGCCAGCAACGGACCCAGCACGAGCACCGAGGCGCGCATGGTCTTGACGCGTTCGTAGGGGGCCTCGCAGGCCGCGATGCGATCGGCCTGCAGGTGCAGCAGCGAGCCGTCGCGCTCGACGCGCGCGCCCATCGAGCGCAGCAGTTCGCCCAGGGTGTGCACGTCCATCAGGCGCGGCGCCTGCGCGAGCTCGACCGGCTGCGCGCTCAGCAGGCTGGCGGCCATCAGCGGCAGCGCGGCGTTCTTGGCCCCGCTGGCGCCGACCTCGCCGCGCAGGGCCTGCCCGCCTTCGATGCGCAGTTTGTCCATGGTGGCGCTCGCTCCGATCCGGAAATTCATGCAGGAAATGGGAAACGGCGGCGTTGCGCGGCGCCATGCGCTCCGCCGCCTTGCGGCCCGCCCTCAGGGGCCGGCAGAACCGGGCATTTTAGCGGTGCCGGCGAACGCGCGCGCCGGCCGCGGCGTCACTGCGGCATGGGCTCGCCGGGCGCGACGGTGCGCATGGACAGGGCGTGGATCTGCTCGCGCATGCGCTCGCCCAGTGCGTCGTACACCAGGCGATGCCGCGCAAGGCGTCCGAGGCCGGCGAAACGCGGGCTGACGATGGTGGCGAAAAAATGCTGGCCGTCGCCCTGCACCTCGAGATGGGTGCACTCCAGGCCGGCGGCGATGAGTTCGCGCAATTGTTCGGGGGAAGGCAGGGACACGAGCAACTCCAGAAGGGGCAGGCGCGCTCAGGTGCGCAGCTTGTAGCCGCGCTGCAACCAGCGCCACGCGATCGCCGCGCAGACCGCGTTGCCGAGCAACGCCGCGAGCAGGCAGGTCCACGGCGACACGTCGGACACGCCGAAAAAGCCGAAGCGCATGCCGTCGACCAGGTAGAAAAAGGGATTCAGGCGAGACAGACCGACCCAGAGCGGCGGCAGCGTGGTCACGGAGTAGAACACGCCCGACAGGAAGGTCGCAGGGACAATGATGAAATTCTGGAATGCTGCCATCTGATCGAATTTCTCCGCCCAGATGCCGGCCACCAGCCCGAGCGAACCGAGCATCGATGCGCCGAGCACGGCAAACAGCAGCGACCACAGCGGATCGTGCCAGCCCAGCGGCACGATCCACGCCGTGACCAGCAGCAGGCCCCCGCCCACCATCAGCCCGCGCAGCACGGACGCGCCGACGTAGCCGAGATACAGCTGCCAGGGCTCGAGCGGCGACAGCAGCACGAACACCAGGTTGCCGGTGATCTTGGACTGGATCATCGACGAGGAGCAGTTGGCGAAGGCGTTCTGCAGCACGCTCATCATCGCCAGCCCGGGAATCAGGAAACTGGTGTACGCAATGCTGCCGTAGACCTTCATGTGCCCGGCGATCGCATGCGAGAAGATCAGCAGGTAGAGCAGGCTGGAGATCACCGGCGCGGCCACGGTCTGCAGGCCGACCTTCCAGAACCGCAGCACCTCTTTGCCGAACAGGGTGAGCAACGCGTTCATGCCGCAAGCTCCCGGGCCGGCGACGGCCGCGACGACGGCGACGGCGCCTGGGTCCCCATGATCTGGAGAAAGGCATCCTCCAGATCCGCGCGACGCACCTCGAGCTCCTCGATCTCGCAGCCGGCGGCGCGCAGCTGGGCCAGGATGCGCTCGACCTCGGTCGCGTCGCGCACCGTCCAGGCGCGGCGCGAACCGACCTCCCGGCTCGCGTCGAGCAGCGCCGGCGGCATCGGCTGTCCGCGCGTGCGCAGCAGCAGATGCGTGGACGCGAAGCGCGCGAGCAACGCATGCGTCGAATCCAGCGCCACCAGGCGCCCCTGCTTGAGCATGCCGATGCGACTGCACAAGGCCTCGGCCTCCTCGAGGTAATGCGTCGTCAGCAACACGGTATGGCCGTGGCGATTCAGGCTGGTGATGAATTGCCACAGGCTTTGACGCAACTCGACATCCACCCCCGCGGTCGGCTCGTCGAGCACGATCACCGGCGGCTTGTGCACCAGGGCCTGCGCGACCATGACGCGCCGTTTCATGCCGCCGGACAGCGCGCGCATGTTCTGCTCCGCCTGTTGCGACAGCCCGAGGTGGTGCAGCAATTCGTCGATCCACGCGTCGTTGCGTCGCAGGCCGAAATACCCTGACTGCAGGCGCAGGCATTCGCGCACCGTGAAAAACGGATCGAACACCAGCTCCTGCGGCACCACGCCGAGCAGACGGCGTGTCAGGTAGGGCTCGCGCACCACGTCGCGGCCGAGCACCTGCACCGCGCCCGCCGTCGGGCGCGCGAGGCCGGACAGCATGCTGATCAACGTGGTCTTGCCGGCGCCATTGGCGCCCAGCAGGGCGAAGAATTCGCCCTGCGCGATGTCCAGGCTGACGCCGTCGACCACGTTGCGCGCGCCGAAACGCTTCACCACTCCCTGCAGGCAGACTGCAGGGGCGTCGTGCGGCACCCCGGTCATGGCGCGGGCCGCGTGGCAGCGCCGGCACCCGGCGCGGCCTGCATGGCCAGGCTTGTGGCGTCGGATGCGTAGGCGTCGGCGTCGGCGCCGAGCACAAAGCCCACGCCGTAGGCGCGCGCCAGCGTGTGCAGACGCTCGGGTACGCCGCGCAACTCGAGGCCCGCGGCGCCGGCGCGGCGCCGCAGTTCCATGAGCAGCGCAAGGCAGGAGGAATCGAAGCGCTCCAGCCCGCCGGCATCGATGCACCATGGCGCGGCGCGCCCGGCCAGCGCGCGCAGCGCGTCGCGCACCAGGTCGGGCGCCTGCGCCACGGTGACCAGCGCAGGCAGGGTGAAGTCGACGCCGCGCTCGACGTCGGCAGACACCGTGTTCATGTGCTCACGCCCCCTTCCCGGCCTGCGCGAGCTTCTTGTTGCGCTCCTGCAGGACCTTGATCAGGCCGTCGATCCCCTTGCTGTGGATTTCCTGCGCGAAGACCCCGCGGTAGTTGTCGACGAGCCAGATTCCCATGACGTTGACATCGGAAATCTTCCAGTCGGCTCCGAGCTTGACCAGGCGGTAGTCCAGTTGAATCAGCTCTCCGTTGTCGAGCACGCGGGTACGCACGACCACGCTGGTGGCCCCGGGCGCCGCGCGCAGCGGCAGGTACTGCACCTTCTGGTTGTGGATGCGCCCGACGGCGCCCGAATAGGTATGCACCAGCAGTTCGCGGAACTGCTGCTGCAGCTGCTCACGCTGCTGCGGCGTGGCGCGACGCCAGTAGGGGCCGACGGCCGACGCGGTCATGCGCTGGAAATCGAGGTAGGGCAGCACCTTGGTCTGCACCAGTTGCTCGATCTTCGCCTCGTTGCCGGCCTTCAGCGCGGGATCCGAGCGCACTGCGCTCATGACGGAATCGGTCAGGTGCTCGACCACCTGGACAGGCGGCGCGAGCTGCCCGGCATGCGCCGGGGCGAGGCCGCCGAGGCAGGCGACGAGGGTCCACAGAAAAAACTCTCGAATCTTGGCAAGCATGGTGATCTCCGAAGGTCTGGCGCTGCGCCGCGCCGGGCGAGGCGAGCGCGAACGTGGCGCTGATCAGTGCCGCGGCGCGGCGGGCGCAGGCGACGAGTCCGCCATGGCGGGGACGTCCCGCGCGCCGCCGGCGTCGTCGGGCGCCGCGGCACCCGCGCCGCCCTCGCCGGAATCGTCGGCCGGCATGGTGGCAAGCACTCCCGTGTGGCGCACGTCGCTGACCTGCGCCCGGCGGCGTTGCAGGTACGCGTCGCGGGTGAAGATGTAGGGATCGATGGCGATCTGCTCCAGCAGGTCGGTGGTACTGAGCAGCGCCGCGCGCTGGTTGATCAGGCGCAGCGCCACCAGCGCGTCGCGCTGCGCGACGTCACGCACATTGTTCACGCCGGGGGCGTAGGCGATGTCCACTCCGCTGCCGACGCTGTCGCGCAGCGTCGACGGCCCCAGGATGGGCAACACGATGTACGGACCGGATCCGACGCCCCAGCGCGCCAGCGTAAGCCCGAAATCATTGGGCTGCTTGTACAGCCCCAGCGGCGTGGCAAGGTCGATCACGCCGAAAAAGCCGAAGACCGAGTTCAGGCTGACCCGCATGATGCCGTTGAAGCCCTGCGCGACATGGCCCTGCAGGAAATCGTTGCCGGTGGACCAGATGTCGTCGAGGTTGCCGAAGAAATTGCTGACGCCGCGCCGTACCGGCGACGGCGTGATGTTGCGATAACCGGTCGCCACCGGCTTGAATACCACCTTGTCGATGTCGCTGTTGATGCGGAACATCGCCCGGTTGTAGGGCTGCAGCGGATCCTGGGGCTGCTGCGTCGCGCAGCCGCCCAGCAGCAGCGCGGCGCCCAGCAGCAGCGCAGCGCAGGCGGCCCTCGGAGCACGCGGTTGCGCGGATTGTGCGCGTCGCATGCGCGCCTGTGCAAAAGGAATCAACGGGTTCTCCTGCCCACGGGGCATCTGCGGTAGGGGCTCACTGGCCTGCGCCCGCCGCCTTGTCGTACAGGAAGCGGCCGATCAGATTTTCAAGCACGATGGCCGATTGCGTGTTTTGAATCACGTCGCCATTGCGAAGATTCTTGTCGGACGCGCCTGGTGAAAGGCCGATGTACTGGTCGCCCAGCAAACCGGACGTGAGAATCTTGGCGGAGGTGTCCGCGGGAAAGCTGTAGCGCTTGTCCAGCGCCATGATCACGTCGGCCTGGAAACTCTGGTTGTCGAAGCGGATCGCGGCGACGCGGCCGACGACCACGCCTGCGCTTTTCACCGGGGCGTCGGCCTTGAGCCCGCCGATGTTGTCGAAGCGCGCGGTCACGTCGTAGCTCGGTGCGAAATTCAGGCTCAGCAGATTTCCGGCCTTCAGGGCCAGGAACAACAGCGCGGCGGCGCCGATGAGCACGAACAGCCCGACCCAGACGTCAATCGAACGTTTTTCCATGATGGTTTCCTTGCCCGCTCCGGGCTCAGGTGCTGAACATCAGCGCGGTGAGCATGAAATCCAGCCCCAGCACGGCGAGGGACGCGATGACCACGGTGCGCGTCGTGGCCCGCGAAACGCCCTCGGGCGTGGGCTGCGCGCGCCATCCCTGATACAGGGCCACGAAGGTGACGGCGACGCCGAACACCAGGCTCTTGACCACACCGTTGCCGACGTCCTTGAACACGTCGACGCCGGCCTGCATCTGCCCCCAGAACTCGCCCGGATCGACGCCGATGAGCAGCACGCCCACGACGTAGCCACCGAGAATGCCCACGGCGCTGAACACGGCCGCCAGCAGCGGCATGGCGATGATGCCGGCGGCGTAGCGCGGGGCCAGCACGCGTGCCAGCGGGTCGACGGCCATCATTTCCATGGCCGAGATCTGCTCGCCGGCCTTCATGAGGCCGATCTCCGCGGTCAGCGACGTGCCGGCGCGCCCGGCGAACAGCAGCGCGGTGACCACCGGGCCGAGTTCGCGCACCAGCGACAGCGCGACGACCAGGCCGAGCGAACTCGACGCGCCGTAGCGCGACAGGGTGTAGTAGCCCTGCAGTCCGAGCACGAAACCCACGAACAGACCGGATACGGCGATGATGAGCAGCGAGTCGTTGCCCAGGAAGTACACCTGCTGCGACACCAGCCGCGGGCGTCGCAGCGCGGCCGGCAGCAGCAGCGCGAGGCGCAGGAACAGGCGCAGCCCCCAGCCGAGATCGGAGAGCACGCGACGCGTGGCGGCGCCGACGCTGGCGAGACCCTGCAGCAGCGCCTTCATGGACGCGCCCCATGGCTTGCATCACCCAGGAAATCCTCGCGCAGGGACGGGGCTGGGTAGTGGAATCGCACAGGGCCATCGGGCTCTCCCCGCACGAACTGATGCACCAGTGGTTCCGTGCTGGCGCGCAGTTCGTCCGGCGTTCCCTGCGCCAGCAGGCGTCCGTTGCCCAGGATGAACACGCGGTCGGCGATGGCGAATGTCTCCTCGACGTCATGCGAAACGACGATGCTGGTCAAGCCGAGCGCGTCGTTCAGGGTACGGATCAGGCGCGCCGAGATGCCCAGGGAGATCGGGTCGAGGCCGGCGAACGGTTCGTCATACATGACCAGCGCGGGATCGAGGGCGACCGCGCGCGCCATCGCGACGCGACGCGCCATGCCGCCCGACAACTGTGCCGGGTAGAGATCGCGCGCACCGCGCAGGCCGACGGCATGCAGCTTCATGAGCACGAGGTCGCGGATCATCGGCTCGGCCAGGCGGGTGTGCTCGCGCAACGCGAAGGCCACGTTGTCGAACACCGTCTGGTCGGTGAACAGCGCGCCCATCTGGAACAGCATGCCCATGCGGCGGCGCGCCGCATACAGGCGCGCGTGGCTCATGCCGGCGACCGACTCGCCATCGAAACGCACCTCGCCGGTGGTGGGGCGCAACTGGCCGCCGATCAGGCGCAGCAGGGTGGTCTTGCCGCCACCCGAAGCGCCCATGACGGCCACGAGTTCCCCCGGCAGCACGCGCAGGCTGATGTCGCCCAGCACGGCTCGCGCGTCGTAGGCGAAGCCGACGCGTTCGAACTCGACAAGAGGCTTCGTGGTGGATTCGGGCATGCAGCAGGTGCAGCGGAACTGCACGACTGCGCGGGCGGCGATGCGATCGCCGCCCGCGCAGTCGTGCAAAGACCCTTCATTCTAGGGTCCGCGCTGCGCGCCTGCGCGCCTGGCACCGGGCTATGACGCCCGGCTCAGGCGCAGCTGGGCTCGCCATCCAGCAGCGGTGCGCCCGGCGTATCGGCGGTGCCGGTCGGTTGGTCGCCGCCGCCATCCGCCGCCGCGACCGCGCCGCTGCGCTGCGCGAAGGCGCGCAGTCCGTGGATTCCGGCCAGCTCGAGGCCCCCGTATCGCAGACGCAGCGCGCCTTCCAGCGCAAGGCGCTGCAGGGCCTGGTTGACGCGCTGGCGCGACAGGCGGCAGATCTCGGCCAGTTCCTCCTGGGTGATGCGCAGGCTCTGCCCGACCGCCGGGTGCAGCACCGGGTCGAACAGGCCGAGCAGGGTCTGCGCCACGCGCTCGTCGGCGCCGTGGGGGCGCCCGTGCTGCAGATGGCGTGAGCATTGGCGCAGGCGCTGCTCCAGTCGCGCCAGCAGCAACTGGGTGAACGTCAGGCTGCGCTCGCGCAGCCAGAAATAGGTGTCGGCGGGCAGCATGCCGATCTGGCATTTGCGCAGTGCCCGCAAATCGGCGGGCCAGCGCTCCTCGCCGGCCAGGGTGTCGTCGCCGATCCATCCTCCGGGCGCAACCGCGTGCATGGAGAGTGGCGCATGCTCCGCGCCGGAGCCCATCAGCAGCAGACCGCTGAACACGCCGATCCAGTGACGCGTCGGCTCTCCGCCTTGGCAGACGATGCTGCCGGCGTCGACACTGTGCACCACAAGGTCCTGTCGTACGCGCTCCAGCGCGGACTCATCCAGGCCTGACATCCAGGGACAGCACCTAGGCAGATTGAGAACGTCTTTGGCTTTCATTGGGCTTTTTGTGCAATTTTTCGACAGATCTGCGTCGAGAAGCCCAGCCAGGAACGTTACGGAATGTAAAGTTTTATATCAAAGGCGTACAAAGGAACATTCGGAACCGAAATCCTGACGTTTGTTCGGCGTGAGCGCGGGCGTACACGGCGACCCTTGCCGGCGGGGGTCGCCGAGTGCGCGCGGCGCACGCTGCGGCCCGGGCGGGTCGACGCCGCATGGCACGCCGCATGGCACGCCGCATGGCACGCCGCATGGCACGCGGCATGGACGGCAGCCAGCGAGGCTGCCTCGCGCTCACGCTACGCGCGGGCGAGCACACGGGTACGGGAAGCCGCGCCGACAAGGACTGCGAGCGCAGCGCGCCGTGTTGGCGCGGCACTGCCGCAGGCGCGGCAGCCTGGACACCGGCGCCTGGCAGGCTGTTGAAATACCGCAGGGGGTCGCGTTGGTGCAGAACCGGGATGATCGGCGTGCGCCGGATCGCAGCGCGGGCTGGGCGCACGCGCGAGATCCGGGGTGCGACCAGCGCCCGATCTGCCCCAACCCTTCGGGCGCAGGCGCTGCGGGCGATCTGCGGCGTAGCCCAAGCAGGCCAGGCGCCCCGCCTGGCCTTGGCTTGGGCGCCTTGCAGCTCATCCCGCAGCGCCTGCGCGCGGCTACCGGCAAAGCCGGGCGCGCGCCGTGCCGATGGCACGGCGCCGCGGTGCAGCGACGGCCCGCCGGGCAGGCCGTCGCGTGACTCAGACGATGAGAAAGTCTTCCTTGCGCTTGCCGGCGTTCACCTCGGCCTGCAGCCACTTGGGCATCTTGCCGCGCCCGGTCCAGGTTTCGCCGGTGCGCGGGTGGCGATATTTCGCGGCCACGGTCATGCCACGGCTGCGCGAGCCGCGACCGCCGGAACCCAGGTCGCTCGCCGTGATGCCGTACTCCTGCATTTTCGCGCGAATATCCGCGACGACGGAGGCGATCTCGGCCTTGCGCTGGGATTCGGCCTGCTGCTTGAGTACTTCGATCTGGGACAGCAATTCCTTGTACGAGGACATCGAAACCTCCGGTGATTGGCGCGGGCCAGGAACAGGGTGCGCCCACCTGTCGCTGCAGGGGGCAAGAATGGACGAATGGTAAACCAGAAAATCGAAAAACAAAAAGGCCGCCTCGACGGCGGCCTTTTCGCAAGCCTGCGGCCTGCGCCTGTCTTATTCGACGGCCTTCGCGATGTCCTCGATGACCTTTTTCGCATCCCCGAACACCATCATGGTTTTGTCGAGGTAGAACAGTTCATTATCCAGCCCGGCATAGCCGGTAGCCATCGAACGTTTGTTCACGATGACCGTCTTCGCCTTGTAGGCATCCAGAATCGGCATGCCGGCGATGGGCGATTTCGGATCATTGCGTGCCGCCGGGTTCACCACGTCGTTGGCACCCAGCACGACCGCGACGTCGGCTTGCGCGAACTCGGGATTGATGTCCTCCATCTCGAAAACCTGGTCGTAGGGCACTTCTGCCTCGGCCAGCAGCACATTCATGTGCCCCGGCATGCGACCCGCCACCGGGTGGATCGCGTACTTCACGCTCACGCCGTGCTCCGTGAGTTTCAAGGCAAGTTCCTTCAGCGCATGCTGCGCGCGAGCCACGGCCAGCCCGTAGCCGGGCACGATGATCACGCTCTCCGCGTTGGCGAGAATGAACGCGGCGTCGTCGGGACTGCCCGAACGCACGCTGCGCTGCTGCGCGCCGGCTTCTCCGGGAGCCGCCGACTCGCCGCCGAAACCGCCCAGGATCACATTGAAGAACGAACGGTTCATCGCCTTGCACATGATGTACGAGAGGATCGCGCCGCTCGAGCCGACCAGACTGCCGGCGATGATCAGCATGCTGTTTTCCAGCGAGAACCCGATGCCCGCCGCCGCCCAGCCCGAATAACTGTTGAGCATCGACACGACCACCGGCATGTCGGCACCGCCGATCGGGATGATGATCAGCACGCCGAGCACGAAGGCGAGCGCCAGCATGAGCAGGAACGGCGTCCAGTGCGCGCTGTACCAGAACGCCAGGCCGAGCCCGAGGGTGGCCAGCGCGAGCGCGAGATTCAGCTTGTGCTGGCCGGCAAACCGCACCGGCGCGCCCTGGAACAGGCGGAATTTGTACTTGCCGGACAGTTTCCCGAAGGCGATGACCGAGCCGCTGAACGTAATGGCGCCGACGATCGTGCCGATGAACAGTTCGACGCGATTGCCGTGGGGCAGCGCCATGCCGGGCGCCGAGACGATGCCGAAGGCGTACGGCTCGGCCACCTCGGCGATCGCGATGCACACCGCCGACAGGCCGATCATGCTGTGCATGAAGGCGACGAGTTCGGGCATCTTGGTCATCTGCACGCGCCTGGCCATGACGGTGCCGATGGCACCGCCGACGACCAGCGCGATCAGCACGTAGCTCAGCCCGGAAGCACCGGCGGCGCCCCCGATCTTGACGATCAGCGCGACCGTGGTGAGCGCCGCGAGGGCCATGCCCAGCATGCCGAACAGGTTGCCGCGACGGCTGGAGGCGGGATGGGAAAGCCCCTTCAGCGCCTGGATGAACAGCACCGAGGCGACGAGATACAACAGGGTGACCAGATTCATGCTGAGGGTCATGACGGATCCTTGTGCGGGATGGTCCGGCGCGCGGGATTCACGAGGCCGAACGCTCCTTCTTCTTGAACATTGCCAGCATGCGTCGGGTCACCAGAAAACCGCCGAACACGTTGACCGCGGCCATCGCCACGGCCAGCATCCCCATGATGCGACCGACCGGAGTCACGGTAAGCGCGGCGGCGAGCATGGCGCCGACGATGATGATCGCGGAAATCGCATTGGTCACCGACATCAGCGGCGTGTGCAGCGCAGGCGTGACGTTCCAGACCACGTGGTATCCGACGTAGATCGACAGCACGAAAATGGTCAGATTGATGATCAGGGGGGAAATCTCATGCATGTTGCTTCTCCTCGGGCCGTGGCGGCCCCGGTTCGGGATATTCAGGCATTCTTGCGCCGCACCTCGCCGCCGTGGGCCACCAGGCAGGCCTCGACGATGTCGTCCTGCAGGTCCAGCACCAGGCCCTTTTCCTTGTCCAGCACGAGTTTCAGGAAATCGAGCACGTTGCGCGCATACAGGCTCGACGCATCGGCGGCCATCAGCGCCGGCAGGTTGGTGTGCCCGACCAGGGTCACGCCATGCTTTTGCAGCACGCGATCGGGTTCCGTGAGCGGGCAGTTGCCGCCCTGCGCCGCCGCCATGTCGACCAGCACCGAGCCGGCGCGCATCGAACGCACCATGTCCTCGCTCACCAGCACCGGCGCGCGGCGCCCGGGAATCAGCGCGGTGGTGATGACGATGTCGGCCTGGCGCACGCGCGCCGCCACCTGCTCGGCCTGGCGCGCCAGCCACGATGACGGCATCGGGCGCGCGTAACCGCCCACCCCCTGGGCGATCTCGCGCTCCTCGTCGGTCTCGAACGGCACGTCGATGAACCTGGCGCCGAGGGACTCGACCTGTTCACGCGCCGCCGGCCGCACGTCGGAGGCCTCGACCACGGCGCCCAGGCGCTTGGCCGTGGCGATCGCCTGCAGCCCAGCCACGCCGGCGCCGAGGATCACCACGCGCGCCGCCTTCACGGTGCCGGCGGCGGTCATCAGCATGGGCATGAAGCGCGGGTACAGATCGGCCGCCACCAGCACCGCCTTGTAGCCGGCGATGTTCGCCTGGCTGGACAGCACGTCGAGGCTTTGCGCGCGCGTCGTGCGCGGCGCGGCCTCCAGCGCGAAGGCGCTCAGGCCGGCGGCTGCCAGCGCCTGCAGTCCGGCGCTGTCGAAAGGCTCGAGCATGCCCACGACGGCGCTGCCGGGACGCATCAGGGCGAGTTCGTCGGGCTGCGGGCGACGCACCTTGAGCACGACGTCGGCGCCGAGCGCCTGTTGCGCATCGACCAGTTTCGCTCCGGCCGCCGCATAGTCGGGATCGAGCACGCCCGCACGCGCGCCCGCGCCGGCCTGCACCAGAACCTCGTGTTGCTGCGCAACCAGTTTCTTGACCGTCTCCGCGGTGGCTGCAACGCGCGCTTCGCCGGCCACGCTTTCCGCCGCAACGCCTATGCGCATGGAAATCCCCTCCTGATCGAAACCACCGATTATGAACGAAATGAACGGCCGCGCCACGAGAGCCATGCGCGGAACCGCGCAGCCGACGCGGGCGACCGCGCCGAGCCCGGCGTCGGACAATGTGGACTCCTGCCCATTCGCATGCACCGCCCCGGCGCGGTGCGCCATCGCCAGCCATGCCCGATTCCGACCTGCCCCACGTCACCGTAGCCGCGATCATCGAGCGCGACGGCCGCTTCCTGCTCGTCGAGGAACACACGCCGCAAGGCCTGCGCCTGAACAACCCGGCGGGGCATCTGGAAGCGGGAGAATCCCTGCTGCAGGCGGTGGTGCGTGAAACCCTGGAGGAAACCGCGCACGACTTCTCGCCGACCGCCCTGCTCGGCGTTTACCAGAGCCACGGCCTGCGCGCCGGGCGCGGCGTGCATTATGTGCGCTTCGCGTTTTGCGGGGATCTCGGCGCCCGCCATGCCGGGCGCGCACTCGACGCCGGCATCGTGCGCACGCTGTGGCTGAGCCTGGATGATCTGCGGGCGAACCACGAGCGCCTGCGCAGCCCCTCGGTCCTGCAATGCGCCATCGACCATGCCGCCGGCATGCGCTGGCCGCTGCAGCTGCTTCACCCCGATGCGGCGCTGCAGCAAGGGCTGCGCCGCGCCCCGTAGAATCCGCGGCATGCGCGCGTCGTCCCCCCGTGTTGTCGTCGGCATGTCCGGCGGCGTCGACTCCTCGGTGTCGGCGTGGCTGCTCAAGCGCCAGGGCTTCGAGGTCATCGGCCTGTTCATGAAGAACTGGGAGGACGACGACGATGGCGAATACTGCTCGACGCGCCAGGACTGGCTCGATGCGGTCAGCGTGGCGGACCTGATCGGCATCGACATCGAGGCGGTCAATTTCGCCACCGAATACAAGGACCGGGTGTTCGCGGAATTCCTGCGCGAATACGAGGCCGCGCGCACTCCCAATCCGGATGTGCTGTGCAACGCCGAAATCAAGTTCAAGGCGTTCCTGGATCACGCCATGGGGCTGGGTGCCGAGTACATCGCCACCGGCCACTACGCGCGGGTGCGCCGCGACGCCGCGGGCGTGCAACTGCTGCGCGGCCTCGACCCGAACAAGGATCAGAGCTATTTCCTGCACCGCCTGACGCAGGAGCAGCTGCGGCGCACGCTGTTCCCGGTCGGCGAATTGCCCAAAAGCGAGGTGCGGCGCATCGCCGCCGAGATCGGCTTGCCGAATGCGCGCAAGAAGGACTCCACGGGCATCTGCTTCATCGGCGAGCGCCCGTTCCGCGAGTTTCTCAACCGCTACCTGCCGACGCGCCCGGGGCCGATGCGCGCGCCGGATGGCGCACGGCTCGGCGAACACATCGGGCTGGCCTTCTACACCCTGGGACAGCGCAAGGGCATCGGGCTCGGCGGAAGCCGCGACGGCAACGGCCAGCCCTGGTTCGTGGCGCGCAAGGATCCCGCCACCAATACGCTGTACGTGGCGCAGGGCCACGACCACCCGTGGTTGCTGAGTTCACGCCTGCGCGCCGCGCAGGTCTCGTGGATCTCGGGCGCCCCTGCTGCCGCGGGCGCGCAACTCACGGCGAAAACCCGATATCGCCAGCACGACGCCGCGTGCACCGTGCTGGCGGCGGACATGCACGAACTGCGGCTCGGATTCGCGCAGCCGCAGTGGGCCGTCACGCCGGGACAGTCGGCCGTGCTGTACGACGGCGAGGTCTGCCTGGGCGGCGGCATCATCGAGGAAGTCGCCGCGCCTTGAACGCCGGCGCCGCGCCGCCGCGCGCACAGGCGTCAGGCCATGCGCGCGAGCAGGGTCTCCATCTCCTCCATCATCGAATCGAGACGCGCCTTCTCGGCCTGACTGGATTCCAGCCGGGCGTCGAGTTCCTGTTCGATGAAGCACACCGTCATGCGCACGAACGTGCTGTCCAGCGCCTTGCGCACCGCCGAAAGCTGCTGCGCCACCTTCAGGCACGCCTCGCCTTCGTCGATCATGCGCTGCACGCCACGCAATTGCCCTTCGGCACGCTTGAGCCGGTTCAGGATATCGGTGCGCGACGCGGCGTTGGTGAGGACGGACATCTGGGTTCTCCGCAGGGGGAATGATTCGGCGACAGCGTCGGGTACGTCGCCCGCGCTGCGTCGATGATACCCACTGGGGCAATCCGGCGTCAGCGCGCGCAGGGTGCGGCCTCGCGCACGCCGAGGCGTCGCAGGATCCATCCCAGCGGGCAGACATCGGTGAAACCGAACTGCAGCAGATTCGCGCCGACGAAGGCCGTGAACCAGAGGAACCAGCTCGAGACGTAGAGCGGGCTCGCAGGCGCGCCCAGCGCCAGCGACAGCAGGATGAAGGTTCCGGCGAATATCCGGATGTAGCGTTCGACGGTCATGGTGCGGGCTCCTCGAGATTCCGGTAAGCGACGATGCACAAGAGATACGTTTTGTTTCCTGGAACATGCGTGCGAATGCGCCGCTTTCAAGCCCGGCCGCGCCGCTGCGCGCGCGCATTCCACATGTAGTACAGCAGGGGAATCACGACCAGGGTCAGCAAGGTCGAGACCATGGTGCCGAACACCAGCGACACGGCGAGCCCGCCGAATACCGGGTCGGTGATCATGATGGCCGAGCCGAACATGATCGCCAGCGCCGTCAGCAGGATGGGCCGCAGGCGCACCGATCCGGCCTCGGCGACCGCCTGCTCGAGGCTGAAGCCGCGCGCCCGGTATTCGACGATGAAGTCGATCAGCAGCAGCGAGTTGCGCACCACGATGCCGGCCAGCGCGATGACTCCGATCATCGACGTGGCGGTGAACGCCTGGTGGGTCAGCCAGTGCCCGGGAAACACCCCGAGCAGGGTCAGGGGGATCGCGCCCATGACGATCAGCGGCAGCACGAAGGAGCGGTAGTAGGCGACGAGCAGCAGATAGATGAACAGCAGGGCCACGATGAAGGCCGAGCCGAGATCGCGGAACACGTCGAGCGTCAGGCGCATCTCGCCGCCCCACAGCAATTGCACCCCGCGCAGTCCGGAGGGCGGCGTGGGCGTGAATCCGAGATTGCCGGTGCGCACGCGCACGCCCGGCAGCGGCTGCGCGCCGTCGAGCCGGCCGTTCAGGCTGAGCGTGGCATACACCGGACTGGCACCGAGCATCTCGCCGCTGACATAGACCACCGCGTGCTGATCACGGGTGTAGATGGCGCGCGCCCGCTGCACCTTCTCGACCTTGGCGAAGCTGCCCAGCGGCACCAGCGTGCCGTCGGCGCTGCGCAGCGGCAGGTCGAGCAACTGGCCCATGCGCTGGCGCCCGGCGCGGTCCATGCGCAGCACGATGTCCACCGGCTCGAGCGCGTGCGCGGTGTGCAGCGCGCCCAGCTTGGCGCCCGACAGCAGGGGTTGCAGCCACTGCGTGATCTGCTCCGGGGTGAAGCCGGCGAGCGCGGCCTTGCGCACGTCGAGATGCAGGCGATACTCGGTGCTCGGCGCGCTCACCGAGTCGTCCTGGTTGATCAGCCCGTAGGTCTGGTCGAAGTCGCGCAGCACGAGCGGCGCGAGACGGCGCAACTGGTGATAGTCGGGGCCGAACAGCTCGGCCTGGACCTGCGAGCGCACCGGCGGTCCGGGCGGGGTCTCGAACAGTTTGATGCGCGTGCCGGGGAACCGCGCACGCACCGGCGCCAGCTGCCGCCACAGCGCCTGCACGATGGCGTGCGAGCTGCGTGCGCGCTGCGCCTTGGGCAGCAGGTTGACGCGCAGCTGCGCCAGCTCGTCGCCGCGCGCCAGGCTGTCGCCGCGTACCAGCGCGGCGAAGTCCAGCGGGGCGGCGCGACCGACGAAGGTCTGCCAGTCGACGACCTCGGGCACGTCGGCGAGCACCTCGCCGCAGGCGCGCGCCACCTCGTCGGTGAATTCCAGCGGCGAGCCGGCCGGCGTGTCGACCTCGATCAGGAAGCTGCTGGTGTTGTCGAACGGCAGCATGCGCAGTTCCACCCCCAGCGCCGACAACGGTCCGTTCATGCCGGCCGGGCGCAGGAATTGCCAGGCTGGCATCATCAGCGCGCCGAGCAGTCCGAGCGAGACCACGCCTAGCAGCAGCCAGCGCGCGCCGCGTCGCCGCAGCAGCGGCGTGAACAGCCGCAGGTACAGCGCCTGCAGCCGGCTGGCACGCGGCGCGCCGGGCTGCTGCAGCTCCCGCGTCGCGCGCTCGGCCTCGTGTTGCGCCTTGCGCCACAGCCAGCGTCGCGAGGCCCACGGCACCACGGTGTAGGCCATGAACAGCGAGGTTCCCATGGCCAGCGGCACGTTAATGGGAATGGGGCGCATGAACGGCCCCATCATGCCGGTGACGAAGGCCATCGGCACGAAGGCGAGAATCACCGCCAGCGTGGCCATGTTGGTCGGGCTGCCGATCTCGTCGGTGGCGGCCACCACGGTGGCTGCGAAGTCCGTCGCCGCACCGCCGTGTCCGGCATGCAGGTGGCGGTGGATGTTCTCGATCACCACCACCGAGTCGTCGACCAGCAGGCCCAGCGCCAGGATCAGCGCGAACAGCGTGATGCGGTTGATGGTCTGCCCGATGACCAGATCGACCAGCAGCACAGCGCACAGGATCAGCGGCACCGTGAGGGTCACGATGCCCGCTTCGCGCCAGCCCAGGAACAGCCACAGCAGCAACGACACGCTGACAATGGCCACTCCCAGATGCTCCATCAGGGTGTTGACCGCCTCGTCCGCCTTCGCGCCATCGTTGCGCGTCACGCTCACCTGCACGCCCTGCGGCAGGGCCCACGCACGCACCTGCGCGAGGCGCTGCAGCACGGCGTCGGTGACCACCACGGCGTTGGTGCCGGCCTTTTTCGCGATGGCCAGCGTCACGGCGCTGCGCTGCGCGCCCGGGTCACGCGCATGCGAGGCCGGGCCCCAGGCGAAATGCGACAACTCGTCGACCTCGGCAGGCCCGTCGACGACGCGCGCGACGTCCTTCAGGTAGACCGGCTTGCCGCCGGGGGCGCCGATCATCAGTTCCCCCACCGCATGCGCATTGCCCAGCAGGCTGTCCAGACGCACCGGCCTGACACGGTCGTCGTCCACCAGGCGGCCCAGCGGCGCCGCGACATTGCTCGCGCGCAAAACCCGCTCGAGCTGCTGCAGCGACACGCCGCTGGCGGCGAGGCGCGCGGGGGAGACCCAGACATTCACGGCGCGCGGCGCACCCCCGACGACCTCGCTGAACGACACCCCCGGCACGCCGCGCAGGCGCACCAGCAGGTTCTGCGCGACCTCGCGCAACTGTTCGCCATCCAGCTTGCGCGACGACAGGGTCAGGGTCAGCACCGGAACATCGTCGACGTCGATCGGCTTGACCACCGGCTGGCTCGCTCCCGGCGGGATGCGATCCAGGTTCTGCATCAACTGGTTGTACATCCTGACCAGGCTGCGCTCCTGGTCCTGGCCCACCTTGAACTGCACGGTGACCACCGCGTAGTCGCTGGCGGCGTAGCCGAAGGTATGGTCGACGCCGGCCATCGAGGCCATGATCGCCTCCAGCGGCCGCACGACCAGGCGCAGCATTTCGTCGGGCGACGCGCCGGGCTTGCTGACGATGATGTTGGCGGCCGGAACCACGATCTTGGGGTTGTACTCGCGCGGCGTGACCAGCAGCGCGAGCACGCCGGCCAGGCTCAGCGCGAGCATGATCAGCGCGGTGATCTTGGAGTCGATGAAGGCCCGCGCCAGCCGCCCCGCCAGCGACAACCGGCCCGCGTCAGCCACGAGCGCCTCCGACGATGCGCACGCCGTTCTCGATCGTGTCGAGGGGATCGAGCACCACCCGCTCGCCGGCGCGCAGGCCGGCCTGCACGTCCGCCGTGTCGCCATGCGTCGCGCCCAGTCGCAGCAGGCGGAAGTGCGCGATGCCCGAGGCGTCGACGACGAACACGCCGGTCATGCCGGCGCGCTGCACGACGGCGTTCAGCGGCACGCGCAACTGCGACTGCAGCGGCGCCGGCAGGCCGACCTGCACGTACTCGCCGCTGCTCAGGCCGCTGCCCGGCGCGAGATCGAGCCTGGCCTCGTGCGTGCGCGCCACCGCGTCGGCCACCGGAACGATGCGCTCGAAGCGGGCGGCGATCACGCGGTCGCCGGCACGCACCTGCGCGACATCGCCGACGCGCAGGCGCGCATACAACTGCTGCGGCAGCTGCACCACCACCTGCGGTGCGCCACCGTCGATCACCAGCACGGGCTGGCCGGGCGTGGCGAGGTCCCCGCTGGAAGCGAGCTTGCGCGCCACCACGCCAGCGATCGGCGAGCGCACCTCGGCGTACGGCCACTGCGCCGTGGCGCCGTCGGCCGCGGCGCGCGCCGCGGCCATCTGCTGGCGCGCCACGCGCAGCCGCAGCTGCACCTGTTCCCATTGCTGCCGCGCGATCGCGTCGGCCCGGTACAGGTCGCCGTAGCGCCGCATGTCGGCGTCGGCCTGCGCCAGCTCGGCGCGCGCCTGCGCCAGCCGTGCCTGGGCCTGCCCGGTCTGCGCGCGCAGCTCCGGGGCGTCGACCCTGAACAGCAGTTCGCCGGCGCGTACCGTCTGTCCCTCATGCACGCGCAGCCCTCGGATGAATCCGCTCAGGCGCGACGCCACCTGCACGCTGTGCCTCGAGACCACCGTGCCCGGCAGTTCGACCAGACCGGGCTGGCGCACGCTGGACACCACCCGCGTGGCGGCTGCCACGCTGCGCACGGGCGCCTGGCGCGGCGGCGTGACGTGGCGCCCGCAGGCGCCCAGCAGGCTGCAGGCTGCCAGCACCAGCGTCGCGCGGCGCAAGGCGCGACGCGGGCGCGCGAAAACGGGAGCGGACGCGTGGTTCATGGTCGGGAAAATGCGGCTTGCGAGGGCGAGGGCGAGGGCGAGGGCGCGACGGCGCGCGGGGCGACGGGCCTTGGCGTCGCCGGTGCGTCGGGGGAAGCTGGCTGCAGGTCGTCCGGACTCAGGCGGCCAAGCGCCATCCGCAACGCGACGCGCTGCAACTGCAGGCGATGCCGCGCCAGCACGAGTTCGGCGCGCGCGCGGTCGAGCTGGGTCAGCGCCTGCTGCCAGTCGACGAGCGTGCCCACGCCGTCGGCGTAGCGGCGCCGCACGATGCGCTCGGCCTCGGCCGCCTGGCTCACCGCGAGCGCACGCATGTCGCTCGCCCGCGCGGCCTCCAGCGCCTGTCGGCGGGCCTCGCGGATCTGCGCCACGAGATCCTGGCGCGCGGCATCGAGTTGCGCCTGCGCCCGCATGCGTCGGGCCAGCGCCTGGTCGACCTGGGCATGCACCACCCCGCCGTCGAACACGTCCCAGCGCAGTTGCGCAGCGACGGTGTAGCTGTGCGCGCCGAACCCGGCATGCGCGTCGTGGCTGTCCACGCTGGCCATGGCGCCGATCTGCGGGTACAACTGCGCGCGCGCCGCCTGCACCCCGCCGCCGGCGGCCTGCAGGCGATGGCGCAACGCCTGGATGGCGGGATTGGCGGCGAGGGCCTGCGGGATCCACTGCCGCAGGTCGCCTTCGGGCATCGGCACGTCGACCTCGCCGTGCAGGCGCAGCGGCGTCGACTGCGGCAGGCCGAGCGCCACGCGCAGGCGATCCAGCTCCTGCTGCACCGCGGCATCCGCCTGGCTGGCGCGCAGCCGGGCGTCCTCGAGCCCGACCTGGGCCGACAGTACGTCGCTGCGCACGACCACGCCGGCGCGCCACAGGCGCGAGGCGGTCTGCAACTCCTCGCGCGCGGCCTGCGTGGCCTGGCGCGCGACCGCGCCGAAGGCCTGCGCGGAGCGCACGGCGTCGAAGGCGCCCACCACCTGCTGCACCACGCGCTGGCGTGCTTCGCGCTCGCCGGCACGCGCCGCGGCCAGTTGCTCACGCGCCTGCTCGCGCAAGCCGGACAGGCGGCCACCCGTGTAGATGGGCAGGTCGGCCTGCACTCCGGCATGGAAATCGTTGGTCGCCGCGGGCCGGTTCAGGTTGTCGGGCGCCAGGCCGAGCGGGCTGGCGCCCGCATTCAGCGCCTGCAGGAACTGGCCGGCGCCGAAATCGGAAAATGTGGCGCGGCGCTGCTGCAGCTTCATGCCGAGCACGCTGAGCGCGTCGTCGCTGCGCGTGACACCGGCATCGACGCGGATGCGCGGCATGCCGGCGGCGCTCGCCTGCGCCACCGCGGCGTCCGCCTGCGCCGTGTCGGCGGCGGCGATGCGCAGCTGCGCATTGCGTTGCAGCGCCAGCTGAAGGGCCTGGCGCAGCGACAGGGTCATGACCGGCTCGGCGCGCAGCGGCGCCAGCGGCAGCCAGGCCAGCCCCGCCAGCAGCCACCCTGCGGCTGTTCCTCGCCTGCGCAAACCGCGGCTCATCGTTCCCTCCGTCGACCGACTCCCAGCATCCGCAACGGCCTGCGCGGCATCGGCCGGGACGCGTCAGGCTTATACCCACCTGAGTATATTGGAAAAACCGATTGCTGGCTTGAGACGCTGTTTGATTGCGCCATCCATGGATCACCCGGCGCGCAATTGCGCGCGAGCCTGCCGCATCGAGCGGTCTACAAAGGCCTGGTAGAAGTCCGGCTCGCCGGCGCCGACGAGGCGCTCGCCGATCTCACGCCCGCCCGGGCCGAGGAACAACACGGTGGGCGCCAGATGCACCGCATAGTGGCGGGCCAGCGCCTGCCCGCTGGTCGGCCGGCCGTCGAAACCCCGCAGCGGACGCGCCGACGACATGTCCACCTGCTCCACGTCGACGCCGTCGCGCAGCATCCAGCGATAGGTGTCCCGGCGCAAGCGTTCGCAATAGGTGCATCCGGGCAGACTGAACATCAGCACCAGCGGCCCGCCGCGGCGCGCCGCCTGCGCGGCACTGGCTCGCAGGTCGCGGGCGCTGGGCAACGCGGTCTGCGCGCTCGCCGGCCCGCTGCAGGCCACGCCGCCGGCGAGCGCGCACACGGCCAGCGCGCGTGCGAACGCGCGCCGTCCGGGCACGGCACGGGAAATGGGGATGCCGGTCACGGCCATGTGCGGGACAGGGGCTGGGATAATGCACGCCATGCTAAATCCCCCTGCCGTGCCGGACCCTTGCGCCCGATCAAGCCTGCGGGCGCGGCGTGCGCGCACTTTGCACGCGCTCGGCGTGGCCGCGCTGGCAGCGTCGCTGCTCGGCTGCTCGCCGGCGCTGGACTGGCGCGAGGCCGGTCCGCGCGATGTCGACATCCTGATGAACTTCCCGTGCAAGCCGCAGACCGTGTCGCAGCCGGTGACCCTCGCCGGTCAGCGCCTGGACATGAGCATGACCGGCTGCCAGACGGCGCACATGACCTTCGCGCTGGCGCACGCCGACATGCGCGACGGCGCCCGGGTCGGCGCGGCGCTGGCCGAACTGCACCGGGCTGCGCTGCGCAACATCGACGCGCGCGTGCTGCAACGCCGACGCGCCAGGGTCGCGCACGCCGACGGCAACCTGCCCGACGCGCTGGAACTCGATCTCGCCGGGCGCGGCCCGCAGGGCGACGGGCTGCGCGAGCATGTGCTGCTGTTCGCGCAAGGCGCGCAGGTGTTCCAGGCCACCGTACTGGGGCGCGATGCCGATTTCCGGGCGGACGCGGCGAAAACCTTCACCGACTCGGTGCAGCTCGGGTCCCCCGGTGCTTGAGCTGCGGCACGCGCTCGCGGCAATGCGGCTACCATGAAACGCTCCATGATTTCGCCCCTCTGTCCGTGCCCGGCATCCTGATCATCGCCCACGCCCCGCTCGCCAGCGCGCTGCGTGCGTGCGCCGAGCATGTCCATTGCTCGGTCGTGGACAGGCTGGAGGCGCTCGACGTACCGGCGGATGCGGATCCGCGCAGCATCGAGCGCGCGTCGCGCGACGCGATCACCCGTCTTGCGCGCGATGACGGCGAGGTGCTGGTGCTGACCGACGCCGCCGGCGCCACGCCGTGCAACGCGGCACGCCACCTGCTGTTCGGCGCCGCCGGCGCGTCGCGCACGCGCCTGATCGGCGGCGTCAACCTGCCCATGCTGCTGCGCGCGCTGTGCTATCGGCACGAAGGCCTGGACGAACTGGCCGAGCGCGCCATCGAGGGAGGCCTGCGCGCCATCATCGACATCGAACCCGCCGAGCCTGCCGGCACGGATGCGTCCGCGCTGGCATCGCCCGCGGAGGCGTCCGGCGCCGCCGCCACGGCCTCCTCGCCATGCCGAAACTCGAGATTCTGATCGACAACAAACTCGGCCTGCACGCCCGCGCGTCGGCCAAGCTGACCAAGCTGGCGTCGGAATTCGCCAGCGACGTCTGGCTCGCCAAGGGCACGCGCCGGGTGAACGCGAAGAGCATCATGGGGGTCATGATGCTGGCTGCCGGACAGGGTTCGCGCCTCGTGCTGGAGGCCGACGGCGGCGACGCCGAGCAGGCGCTGGCGGCGATCGACGCACTCGTGCGCGACAAGTTCGGCGAAGGCGAATAGACACACGTCGAGCGGCACCTCGCTGGCGCGCAACGAAACACTTCGACACGCTCCGCGCACATGCCGGCAACGCCGCAAGCGCATGATGGCCCCCCTGCCCTGCGCCGCGCACAGCCCCACCGCTTCGCCATGTCCGATCCCGCCGCCTCCGTCACCACCGCTGCCGCCGCATCGCTGCGCGCACGGGTGCTGCTGATCGAGGACGATGCGCGCCTGGGCAGAATGGTCGAGGATTACCTGTCCGAAGCCGGCTGGACGGTGCGCCGCAGCACGACCCTGGCGCAGGCGCTGGGTGAACTCGACGCAGCTCGCCAGGGCCCGGGATTCGACGCCGTGATTCTCGACCTCATGCTGCCGGACGGCGACGGCCTCGACCTGTGCAGGCGCCTGCGCGGCAGCGGCGACGACCTTCCGGTGCTCGTGCTGAGTGCGCGCGGCGATCCGCTGGATCGCGTGATCGGGCTGGAACTCGGCGCCGACGACTACCTGCCCAAGCCGTTCGAGCCGCGCGAGCTGCTGGCGCGCCTGCGCGCGATCGTGCGCCGGCGCCAGGGACTGCCCGGCGGCGCGCAGGCGCTGCGCTTCGGGCGGCTCGAGATCGATCCGCAATCGCGCCAGGTCCGCGTCGATGGCGAGGCGCGAGCGCTCACCGGCTACCAGTTCGACCTGCTGCTGGCCCTCGCCCGGCATCCGGGACGCGTGCTGTCGCGCGACTTCCTGCTCGACGCGGTGAAAAGCAGCGGCGCGCAGGAGGTCTACGACCGCTCCGTCGACGTGCACATCAGCCGCATCCGCGCGCTCATCGAGGACGATCCGCGACATCCCCGGCGCATCCTCACGCTGCGCGGCGCCGGCTATGTGTTCGCGCGCAGCCAGGACGCCGCCTGAGTAACCGCGTCGCGATGGCCGCACAGAGCCTGCCCTCCGCTGCCGGCACCGGAACTTCGGCGCCGGCCGCCGCCGCGCTGGCGTCGCCGCCGCGCGCGCGGCTCGGCGCGCGCATCGCGCTGGCGCTCATGGCCGCGCTGGTGGCGCAGGCGCTGGTGGCGGCCCTGGTGCTGCATGTCGTGTTCTTCTCCGACCCGCAGCAGGCGCAACTGCGCCAGCAACTGCTGCAGGCCTTTTTCCACCTCTACGGGCTCGAGCCGTCGCCCTGGCGGCATCTGCTGCTGTCGCCGCTGAGCACCACGCTGCTCAGCGCCGTGGTCGTCGGGCTCGTGACCCTGCCGCTGATGCATCGCCTGACGCGCCGCCTGCAACGCCTGCAGCGCGGCGTGCAGGCGCTCGGCGAACTGGACCTGGGCGCGCGCGTGGCGGTCGAGGGCAACGACGAGGTGGCTGCGCTGGCCGAAGCGTTCAACCGCGCCGCCGAGCGCGTGGAGGCGCTGGTGCGCAGCCACAAATCGCTGCTGGCCTACACCTCGCACGAACTGCGCACGCCGCTGGCGCGCCTGCGCATGACCCTCGAGTCCCTCGGGCGCGACGCACCGGACGGCGCCGGCGCGCCGCTCGAGGCGCTGCGCGACCTGGCCGAACTCGATCGCCTGATCGGCTCCATCCTGCTGTTCAGCCGCCTCGACGCGGGGGCCACGCACGCGCTGCAGGTGGAGGACGTGGATGTGCTGGCGGTCGCTGCCGAGGAGGCCGCGCGCGAGGACATCGAGGCCCACGGCGACTGGGTGCGCATGCCCGCCGACGAGCGCCTGCTGCGCCACGGCATCCGCAACCTGCTGAGCAACGCGCGCAAGCATGCCGCCGGCGACGGCGCGCAACTCGAACTGCAGCGCACGCCGCACGGCGTGCGCATCCTGGTGCGCGACCATGGCCCCGGTGTGCCGCAGTCGCAGGCCGAACGCATTTTCGAGCCCTTCGTGCGCCTGGGCGGCGCGGTCGAGGGCAGCGGCCTGGGCCTGGCCCTGGTGCGCCGCATCGCGCGCCTGCACGGCGGCGACGTGCACTATGAGCCCAATCCCGGTGGCGGAGCGTGCTTCGTGCTCGAGGTCGCCGCGCTGGGCGACGCAACACCGCGCTGAGCCGCCGCCACGACGCGACGGATCGGTCCCACGAACGCCGCCTGCTCGTACCATTGCGACCATGGCTCTGCAGATGTTCGGTATCCCGGTCTCGCGCGGCGTCGCCGTGGGGCGCGCCGTGCTGCTGTCCTCGGCGCGCCTGGACGTCGCGCACTACTTCGTCGAGCCCGGCCAGGAGGAATCCGAGGTCGACCGCCTGCGCGCCGCGCGCAGCGCCGTGCGCAGCGAACTCGACACGCTGCAGACCGAGCTGCCGGCGGACGCCCCGGCCGAAATGGCGGCTTTCATCGACGTGCACAAGATGCTGCTCGACGACCCCCACATCGGTCGCGAGACCGCGCACTGGATCCGCAGCCGGCGCTACAACGCCGAATGGGCGCTGACCGCGCAGCTGGACGTGATCGCGCGCAGCTTCGACGAGATGGAGGACGCCTACCTGCGCGAACGCAAGGCCGACGTCGAGCAGGTGGTCGAGCGCCTGCTGCGCGCGCTGCGCGGCACCCAGGGCCTGCCCGGCGGCGCCCACGCCGACGAGGATCTGGTGCTGGTGGCGCACGACATCGCGCCGGCCGACATGATGCAGTTCAAGCAGGGCGTGTTCCGCGGCTTCATCACGGATGTCGGCGGCAAGACCTCGCACACCGCGATCGTGGCGCGCAGCCTGGACATCCCGGCGGTGGTCGGTGCGCGCGAGGCGAGCCGGCTGATCCGCCAGGACGACTGGGTGATCATCGACGGCGACAACGGGCTGCTCATCGTCGATCCAACCCCCGGCATCGTCGACGACTACCGGGTGCGCAAGCAGGAATCCGAACTCGCCCGCCAGCGCCTGCAGCGCCTGCGCAACACGCCGGCGCGCAGCCTCGACGGCCAGACCGTGGAGTTGCTTGCCAACATCGAGTTGCCCGAGGACTGCGCCGGGGCGCTGCAGGCGGGAGCCGCCGGGGTCGGGCTGTTCCGCACCGAATTCCTGTTCATGAACCGCGGCGCCGACCGCCCCGGCGAGGACGAGCAGTTCGAGGCCTACCGGCGTGTGCTGCAAAGCATGGGCGGACGCCCGGTGACCATCCGCACCATCGACATCGGAGCCGACAAGCCGCTGGACGGCGAACTCGACTACCGGGACGGGGACTTCACCCACCTCAACCCCGCGCTCGGCCTGCGGGCCATTCGCTACAGCCTGTCGGATCCGGCGATGTTCCGCGTGCAACTGCGGGCGCTGCTGCGCGCGGCGGCCTTCGGGCCCCTGCGCATCCTGATCCCGATGCTGGCGCATGCGCGGGAAGTCCACCAGACCTTCGAGCAGCTGAACCTGGCGCGCAATGAACTGCGCAGCAACGGTGTGGAGCCCGGATCGGTCGAGGTCGGCGCGATGATCGAAGTCCCCGGCGCGGTGCTCATGCTCCCGCTGTTCCTGCGCCATTTCGACTTCATTTCCGTGGGGACCAACGATCTGGTCCAATACACCCTGGCCATCGATCGGGCCGATGAAAGCGTGGCCGAGCTCTACGATCCGCTTCACCCCGCAGTGCTGCAACTGCTCGCGCAGACCCTGGCCCAGGCGGAAGCGGCACGTGCCTGGAAGGGCCATGCCGTGCATGTGAGCGTGTGCGGTGAAATGGCCGGCGATCCCCAGCTCACGCGCCTGCTGCTCGGGCTGGGGCTGCGCAGCTTTTCCATGCACCCGGCGCAATTGCTCAGCGTCAAGCAGCAAATCCTGCGCTCGGATTGCTCGCGGCTGGCGCCCCTGGCGCAAGCCGTGCTCGCGCAGCTCGAACCCGAGGACCAGGATCGCGCACTGCGGGCGCTCGACGCCTGAGCCCGCTGCCCCCGCCCGCGTCGCAGATCCGTGGTCTTGCCCACGCACATGCCAGCTCCCCGCCCTGAAGCCCCGTACCTGCCCGAGCGGCGCCGCGCGCTGCTCGGCTGCCTGGGCTGCGCAGGCCTCGTGCTGGCCCCGCGCCTGGCCTTCGGCGACGACGGCGGAGCCGACGGCGCGCCGATCAGCAGCCTGCCGGCACTCGGCGACGCCGGGCAGGGCGTGCTGAGCCCGGCGCTCGAGCAGCGCCTCGGACAGATCATCATGGCGCAGCTGCGCCAGGATCCGCATTACCTGCGCGACGCGCTGCTGCGCGGTTACCTGCAGGGCATCGTGCAGCGCCTGCGCAAGGCGGCGATCGCCAGCGCGGAGCCGGAAGCACCCCACGACTTCGAGCTGTTCCTGCTGCGCGATCCGACCTTCAACGCCTTCGCGCTGCCGGGCGGGCACATCGGCGTGCACACCGGCCTGGTGGTCGACGCGATGGCCGAGGCCCAGGTCGCCGCGGTGTTCGCGCACGAAATGTCGCACATCACGCAGCGCCACATCGAACAGCGCCTCGCGCGCTCGGGCGGCAACACCGTGCTGTCGGCCGGCTCGCTGCTGCTGGCGGTGCTCGCCGGACTCGCCGGCGCCGGCGGCCAGGCGGCAGTGGGTCTGGCGATGGGCGGGCAGGCCGCGGTGGCGTCGCGCGAGCTGGGGTTCTCGCGCTCCAACGAGCGCGATGCCGACCGCGTCGGCATCAGCGTGCTGCGCGCCAGCGGCTACCCGCCACAGGCGATGGCCAGCATGCTCCAGCGCCTGCAGAGCCTGTCGCGCCTGGACGATGCCGTGGTGTACGCCTTCCTGCAGGATCACCCGCTGACCAGCGAGCGCATCGCCTACGCCGAGGAACTCGGTGGCGACAAGCCGCTGCCGCCCGACACGACACTGCGCTTCTGGCTGATGAACGCGCGCGCACGCGGCCTGCAGCCGACGCATGTCGACGATCTGCGCCATCTGGCGCGCAGCATGCGGGACGGCCAGCCCGGACGCCCCGACCGGCTGCCGGCGCAGCGCACCGCGTGGGCCTACTGCGAGGCGATGGCCTGGCTGCGCGCTGGCGAACTCGGTCACGCCGACACCGCATTGCGCAAGGCGCAGCGCCTCGGCGCGGGCTTCGACGCCGCGCAGCGCCTGCCGCTGCAGCTGCTGCGCGGCGACTGGTTGCTGGCGCAGGGGCAATCGGCACAGGCGCTGCAGCTGGCGCGCAGCCTGCTTGCCGTCGCGCCGGCCGCATCGGCGGTGCTGCACCTGCAGGCGCGGGCGCTGCTTGCGCAGCCGACGCTGCGAACCCAGGCGCGTGACTTCCTGCGCGAACAAACCGTCCTGCATCCGCGCGACGAGCAGTTGTGGACCTGGCTGGCACAGGCCTATGCGGCCTGCGGCGAGACGGCCGCGCAGCACCGTGCGACGGCCGAGGCCTACGCGCTGGACGGCAACCTGGAGGGGGCACTGCTGCAACTGCACATCGCGCGGCGAACCCCGGGCGCCAACTACTTCGAGGCCTCGATCATCGACGCCCGGCTGCGCGCGATGCAACAGCGCGTGGCCCGCGACAAGGCGCTGGACAAGCTGCTGCCGCGATGAACCACAGCGTCGACACCCGCCAAGCGTCGCCCGCCCCGGCGTGGCTTGTCGCGCTGCTCGCCGCGGCGCTCGGCCTCGGGCTGGTGTGGCCGTGGGATCCCGGGCCCAGCGCGAAAATGGGCTCGATGCTCGTCGCCGCCTGGAGCGGCAGCCTGCTGCTGGCGGGCGCGGCATGGCGCGGTCTGCTGCCGCGGACCACCTGGGCGGCGCTGGGTTTCGCCGCGCTTGCCGGGGTCATCGCCGTCCAGTGCTCGAGCGGGCTGCTCGCCTATCCCGGGCAGGGCTGGCTGGCCGTGGCGCTTCTGCTCGGTGCCTGCGCGATGGCCGGCCTCGGCCGCCGACTGGCCGACTCGGCGCAGTGGCTCGACGCGGCGGCCTGGGCCCTGCTGCTGCAGGCCCTGCTGCAGGTCGCGATCGGTCTCGCGCAGTTCTCCATGTGGCAACTGCCGCAGGCCAGCCGCTGGCTGTCGGGACACGCGCCGTGGGTCTACTCGCTGATCAGCTATCCCGGCAGCGGACGGGTCTACGGCAACCTGCGCCAGCCGAACCACTACGCCACCGCGGTGGCGCTGGGCTACGTCGGGCTCGCGGTGCTGGCGCCGCGCTGGCGCGCCTGGCGCGCCTGGGCGCTCAGCGCAGGGCTGACATGGGCGCTGGTGGTCAGCGGTTCGCGCACGGGTTCGGTTCACGTGGTGCTGCTCGCGCTGCTCGTGCTGCTGGCCTGGCCGCGTGCATGGCGCGATCCGCGCATGGGCGCGCTGCTCGCCGCTCCGCTGCTCTACGCGGCCTGGTGGGCGCTGCTGCACCTGGCCGATCACTGGGGCTGGATCAGCTACCTGGATGCGTTGTCGCGCCAGCTCGACCAGCCGGTGAACGCGCGCTCCATCATCTGGCGCGATGCCTGGCAGCTGTTCGGCATGCATCCGTGGCGCGGCTGGGGCTGGGGCCAGATCGGCTGGGGCCTGGAGCAGGCCACGCTGGCCGGCCGGCTGCACCCGCTGCCGCTGGAGAACATCGACAACGCCCACAACCTGGTGCTGGAACTGCTGGCCGAAACCGGTCTGGTCGGCACCGCGCTATGCCTGGCGCCGGCTCTGCCCTGGCTGTGGCGCGTCAGCGGGCCGTGGCGGCGCGGTGCCGCCGGCGCGCCGGCCCGCCGCAGCCTGCTCGCGCCGCTGCTGGGCTGCGCCTTCCTGGGGCTGCACAGCCTGGTCGAGTACCCGCTGTGGTACGTCTATTTCCTGTTCGACTTCGCCTTCCTGCTGGGCTGGGCGCAAGCCGCCGCGACCGCGCCGACCTCGCCGCAGGCGCCGCGCGGCGTGGCTGGCGACGCGGCTGGCGATGCGGCTGGCGGCGCGGCACGCGCGGCGACGCTGCTCGCCGCCGCGCTGGCGCTGCTGCTGTGCGCCAAGGCACAGCTCGACTATGTCCGCACCTCGCGCATCTTCGCCGCCGACGCGGGCGCAAGCCAGGATCTGCGTCGCGACGCGCTCGCGCGCGACTGGTTCTTTCGCCCGCTGGCGCAGTTTCCCGACGCCGCGTCGGTGCTGCCCGCCCCCGGCGACGATCGGTCGCGGCTGCTCGACGAGCTCGCACTGCTGCAGCGCTCATCGCATGTCTGGGGCGACCCTGCGCTGCTGTCGCGCCGCATGATCGTGCTGCTGCGACTCGGGCGCCGCGCCGAGGCGCTGGCCCTGGCGCGCTACACCGCGCATGCGTTCTGGCGCTACGCGCCGGCCACGGCGCGCGATTTCCCGGCGCTGGCGACAGCCGCCGGACTGGGCAACGACCCCGATGTGGCGCGCGTCGTCGCGCTGCTGCACGCGGCGCCGGTGCTGCGGCGCATCGAGGTGCCGAAGCCATAGGCGGCGCGCGAGGGTCGGCCGCGGCGCGTGTCTGCGCGGCGTCAACGCCGCGCGTTCGGCAGCCCGAGAAGCTCTCGATGGCGGGCGAATGCTCCTACACTCGTGTCCTGTCCCGCCTCCACTGCCGCGAGCCATGCCCCGAGCCACCAAGATCGTCGCCACCATAGGTCCCGCCAGCTCCTCCCCCGAGGTACTCGAGCGCATGATCCGCGCAGGCGTCGATGTCGTACGCCTGAACTTCTCCCACGGCAAGGCGCAGGACCACATCGATCGTGCCGCGCTGGTGCGCGAGACGGCCGCGCGCTGCGGGCGCGAAGTCGCGATCATGGCCGACCTGCAGGGCCCGAAGATCCGCGTCGGGCGCTTCGAGAACGATCGCATCCAGCTGCAGGAGGGCCAGCGCTTCGCGCTCGACTCCACCTGCGAGCTGGGCAACCAGGAATGCGCGGGACTCGACTACAAGGATCTGCCGCGCGACGTCGGCCCGGGCGATCGACTGCTGCTCAACGACGGCCTGATCGTGCTCGCGGTCGACGCCGTGCGCGGCACGCGCATCGACACCACGGTGGTGATCGGAGGCGAGCTGTCGAACAACAAGGGCATCAACAAGCAGGGAGGCGGCCTGTCGGCGCCGGCGTTGACGGCCAAGGACATGGACGACATCCGCACGGCGATGTCCTTCCAGGCCGACTATCTCGCGGTGTCGTTCCCGAAAAACGCCACCGACATGGAAATGGCGCGCCAGCTGGCGAATGTCGCGGGCGAGGCCTACGGACATCGGCCGGGCCTGATCGCGAAAATCGAACGTGCCGAGGCGATTCCGCATCTCGACGAGATCCTGCGCGCCTCCGACGGCATCATGGTGGCGCGCGGCGATCTCGCGGTGGAAGTCGGAAACGCGGCGGTGCCGGCGCTGCAGAAGCGCATGATTCGTCGCGCGCGCGATCTGGACCGGCTGGTCATCACCGCCACGCAGATGATGGAGTCGATGATCTCCAACGCCGTGCCCACGCGTGCCGAGGTCTCGGACGTCGCGAACGCGGTGCTCGACGGCACCGATGCGGTGATGCTGTCGGCCGAGACCGCGGCCGGACGCTACCCGGTGGACACGGTGGAGGCGATGGCGAGCATCTGCGTCGAGGCCGAGAGCTTCGAGGAGTTCAAGCTCGAGGCCGATTTCATCGACAAGACCTTCACCCGCATCGACCAGTCGATCGCCATGGCCGCGCTGTTCACCGCGCACCACCTCGGCTGCAAGGCGATCGCCGCGCTCACCGAGTCGGGGTCCACCGCGCTGTGGATGAGCCGGCACCGCGTGCGCATGCCGATCTACGCGCTGTCGCCGCGCCAGGCCTCGGTGCGCCGGATGGCGCTGTACCGCAACGTGCGCGCCCTGCACATGCTGTTCTCCAGCGAACGCGACGAGGCGCTGCGCCAGGCCGAGCAACGGCTGCGGGAAATCGGCGCGCTCGTGCCGGCGGACAGCTATGCCATCACCTGCGGCGAGCCGATCGGCGCTCCGGGCGGCACCAACATGCTCAAGCTGATGCGCGTCGCCGGCTGAAGCGCCGGCGCACCGGCTCAGGCTTCCAGCAGCTGAAGCCGGGTTCCGCCGGTCATCTCGATGACATCCCCGGCCGCCAGCACCACCGGGACCACGCCCAGCGCGCTGCCGTTGATGCGCACGCGTTCTTCGCCTTCGACCTGCGAGAGTTCATAGCCTCTCGGATTGCGCTGGATGGCAACCACCATCACGCCGCGCTGGCCGAAGGTGGTGCGGGATTTTTCCAGCCCCACCTCGGCGCCGGCGGAGGCGCCGTTGACCACGCGCAGCTTCAGCCCCGGCACGCCCTGCCCGCCGGCGCGCGCGGCCGCGAAATTGGCGTCCCCGGCCTGCGTGCTGCCGGTGCTGGGAGGGCCGGAACGCGGTCCGGCCGTGGTGGAAAAGCCCGAGCCCGCGTACGCCGACGGCGCGAAGCGCGAACCGGCGAAGGCCGAGGCGCGGGCGTCCGACAGCAGGCGCAGCGTGTACTTGCCGATATCCAGGCTGTCGCCCTCGCGGAACGGCGCGCGCTTGACCGGCTTGCCGTTGATGTAGGAGCCGTTGGTGCTGCCCAGATCCTGAACCACATAGCCGTCGGCTTCGCGCAGCAGCACGGCATGCTCGCCGCTGACCGCGAGGTTGTCGATCACCACGTCATTGTGCGGGCGCCGGCCGAGGGTGATGCGGTCCTTGTTCAGGGCCACTTCCTTGAGCACTTTGTCATCGAGAAAAATGACCAGCTTGGCCATGGCGGACTACCTTGTCGACGGGAAGGCCGGACGTGCCGGCGTCAGGACGGACCGCGGGAAGGATCTCCCAGGTGCAGTCCGATCAGGATCACCGAGATATTATCGCGTCCCCCGGCGGCATTGGCCTGTTCGATGAGTTCTTGCGCCGCACGCGGTGCATCGCCGTCGTGTGCACGCAGCAACTGCTCGATCTGCGCATCCTCCAGCATGTCGCTCAGGCCGTCCGAGCACAACAGCACGAGATCGGCGTCGCGCATGCCGTGCACGCCGATTTCCGGCTCGAGCAGCGGGTCGACGCCCAGCGCGCGGGTGATCAGGTTGCGCACCGCCTGGCCGGCCGGGTCGTTCTCGCGCAGCAGGCCCAGATCGATGCGCTCCTGCAACAGCGAATGGTCCTTGGTCAGGCGCCGCAGGCGCTGGTCGCGAAAAAGATAGGCGCGGGAGTCGCCGGCATGGGCGATGACCGCGAGTTCCCCGGTGAACGCCGCGGCCACCAGGGTGGTGCCCATGCCGGCGTAGCGCGGATCGCGGTGCGCGACGCGGAAGATCTGGGTGTTGACGCGCCGGATGGACTCGCGCATCGCGCGCATCAGGTCGGGCGCATCGAGCCGCGGATACTCGGCCTTGAGACGCGCCAGTTCGGAGGCCACCTGCGCGGCCGCGGCGCCGCTGGCGACCTCGCCGGCAGCGTAACCGCCCATGCCGTCGGCGAGCACGGCGACGCCGGCCACCGCGTCGCAGGCCAGCGCATCCTCATTGTGCTCGCGCATGCGTCCGCGATCGGTACGACTGACCATGTCCAGCCGCAACGCCGGGGTCTCACCTGGGGAAGACATCGAATGACCTCAATAACCGTGAATGCCTGACAGTCTGCGGCGGCGCAGCCAGCTGCCGCCCAGCCAGACGACGAGCAGGCCCAGCGCAGCGCAGGCGAGGTGCGCGCCGGCCCCCCAGCCATGGACATGCAGCCAGGGCTGCAGCACCGGATCGGCCGCTGCCAGGCCGCCGGCGATCCAGCCCAGCAACATCGCACCCAGCACGACGACCACCGGAAAGCGGCGGATCAGCCGGATCACCAGCGTGCTGCCCCAGACGACGATGGGAACACTGAGCACCAGCCCGAACCCGACCAGCGCCCACTCGTGCCCGGTGGCGGCATTGCGCGCCGCCGCGGCGACGGCCACGACATTGTCCAGGCTCATGATCAGGTCGGCGGTGATCACCGTGCGCACGGCCGCCCACAGCCGATCGGCCGGCTCGACGTCGGCATGGCTGTCGTCGGGCAGCATCAGGCGCATGCCGATCCAGGCCAGCAGCACGGCGCCCGCCAGATTGAGCCACGGCAGTTCGAGCAGGCTGACCGCGAACAGGGTCAACACGATGCGCAGGCCCACGGCACCCACGGTACCCCAGACGATGGCGCGGCGTCGCTGCTGCAGCGGCAGGCTGCGGCTGGCCAGCGCGATGACCACCGCATTGTCTCCGCCGAGCAGAAGGTCGATCAGCACGATCTGCGCTGCCGCGCTCCAGAATGCGGAGGTAGCGAAGGATTCCAGGGGCAAGTGAGCGACTCCGGCGGCGCACAGGTTCAAGTACAGCATAGCGGCACTCGCAGCGCCGGCCGCGCAAAAGCAAGACGCCGGAACATTGTCCGGCGTCTTGTGGGGCCAGCGCGACAGAGCATGCACCGCATGCCCCATGCGCGCAGGGTTCAGCCGAGGGCCTTTTTCATCAGCTGGCCCATCTCGGACGGGTTGCGCGTGACCGTGAAACCGCAGGCTTCCATGATCTGCAGCTTGGCGTCGGCGGTGTCGGCACCGCCGGAAATCAGCGCGCCGGCATGTCCCATGCGCTTGCCCGCCGGCGCCGTGACGCCGGCGATGAACCCGACGATGGGCTTGCGCATGTGTTCCTTGGCCCAGCGTGCGGCATCGGCCTCGTCCGGCCCGCCGATTTCGCCGATCATGATCACGCCGTCGGTGTCGGGATCGTCGTTGAACAGCTTGAGCACGTCGATGTGCTTGAGACCGTTGATCGGGTCGCCGCCGATGCCCACGGCGCTGCTCTGGCCCATGCCCAGTTCGGTGACCTGGGCCACCGCCTCGTAGGTCAGGGTGCCGGAGCGCGAGACCACGCCGATGCGCCCCTTGCGGTGAATGTGCCCGGGCATGATGCCGATCTTGATTTCGTCCGGGGTGATGAGCCCCGGGCAGTTCGGCCCGAGCAGCAGGGTCTGCTTGCCGCCGGCGGCCTGCTTGGCGCGCATGCGTGCGCGCACTTCCATCATGTCGCGCACCGGGATGCCCTCGGTGATGCAGATGGCGAGGTCGAGATCGGCTTCCACGGCTTCCCAGATCGCGGCGGCCGCACCGGCCGGCGGCACATAGATCACCGACACCGTGGCGCCGGTCGCCGCCTTGGCCTCGGCCACCGTGGCGTGGATGGGAATGCCCTCGAAGTTCTCGCCGGCCTTTTTCGGATGCACGCCGGCCACGAAACAGGCCTGGCCGTTGGCGTATTCGCGGCACATGCGGGTGTGGAATTGACCGGTCTTGCCGGTGATGCCTTGGGTGATGACCTTGGTGTTCTTGTCGATCAGGATGGACATGGAGGATTCCTCGGCTGGGCCGTGCTGCGGGCGTGACGGCGGCCCCCGACGGGGCCGGCGGCGTCGCGCCCGCGGCGCCGGCGCACGAATGGTGGACGGGATTCAGGCGGCGGCGGAGACGACCTTCTGCGCGGCCTCGGCCAGGGTCTCGGCGCTGACGATGGGCAGCCCGGAGTCGGCCAGCATGCGCTTGCCCAGATCCTCGTTGGTTCCCTTCATGCGCACGACCAGCGGCACCTTGAGGGCGACCGCGCGGCTGGCGGCGATCAGGCCCTCGGCGATCACGTCGCAGCGCATGATGCCCCCGAAGATGTTGACGAGAATCGCCTTGACCTGGGGGTTGTGCAGCATGATCTTGAAAGCTGCCGTCACCTTCTCGGCCGTCGCGCCGCCGCCCACGTCCAGGAAGTTGGCCGGCTCGCCGCCGAACAGCTTGATCGTGTCCATCGTCGCCATGGCCAGGCCCGCGCCGTTCACCAGGCAGGCGATGTTGCCGTCGAGCTGGATGTACGACAGGCCGTACTTCGACGCCTCGATCTCCGCCGGATCCTCCTCGTCGAGATCGCGCATGGCCACGATGTCGTCGTGGCGGAACAGCGCGTTGTCGTCGAAATTGAACTTGGCATCGAGCGCCACCACGGAACCGTCGCCCTGCACGATCAGCGGGTTGATCTCGGCCAGCGAGGCGTCCTTGTCCCAGAACGCGCGATACAGCGCCTGCAGGGCCTGCGCGCCCTGCTTGCGACTGGCCTCGGGCAGTCCGATCTTCTCGCACAGCGCCAGCGCGTCGGCATCCTGCAGTCCCTCCGTCGGCTCGACCCATACCTTGTGGATCTTCTCCGGCGTGCTGGCGGCGACTTCCTCGACGTCCATGCCGCCTTCGCTGGAAGCCATCACCGCGACCTTCTGCGCCGCGCGGTCGATGACCAGGCCGGCGTAATACTCCTTGCGGATGTCGGCGCCGTCCTCGATCAGCAGGCGACGCACGGTCTGCCCTTGCGGCCCGGTCTGGTGGGTCACCAGTTGCATGCCCAGCATCTGCCCGGCCAGATCGCGCACCTCGTCGATGGATCGCGCCAGCTTCACGCCGCCGCCCTTGCCACGCCCCCCGGCATGGATCTGCGCCTTGACGACCCACACCGGACCGCCGAGTTGCTCGGCCGCATTCACCGCCTCGTCGACGGTGAATGCGGGGATGCCGCGCGGCACCGGCACGCCGAACTCGCGCAGGATCTGCTTGCCCTGGTACTCGTGGATTTTCATTGGCTGTTCTCCGAAGGATTTGGCGAGGGTCGGGGCGTGCCACGACCACGGAACGCAGGCCCGGCGGCTCGCCATGCGCACGGCGAGCGCTCGCCCGGGCCACCGTGCCGCGCGGGGAGGCAGGCGTGTGCCGTTGCGCAGATCGCCGCCGCGCGCCGTGAGGCGCGGCGGGCGCAACCTGCGCAACAGCACATGGATGTCACAGGAATTTGACGCGGCGCAATAGGTTAGTCTAGCAGCGCCGCGCGCGCGGGCGACGAAAAATGCGCCCAAGCGGCGACTTGTGGTCAATCGCAGGACGCGTCGTCCCCGGCGGCGTCGACGCCGGCGTCGTGCATGCGCAGCGCGTAGCGCACGGCGTCGGCGCCGAAGCCGCGGCGCTGCAGAAAGCGCATGTGGCGCGCCCGCTGGGCGGGATCGGTGGCCGCCAGCGGGTGATGCCGGCGCAGCAGTGCGAGCGCCCGCTCGGGCTCCGGATCGAGTTCATCCTGGGCTTCGCGCAGGGCCTCGCGCACCAGGCTGTCCTCCAGCCCGTGCTGGCGCAATTCGCCCAGCACGCGCAGGCTGCCGTGGCCGCGCGCCACGCGCCGCGCCAGCGACCGCGCGAAGCGTTGCTCGTCGAGCAGCCCCTGCGCCTGCAGGGCATCGAGCACCTGCGCAAGCATCGCAGCCTCGGGGGCCTCGCGGCCGGCGCGCGCAGCGCCGAGCTTGCGCTCGAGGTCGGCGCGGCTGTGCTCGCGCTGCGCCAGCAGGCGCAGCGCTCGCGCGCGCAGCACGCCACGCGGGTCGTGCTCGCGCATGAGCCGGCGAGGCTTATTCCTGATCCGCCGCGGCGGCGACCGGCGCCTGCCCCGGCATCACGCGCACGCCCAGCTCGGTACGCACGGCATTCTCGATCTCGAGCGCCACGTCCGGGTTCTCGCGCAGGAATTCACGCGCGTTGTCCTTGCCCTGGCCGATCTTCTCGCCCTTGTAGGCATACCAGGCGCCCGACTTGTCGACGATCTTGGCGGCCACCCCGAGGTCGATGATCTCGCCCTCGCGCGAAATGCCCTCGCCGTAGAGGATGTCGAACTCGGCCTGCTTGAACGGCGGCGCGACCTTGTTCTTCACCACCTTGACCTTGGTTTCCGAGCCGATGACCTCTTCGCCCTTCTTGATCGCGCCGATGCGCCGGATGTCCAGGCGCACCGACGAATAGAACTTCAGGGCATTGCCGCCGGTGGTGGTTTCCGGGTTGCCGAACATCACCCCGATCTTCATTCGGATCTGGTTGATGAAGATCACCAGGCAGTTCGTGCGCTTGATGGTTCCGGTGAGCTTGCGCAGGGCCTGGCTCATCAGGCGCGCCTGCAGGCCGGGCAGCGCATCGCCCATCTCGCCCTCGATCTCGGCCTTCGGCGTCAACGCCGCCACCGAATCGATGACGATGAGGTCGACGGAGCCCGAACGCACCAGCGCGTCGGCGATCTCCAGCGCCTGCTCGCCGGTGTCGGGTTGCGAGATCAGCAGTTCCTGCAGGTCGACCCCCAGCTTCTGGGCGTACTGCGAATCCAGCGCGTGCTCGGCGTCGATGAACGCGCACACGCCGCCGAGCTTCTGCATCTGCGCGATGACCTGTAGCGTCAGCGTGGTCTTGCCCGACGACTCGGGGCCGTAGATCTCGACCACGCGCCCGCGCGGCAGCCCGCCCACGCCCAGCGCGATGTCGAGGCCGAGCGAGCCGGTGGATACGACCTGCAGATCCTCCGCGACCTCGCCTTCGCCCAGGCGCATGATCGAGCCCTTGCCGAACTGCTTCTCGATCTGCGCCAGCGCCGCGGCCAGCGCCTTGGCCTTCTCACCGTTCACCATGGTTTTGCCTTGTTCCATTGCTGTCGATCCCCCGCCTCGATCCCCGCCTCGATCCCCGCCTGCGGCTGCTGCGTGCGCCGGCTTTCCGGAGCCGTCGCCGGCACTGTAGCACAGGACTGTATGAAAATACAGTCATGCCGCGCGCTGCATGACCGCGATTGCGCGCGCGGCGCGGACACTCGGACACTGTATCGCAAGCGCTCGTCCGTCCCCGCGCCAGGGTGACCGGCACGGCCGCGCCGGCCTCGGCTCATCCGCGCGGCGCGCAGGCGCGACGCAGACGGTCGCGCACGGCGTCCCAGGCCGGCTGCTGCGGCACGGCCTCGACCCAGATCTCGCGCAGGCCGAGCGCGTCCAGCGCACGCAATGCCGCATACAGTCCCTGTGCATACTGCGCCGGCTCCGCGGCCAGGCGCAGCCAGTGGGCAGGCGCGCCGGACGGCGCGGCGCGCCGCGCCAGCACCGCGACCTCGCCCGCCCGCGCCGGCCAGGCCTCGTCGATCGCCGCGGCGCTGCGCATGTGCAGCGCAGTGCGCGGCGCGTAGTGCGAGGCCAGCGCGCCCGGCACGCGCGGCGCGTTCGGCGGCACAGGCGCGCGCAGCGCGTCGGGATCGAGGCCCAGGACTTCGGCCAGATCCGCGGCAGCCAGCCCACCGGGGCGCAGGATGCGCGGATGCTCGCCGCTGCAATCGACGATCGTGCTCTCGATGCCGACCGCGCAATCGCCACCGTCGAGCACCAGGGAAACCGCCGCGCCGAGTTCGCTGCGCACATGCTCGGCGCGCGTCGGGCTGATGCGTCCGAAGCGATTCGCCGAAGGCGCGGCCAGCCCGCCGCGCCCGCCGTGCAACTGCGCCAGCACGGCCTGCGCCACGGCGTGCGCGGGGCTGCGCAGCGCGATCGTGTCCTGCCCTGCGGCACAGGCCTGCGCCACGCCTTCGCGGCGCGGCAGCACCAGGGTCAGCGGGCCGGGCCAGAACGCCGCGGCGAGGCGCTCGGCGCTCGCCGGCAGGCGCGCGGCCCAGCGCAGGGCGTCGGCCTGATGGTGCAGGTGCACGATCACCGGATGATCGGCCGGCCGGCCTTTCGCCGCATAGATGGCGCGCACCGCGGCATCGTTGTCGGCGTCGGCCGCCAGGCCGTACACCGTCTCGGTGGGCAGCCCGACCAGCGCGCCGGCCTCGAGCAGGCGCACGGCCTCGTCGATGTCGCGCCTCGAGGGCGCCGCGGCCGCGACGGCCGGGGTGCCGCGCTTCATGCCGGATCCAGTCCGAGCAGCTCGCAGGCGCGACGCGCCGCCCGGGCGGCGTCGTCGGGCAGCGCCGCGGTGAATGTCAGGTGTCCCATCTTGCGCCCGCGGCGCGGCTGGTGCTTGCCGTACAGGTGCAGGTGCGCGCCCGGCAGCGCCAGCAGCGCCGCCCAGTCCGGCTCGCGCTGGCGTCCCGCCGCGTCGAACCAGAGGTCCCCGAGCAGGTTGAGCATGCACGCCGCGCTGTGCAGCCGCGGCTGCGGCAGCGGCGCTCCGACCAGGCAGCGCCATTGCAGCTCGAATTGCGAGACATCGCAGGAATCGATGGTGTGGTGCCCCGAGTTGTGGGGGCGCGGCGCCATCTCGTTGGCCAGCAGCGCGCCGTCCGCGGTGACGAAGAACTCGACGCACAGCACGCCCACGTATTGCAGGCCCTCGGCCACCGCGCGCGCCGCGCGCAGCGCCTGCTCGGCGCACGCGTGCGCAATCACCCCGCTGCCGGCACGGCTCGAGAACAGGATGCCGTCGCGATGCAGGTTGCGCTGCGGCGGGAAATGCACCATGTGGCCGTCGGCGCCGCGCGCCAGCACCACCGACAACTCGAAATCGAGATCCACGCGACGCTCCAGCACGCAGGGCACGCCGCCCAGCTCGCGCCACGCCGCGGCGAGGGCGGCGGGCTCGCGCACGCCCAGCTGGCCCTTGCCGTCGTAGCCCATGCGCGCGGTCTTCAGGATGCCGGGGAACAGGTCGCGCGCCTGCGCGGCGCGGCAGTCGTCGTCGCCGGCCAGCACGGCGTACGGCACGCAGCCCACGCCGAGGCGCGTGAACAGCGCCTTCTCCCGCGTGCGATCCTGGCACACGGCGACCGCCGGAGCGTGCGGCGCCAGGCGCACGTGCTCGTCCAGCCACTGCAGCGCGTCGGCCGGAACGTTCTCGAATTCGATGGTCACCGCGCGCGCCTGGCGTGCCACCGCATGCAGGCCGTCGGTGTCGTCGTATGCGCTGGCGACGACACGGCTGGTGACCTGCGCGGCCGGTGCGCCGGGCTGCGGCTCCAGCACCACCACCTCGTAGCCGGCGGCCTGCGCGGCCTGCGCGAACATGCGCCCGAGCTGTCCGCCGCCGAGCACGCCGAGCACGGCGCCGGGGGCGAGAAAGCCAGGCTGCGCGCTCGCCTGCAGCGCGCTCACAGGCCCACCTGCATGGCGCTGGCCTGCGCCGTCTGCTCGGCGCGGAAATCCTCCAGGCGGCGCAGCAACTGCGCATCGCTGGCCGCCAGCATCGCCGCCGCGAACAGCGCGGCATTCGCGGCGCCGGCCTCGCCGATGGCGAAGGTAGCCACCGGCACGCCCCTGGGCATCTGCACGATGGACAGCAGGGAGTCGCGCCCCTGCAGGTGGCGACTCGGCACCGGCACGCCCAGCACCGGCAGCGTGGTCTTGGCCGCCAGCATGCCCGGCAGGTGGGCGGCGCCGCCGGCGCCCGCGATGATCGCGGCCAAGCCGCGCGCGCGCGCCGAGGCGGCGTAGTCGAACATCGCGTCCGGCATGCGGTGCGCGGAGACCACGCGCGCCTCGAAGGGGATCTGCAGTCGTTGCAGCATCTGCGCAGCATGCTGCATCACGTCCCAATCGGAACTCGACCCCATGACCACGCCCACCAAGGCCATTTGCGTCCCCCTGCATGAAAGCCCGCCATTCTACCGAGGCCGGTATGCTTGATGCATGGCACACCAGGCGCTCCGGCAGGGGCCTGGAATCCAGCGCCAGCACCCTCATATCCATCCGGGTACCGGAGAACCAGACAACATGATCGACGCAACCCTTGTGAATTTCGAGACCGAGGTCGTGGAGGCCTCGCGCACCGTGCCGGTGCTGGTCGACCTGTGGGCCCCGTGGTGCGGCCCGTGCCGCACCCTCGGCCCGCTGCTCGAAAAGCTCGAGACCGCCTACGCCGGGCGTTTCAAGCTGGTGAAGATCAACACCGAGGACGAGCAGGATCTCGCGGCCGCGTTCGGCGTGCGCAGCATCCCGATGGTCGTGCTGCTGAAGGACGGCCAGCCGGTGGACGGTTTCGTCGGCGCGCTGCCCGAGGGCCAGATCCGGCAGTTCCTCGATCGTCACGTACCCGCTGCCGAGGACGAGGAGCAAGCGCCCGGGCCGGACACCGAGCCCGCGGCCGCGGCACAGGATCCGGGCGCCGCGCTGCAGCACATGCAGCAGGCGCTCGCGGCCAACCCGGCCGACGACGCGCTGCGCGTCGACCTCGTGCACCGCCTGATGCTGGCGGATCGGCTGGACGAAGCCCGCGAGGCCTTCGCGCCGCTGCTCGGCAAGCTGGCGATCGACCAGCGCGCCAGCGCGCTCAAGGAGTGGATGGACGCCATCGATGCCAGCGCCCAGGCGGCGCCCGACGAGGCCCTCGCGCAGCGCATCGGCGCCGACCGGCGCGACTTCGACGCGCGCTTCACGCTGGCGCGCCGCCGCATGGCGCAGCGCCAGTGGACCGCCGCGATGGACGAGTTGCTGGAAATCCTGATGCGCGACAAGAACTGGAACGAGCAGGCCGCGCGCAAGGCCTACGTCGCCGTGCTCGAACTCATGGCGCCGGCGCCGCAGAAGACCACCGACGGTCAGCCGCCGGTCACCGACCCGACCGTGGAGAGCTACCGCCGGCGCCTGAGCATGATCGTGCTCAGCTGAGCGCGGCGCCCCGCGTCAGGCCGCGGCCGGGCCGGTCAGGCGCTGCAGCGCCTCGCGGTAGCGCGCGGCGGTGGCCTGCACCACCTCGGCCGACAAGGTCGGGGCGGGTGCGCGCTTGTTCCAGCCGGGTACCTGCTCGAGCCAGTCGCGCAGGTACTGCTTGTCGAAACTCGGTGGCGAAATGCCCTCGCGCCACTGGTCGGCGGGCCAGAAACGCGATGAATCCGGAGTCAGTGCCTCGTCCATCCAGACCAGCCGATCCTGCACATCCAGGCCGAATTCGAATTTGGTATCGGCCAGCAGGATGCCACGCGACTGCGCATGGTCGGCGGCGCGGGCGTAGATCTCGAGGCTGACGTCGCGGATCTGCGCCGCCACCTCGACGCCGACGAGGCGCACCATGTGGCCGAAGTCGATGTTCTCGTCGTGCTCGCCGAGCTCGGCCTTGGTCGCCGGCGTGAAAATCGGGCGCGGCAGCCGCGCCGCCTGCTGCAGCCCCTTCGGCAGCTCGATGTCGCACACCTTGCCGCCGGCCTGGTAGTCCTTCCAGCCGGAGCCGGCGAGGTAGCCGCGAACCACCGCCTCGACCGGAAGCGCGCGCAGGCGCTTGACCACCAGCGCACGCCCGCGCACCTGGTCGCGCTCGTCGGGCGCGACGACCGACTCCGGATCGATGCTGGTGAGATGGTTGGGGATCACGTCTTCCAGCAGGCCGAACCAGAAACGCGAAATCTCGGTCAGCGTGCGGCCCTTGCCGGGGATGCCCTGGTCCATGATCACGTCGAAGGCCGAGATGCGGTCGGTGGCGACCATCAGCAGCAGGTCGTCGCCGACCGCGTAGTTGTCGCGCACCTTGCCGCGCGCGACCAGCGGCAGGGATCGGATCGAGGTGCTGAGCAGCGGAGTGTCGGTCATGCCAGGAACATCGTGCTGGAGTCGGGCGCGAGGCTGGCGCGCGCCGGGAAAAGAGCCGCCCGCAACGCCGAAAGGCAGCGCCACGGGCCATCGGCGACTATTGTAGGCAGGTGCACGATGCGCCCCGCGGCGCGGCTCATGCGCGGGACGCCTGCGCGTGCGCGCGGCGCCCGCGCACGGCGTCGGCGAGCTCGTCGACCAGGCGCAGCGAATCGTCCCAGCCGAGACAGGCGTCGGTGATGCTCTGGCCGTAGGTCAATGCGGCCGGATCGTGCTGGCCCGGGTTGAATTTCTGCGCGCCGTCGACCAGGTGGCTCTCGGCCATGACCCCGAAGATGCAGCGCTCGCCGGCACGCAGCTGCGCAGCGATGTCGGCGGCCACCTCGAGCTGGCGCTGGTGCTGCTTGAGGCTGTTGGCGTGCGAGCAGTCGATCATCAGGCGGCACGCCAGCGATGCCGCGTGCAGTTGCTCGCAGGCCGCGCGCACGCTGGCCGCGTCGTAGTTGGGCTGGCGCCCGCCACGCAGGATCACGTGGGTGTCCTGGTTGCCGCGGGTCTGCACGATGGAGACCTGTCCGCTCTTGTGCACCGACAGGAACGAATGCGGGCGCCGCGCCGCCTGGATGGCATCGATGGCGATGCGCAGGTTGCCGTCGGTTCCGTTCTTGAAACCGATCGGCGCCGACAGACCGGAGGCGAGCTCCCGATGCACCTGGCTTTCCGTGGTGCGCGCGCCGATGGCTCCCCACGAGATCAGGTCGCCGATGTACTGCGGCGAGATCACGTCGAGGAACTCACTGCCTGCCGGCAGCCCCATGCGGTTGATGTCGATGAGCAGTTCGCGCGCCATGCGCAGGCCATCCTCGATGCGATAGCTCTGGTCGAGATAGGGATCGTTGATCAGCCCCTTCCAGCCCACCGTGGTGCGCGGCTTCTCGAAGTACACGCGCATGACGATCTCGAGCTCGGCGGCGTGCCGACGGCGCAGCTCGAGCAGGCGCTGCGCGTATTCCAGCGCCGCGCGCGGGTCATGGATCGAACACGGCCCGATGACCAGCAGCAGCCGGTCGTCCTGGCCCTGCACGATGCGATGCACCGCGCGGCGCGTATCGACGATCAGGGTTTCCACCGCGCTGCCGGCGATGGGCAGGCGGCGGATCAGCTGTTCGGGCGCCGGCAGCAGGCGCACGTCCTCGACGCGCTCGTCGTCGGTGGACGAGGTGCGCTCGGCGGTGGGCGCGCCGCCGCGCTCCCCGGTGGCCTCGCGGGGGGTGAAATCGGGACTGGCCGGATCGAGCATCGACATCTCCTGGTATTCCTGGTTCGGGAACCGGCCAGGCCCGGGCGAAAAAAAACCGCCGGGCTTGGCCGGCGGTTTTTCAGGGTGTTCGGGAATTCAGCTCAGACTTCTCCCTCTCCCTCCGCCGGCGCGGTGCGAGAACCCAAAAAAGCCGGTAAACCAGGAGCGGGGTGTCATTGCGGGAATCTTGCTGCGGGAATCTTGCGGACAGTGCCGAGTATAGCGGGCGCCGGCGGCTCATGCCAGCGCCGGAGTTTCAGCCACGCCGCGGCCACATGCGCTGCATGGTACCGTCGCGCAACACGACGGCGTGGTACAGGGCGCCGGCGACATGCAGGCCAATCACACCGAGCAGCGTGTACGCGACGACCTGGTGCACGTCGCCCAGCTCATGTCCCCAGCCGGCGCCCTTCGGCGCCAGGCCCGGCAGGCGCAGCCAGCCGGCCAGATGCACGGTCCAGCCGCGCGACGACGCGTTCGCCCAGCCCAGCAACGGCAGCACCAGGAAGCCGGCGTACAGCAGCCCGTGCACGAGCTTGGCCAGGTGTTCCTGCCATGTCGGCCCGGGCAGCAGCGCCGGCGCGCCGGCGGCGCCGCGCCACACCAGGCGCAGCAGCATCAGAACGAGGATGCTCGTGCCCACGCCGACATGCCATGCGATCAGGCCCACCGGCTGGGTATCGCGACGCACGTCGGGCATCAGCCAGGCCAGCACGAACTCCAGCGCGATGAGCAGCAGGATGCCCCAGTGCAGCGCGCGTGCGACGGGGTTGTAGACGGCTTGATCGGACATCGGGATCTCCGGTTGACGGTGCCTGGATTGCAGCAGGGTTGTCTGAGCCGAGACTTAGCCCGGCGCGGGCAGCGCGCGACACGGCTGCGGCGCCGCCGCACCGGCCGGATCAGCCGGTGCCACCCACCGTGACGCGATCGATGCGCAGCGTGGGCTGCCCCACGCCGACGGGCACGCTCTGCCCCTCCTTGCCGCAGGTTCCGACGCCGGAATCGAGCTGCATGTCGTTGCCGATCAGGCTCACCCGGGTCAGCACGTCCGGGCCGTTGCCGATCAGGGTCGCGCCCTTCACCGGGTATTGCAGGCGTCCGTTCTCCACCCACCATGCCTCGCTGGCCGAGAACACGAACTTGCCGCTGGTGATGTCGACCTGTCCGCCGCCGAAGTTCACCGCGTACAGGCCGCGATCCAGGCTGGCGACGATTTCCTGCGGATCCTTGTCGCCGGCCAGCATGTAGGTGTTGGTCATGCGTGGCATCGGCACATGCGCATAGCTCTCGCGACGTGCATTGCCCGTGGGCTTGCGCTTCATCAGGCGCGCGTTCATGGCGTCCTGCATGTAGTCGACCAGCACGCCGTCGTCGATCAGCACCGTGCGCTCGGTCGGGTGGCCCTCGTCGTCGATGTTCAGCGAACCGCGCCGCCCCGGCAGCGTGCCGTCGTCCAGCACGGTGACCCCGGGCGCCGCCACGCGCTGCCCGATGCGTCCGGCGAAGGCGCTGGAACCCTTGCGGTTGAAATCACCCTCGAGGCCGTGGCCGATGGCCTCGTGCAGCAGCACGCCGGGCCAGCCGGGGCCGAGCACGACGCTCATCTCGCCGGCCGGCGCCGGGCGTGAATCCAGGTTCAGCACGGCCTGACGCACCGCGTCATCGACATGGTGGCGCAGCACGTCTTCGTCGAAGCGACTCAGCGCATAGCGCCCGCCGCCCCCCGACGAGCCGGTCTCGCGCCGACCGCCCTGCTCGGCGATGACACTGACGTTGAGACGCACCAGCGGGCGCACATCGGCGGCCAGCAGGCCGTCGGCGCGCATCACCAGCACCACGTCGTACTCGCCGGCCAGGCTGGCCATGACCTGCACGACCCGCGGATCCGCGGCGCGCGCCATCGCGTCGGCCCGCGCCAGCAGCGCCACCTTGGCCGCCGAATCGAGGGCCGGCAGTGGATCCAGGGCCTCGTACAGGGCGTGCCCGCCGCCGGCGCGCGGCGCGCCCAGGCGCACGCGCCCGCGCCCCTGGCGGGCGATCGCGCGCACCGTGCCGGCGGCCTGCATCAGGCGATCCGCGGAGATGTCGTCGGAGTAGGCGAAGGCGGTCTTGTCGCCCTCGATGGCACGGATGCCGAAACCCTGCTCGATGCCGAAGCTGCCGCTCTTGACCAGGCCCTCCTCCAGGCTCCACGACTCCGAGCGCGTGTACTGGAGGTAGATGTCGGCGTCGTCCAGGCGGTGCTCGAAGGCGCTGGCCAGCGCGCGCTGCAACGTGGACTCGTCGATGCCGTAGGGCTCGAGCAACAGGCGACGGGCGTCGTTCAGGCGCAACAAGGCGGGGTCGGTGACGGTGTTCATGCCTCGATTGTAGAAGCCGCGGGCGCGCCCTGCCGCCCTCCCCGGGGACGCGTCACGCGGCCGGGCCGGAACCCGGCTGCGCCACCCAGTCCCCCGACTTGCCGCCATGCTTTTCCAGCAGGCGCACGTCGGTGATGGTCATGCCGCGGTCGACCGCCTTGCACATGTCGTAGACGGTGAGCAGGCCGACCTGCACCGCGGTCAGGGCCTCCATTTCCACCCCGGTGCGCCCGAGGGTCTCGGCGCGCGCCGTGCAACGCACGGCGCAGCCCGCGTGCTCGATCTGCAGATCGACCGCGACGCGGGTCAGCGCGAGGGGATGGCACAGGGGGATCAGCTCGGAGGTGCGCTTGGCGCCCATGATGGCCGCCAGTCGCGCCACCCCCAGCACGTCGCCCTTGCGGGCGTTGCCGGACTCGATCAGCGCCAGGGTCGAGGCCTGCATGCGGATGATGCCGCTGGCGACGGCGACACGCGCCGTCTCGCGCTTGGCGCCGACGTCGACCATGTGGGCCTGCCCGGCGGCGTCGAAATGGGTCAGCGGCTGGGTCGGCGCCGGGGCGCCGGCGGATGCGTCGGATGGGTTCATGGCGGGGCGGGCGGTGGGTCAGCGCGGCGCCAGCGCCGCCATGGCGTCGCGCAGGCGCGACGCCTCGGCACGCGCAGCGCTCGCGTAGTCGCGCTCGGCGGAGGCATAGAGCACGCTGCGCGACACGTTGACCAGGAAATGATCGCCTGCGGCGCGCACCGTGGCGTCGAGCTCGCCCCCCTGCGCGCCGATGCCGGGGATCAGCAGCGGCAGCGTCGGCGCGATGGCACGCACGGCGTGGATGTCTTCGGGACGCGTGGCTCCGGTGACCAGGCCGAGCTGGCCGGTGCGGTTCCAGTCGCCGGCGACCAGGCGCGCGACGCGCTCGAACACGCGCTCGCCCGGCGCCGTCTCGTCGCCGCAAAGCTCCAGCGCCTGCAGGTCATCGGCCGCGGGGTTGGAGGTGCGGCACAGCACGAACAGCCCGCGGTCGGGATAGGCGTCCATGTATGGATCCAGGGAATCGCCTCCCATGAACGGCGACACCGTCAACGCGTCGGCGCCATAGCGCTCGAAGGCCTCGCGCGCGTAGTGCCTCGCGGTGGAACCGATGTCGCCGCGCTTGGCGTCGAGGATCACCGGCACTCCGGGGGCCCGCTCGTGGATGTGGCGAATCAGGCGCTCGAGCTGGGCCTCGCCGCCGACCGCAGCGAAATGCGCGATCTGCGGCTTGTAGGCGCATACCAGGTCGGCGGTCGCATCCACCATCGCGGCGCAGAAGTCGTACAGCCGGGTGATGTCGCGGGTCCACGGTGCGGGAAGGCGCTCGGGCTCGGGATCGAGCCCGAGACAGAGCCGGCTGGAATTGCGCTGACAGGCGTCACGCCACTGTTCGACGAAGGACATGCGCGGCATTGTAGGCAGGACACCCGCCGACGCCTCACTCGCCCAGGCCGTCCAGCAGGTCCCTGACGCGGCACAGGTCGGCCCACGCCTTCGCCTTGTCGAGCGGCGTGCGCAACAGGTACGCCGGGTGATAGCTGATGACCAGCGGCGTGCCCTGCCAGTCCCAGACGCGCTGGCGCAGACGCCCGATGGGTTCGGCGCTGCCGGTCAGCGCCTGCGCCGCGAAACGCCCGAGCGCGAGCAGCAGGCGCGGGCGCACGAGTTCGATCTGGCGCTGCAGGATGGGCAGGCATTGCGCGATCTCGTCGGGCTCCGGATTGCGGTTGCCGGGCGGCCGGCACTTGATCACGTTGGCGATGTAGACGGTGTCGCGGGCGTGCTCGCCGTGGCGCTGCAGTCCGCAGGCGCGCAGCATGTTGTCGAGCAGCTTGCCGGCGGCGCCGACGAAGGGTTCGCCGTGGCGATCCTCCTCCGCGCCCGGCGCCTCGCCCACCACCATCACGTGGGCGTGCGCGTGCCCGACTCCGAACACCGCCTGCCGACGCAGGCCGCCGAGCTTGCAGGCACGGCAATCCTGCGTGAAACCGGCCAGCGCGTCCCACGACAGCGCGTGCACGCGCTGCATGCGCTGCGGCGCCGGCACGCCGGCGCCGCCGGCCTGTGCCGCGGCGGGCTCGGGCGCAGCGGGCGCAGCGGGCGCTGCGGCCCGGGGCGGCGCAGCCGGC
>JAKAZQ010000030.1:15723-44091 GCA_021815805.1 Pseudomonadota bacterium | reverse complement strand
GATGTCCTCGAACTGGCTGGCGATGGTCGCCTCGATGGCGTCCAGGCGCGGGATGTTGTTCACCCGCAGCAGTTCGTGGCTCAGCGGGTAGCTGATGCGCTCGGCACCCTTGCGGAACTCCTCGGTCCGCGCGACGAAGTCGTACTCGATGATCTCGTTGGAAGTTCCCAGGTGCAGGCGCTGCGCCAGGATCTCGTCGCGCTCGAGCTCCGTCGGCGTGTTGCTGCGGATGTCGCTCATGGCCACGCCGAAGAACTGCCCCAGCATGTCGTTGACGCGGCGGAACAGTACGGCGTTTTCCCTCTGCTCCAGATGGGTGTCGATGGTCGACTGCCCGAAGGACGAGTAGGCGCGGCTGAAGCCCAGCTTCATGTCGCCGTAGGTCTCGCGCGGCAGCGGCGGCTCGTAGGGCCGCGCCTTGTGCCGCTGCTGGATCACCAGGGCCGAACGCTTGAGGCGGGCGAACTCGTCGGTGGAGAAATTCTCGAACAGGGCGTCGGCCGCCATGGCGTGGATGCTGTCGATGGCAGACACCCTCGCGCCCGCCAGGTTGGCGGTATCGAGCAGGTAGACCTCGTCGTAGGGCGTTGCCGGCAGGCTGGGCGGATCCTCGCCTTCGGCCCAGCGCTTGATGAAGCCGCTGCCCGGCCGCATGCTGGTCTCCAGTTCCATCAGGGCGGCGTAGGCATTGGCCATTCCCCTGTGCACGCCCGGGCCGAGCAACAACAGCAACTCGGTGCGAGGCCCCCGTTGGCTGAGTTGCCTGCCGAGCCAGCCGGCGAGGTAGCCCAGATCGAGAAAGCAACCCGATCCGAAGCCACCGGTGGCGGAAGCGATGACCACGATGCGCGGCGCTCCCGCTACCGCAAGCGGGCCGAAGAAGGCTTGCAGCGCCGGCGTCGCGGCTTTCGACTGCAGGCCTTCGATCCTGGCGCGGATCTGCGCCTTGATCTCCTGATACCGATCGTGGAAGAACAGGCGCGAGAGCGAGCGGAGCTGGCCCGCGCCCTTGTCGGGTTGGATGTTCAGTTCGTTGATGACCTTGCGCGACAGCGGCCACCACTCGCCGATCACCGGATCGTCATGGATGGCATCGTCCGACTCGAAGTAGCGGCCGAGGTCCAGCCCGCGAAGGAAGAAGCGATCTTGCTCCCGCAGGCGCGCCGCCGGGTCGCAGCACTCCTGCGCCGCCTCGCCAGGGTCGCTGTCGATATGCAGGAGTTCCGCGGCGGGGAAGTCGGCCATGTGCTCGACGCGCATCGGGTGCGCGACGTCCCCCCAGTCCTGCTGCACGATGCGCCGGCGCAGTTGGCGCAGCACCTGCGCGCCGGCGCCGCCGGCGCCGATGAACAGCGTCGGGACCACTTCCACGGGGAAGCTATCCGCCTTCCTCGATCCTGCGCGTGCTTCGGCCATGTGCAAAGTCCTCGCTTGCGACGTGCAGCCTGATCGGTCATGGCCGCGACAACGGAGCATAGCGAAAACGTCCGCCATGGCAGCTTCCCGGCGCCCGCGCCGCCGCAGCCGCAACGCTGCCGCCTGCGCGACGTGACAAAACGAAACGGCGGCGGACTGCGCGCCCTGGCTGCGTCGCCAGGCCGCGCGACAGGCGCCGGCCGCCGGCGGCCTCTGACTTTCCGCGAACTCCAGGGAGGTGGGCGTGGCGAAGACCAAGGTGACCAGGCATGACTTCAGCATCATCGACCTCGTGCGCGACAAGCCGAAGACGAGCTACATCGAGATCCCGGCCTGCCGCGTCGACGTGCACATCGAGGTCACCACCACCGGGCTGATCTCGGCGTCGAGCGTTCCTTCGGCAGCGCTCAAGCGCCTGGAGAACGCCGCGCGCGATGCGCTGGACGACTACGAGAAGGTGATCGGCTCGGAGGCGCAACGCCTGGACGCGCGCAGCGTCGAGCTGATGCGATCTCCCTCCAAGGACTCGCAGGCCGAGGCCCAACGGCTCGTGCAAGGCGTGGACGCCAGCATCAGGAAGGCACTGGCCTCGGCCGAAGGGGCGGCGATGCAGGCCGTGGAAAAGCGCCTCAAGGCCGAGGCGCAGGGAGACCGCAACCTGAAGGACGCGCGCGTGCGCACGGGGATCAAGGTTGCCGGCGCGGTCATCTCGGTGAGTGCCGCGGCGGGTCGCCTCGATGGGCTCCGACGTCACCGTCTACGCGAGCATCGCCAAGACGGTGGTGAGCACGTCGCTGGAAATCAGGCAGCAGATGAAGAACGAGCAAAAGCTGCGCCGCGACCCGGACGCGCAATGAAAAAATGGCATCGCGTCTGCGATGCCATTTTTTCGTGCCTGGTGCCCAGAAGAGGACTCGAACCTCCACGCCTCGCGGCGCTAGTACCTGAAACTAGTGCGTCTACCAATTCCGCCATCTGGGCAAGAAGTCGAACTATATCAGTTTTTGCGGGCTTGTCCAGTATGCTGCGCACAAGGGACGCCGCGAAGCTCCGACGTGGAACTGCGATGCGCGGCCCGGAGACAAGGGGAAATCATTGATCGTCGAAGGAATCGTCCAGGGACATCGCGACGGCTACGGACTCGTGATCTCGGAGCAGGATGCGACCGAGGTCTACCTGCCGCCGCAGCAGATGCGCGCCGTCATGCACCTGGACAAGGTGCGCGTGCGCGTGGTGCGCCAGGATCGGCGCGGACGCCCGGAAGGGCAGGTGCTGGAGATCCTCGAGCGCAGCACCCGGCCGGTGATCGGGCGCGTGCTGCACGAGGGCGGCGTCTGGCTGGTGGCGCCCGAGGACCGGCGCCACGTGCAGGACATCCTGATCGCCCCGGGCGGGCTGGGCGACGCCAAGGCCGGCCAGGTCGTGAGCGTGCAGCTCGACGGCCCGGTCTCGCTGCATGCGCAGCCGCTGGGCCGCGTGGTCGAGGTGCTCGGCGCGCTGCACGACCCGGGCATGGAGATCGAGATCGCGGTGCGCAAGTACGGCGTGCCGCATCGCTTCAGTGAAGCCGCGGAACAGCAGTCGGCCGCGCTGCCGTCGCAGGTGCGCGCGGCGGATCGCGCGGCGCGCATCGATCTGACCGACGTCCCGCTGGTGACCATCGACGGCGAGGACGCGCGCGACTTCGACGACGCGGTGTACTGCGAGCCGGCCCGCGTGGGCCGTCGCAAGGGGTTTCGCCTGATCGTCGCGATCGCCGATGTGTCGCACTACGTGCGACCCGGCGAGGCGCTGGACCTGGATGCGCTGGAACGTGCCACCTCGGTCTACTTTCCGCGGCGGGTGATCCCGATGCTGCCGGAAAAGCTCTCCAACGGTCTGTGTTCGCTGAATCCGAAGGTGGATCGCTTGTGCGTGGTGTGCGACATGCTGATCAGCGCCGACGGCGAATTGCATGCCTACCAGTTCTACGACGCGGTCATGCGTTCGCATGCGCGCCTGACCTACACCGAGGTCGCCGACATCCTCGAGAACACGCGCGGGCCGCAGGCGCAGGCGCACGGCGAACTGGTGCCGCACCTGCTGAACCTGTACGAGGTCTACAGCGCGTTGCTGAAGGCGCGGCGCGAGCGCGGCGCGGTGGATCTCGAAGTCCCGGAGACCCACATCATCTGCGATGCCAGCGGGCGCATCGCGCAGATCGCGCTGCGTCAGCGCAACGAGGCGCACCGCGTGATCGAGGAATGCATGCTGGCCGCGAACGTCAGCGCCGCTGATTTCCTGCAGCGCAACAAGCATCCCGGGCTGTATCGCGTGCACGAGGGGCCGACGCCCGAGCGCCTGGCCCTGCTGCGCGGCTATCTGAGCACGCTGGGCCTGTCGGCGCATATCGTGGAGGAGCCGACCCCGGCCGATTACCAGCGCCTGTCGGACGTGGCGCGCGGGCGCCCGGACGCGCAGCAGATCAACACCCTGATGCTGCGCTCCATGCAGCAGGCCATCTACTCGCCGCACAACAGCGGCCATTTCGGTCTCGCCTACGAGGCCTACGCCCATTTCACCAGCCCGATCCGGCGTTACCCGGACCTGCTCACCCATCGCGCGATCAAGGCCTTGCTGCAGGGCCAGCGCTATCGCCTGCGAACCCCGGAAGGCATGACCGAACCGCCGCCGCTGCGCGGCCGGCGTGCCGCCGAGCCGAAGTCCGCGTCGGCCGAGGCGGCGCGCGCCGCCCGCGCCACGCCGGATCTGGCGGCCTGGGAGATGGTCGGGCTGCACTGTTCGGCCAACGAGCGTCGCGCCGACGAAGCCACGCGCGACGTCGAGAGCTGGCTGAAATGCTGGTACATGCGCGACAAGCTCGGCGAGGAATTCGTCGGCGCGATCACCGCGGTCACGGGCTTCGGCGTGTTCGTGCAACTCACCGCGTTGTTCGTCGAGGGGCTGATCCACATTTCCGAACTGGGTGCCGAGTACTTCCGCTTCGACGAGGCGCGCAATGAACTGCGCGGCGAGCGCACCGGCAAGCGCTACGCGCTTGGCGACCGCGTGCTGGTGCAGGTCAGCCGCGTCGATCTCGACGGCCGGCGCATCGACTTTCGCCTGGTCGCCGACAGCCTGCGTGCCGGCGCGGCGGGCGCCGCGCCGGCGCCCGCGCGCAAGCGCTCGCGCAAGGGCTCGGCGGCCGCGCAGGCGGCACCGGAGTCGGCGCAGGACAGCGATCACAGCCTGTTCACGCTGCCGGCGGCGGAGGAGACGGCGGCGCGCCCGGCGCGCGCGCGCAAGCCCGCGCCGGGCAGCGCGAAAACCGCCGAAACCGGCGACAAGCCCGCGGCGGCGCCGAAGGCCGCGAAAGCCGGCGGAGCGCGCAACGCACGCTCGACGCGGGCGCGCAGCCCGCGCAAGCCGGCCGCCGGGGCACGGGCGCGGCGAGGGCGCTAGCCCGGGCGGCCGAAGCCGCCGGCTACGGCCCAGGCTGCCGGATGCCGTCGCGCGCTGCGCGCCAGGCGCGCAGCATCAGCTCGGGCAGTTCCGCGGCGCGCAACGGCAGCGCCTCGCGCAGCGCGAGGTCGGCGGCGGCGCCGTGCAGCCAGACGGCCGCCCGCGCCGCGTCGCGACCCCCGTCGCTGCGCGCCAGCAAGGCCGCCAGCGCGCCGCTGAGCACGTCGCCGCTGCCGGCGCTGGCGAGCAGGCCGTTGCCGCTGGGGTTGATCCACAACGCGCCGTCGCAGCAGGCGATCACGCTGCCCGCGCCCTTGAGCACGACATGCGCGCCGCTTTGCGCGCACAGGCTGCGCGCGGCGCCGATGCGGTCGGCCTGGATGGCGGCGACATCGCAGCGCAGCAGGCGCGCCGCCTCCGCAGGATGCGGCGTCAGCCAGGTCGGCGCCGCGCGTGCGCGCAGCCAGCGCCAGGCCTGCGCGTCCGGCGCCTGCGCGGCGAGCAGGTTGAGGCCGTCGGCGTCGATCACCAGCGGCTGCTCGAGCGGCAGCAGTTCGCACAGCAGCTGCCAGGCCGTCGCGCCCGTGCCGGCGCCCGGCCCGAACACCAGGCAGGCGCGCGTGCCGCGCGCGGCGCGCGCCTGCTGCAGCAGGTCCGGCGGCTGGCGCAGCATGACTTCCGGATACACCGGATCGAGCGCCCCGGCGGCGGGGTCGAGGGCGGCCGCGAACACGCGCCCGGCGCCCAGGCCGAGGGCGGCGCGCGCTGCCAGCCACAGTGCGCCGCCCATGCCGGCGGCCCCGCCGAAAATGCGCACGTCGCCGCGGGCGCCCTTGTGCGCCGCCGCCTCGGGCGGCGCCACCGCGGCCAGCGCGGCGGCGGTGTCTCCCCAGCAAGCCGACGCGCGCTGCCCGACGCCGCCGGGAGCGGCCTGCAGGTCGTCGAGCCAGAGCCGGCCGCAGGCCGTGCTGTGCGGCCCGCCGACATGGCCGGCACGCAAGCCGAGCATGGCCAGCGTGACATCCGCCGCCAGCAGGCTGCCGGGCGCTTCGCCGCTCGCGCAGGACAAGCCCGAGGGCACGTCGACGGCCAGTACCGGCGGGCGACGGGGAAGGGCGCAGAGCAGGTCGATGGCCTCGGCGATGTCGCCGCGCGGCGCCTGCCTCGAGCCCAGTCCGAGCATGGCATCGAGCACCACGTCGCTGTCCTGCAGCAGGCGTGCCGCGTCGACCTCGGCCCAGGCCCGCGGCTGCAGCCCGGCGCCACGCGCCTCGGCCAGCGCCCAGCACCAGTCCGCAGGGCGCGTGGCGGGGTTCCATTGCGCGGCGTCGCCGCATCCGGGCAGCAGCAGCTCGAGCTGCGGAGCATGCGGCTGGCGCGCCAGCCAGGCCGCCGCCGCGAGCCCGTCGCCGCCGTTGTTGCCGGGGCCGCACAACACGAGCACGCGACGTGCGTGCGGCCAGTTCGCGCGCAACAGGCGCGCCGCGGCTTCGCCGGCACGCTGCATCAAGGTATGCGGCGCCAGCCGCCGGGCGGCCTCGGCTTCGGCGGCGCGCAGCGCTGCCTCGTCCCACAGCGGCAGGCCGTGGCGCGCGGCGGCGGTGTCGACGCGCAGCATCATGCCGGGCTCGCCGCCTGCGCGGCCGGCACAGCAGCACTTTCAGATGGCGGGGGCATCATTCCATTATATGAAAAATTCATGTTGCGCAGCACTGCGTCAGGCTTCAGAATCGCGAAAACTGTTTTCACAGTACAGAACGCGTTCCCTATGTTGTTGTTTTTACGAAGAATAAAAAATAGTCTTCTATAAGATAGAACTCTTTGTTGCAGCGCAGCTTTGCGCTACGCTAGAGCCCATTCGCAACATCACTTCCACGGAGATCCTCGCATGGCAACCCGCGAACAGCAAATCCAGCAGCTCGAACAGGAATGGAACCAGAACCCGCGTTGGGCGGGGGTTCGTCGCGGCTACGGTGCCGCCGAGGTGGTCCGCCTGCGCGGTTCGGTCGCGGTCGAGCACAGCCTGGCGCGACGCGGCGCCGAGCGCCTGTGGCGCGACCTGAACGGCGAGCCCTTCGTCAACGCGCTGGGCGCGCTGACCGGCAACCAGGCCATGCAGCAGGTCAAGGCCGGGCTGAAGGCGATCTATCTGTCGGGCTGGCAGGTCGCCGGCGATGCCAACCTGGCCGGCGAGATGTATCCGGACCAGTCGCTGTATCCGGCCAACTCGGTGCCCGCCGTGGTCAAGCGCATCAACAACACGCTGACCCGCGCCGACCAGATCCAGTGGATGGAAGGCAAGAACCCCGGCGACGACGGCTACGTCGACTACTTCGCGCCGATCGTGGCGGATGCCGAAGCCGGTTTCGGCGGCGTGCTCAACGCCTTCGAACTGATGAAGTCGATGATCGAGGCGGGCGCCGCGGGCGTGCACTTCGAGGATCAGCTGGCGTCGGTCAAGAAGTGCGGCCACATGGGCGGCAAGGTGCTGGTGCCGACGCGTGAAGCGGTGGCCAAGCTGGTGGCCGCGCGCCTGGCGGCCGACGTCATGGGCGTGCCCACGCTGCTGGTGGCGCGCACCGATGCCGAGGCCGCCGACCTGCTGACCTCGGACGTGGACGAGAACGACCGTCCGTTCTGCACCGGCGAGCGCACCGTGGAAGGCTTTTTCCGCACCCAGCCGGGCCTGCAGCAGGCCATTTCGCGCGGTCTGGCCTACGCGCCGTACGCGGATCTGGTCTGGTGCGAGACCGGCAAGCCGGATCTGGCGTATGCGAAGGCCTTCGCCGAGGCCATCCATGCCAAGTTCCCGGGCAAGATGCTGTCGTACAACTGCTCGCCGTCGTTCAACTGGAAGAAGAACCTGGACGACGCGACCATCGCGCGCTTCCAGAAGGAACTCGGCGCCATGGGCTACAAGTTCCAGTTCATCACGCTGGCCGGCTTCCATGCGCTGAACTACTCGATGTTCGAGCTGGCGCATGGCTACGCGCGCAACCAGATGAGCGCGTTCGTCGCCCTGCAGGAGAAGGAATTCGCCGCCGCCGACAAGGGCTTCACCGCGGTGAAACACCAGCGCGAGGTCGGTACCGGCTATTTCGACGCCGTCACCACGACCATCGAGACCCAGGCCTCGACGGCCGCGCTGAAGGGCTCGACCGAGGACGAGCAGTTCTTCGACAAGAAGGTGGCCTGAGCGCTTTCGGCCGAGGAGACAACCCCGCCTGAGAGCGGGGTTTGACGAAAGGCAGACAGCCCGGTCCGCGCAAGCGGCCCGGGCATGTTTGCTCGAGGGCCGCCGCTTCAGCCGGGCCGGCGCATCAGGCGCGCCTTTTCGCGATCCCAGTCGCGCCGCGCTTCCGTGTCGCGCTTGTCGTGCAGTTTCTTGCCGCGTCCCAGCGCGAAATCCAGCTTGATGCGCCCGGCTTTTTCGTGCAGGTTGATCGGCACCAGCGTGTAGCCGCGTTGTTCCACCTTGCCGATCAGGCGCCGGATCTCGTCCTTGTGCATCAGCAGCTTGCGCGTGCGGCTGGCGTCCGGGCGCACGTGGGTGGAGGCGCTCTGCAGGGCCGTCACGTTCATGCCGACCAGGAACAACTCACCGTCGCGGATCAGCACATAGCCGTCGAGCAGCTGCGCGCGCCCGGCGCGGATCGCCTTGACCTCCCAGCCCTCGAGCACGAGCCCGGCCTCGAAGCGGTCCTCGAGGAAATAGTTGAAGGAGGCCTTGCGGTTCTGGGCGATCGACATGGTGGATGAGGTGGGGGCCGGCCGGCCGGGTTCAAGGCCGCCGCGCGCCGTGCCGGAAAATCCGGCGAGGTTTTTTACAATCCCAGGATTTTACGAATCCCGCTCATGGCCCAGGTCCGAAAGTCGGTTCTCATCTGGTACAGCACCCGGCAGATGTACGCGCTGGTGAGCGACGTCGGCTCCTACCCGCAATTCCTGCCCTGGTGCGGCGGCGTCGATGTGCACGAAGCCTCCGAGGAGGCCATGCGCGCGACCATCCGCATCGACTTCAAGGGCGTGCGCCAGAGTTTCACGACGCGCAACCTGCAGGTCCCGGATCGCGAGATCCGCATGGAACTGGTCGACGGGCCCTTCAGCCAGCTGCGCGGCCGCTGGAGCTTCGTGCCGTTGCAGGACGGCGCGGCCTGCCGCGTCGAGTTCGAGCTTGACTACCACTTTTCCAACCGCGTGGTCGACGCCGTGATCGGGCCGGTGTTCGGGCATATCGCGCGTACCTTCGTCGAATCGTTCGTGCAGCGCGCCGAACAGGTCTACGGCGGTGCGGCCGCATGAACCCGCTGCGCGCGAGCGTGTTCTGGCAGGACGCGCAGGGCCGTGCCTGGCTGCGCGAGGTGCGGCTGCCCGCGCCGGCCACGCTGGGCGACGCGGTGCGCGCCAGCGAACTCGAGCCGCTGTTCGGCGCGGCGGCCTGGCAGGGCCCCGCTCCGAGCCTGCGCCTGGCGGTGTTCGGAGCCCTGCGCGACGCCGATTCGCCGTTGCGCGACGGCGATCGCGTGGACATCACGCGGGCCTTGCTGGTGGATCCGAAACAGGCGCGGCGCCTGCGCGCGCAGGCGTCGCCGAAGCCGCGCGGCGCGGCGCGGCGGCGTCAGCCGGCACGCGGGTAGGGCGCTGGCCGACGCCGCGCGCTCAGGCGCCGGCAGGCGGCAGCAGGTCTCCGGGATCGCGCGGCAGCCACACGCGCACCAGCAGGCCGCCGCCCGCGGCGTTGGCGATCTCCAGGTGCCCGTGCATGCGCGCCACCGTGCGCTCGACGATGGCCAGGCCGAGCCCGGTGCCCTTGCCCGAGGTGCGCGCGGTGTCGCCGCGGAAAAACGGGCGTGTCAGCAACGCAAGCTGCTCCTCCGGCACGCCGGGGCCGTGGTCGCGCACCGTGATCGCGACCTCGCCGGTGCGGCGCAGGAAGCCGATCTCGACTTCGGCGCAGGCCTGCCGGGGCAGGCGGCCGTAACGCCGGGCGTTCTCCAGCAGGTTGGTCAGCACGCGGCGCACTTCCAGTTCGTCGGCGCGCACCCAGGCCCGCGCCCCCTGCGCCACCTGGATGCGCAGATCGCCCCATTTGCCGAGATCGCTCTGCACGCGCAAGGCCAACTCCTGCAGGTCCACATGCTGCAGCACGGGACTCGTGGAGCGCGCGTACTCCATGAACTTGCTGATGATCGAATCGGCCTGTTCGATGTCGGCGATGATGTCGGTGCGCGCGTCGGCGTCGGGCACGCTCAGCTCGGCCTCCAGGCGCAGGCGCGCCAGCGGGGTGCGGATGTCGTGCGAAATGCCGGCCAGCATCAGCGTGCGCTCCTCGTCGATCTCCTGCAGCGCGCGCGCCATGCGGTTGAAGCCTCGATTCACCTCGCGGATCTCCTCGGTGCCCGAGGTCTCGTCGAGCTGGTACGAGAAGTCACCCTCGCGCACGCGCGCGGTGGCGATGCCCAGGTCGCGCAGCGGACGATTCACGAAACCGGCGATCACCGCCGCGCCGATCAGCGCCAGCAGCGTGGCGAGCACGCCGCCGAGCACCCAGGTCTCGCCCAGCGATTCGTCCAGGCGCGACGGATCCAGCAGCAGCCAGTACGGATCGGTGTCGATGCGAAAGCCGATCCACAGGCCGGCCTCGCCGTTGACCGAGTCGGCGAAGTTCAGGCTCTCGTGCAGGCGCGCTTCGACGTTCGCCGCGAGACGGCGCGTGAAAGGGGTGCGCTGCATCGGCGTCCAGCGGTCGGTGGGATGCCGCGGGTAGATGTAGATGTCCTCGCGCTGCACCAGTTCGTCGAGCAGCGCGTTGCGGAACTGCGGGGCCGAGTGCACCAGCGCGATGCGGGTCAGATCGATCAGACTGGTGATCTGGCGCGCCGTCTGCTCGATCTGCTGGTTGCTCTGCTGCATGTGGAAGCTCTGGAACCAGGCCGCCAGGCTGACCGACAGCAGCGCCACGATGAGCACGAAGGTGCGCCAGTACAGGCGCCCGAAGAAAGGCCCGACCAGGCGCCGCGCGCTGGTCGGTTCGCTGGCTGCGTCGACGTTCACGATGCCGGCGGCAGCGGTTCGGCAGCCCGGCGCGCGGGGCGCGCTCAGGATTCCTTGGTGTCCGGCACGAACACGTAGCCCACGCCCCACACGGTCTGGATGTAGCGCGGGTGCGCCGGGTCGATCTCGACGATCTTGCGCAGGCGCGAGATGGCCACGTCCAGGCTGCGATCGAAGGCCTCGTAGTCACGCCCGCGCGCCAGCTCGGCGAGACGGTCGCGCGACAGCGGCTGGCGCGGGTGGCGCACCAGCGCCTTGAGCATCGCGAACTCGCCGGTGGTGAGATTGATCAGCTCGCCGTTGCGGGTCAGCTCGCGACGCGCGAGATCCAGGCTGAACGGTCCGAACACCACGGTCTCGTCGTCGCGCGCCGGCGCGCCCGGAAGCTCCGGGTTGGGCTGGCGACGCAGCACGGCGCTGATGCGCGCGAGCAGCTCGCGCGGGTTGAAGGGCTTGGGAAGGTAGTCGTCGGCTCCCACCTCGAGCCCGATGATGCGGTCGACGTCCTCGCCCTTCGCGGTGAGCATGATGATGGGGGTGAAGTCCTTCGACGCGCGCATGCGCTTGCACACGGTCAGGCCGTCCTCGCCGGGCAGCATCAGATCGAGCACGATCAGATCGAAACGCTCCTTGACCATCACCCTCTGCATGGTCTTGGCGTCCTCGGCGACGAAGACTTCGTAGTTCTCCTGCGCCAGATAGCGGCGCAGCAGGTCGCGGATGCGCGCGTCGTCGTCGACGACCAGGATTTTTTTCGGCTTGTCTTGGTGCATGGCTGGGAGTAGAGGGGGCGCCGAGCACCAGCGGGGCTCGCGCCGCAAGGTTTGCACGCCACTTGGGCCTCCTGTCAAATGTAACTGCGTTGCGCGGCTCTCGACAAGTTTCCAAAAGTCTCTGGCCGAGCCAGGCCGCGCATTCGTGCGGCGCCTACCCAGTCGCTGCGCTCGCAAGTGCGCGACTGCGTATAGTTTGGCAAATGACAGCGCTCGATCCGATTCCAGCGCGCGATCCCGGCACGATCGAGTTGCGCGGGGCGCGCCAGAACAATCTCCAGAATCTCGACCTTTCCATCCCGCTGGGAAGCATCGTCGTCGTCACCGGCGTGTCCGGATCGGGCAAGAGCTCGCTGGCCTTCGACACCGTCTATGCCGAGGGCCAGCGGCGCTACGTCGAGACCTTCTCGCCCTACGCGCGCCAGTTCCTGGACCGCATGGACCGGCCGCGCGTCGACCACATCAGCGGCATCCTGCCGGCCATCGCGATCGACCAGACCAACCCCGTGCGCACGTCGCGCTCGACGGTGGCGACGATGACCGAGCTGGCCGATCACCTGAAGCTGCTGTTCGCACGCCGGGCCCACCTGCATTGCCGCAACTGCGCCGGCGAGGTGCGGCGCGACGACCCGGCGAGCATCGTCGCCGACCTGCGGCGCCGCGCCGCGGCCGCCGGGGATCCGCGCCTGGTGCTGTGCTTCGCGGTCGCCGTGCCGCCGAACCTGGAGTTGCAGGTCGTGCTCGACGGCCTCGCCGCGCAGGGGTACACGCGCATCCATGCGCGCCATGAACAACATCTGTACGTCGTGCAGGATCGCCTGCGCGCCGGCGCCGTCGACGACGCGCGCCTGGTCGAGGCCGTGGAGGCGGCGCTGGCGCGCGGCCAGGGGCGCCTGGCGGTGTGGGCCCTGCCCGACGCCGCGGCGGCGGCGGGCGACGCGGCGGCGCAGGTCGATCCCGCGCAGGCCTGGCGCTACTCGGCCGACCTGCATTGCGCGCGCTGCGACATCGCCTATCGCGATCCCAGCCCCGGCATGTTCAGCTTCAACTCGGCGCTTGGCGCCTGCGACACCTGCCGAGGTTTCGGACGCACGCTGGGGGTGGACTGGGGCCTCGTCGTGCCCGACGCGTCGAAGACGCTGCGTGGGGGCGCCATCAAGCCCTGGCAGACGGCGAGTTTCCAGGATGCGCAGCGCGACCTCGAACGGCATGCGCCGGCGGCCGGGATACGCCTCGACGTTCCCTGGTCGCAGCTGGAGCCGTCGGAGCGCGACTGGGTCATCGAGGGCGACCCCGGGTTCAGCGGCAAGTGGGAAAAGCAGTACTACGGAGTGCGACGCTTTTTCACGTGGCTGGAGACGCGCACCTACAAGATGCACGTGCGCGTGCTGCTGTCCAAGTACCGCAGTTCCAGCGTCTGCCCGGCCTGCGGAGGCGCCCGCCTGAAGCTCGACGGACTGCTGTGGCGGGTCGGCAGCGCGCAGGCGGCCGGAGCCTGCGGCGCGCACCGATTCCGCCCGCAGGGCGTGGCCTGGAGCGAGCCGCAGTTGCACGAACTGCCGGGGCTGCATCTGCACGAGATCCTGCAGTTGCCGGTGGCTCGCGCCTTCGAGTTCTTCGGCGCCGTCGAGCATGAGGCCGGCGCCGACTCGGCAACGCGCTTGCTGCTGGACGAGATCCGCGCGCGCCTGCGCTATCTGCTCGACGTCGGGCTCGGCTACCTGAGCCTGGACCGGCAGTCGCGCACCCTGTCGGGTGGCGAGGTCCAGCGCATCAACCTGACCACCGCGCTGGGCACCTCGCTGACGCAGACCCTGTTCGTGCTGGACGAGCCCTCGATCGGGCTGCATCCGCGCGACCTGCACCGCCTGAGCGCGGTGCTGCAGGGGCTGAAGAACGCCGGCAACAGCCTGCTCGTGGTGGAGCACGACCCGCAGATCATGCTGGCCGCGGACCATCTTCTCGAACTCGGCCCGGGCGCCGGCGAACGCGGCGGGCGCATCGTGTTCGAGGGCTCGCTGCAGGCGCTGCGCCGGGCCGACACGCTGACCGGCAGCTACCTGCGCGGCGAGCGCAGCGTGCAGGCCGCGCGCGCGCCACGTCGCCTGCGCTGCGACGAGCACGGCCGGCTGCAGGCGCCGCGCCTGATCCTCGAGGGCGCGCAGCAGCACAACCTGCGCGAGCTGACGGTGGAGTTCCCGCTGCACGCGCTGGTTGCCGTGACCGGCGTGTCGGGTTGCGGCAAGTCGACGCTGATCGGCGACGTGCTGTGGCCGGCGCTGGCGCGCGCCCTCGGCAAGAGCGCGCCGGAACCGGGCGCCCACGCGCGCCTGCTCGGCGCTGAACAGGTGGCCGACGTGGTGCTGGTCGACCAGAGCGCGCTCGGCAAGACGGCGCGTTCCAACCCGGTGAGTTTCGTCGGCGCCTTCGACGCCCTGCGCAAGCGCTTCGCCGGGCTGGCAGAGGCGCAGCGCCGCGGCTACACCGCCGGCACCTTCAGCTTCAACAGCGGCGACGGGCGCTGCCCGAGCTGCGGCGGCTCGGGCTTCGAGCATGTCGAGATGCAGTTCCTCTCCGACGTCTATCTGCGCTGCGCCGACTGCGACGGCCGTCGCTACCGCGCCGAGGTGCTGGAGCTGCGGCTGGAGCTGGACGCCGGGCGCAGCCTGAACATCGCCGACGTGCTGGAGCTGACGGTGGGCGAGGCGCTGCAGCTGTTCGCCGGCGAGCGCGATCTGCTGCCGGGCTTGCGCGCCTTGCAGGCCGTGGGCCTGGACTACCTGCGGCTCGGGCAGCCGACGCCGACCCTGTCCGGAGGCGAGGCGCAACGCCTGAAGCTGGCCGCCTTCCTGGCGGAGGCCAGGCGCAGCGCCGGCCGCGGCGCGACCCGCGGCTCGCTGTTCCTGCTCGACGAGCCCACCACGGGGCTGCATTTCGAGGACATCGCACGCCTGCTGCGCGCGCTGCACGAGCTGGTCGACGCCGGACACAGCGTGGTGCTCATCGAGCACAACCTCGACGTCATCGCGGCCAGCGACTGGGTCATCGATCTCGGTCCGGAAGGCGGTGACGGTGGCGGCTCGCTGGTCGTCGCGGGGCCCCCGGCGGCGGTCGAGGCCTGCGCCGCATCGCACACCGGGCAGGCCTTGCGCGCCTACCGCGGCCAGGTCGGCGCCGAGGCCGCGGAGGCCGCCGCGGTGCTCGCCGCGGGTGGTGCCTCGGCGGCGCAGGCGCAGGCCGAGGCGGCTGCCAACGACGCTGCGATGCTGCAGGTGGCCGAGCAGGGCGGCGCCTACCTGGCGCAGGCGTTGCGGCGCGGGCGCGAGGGTTTCATCGCCATCCGGCGCGCGCGCGAGCACAACCTGCGCAACCTCGACGTCGATCTGCCGCGCGGCGGCATGACCGTGATCACCGGGGTTTCCGGCTCCGGCAAGAGCTCGCTGGCCTTCGACGTGCTGTTCAGCGAGGGCCAGCGCCGCTACCTGGAGTCCATCAACGCCTATGCGCGGCAGTTCGTGCAGCCGCCGCCGCGCCCCGACGTGGACGCCATTTTCGGCATCCCGCCGACCGTGGCCATCGCCCAGCGCACCAGCCGCGGCGGCCGCAAGAGCACGGTCGGAACGCTGACCGAGGTGCAACCGTTCCTGCGCCTGCTGTACGCCAAGCTGGGCACCCAGTACTGCCCCGATTGCCGGGTCGCGATCGCGCCGCAGAGCGAGGACGCGATCTGCGCGCAGTTGCTGCAGGAGCTGCGCGGACAGTCGATCGGGCTGATGGCTCCGCTGGTGGTGCAGCGCAAGGGCGTGTACACCGAGCTGGCGCAATGGGCGGCGAAGCGCGGGCATGGCCACCTGTGGGTGGACGGCGCGTTCCTGCCCACCGACCCCTGGCCGCGCCCCGACCGCTTTCGCGAGCACGACATCTCGCTGCCGCTGGGCGAGGTTGAGGTGCTGCCGGAAAACGCCGACACGCTGCGGCGACTGGTGCACGAGGCCGTGCAACTCGGCAAGGGCGTGGTGCAGGTGATCTGGCCGCTGCAGCGCCTGCGCCAGTCGATGGCCTCGGGCGACGTCATCGGCGCGCATGCCGGGCTCGAGCTGCGCCGCTTCAGCACGCTGCGCGCCTGCCCGTCGTGCGCGCGCAGCTTTCCCGAACTCGATCCGCGACAGTTCTCCTACAACTCGTCGGCCGGCTGGTGCGCGGCGTGCTTCGGCACCGGCGTGCGGCTCGCCGGCTTCGACGCGTCGCAAAGCGGCGAGGAAGGGGCGTGGAGCGACGGCGCCGAGGTCGAGAACTGCGCGCAATGCGCCGGCGCCCGCCTCAACCCGGTGTCGCTGGCGGTGCGCTGGCGCGACCGCGGCATCGATCAGCTCTCGGCCATGGCGGTGGACGACGCGCTGCAATGGTTCGGGCAGTTGCGACTGCAGCCGCGCGAGCAGGCGCTGGGACAGGAACTGCTGCAGGAGATCGCGGCCCGCCTGCACTTCCTGCAGCGCGTCGGCCTCGGCTACCTGACCCTGGAACGCGCCGCGCCGACCCTGTCGGGCGGCGAGGCCCAGCGCATCCGGCTGGCGGCACAGCTCGGCAGCAACCTGCGCGGCGTGGCCTACGTGCTGGACGAACCGACCATCGGGCTGCATCCGCGCGACAACCTGCGCCTGCTCGACGCGCTGGACGAATTGCGCCAGCGCGGCAGCACGCTGGTCGTGGTCGAGCACGACGAGGACACGATCCGGCGCGCCGACACCATCCTCGACATCGGCCCGGGAGCCGGCAGCGAAGGCGGTCGCGTGGTCGCCATGGGCAACCTGCAGGAGCTCATGCGCCATCCCGACTCGCTGACCGCGCGCTACCTGCGCGAGCCGCTGGTGCACCCGCTGCTGCCGCGTCCGCAGACCGGCGCGCGCAGCCCGGCGCTCGAGCTGCGCGGCGCGCGCCTGCACAATCTGCGCGACATCGACGTGCGCTTCCCGCGCGCCCGCCTGTCGGTGCTCACCGGCGTGTCGGGATCGGGCAAGTCGAGTCTGGCGCGCGGCGTGCTGTTCGCCAGCGCGCAGGCTCTGCTCGCCGGCGAGGGCGCGCCTGTCGGCTGCAAGGCGCTGCTCGGGCTGGACGGGCTGGAGCGCGTGCTCGAGGTCGACCAGACCCCGATCGGCAAGACACCGCGCTCCTGCCCGGCGACCTACGTCGGCATCTGGGACGACATCCGCAAGCTGTTCGCCGACACCGTCGAGGCGCGCATGCGCGGCTTCGCCGCCGCGCGTTTCTCGTTCAACACCGGCGCCGGACGCTGCGCCACCTGCGACGGCCAGGGCGCGGTTCGCGTGGAAATGAACTTCCTGCCCGACGTGATCCAGCCCTGCGAGGACTGCGGCGGCCTGCGCTTCAACCCGGAAACCCTCCAGGTGCGACTGCGCGGGCTGTCGGCCGGCGAGGTGCTGCAGCTCAGCGTCGATGCCGCGCTGGAGTTCTTCGCCGCGCACCCGCGCATCCTGCGTTCGCTGCGCCTGCTGCACGACGTCGGCCTCGGCTATCTGCGCCTGGGCCAGCCGAGCCCGCAATTGTCGGGCGGCGAGGCGCAGCGCCTGAAGCTGGTCACCGAACTCGCCACGGCCGGCGCGCGGCCGACGCTGTACGTGCTCGACGAGCCGACCGTCGGCTTGCACATGGCCGATGTCGACAAGCTGATCCGCGTGCTGCTGCGTCTCGCCGACGCCGGGCACACGGTGGTCGTGATCGAGCACAACCTGGACCTCATGGCGTCGAGCGACTGGATCGTCGACCTCGGCCCCGAGGGCGGCGCCGGTGGCGGTCGCCTGGTGCGCCAGGGCAGCCCGCGGGAGTTCGTGCAGGCCGCTGAAGGCGGCGGCCACACGGCGCGCGCGCTGGCGCACTTCATGCGCCAGCACGCCGGGCCGGCGCCGGCCTGAGCGCCGCCCGGATCAGGCTGCGCGCAGCGCGCGCAGCGCCTGCTCGGTGGCGTCGGCGGCGCAGCAGTCGATGCGGCTGCGCTGCGGCAGCGCGCGCAGCCAGGTGAGCTGACGCTTGGCGAGCTGGCGCGTGGCGGCGATGGCGCGCGCCTCGAAGGTCGCTGCGTCGCAGTGCCCCTCCAGGTGCTCCCAGGCCTGGCGATAACCGACGCAGCGCATCGACGGCAGCTGCGCGTGCAGGTCGCCGCGCGCGCGCAGGCGCCGCAGTTCATCGAGCAGGCCGGCGCGCAGCATCGCCCGCATGCGCTCGGCGATGCGGGCGTGCAGCCAGGCGCGCTCGGAGGGCTCCAGCGAGACCACGCGCAGCTGCAGGCGCGGCGCGGGCGGCGACGCCCCGAAATGCCTCGACAGCGGCCGACCGCTGAGTTCCCAGACCTCGAGAGCGCGCTGGATGCGCTGCGCGTCGCCGGGCTCGATGCGCGCCGCGCTGGCGGGATCGACACGCGCCAGCTCGGCATGCAGCGCCGGCCAGCCCAGGCGCTCGGCGCGCTGCGCCAGCCGGGCCCGCAGCGCGGCGTCGGCCGCCGGCAGCTCGTCAAGTCCGAACTGCAGCGCGCGCAGGTAGAGCAGGGTGCCGCCGACCAGCAGCGGTTCGCGACCGCGCGCACGGATCTGGTCGATCAGCTGCGTCGCGCGTTCGGCGAATTGCGCGGCGCTGAAACTCTGCGTCGGCTCGAGGATGTCGATGAGGTGATGCGGGATCCCTCCGCGCTCGGCAGCGCTGGGTTTGGCGGTGCCGATGTCCATGCCGCGGTACACCAGCGCCGAGTCCATGCTGATGATCTCCAGGTCGCATTCGCGCGCCAGGCGCAGCGCCGCGGCCGTCTTGCCCGACGCGGTCGGACCGGTGAGCACGCGCACCGGCGCGCCTGCGCATGCCGCGGACATGGTTCAGCGCCCGCGCAGGAACAGCGCGTCGAGTTCGTCCAGGCCGATCTGGCGCCACGTCGGGCGACCGTGGTTGCACTGGTCGGAGCGCTCCGTGCGCTCCATGTCGCGCAGCACGGCGTTCATCTCGGTCACATCCAGCCGGCGCCCGGCGCGCACCGCGCCGTGACAGGCCATGGTGGCCAGCAGGCGGTCGCGCCGGTGTTCCAGTTGCCGGCTGTCGCCGACCTCGGCGAGTTCGGCGAGCACCTCGCGCGCCAGGCGCACCACGTCGCCGCGCGCGAGCAGCGCCGGCGCCGCGCGCACGGCCAGGCTGGACGGGCCGGTGGCGGCGATCTCCAGGCCGAGGCGGGCGAGTTGTTCGGCATGCTCCTCGGCGCTGCCCATCTCGCGCGCGTCAGCGGCGAAGCCCGCCGGAATCAGCAGCGGCTGCGACGCCAGTCCCCGCGCGTCCCATTCCCGCTTGAGCCGCTCGTACACGATGCGCTCGTGCGCGGCGTGCATGTCGACGACGACCAGCCCGTGGCGGTTCTGCGCCAGGATGTAGATGTCGTGCAGCTGCGCGATGGCATGGCCCAGCGGCGGCTCCGCATCCGATGCCGATGCCGCGGTCTGCGGCACGGCCCCCGCAGCCTGCGGCGCGGCGGGCTCGCGCAGCGCTTGCGGCGCCGCCTCGGCAAGCGGCTCGTAGGAGCGCATCAGGCTGTGCAGCGGCAGGGCATCCTGCTGCGCCCGCGCACGCAGCCAGGGCGCCTGGGCACGCGCAGGCAGCGTCGGCGCTGCGGCGGCCGGCTCGATCGCGGGCTCGGCGCCCGCAGTGCGCGCGCCGAGCGCGGGCGCCAACGCCTGCTGCACGGCCTGTCGCACCGCCTGGTGCACGGCCTGGGATTCGCGAAAGCGCACTTCGCTTTTCGCCGGATGCACGTTCACGTCGACACGCTCGGGCGGCAGGCCCAGCAGCAGCGCGTACTGCGGCTGCAGGCTGCCGTGCAGCACGTCGGCGTAGGCTGCGCGCACGGCATGCGCCAGCATGCGGTCGCGCACCCAGCGCCGATTCACGAACCACTGCTGCACGTCGGCCCGCGCGCGCGCCGCGGTGGGGCGGCAGACCAGGCCGAGCAGCGACAGCGGACCGACGTCGAAGCGAACTTCCAGCGCATCCGCGGCAAAGGCCTTGCCGAGCACCTCGCGCAGGCGCGCCAGCGGATCGGCCGTGGCCCCCCAATGCAGGCTCTGGCGCCCATCCTGCCAGAGCGTGAAGCCGACCTGCGGATGCGCCAGCGCGGCGCGGCGCACCATCTCCTGGCACCAGCCGCCCTCGGTGGCGGGCGACTTGAGAAAGCTGCGCCGCGCCGGGATGTCGTGAAACAGCCGCCGCAGGCTCACGCTGGTGCCGAAGTCGGCGGCGGCCGGCGCGACCGGCTGCAATCGACCACCGGCGGCACGCAGGCAGGCCGCCGTCTGGCCGGCGCGGCGACTGACGATTTCCAGTTCGGCCACGGCGGCCATCGAGGCCAGCGCCTCGCCGCGGAAGCCGAGGCTGTGCGCCTGCTCCAGGTCGTGCAGCGACGCGATCTTGCTGGTGGCGTGGCGCGCCACCGCCAGCGGCAGTTCGTCGGGCGCGATGCCGCAGCCGTTGTCCTCCACGGCGAGCAGGTCGAGTCCGCCGCGCTGCAGGCGCACGGTGATGCGCGTGGCGCCGGCGTCGAGCGCGTTGTCGAGCAGCTCGCGCAGCGCCGAGGCCGGGCGCTCGACCACCTCGCCGGCGGCGATCTGGGAAATCAGGGTGTCGGGAAGTGCCCGGATCGGCGTCGGTCGCGGGCTCGCCGCGTAGGGGCTCGACGCGCCCGTCGGCACTTGCGCGGACGTCTCGGGGGGGCCTTCGGCAAGCATCGCCTCAGTATACTGGGGGCTTTTTCGTCGGCCGGACGCGCCATGCAACAGATCCACGACCTGATCCACCTGCTGCTGCATTTCGACGCCGAGCTGACCCACCTGATCGGCATCTACGGAGCGTGGATCTGGGGCCTGCTGTTCGGCATCGTGTTCTTCGAGACCGGCCTCGTGGTCACGCCGTTCCTGCCCGGGGACTCGATGCTGTTCGTGGTCGGCGCGCTCGGCGCCGCCGGCACCCTCGACCTGCGCCTGGGCCTGCCGCTGCTGTGCCTGGCCGCGGCGCTGGGAGACTCGGTGAACTACTCCATCGGTCGCGCCATCGGGCAGCGCGTGTTCGCCTGGAAGCACAGCCGCTGGTTCAACCGGCGCGCCTTCGACCGTGCCCACGCCTTCTACGAGCGCTACGGCGGAGTCACCGTGGTCAGTGCGCGGTTCATCCCCTTCGTGCGCACCTTCGCCCCCTTCGTCGCCGGTGTCGCCGAGATGTCCTATGTACGCTTTCTCGCCTACAACGTCGCCGGCGGCGTGCTGTGGGTCGGCCTGCTCAGCGCAGCCGGCTACGCCTTCGGCAACCTGCCGTGGGTGCGCGGCAACCTGCCGGCGCTGAGCCTGGGCGTGGTCGTGTTGTCGCTGCTGCCGCTGGGCATCGGCTGGCTGCGGGCGCGCCGGCACGCCGGCGCTGCCTGAGGCAGCGCCGCCGCGAGTCACACCATGGTGCGGCGCCGCGCCAGCGGCGGGCGGGTGCCGAGGTACTCGCGGATGCCCTCGAAAATCGCCCGCGCGACCTTCTTGCGATAGGTCGGCGTGCGCAGCCGCGCCTCTTCCTCGGGGTTGCTGATGAACGCGGTCTCGACCAGCATCGACGGCACGGTGGGCGACTTCAGCACGACAAAGCCGGCCTGCTGCACCTGGCGCGAATGCAGGTGCACGATCGAGCCCATGCGGCGCAGCGTGGGCGCCGCCATCTTCAGGCTGGCGTTGATCTGCGCCGTGGTCGACATGTCCAGCATGACCTTCGCCAGCTGATAGTCGTGCGACTGGATGTCGATGCCGCCGATGGCGTCGGCGGCGTTCTCGCGCTGCGCCATGATGCGAGCCTCGACGCTCGACGCGCCACCTTCGGACAGGCAATACACCGAAGCGCCACGCGCCTCCGGGGTGTACCAGCCATCGGCGTGGATGGACGTGAACAGGTCGGCGTTGGCCCGCTGCGCCTTTTCCACGCGCATCCACAGGGGCACGAAAAAGTCGCTTTCACGTGTCATCGCCACGCGCATGTTCGGCGCGCGCTGCACCAGCTCGCGCAGGTCATGCCCGATGAGCAGCACCACGTCCTTCTCGTGCAGCCCTCCCGGGCCGGTGGCACCGGGATCCTCGCCACCGTGCCCGGGGTCGAGCATGAGCAGCACGCTGCGGCCGGGGCGGCGATCGCGGCGCGGCGGGCTGCGCCGCTCCACCAGGCCCTGGTCGCTGGCGTCGCCGTCGATGGGCAGCGGCGATTCGAGGCTGGCGCGGTGCTCGCTGAGCCACTCGTTCAGCGTGTTCTCGGCATGCGCGCGCGGGGCCGGCGCGGGCGGCGCGCGGTGCGCAGGCTGGTCGGCCAGCGCCAGCAGCGAGTTCGGCCCGGTGGGGTAGAGGTCGAACACCAGGCGGTTGCGGTAGGCGGCCACCGGCGGCAGCGAGAACACCTGCGGCTGCACCGGCTGTTTCAGGTCGAGCACCAGGCGCACCACGTCCGGCGCGAATTGCGCCACGCGGATGTCGCGAATGAACGGATCGTCGGGGCGCACCTTGCCCACCAGTTCGCGCAGCTGCGGGCTCAGCTCCAGGCCCTTGACGTCGACCACCAGGCGCGGTGGATGGGTGATCAGGAAGTGCGTCGCGCTCAGCGCGTGGTCGGACTCGAGGGTCACGCGCGTGTACTCGGAGGCCGGCCACACGCGCACGGCGACGATGGTCGCGCCGCGTGCGATGTCCGGCGCGCCCAGCAGCAGGGCGACGCTCGAGGTCTGCAGCAAGAAATTGCGACGGGCGGTGGTCATGCGCGCTCTCCGTGGCTCGGCGCGCCGGGAGCCGCCCCGACGCGTCTTCAGGCGTCCGATGCGGCGGACGCCAATTGATCGATCACAGCCATGCCGGCACGGCTTCCGGCCCGCACCACCACGTCGCGCGATGCGTCGTGCGCGGCGATGCGGATCTCCAGATCTGCGCGCGGCAACCCCGGGGCTCGCTCGGGCCATTCCACGAGACACAGCGAGTTGCCGTCGAGCACATCCCCCAGGCCGGCATCCAGCCATTCATCAGGAGATGAAAAACGATACAGATCAATATGATAGGCGGTAATCCCGATAGAGTGGTTGAATTCTAGACCATCGTTGGAGATGGTGTAGGGTTCCACCAACGCATAGCTCGGGCTCTTGATGCGCCCGCGTACCCCCAGGGCACGCAGCAGCGCGCGCACCAGCGTGGTCTTGCCGGCGCCCAGATCGCCGTGCAGGGTGATCAGCAACGGCGGCAGGCCGCCGGCCCGCAGCGCCGACGCGATGGCGGCGCCGAAGCGCGAAGTGGCGGACTCATCGGCGCAATGCCGGCTCAGGGTGTCGGTCATGGATGGAAGGGGAATCGGGCGCGCGCGCGGCCGGCGCGGCGGAGTTTTTACGTAGCATGGCGACATGGCGCAAGCGCACACAGCCCGGCAGCGCGGCGCGGTGCCGGCGGATCCGGCGCCGGACCGCGCGCCGCCGGCGGGCCCCCTGGATGCGCAGCAGGCGCAGCGCCTGCTGCGCGAGATCCGTGCCTTCGCGGCCGGTCTCGGATTGTCCCAGATCGCCGTCAGCGACCTGCAACTGGGCGACACCGAACGACACCTCGCGCGCTGGCTGGAGCAGGGCATGCACGGCGAGATGCACTACATGGCGCGTCACGGGCTGATGCGCGCACGTCCCGCCGAGTTGCTGCCCGGCACGTTGCGCGTGATCACGGCGCGCCTCGATTACCTGGCGCAGGACGCGCCAGCCGGCTGGCGCGCCACCGAATGGCAGCGCCTGCGGCAGCCGCAGCAGGCGGTCGTCTCGCTGTATGCGCGCGGCCGCGACTACCACCGCGTGCTGCGGCACAAGCTGGGACAGCTCGCCGGCTTCATCGCGCAACGCGCCCAGCCCCGCATCCTGCGCGCCTTCACCGATTCGGCGCCACTGCCCGAGGTGGCGCTGGCGGCGCGCTCCGGGCTCGGCTGGCGCGGGCGCCACAGCCTGCTGCTGCGCCGCGACGCCGGCTCGACCTTCTTTCTCGGCGAGATCCTCACCGATCTCGAATTGCCGGCCGACGCGCCCACCTCCAGCCATTGCGGATCCTGCACGCGCTGCCTGGATGTCTGCCCGACGCGCGCCATCGTCGCGCCGTACGTGGTCGACGCCCGCCGCTGCATTTCCTATCTCACCATCGAGCTCGACGGCCCGATCCCCGAGCCGCTGCGCGCGGCCGTCGGCAACCGCGTCTACGGCTGCGACGACTGCCAGCTGGCCTGCCCGTGGAACCGCTTTGCGCGGCGCTCGCCGCTGCCCGATTTCCTGCCGCGCCACGGCCTGCAGCAGGCCACGCTGCTGCAGCTGTGGGCGTGGAGCGAGCACGAGTTCCTGCGCCGCACCGAGGGCAGTGCGATACGCCGAATCGGCTGGCAGCGCTGGCGGCGCAATCTCGCGGTGGCGCTGGGCAACGCGCGCCGCGGCCTGCCGGCCAGCGACCCTGCACAGATCGCCATCCAGGCCGCGCTGCACGACGCATTGTGCGATGCGCCCGCGCTGCTGGCCGAACACCTGGCCTGGGCGCTGCGCCAGGCACCCGGCGCCGACCCTTGCGATCCTGCGCACAGCCCGTAGCATGGCCTCATGCAACTGCCTCATTCTCGCCGCCTGCGCGGCGGTCTGCGCGTGAACGACCCCGGGCTGGCCTGGGACGCCGTGCTGCGCCTGCCGTTCGGGCGCCTCGGCGTGCGCTGCACCGCGCACAGCCTGCTGCAGACCGAGTATCTGCCGGGCGATGGCGCGCGGCAGCCGCCGCCGCGCGCGCTGGCGCCGCTGGTCGACGAGTTGCAGGCGCAGCTGCAGGCCTACTGCGACGATCCACGGTTTCGCCCGGAGCTGCCGCTGGCGCCTGCGGGCAGCGCATTCCAGGCGCGGGTATGGGGCGCGTTGCGTGACATCCCGGTCGGATGCACTCTGAGCTACGGCGAGCTCGCGGCGCAGCTGCACAGTTCGGCACGCGCCGTCGGCGGCGCCTGCGCCAGCAATCCGTTCGCGCCGCTCGTGCCCTGCCACCGCGTCATCGGGCGCGCCGGGCTGGGCGGTTTCGCCGGCTCCACCGACGCGGCCGGCGCGCTGCTGGGCATCAAGCGCTGGCTGCTGCGCCACGAGGGTGCGCTGCCGTCCCCGTCAACCCTGTTCGCCGATGCCTGAAACCGCTGCGTCGCGGCGCCGGCGCGTGAGCGATGGGTGGCCCGCGCCGCGCGCAGCCTGCCGTGACGCCATCGACGCGTTCTGCGATGCGGCGTGGCTGGAACAGGGGCTTGCCGCGCACACGCTGGCCGCCTACCGCAGCGATCTGCGCTTGTTCGCGCGCTGGCTCGCCGCCACCGCGCGCGCGCCGCTGGGGCAGGCGAGCGAGGCCGATGTCCTGGCCTACGTCGCGGTGCGCTTCGCCGGCAGCAAGCCGAGCGCCTCGAACCGTCGGCTGGTCGCGCTGCGGCGTTTCTACGCGTGGGCCGTGCGGGAGGCGCGACGCGACGACGATCCGACCCTGAAGCTGGAGCGCGCGCGCCAGGCGCCGCGCCGGCCCGGCACGCTGTCCGAGGCCCAGGTCGAGGCGCTGCTCGCGGCGCCGGCGGTCGACACCGCGTTGGGGCTGCGTGATCGCGCGATGCTCGAGCTGTTGTATGCCAGTGGCCTGCGCGTGAGCGAACTGGTAGGCCTGCGTGTCACCGACCTCAGCCTGGACGAAGGCGTGGTGCGGGTGGTCGGCGGCAAGGGCGGCAAGGATCGCCTGGTGCCGTTCGGCGAACAGGCTGCCGAGTGGCTGCGGCGCTATCTCGCGCACGCGCGCGTCGAGTTGCTCGCGGGGGCGGCTTGCGAGTTCGTGTTCGTCACGGCGCGCAGTGCGCGCGCGCCGCGCCGCGCGAGCGCGGGCATGACCCGGCAGATGTTCTGGATTCGCCTGCGCGCGCTGGCGCGACGCGCCGGCATCGACAGCCCGTTGTCCCCGCACACCTTGCGCCACGCCTTCGCCACGCATCTGCTGGACCACGGCGCCGACCTGCGCGTGGTGCAGTTGCTGCTGGGGCATGCCGACATCTCGACCACGCAGATCTACACCCACGTCGCGCGCGAACGCCTGCGCCAATTGCATGCACGCCATCACCCGCGCGCCTGACACGGCGCCGCAGCACACCTGCCGAGGCACACGCCGATGTCACCCACCCACGATTTCTGGTCGACGCTGATCCTGCTGCTGCTGATCCTGGATCCGTTCGGCAACATGCCGGTGTTTCTCGCGCTCACGCGGCCGCTGCCGCCGCGGCGCAAGGCCTGGGTCACGCTGCGCGAGTCCGTGATCGCCTACGTCGTGCTGCTCGCCTTCATGGCCGGCGGGCGCGGCTTCATGCACCTGCTCGGCCTGCGCCAGGCGGCCTTGCAGGTAGCGGGAGGCGTGATCCTGCTGCTCGTATCGATCAAGATGATCTTCTCCAGTTCGGAGACCATGTTCGGCGATCAGCCGTGGCGCGAACCGCTGATCTTCCCGCTGGCCGTGCCGCTGCTCGCCGGACCCTCGGCGCTCGCCGCGGTGCTGCTGCTGAGCTCCGCGTCGGAGGCCGCATTGTGGCTCAGGGTCGCGGCGCTGACCGTCGCGCTGTGCCTCACCGCCGCGCTGCTGCTGGTGGCCGAGCAACTGTTCCACTGGCTCGGCGACGCGGTGATGCGGGCCATGGAAAAACTCATGGGGCTGATCGTCTCCGCCGTCGCCGTGAACATGTTGCTGGAGGGCGCGCGCAGCTATTTCCTGCGGCATTGAAGGGGTGTACGAGCGCCGCGCTGCGTCCGTCCTGCGCGCGAGGTCATGGCGCGGCGGCCGCGCACGTCGGCTCGCGACGTGCTGAGATACGGGAACGCCTGCCAGTTCCAGTTCTCACTCCGGAGGATCACCCATCATGTCTCGTCTGTCCTGCTCGCCCACCATCGTCGCCGCAGCGCTCGCCGCCGTCGTCGGCTCCTCCAGCACCGCACCCGCCGTCGGGGCAGAACCCGGGGCCTCGCAAGACGTCCTGACGGCCACCCGCAACCACCTCGTGACCGCAGTGTCCCTTGGCGCCGACGCGACCCAGCCGGCGCATCCGGTCGCCGGGCCGACGCGCGCTCCTGGCGGGGCCTACCTCGGCACCAGCGCGATGGGCGGCGAGCACCAGTTCGGCTCCGTGTTCCGCATCGCCGGGAGCGAACTGCAGGTGCTGCACTCCTTCGCCGGCCATGCCGCCGGCGACGGCGAGCGCCCGCTGGCCGCGCCGCTGCGCGCTGCCGATGCCAGCCTGTACGGGGTCACGCTGCTCGGCGGCACGGCGAATCGCGGGGTGGCCTACAGCCTGTCGCCCAGCGGCGTGTATCGCGTGCTGCACTCCTTCTCCGGCGGGCCCGCCGACGGCAGCCTGCCCAGCGGCCCGTTGAGCCAGGGTGCCGACGGCCAGTTCTACGGCCTGACACAACGCGGTGGCGAGCACGATGCAGGGGTGCTGTATCGCATGACAGCCGATGGTGAACTGCACGTCGTGCATTCCTTCGGCGCAACCGGAGACGTGTCCACGCCCGCGGGCCCGCTGCTGCTGGAAGACGGCGTCCTGTACGGAACGGCGGCGGAGGGCGGTGCGCACCGCGGCGGCGGCGTGTTTCGCATCGACGCCGAGGGCGGCGAACGCGTGCTGGCGCTGCTTGGGGAGAACCCACAGGACGGTCGGCTGCCGACCTTCGGCGTGACACGCGGCGGGGACGCAGCGCTGTATCTGCCGACGCCGCTCGGCGGCAGCCACGCCAGCGGCAGCGTGGTGCGGGTCGCAGAGGACGGCACGCATCGGGTGGTGCACAGCTTCGGCGCCCGCGGCGATGGAAGCATGCCGTCCGGCCCGCTGCTGCGCGGGCGCGATGGCACTCTGCGCGGCCTGACGGTGCAGGGAGGGGAGTGCAACAAGGGCACGGCCTATCGGCTGGGCGGGCTGGGCGGGCTGGGCGGGCTGGGCGGGCTGGGCGGCAGCGACCCGGCACGCGTCACCCATTCCTTCTGTGGCGGGGAGGGCGGCGCCACCAACCCCCAAGGCACCTTGCTCGAACTCGACCGCGAGCCGCTGGAGGGCACGGGCCACGGCACGCGCATCGGCGCGGTGCACTGGATCGGCCTGTCGAGCACCGGCGGCGCGCACGGCGCTGGCGCATTGTTCGGCATGCAGTAACAGCAGCGGGCACAGCGGCCGCACGCTGCGGCCGCCGTGGCTCCTGCGGCAGGAGCCAGCGCCTCGACGCCTGTCCCGCGCAGCCCCGGCGCGGGAAAGCCATGCCCCAGGTCCTTCGTGACCTTCGTGACCTTCGTGTCCTTCGTGACCTTTGTATCGCCATGTCCTTCGCATGCTCCGCGCCTTGCTCTCGCGCGTGTTCCAACCGTTCGCGGACCCGCCCGGCGACACGCGCACCGGCGCCGTCCCGCGGCGTGGCGCTTGCCGGGCTGGCGCTGCTGTGCATGGTCTGGTGCGGCGACTGCGCGCCTGCCGGCGCTGGCGCGCAGTCGCGATTCGGAGGGACAGGCGGAGGGACAGACGGTCGGACATGCGGTGGGACAGGCGGTGGGACAGGCGGTGGGACAGGCGGTGGGACAGGCGG
>JAKAZQ010000030.1:0-15623 GCA_021815805.1 Pseudomonadota bacterium | reverse complement strand
GCGGTGGGACAGGCGGTGGGACAGGCGGTGGGACAGGCGGTGGGACAGGCGGCTGCTGCAGCGTGCCCGAAACCCATGCGCCAGGCGCGCCGCGCGCTGGCCTGGCGCGGCAGACCGGCGCCGACGCGCCGTGGCTGCTGGCTTCGCTGGCCGGCCGGCCGAGGGATCCGCGCCACCCGATGTCCGGGCTCGCGCGCGGGCCCGGCGGCACGCTGTACGCCAGCAGCAGTCGCGGCGGCATCCACGACCTCGGCGTGATCTTCGGCATCGATCGCCAGCGGCGCCTGCGGGTGCTGCACATGTTCGGCGAGCGCTTCGGCGCCGACGGCGCGCACCCCATGTCGCCGCCGCTGCGCATGCCCGACGGCACGCTCTACGGCGTGACCCTGCTCGGCGGCGCGTTCGATCGAGGCGTGGTCTACGCGCTGTCGCCCACCGGGGCCTACAGGGTGCTGCATTCCTTCCACGGCGGCGCAGGCGATGGAGCCCATCCCTCGGGTGCGCTCAGCCTGGGCCCAGGCGCTCGCCTGTACGGCCTGACACAGGGGGGTGGCCCCGACGACGCCGGCGTGCTGTACAGCATCGCCGCCGACGGGCGCGTGCGCATGCTTCACGCCTTCGGCGCCGCCGGCGATCTGGCGCGCCCCGCCGGCAGGCTGCTGCTCGGCCGCGACGGCAGCCTGTACGGCACCGCGCTCTCGGGGGGGACGCATCGCGCCGGAGGGGTGTTCCGCTTCACGGCGAGCGGCCACGAGCAGGTGCTTGTATCGCTCGGGCGTTTCCCCGGCGACGCGCGCAACCCGTCCTACGGCGTGGTTTCGGGGCCCGACGGCGCGCTCTACACCGCCACGCCCGGCGGCGGCAGCCTCGGCCGCGGCGCGCTGATCCGCCTGAGCGACGACGGCGGCTGTCGCGTGCTGCACAGCTTCGGCTCGGCCGGTGACGGCAGCCTGCCATCCGGCCGCCTGGTGCTCGGAGCCGACGCAGCCCTGTACGGCCTGACCACGCTCGGCGGACGCTGCCAGCGCGGTACCGCCTACCGTGTCACCCCGCAGGGCCGCGAGCGGCCGACCCACTCGTTCTGCGGGGATCGCCACGGCGCCGTGCACCCGCGCGGAGCGCTGCTCGCCCAAGCCTGCGGGACGGCCGCGGGCCTGCCGCCCATGGTCCCTGGCCGGCTGCGCTGGCTGGGACTTTCGAGCGGTGGCGGCGAGCACGGCGGCGGAGCGCTGTTCGGGCTTTCATGACGCGGGCTGGCGCCGCGCCGCCATGCGCTGCGCACCGCATCAGGGTTTCGGCGAGGCCTTCCACACGGTCATCGCCGATGCGATCAGCCCTGCAGCCTGCGTCAGGTCGGCCGGCACGACCAGCGTGGTACTGGACTTCGCCAGCGCGCGATAGGCGTCGAGCGCCTGCTGCGCCACCTTGAGCTGCACCGCGTTGCCGCCCCCGGGCTTCTCGATGGACTGTGCCACCAGCTCGATGGCGTGCGCGGTGGCCGCGGCCACCGTCTCGATCGCCGCGGCCTCTCCCTGCGCCCGGTTGATCGCCGCCTGACGCTCGCCCTCGGAACGTTCGATGGCGGCCTGGCGTTCGCCCTCGGCCTGGTTGATCTGTTGCTGGCGTGTTCCCTCGGAGGTCGCGATCACCGCGCGCTTCTCCCGCTCCGCGGTGATCTGACGCTGCATCGCGTGCAGGATCTCGGCCGGCGGCGTCAGGTCCTTGATCTCGTAGCGCAGCACCTTCACGCCCCAGTTGGCGGCGGCTTCGTCGAGCGCCGACACCACGCTGTGGTTGATGAACTCGCGCTCCTCGAAGGTCTTGTCCAGCTCGAGCCGGCCGATCACCGAGCGCAGCGTGGTCTGCGCCAGTTGCGAGATCGCCAGCACGTAGTTGGACGAACCGTAGCTTGCGCGCATGGCGTCGGTCACCTGGAAGTACAGGATGCCGTCGACCGTCAGTTGGGTGTTGTCGCGCGTGATGCAGACCTGGCTGGCGATGTCCATCGGCACCTCTTTCAGCAGGTGGCGATAGGCCACGCGCTCGATGAACGGCAGGATCAGGTTGAGTCCGGGCGCCAGCGTGCGGTCGTACCTGCCCAGGCGCTCGACCACCCAGGCATGCTGCTGCGGCACGACCTTGACCGAGCGCAGCACCAGGATGACCACGACCACGGCCAGGATCAGGGCGAATTCCATGGAGTCTCTCCGGTATGTCGGGAAAATGGCGGGTTCGCGGACATGCGCACGCGCCCAGGATCAATCGTGGCCCCGCCGCGCGTGCGGCATGGCGTCGAGCACCAGGGTGTTGCCGTCGACGGCGGCGATGCGGAACCGGCCGGGCAGGGCCTCGCCGCGCCCCAGGCGCGCCTGCCATTCGGCGCCGCGCCAGCGCACCCGGGCAGCGCCGCCGGCATCCCAGCGCTCGACGTCGAGTTCGGAGCCGATGTCGAGGTGAATGTCGCGATTCGCCTGCGGGCTGCGCGAAGCCCGGCCGCGCCGCGCCAGATAGAGCGCGCACACCGCAGCCGCGCCGACCCCGGCGGCGATGCTCCATTGCCCCGCGGCCGCCAGTCCGAGGTGCGCCGACAGGGCGGCGGCGGCGGCACCCAGCGCGAGCATGAGCAGGTAAAAGCTGCCGCTGCCCAGTTCCACGGCGACCAGGACAGCGGCGATGATCCACCATTGCAGAGAATTGCCGGGCATCGCATCGAACCTGCAGTCACGCAGCCACAAAGCCGCCGGGGGGCGCCGCGCGCCCGGACCGCCGGGGATCCGCCGGCCGCGCGCGACGGCGCGCGACGTGGCATTGCCGGAATCATAGACAAAGCGGGCAGGGCGCGCGCGGTGGCGCCGGCCGGCAGGCGCTGCTCCACACGCCCGGCGCTGCTCTACACTTCACGCGCAGGCCCGGCGGCGGGCCGCGCCGACGGGCCGACTCACCATGCGCTTTTGCTTTCCCATCGTCATCATCGACGAGGACTTCCGTTCCGAGAACAACTCGGGCCTGGGTATCCGTGCGCTGGCGGCCGCCATCGAGGCCGAGGGCAGCGAGGTGCTCGGCGTCACCAGCTTCGGCGATCTCGCCAGCTTCGCGCAGCAGCAGTCGCGTGCCAGCGCCTTCATCCTGTCCATCGACGACGAGGAATTCGCCTCCGTCGAACCGGGGGAGGAAGCGCCGGTGATCAAGACCCTGCGCCAGTTCATCGGCGAGATCCGCTTCCGCAACGCCGAGATCCCGATCTACCTGTACGGAGAGACGCGCACGTCGCGCCACATCCCGAACGACATCCTGCGCGAACTGCACGGTTTCATCCACATGTTCGAGGACACGCCGGAGTTCGTCGCCCGGCACATCATCCGCGAGGCCAAGTCCTACCTGGATTCGCTGGCGCCGCCGTTTTTTCGCGCCCTGGTCGGCTACGCCGCCGACGGGTCGTATTCCTGGCACTGCCCGGGGCACTCGGGTGGCGTGGCCTTCCTGAAAAGCCCGGTGGGCCAGATGTTCCACCAGTTCTTCGGCGAGAACCTGCTGCGCGCCGATGTGTGCAACGCGGTCGACGAACTCGGGCAACTGCTCGATCACACCGGGCCGGTGGCCGCGTCGGAGCGCAATGCGGCACGCATCTTCCACGCCGACCATCTGTTCTTCGTCACCAACGGCACGTCGACCTCGAACAAGATGGTCTGGCACTCCACGGTGGCGCCCGGCGACGTGGTGGTGGTCGACCGCAATTGCCACAAGAGCGTTCTGCACGCCATCATCATGACCGGCGCGCTGCCGGTGTTCCTCACGCCGACGCGGAATCACTACGGGATCATCGGCCCGATCGCACGCGAGGAATTCCAGCGCGAGAACATCGAGCGCAAGATCGCCGCCAACCCGCTGACCGCCCATCTCGCGGGAAAGGTCAAGCCGCGCGTGCTGACCATCACCCAGTCGACCTACGACGGCGTGCTGTACAACGTCGACACCATCAAGCAGATGCTCGACGGCTACATCGACACCCTGCATTTCGACGAGGCCTGGCTGCCGCACGCCACCTTCCACCCCTTCTACGCCGGCATGCACGCGATCGGCGAGGGGCGCCCGCGCACGCGGGAGTCGATGGTGTTCTCGACCCAGTCCACGCACAAGCTGCTGGCCGGGCTCAGCCAGGCCTCGCAGATCCTGGTGCAGGACTCGGCCACGCGCAGACTCGATCGCCCACGCTTCAACGAGGCGTACCTGATGCATTCGTCGACGTCTCCGCAGTACGCCATCATCGCGTCCTGCGACGTTGCCGCGGCCATGATGGAGCCTCCGGGCGGCACCGCGCTGGTCGAGGAGAGCATCGTCGAGGCGCTGAACTTCCGTCGCGCCATGCACAAGGTCGCCGAGGAGTTCGGCCACGACTGGTGGTTCCGCGTGTGGGGGCCGGACCAGGAACTGGCGCCCGAGGGCATCGGCGCGCGCGAGGACTGGATGCTCGCCAGCCAGCATGGGTGGCACGGCTTCGGCGAACTCGCGCCGGGGTTCAACATGCTGGACCCGATCAAGGCCACGGTGATCACCCCGGGGCTCGACCTGCACGGCCATTTCGACGCCAGCGGCATCCCCGCCGCGGTGGTCACGAAATACCTTGCCGAACATGGAGTGATCGTCGAGAAGACCGGGCTGTACAGTTTTTTCATCATGTTCACCATCGGCATCACCAAAGGCCGCTGGAACACGCTGCTGACTGCACTGCAGCAATTCAAGGACGATTTCGACCGCAACCAGCCGCTGTGGCGCATCCTGCCGGAGTTCGTCGCCCAGCACCCGATGTACGAGCGCGTCGGCCTGCGCGATCTGTGCCAGCGCATCCACGCCGCCTACCAGGGCAGCGACGTGGCGCGCCTGACCACCGACATGTACCTGTCGAGCCTGCAGCCGGCCATGACGCCGACCGAGGCCTATGCGCGCATGGCGCATCGCGACATCGAGCGCGTGGGTATCGACGACCTGGAAGGGCGCATCACGACCGCGCTGCTGACTCCTTACCCGCCCGGCATTCCGCTGCTCATTCCGGGTGAGCGCTTCAATGGCAAGATCGTGCAGTACCTGAAATTCGCGCGGGATTTCAACCAGCAGTTCCCGGGCTTCGCCACGGATATCCACGGCCTCGTCGAGGAAGAGGACGAGGACGGGCGCAAGCGCTACTGCATCGACTGCGTGCGCGCGCCGCGCTGAGCGGCGACGCTCCGCCGCGGCCCACTGCCTGCTGCGCCTGCGCACGAGCGCACGACGAGGTCGCGCCGCCGCTGCGGCGGCGCGGCTCAGCGCCGCTCGCGCCGGTACTGCTCGAACAGACGCCGCTGCTCGCGGGGCGGCAGCCGGCGGTAGCGTTGCTGCTCGCGCAGGATGTCGCGCCGACGCTGCGCGGGCAGGCGTTCCCAGCGCTGCACATGCTGACGCCACTGCGGACCGCCGGCATAGCCCGGAGGCACCTGGGCCAGCGCCTGGGTGGCGTCGCCCAGCACGAACGCCAGCGCGAACGCCAGCGCCAGCAACGGGCCTGCGCGGCGCACCTCAGGCCGTGCCGCCATGGGAGCCTGCCTGCGGCAGCGCGTTCGGGTGCGCTGCCAGCCATTCATAGAAGTCCAGGTTCTGCACCGCGTCGGCCATCTGCGGGTTCAGGCGCGCATGCTGCAGCGCCGTCTGCTGCGACGTTCCCGCGGCGTTTTGCGACAGCACGGGCAGCAGCCCGAAACCGAGCGCGGCAAAGGCTGCCGCCGCCATGCCGGTGCCGAGCACGCGCGGCCAGCGCAGCTGCCGCGTGCGCGCCGGCCGTGGCGCGCGGCGCCGCGCCAGTTCGGGCAGCGGCTCCAGCGCCTGCGCGAGGCGGCGGCCGTAGTGCGCATGATGGGCCAGTCGCGGATCGGCGGCCATGGCCTGCTCGAAGGCGCGCGCCTGGCGCGCATCCAGGCATCCGGCACGCCACGCGTCGGCCTCGGCGCGCAGGCCTTGCGCGGCGGCGTCGTCGGGGGAAAGGGATTCAGGCTGCATGATCGAGGTGTCCCGGCTGCGGATTATCGTCCTGCAGCCACTCGCGCAGGCGAGTGAGGGCGCGCAGGTGGTGGGTTTTCACGCTTCCTTCGCTGATGTTCATCGCGCGCGCCGTGTCGGCGATCGTGAGTTCCTCCATTTCGCGCAACAGGAACACCTGGCGCTGGCGCGAGCTCAGGCGCGCCACCGCGTCGGCGATGCGTCCGGCGAGTTGCAGGCCATGCACCTGTTCGTCCGGGCCGGCGGCCTCGTCGGCCAGGCTTTCCCAGGCCGGCGCCTGCTCGTCGGCGTCGTCGTCGGCGCAGACGAAGAACTCGAACACGCGCTCGATGCGTCGCCTGCGGTGCCAGTCGGTGATGCGGTTGCGCAGGATGCCGAAGAACAGCGCCGGCCATTCCCCTTCGGCCTTGTGTGGGTACTTGGCGACCAGGCGCTCCAGGCTGTCGTGCACGAGGTCGGCCGCGACATGCGTGTTGCCGGAGGTCTCCAGCAGGGCCAGGCGCATGGCGCGGCCGCGGATCTCGAGGCAGAAGCGGTCGAGCGCGGGACGGGCGGTCACGGCGTGGTCGCAGGCGGCGGGGGCATGCGGCGCAGCATAGGCGGTCGCGGGCATGATGGGGCGTCGGATCGCAAAAGCGCGAGAAGTTGCAGCGTCAACGATGCGGCGGGCGCTGGCGCTGACAGCGCCCGCGCGAAAAGCGTAACCATACGCAACATGAGCGGTCGCGCGCACGCCTGCCCCGGGCATTCCTAGAATGCGCGTTTTGCTCCAGGGGCCCCACGTGAACCCGCTGCTCGACCGCCTCCAGCCCTATCCCTTCCAGAAACTGCGGGCACTCACCGCCGACATCCAGCCGAACCCGCGCCTGCGCCCGATCAGCCTGGGCATCGGGGAGCCGCGCCATGCCACGCCGGCGTTCATACGCGACGCGCTGGTCGAGCATCTCGACGGGCTCGCCGTCTACCCGGCGACCCTCGGCTCCGCGCCGCTGCGCCAGGCCTGCGCGGCGTGGGCGCAGCGCCGGCATGGCGTGTGCCTGGATCCGGACACGCAGGTGCTGCCGGTGAACGGCTCGCGTGAAGCGCTGTTCGCGCTGGCGCAGACGGTCGTCGACGCCGCCAGGCCGGGTGCGCTGGTGCTCAGTCCCAACCCGTTTTACCAGATCTACGAGGGCGCCGCGCTGCTCGCCGGCGCCGAGTGCCGGTTCGTGACCGCCGACCCGGCACGCAATTTCGCGCTCGACTGGCGCTCCGTGCCGCCGCAGGACTGGTCGCGGGTGCAGCTGGTGTACGTGTGCACCCCGGGCAATCCGACCGGCGCGGTGATGGATCTGGCCGAGTGGGAGTACCTGTTCGAGATGTCGGACCGCCACGGTTTCGTGATCGCCAGCGACGAGTGCTACGGCGAGATCTGGTTCGGCGAGCGTCCTCCGCTGGGTGGTCTGCAGGCCGCCCGGCGTCTCGGACGCGACGATTTCCGCAACCTCGTGATGCTGACGTCGTTGTCCAAGCGCTCCAACGTACCGGGCCTGCGCTCGGGCTTCGTCGCCGGCGACGCCAGGGTGCTGGGCTCGTTCCTGCTGTATCGCACCTACCATGGCAGCGCGATGGGCCCGGCGGTGCAGGCGGCGAGCGTGGCGGCCTGGAACGACGAGCAGCACGTGGAGCAGAACCGGCGCCTGTATCGCGAGAAATTCGCCCGCGTGCTGCCCATCCTGCAGCCGGTGCTGGACGTGGCCGCGCCCGATGCGGCCTTCTACCTGTGGGCCGCAACCCCTATCGACGACATCGCCTTCGCCCGCGGCTTGCTGGAAAACTACAATTGTTCGGTTCTGCCCGGAAGCCTGCTGGCCCGGGAGCGCGATGGGCACAACCCCGGCGCGTCGCGCGTGCGACTTGCGCTCGTCGCCGGTGTCGAAGAATGCGTCGAGGCCGCCGAGCGCATCGCGGCGTTCACCCGCGGCCTCTGATTTCCACTGCCTCTGCTTCCTACGATCCCCGATTCCATGACCACGCAACTTCAAAGCATCATCGACAAGGCCTGGGAAACCCGCAGCGAGTACAACCCGCAATCGGCCCCCGCCGAGTTGCGCGACGCGGTGGCCGAGGCGCTGGCCGAACTCAACGCCGGGCGCCTGCGGGTGGCCGAGCGCATCGACGGCGAATGGGTCACCCACCAGTGGCTGAAAAAGGCGGTGCTGCTGAGCTTCCGGCTCACCGACAACGAACTGATGCGCGCCGGCGACCTGCATTTCTTCGACAAGGTCGAGACCAAGTTCAGTCGTCTCGGCGAGGATTCCATGCGCGCCACCGGGGTGCGCGTGGTGCCGCCGGCCGTGGCGCGCCACGGTGCCTATCTCGCGCCGGGCGTGGTGCTGATGCCGTCGTACGTGAACATCGGCGCCTATGTCGGCGAGGGCACGATGGTGGACACCTGGGCCACCGTCGGCTCGTGCGCGCAGATCGGGCGCAACGTGCACCTGTCGGGCGGCGTGGGCATCGGCGGCGTGCTCGAGCCGATCCAGGCCAACCCGACGATCATCGGGGACAATTGCTTCATCGGCGCGCGCTCGGAAATCGTCGAAGGCGTGATCGTCGAGGACAACTGCGTGATCTCGATGGGGGTCTACATCGGCCAGTCGACCAAGATCTACGACCGCGCCAGCGGCGAGGTGCTGTACGGCCGCGTGCCGGAGGGCTCGGTCGTGGTGTCCGGCAGCCTGCCCAGCGCCGACGGCCGCTACAGCCTGTACTGCGCCGTGATCGTCAAGCGCGTGGACGCGCAGACCCGCGCCAAGACGGCGATCAACGAGCTGCTGCGCGCCTGAACTGCGGCGCGCCCACGCCCCAGCGGAGAAGCCTCATGTCGACCATGGAACGCCTGTTGCAGTTGATGGCGGAGAAAAAGGCCTCGGACCTGTACATCAGCGCCAACGCGCCGATCCAGATCCGCATCAACGGCCGCTCGGTGCCGATCAACCGCCAGGTCCTCGGCGCCGAAGACCCGGCGCACCTTCTCGGCGAGGTCGTCGGCGAGGAGCGCATGCGCGAGCTGCGCGACAGCGGCGAGCTCAACATGGCGGTGTCGCGCCCCGGCATCGGCAGCTTCCGTGTCAGCGCCTTCCTGCAGCGCGGCAGCGTGGCCGTGGTCGTGCGCTTCATCCCGGGGGACATCCCGGCGCTCGAGACCCTCAACCTGCCCGCCGTGCTGGCCGAACTGGTGAAAGAGCGCCACGGGCTGATCCTGGTCGTCGGCTCCACCGGCTCGGGCAAGAGCACCACGCTGGCGGCCATGCTCGACCACCGCAACGAGCACATGAGCGGGCATATCCTGACCCTCGAGGAGCCCGTCGAGTACCTGTTCCACAATCGCAAGTCCATCGTCAACCAGCGCGAGATCGGAATCGACGCGCGCGATCTGTCGATCGGCCTGAAGAACGCGCTGCGGCAGGCTCCCGACTGCATCATGATCGGCGAGATCCGCGACCGCGAGACCATGGCCGCGGCGCTCAACTACGCGTTGTCCGGGCACCTGTGCCTGGCCACGCTGCACGCCTCGAACAGCCACCAGGCGCTGAACCGCATTCTCGGCCTGTTCCCGCTGGACATGCGCCCGGCGCTGCTGTCGGACCTCGCCGCGGGGCTGCGCGCGGTGATCTCGCAGCGCCTGCTGCCGGCGGCCAAGGGAGGCAGGGTGCCGGCCGTGGAAGTGCTGCTCAACACCCAGCTGGTGCGCGAACTGGTCGCCAAGGGCGACCTGTCGGCGGTGCGCGAGGCGATGGAAAAGTCCATGGCCGAGGGCTCGCAGAGCTTCGAGCAGTGCCTCGCCGACATGGTGCGCGAGGGCCGCGTGGCGCGCGAGGACGCGCTGGCCGCGGCCGACTCGCCGACCAACCTGCTGTGGCGTCTGCAAAACGATTTCTCGCCGCGTGCCCCGGCGGCGGCGGCCGAGGCCGACGAACCGTCGTTTCGCGAAATCTCCCTCGACCTCGACGGCCGCTGAGCCCGACGATGACTCCTTCCGGCGACACCCCGACCCTCGATCTCGCGCGCGAGCTGATCCGCCGCCACTCCGTGACCCCGGACGATGCCGGCTGCCAGCAGTGGCTGTCAGAGCGTCTGCGCGCGCGCGGATTCGCCTGCGAGAGCCTCGACGCCGGGCCCGACGACTGGCCCGTGCGCAATCTGTGGGCGCTGCGCCCGGGCAGCGCCGGGCCGCAGGCGCGGGTGTTCGTGTTCGCCGGACACACCGATGTCGTGCCCACCGGGCCGCTGCAGGCATGGAGCAGCGATCCGTTCGAGCCGAGCCTGCGTGACGGGCGGCTGTACGGACGCGGCGCGGCCGACATGAAAAGCTCGCTGGCGGCGATGGTCGTGGCGGTCGAGCGCTTTCTCGACGCGCACCCGAGCCCGCGCGACTCCATCGCCTTCCTGCTCACCAGCGACGAGGAAGGCCCGGCGCGGCACGGCACCGTGCATGTGTGCGAGGCGCTGCGCCAGCGCGGACAGCGTCTGGACTGGTGCGTGGTCGGCGAGCCGACCTGCGTCGACACGCTGGGCGATGTGATCAAGAACGGACGCCGCGGCTCGCTCACCGGACGCCTCGTCGTGCATGGCGTGCAGGGACATGTCGCGTATCCCCACCTGGCCAGCAATCCGGTGCATCTGGCGGCGCCGGCGCTGGCCGAACTGACGGCCCGCGAATGGGATCGCGGCGATGCCGATTTCCCGCCGACGACCTGCCAGATCTCGAACATCCATGCCGGCACCGGCGCCACCAACGTGATCCCCGGAGATCTGGAGGTGGTGTTCAATTTCCGGTTCAGCCCGGCTTCGCCGGCCGCCGAGCTGCAGCGACAGGTGCACGAACTGCTGCAACGCCATGCGCTGCGCCACAGCCTCGAATGGACCCTCGGCGCCGAACCCTTCCTGACCCCCGCGGGGGAGTTGTCGGAGGCGCTGGGGCAGGCGATCGCCGCCGAGACCGGGGTACGCGCCGAGCTGTCGACCACCGGCGGCACCTCGGATGCGCGCTTTCTCGCCAGGTTGTGCGGGCAGGTGGTCGAATTCGGGCCGCCCAACGCCAGCATCCACAAGATCGACGAGCACATCGAACTGCGCTTCCTCGAGCCGCTGGCGGGCGTCTACCAGCGCACCCTCGAGGCGCTGCTCGCCTGATGCCGCTTCAGCGCGTCTCGCAGGTCTGGCGCGACACGGCGCGGCGGCTGCGCGCCGCCGGCCTGCACTTCGGGCAGGGTACCGAGGACGCCGAGCAGGAGGCCGCCTGGATGCTGCTGCACTGCCTCGGCTGGGATGTGCCGGAAGGATTCGCGCAATGGCCGCGGCTGCAGCGTCGCGTGGTGCCGGCGCCGGCACGCGAGCGCCTCGCGCAACTGCTGCGCCAGCGCGTGCGCACGCATCGCCCGCTGGCCTACCTGCTGGGCGAGGCCTGGCTGCAGGGCAGGCGCTTCGTGGTCGACGAGCGCAGCATCGTGCCGCGCTCGCTGATCGCCGAGCTGCTGGAGCACGGGCTCGACCCCTGGCTGGCGCAGGCGCCGCGCCGCATTGCCGACATCTGCACCGGCGGCGGCAGCCTCGCCGTGCTGGCGGCACATCGCTGGCCGCAGGCGCAGGTGAGTGCGGCGGACCTGTCCGCGCCGGCGCTCGAGCTGGCGCGCGCCAATGTGCGACTGCACGGCCTGCAGGATCGCGTGCAGGTGTCGATGGGCGACCTGTTCGAGGCCTTCGACGCCGAGGCGCGCTTCGACCTCGTGCTGTGCAACCCCCCCTACGTGAACGCGGCGTCGATGGCGGCACTGCCGCGCGAGTTCCGCCACGAGCCGGCACTCGCGCTGGCCGGCGGCAGCGACGGCATGCAACTGGTGCGCCGGCTGCTCGAGCAGGCGCCCCGGTACCTCGCACCGGGCGGCGTGCTGGTGGTCGAGATCGGGCACGAGCGGGCGCATTTCGAATCCGCGTTCCCGACGCTGCCGGTGGTGTGGCTGCCGGTGAGCGCGGGCAGCGATGCGGTGTTCCTGGTCGAAGCCGGCGCGCTGGGCTGCCCGCGATGATCCGCCTGCAGGCTTTGCAGCTCAGGCGTGGCGGCCGGCAAGTGCTCGATGCCGCCGAACTGCTCATCCAGACCGGCGAGAAGGTCGGACTGGTGGGCGCCAACGGCGCCGGCAAGTCGTCGCTGTTCGGCCTGCTGCTGGGACAACTGGTCGAGGATGGCGGAGAGCTCGAGTTTCCGGCGTCATGGCGCGTGGCGGCGGTGGCGCAGGACGTGCCGGACACCGACATGCCGGCCGTCGAATTTGTCTGCGAGGCCGATCGTGCGCTGCAGCAGGCGCGTCAGGCGATGCGCCAGGCCGAGCGCGACGCCGACGGCGCGCGCATCGCCGCCGCCGCCGAGGCCCTGGAGCTGGCGCAGGCCTACAGCGCGCAGGCGCGCGCCGAGGCGCTGCTGCTCGGGCTGGGTTTTGCGCCGACCCAGTTGCAGCAGGCGGTGCGCAGCTTTTCCGGCGGCTGGCGCATGCGCCTGGCGCTGGCGCAGGCGTTGTTCCAGCCCAGCGACTGCATGCTGCTGGACGAGCCGACCAACCACCTCGATCTGGACGCCCTGGTCTGGCTGGAGAGCTGGCTGGCGCGCTATCCCGGCACCTTGCTGGTGATCTCCCACGACCGGGAATTCCTCGACGCCGTGACGCGCGTCACGGTGCACCTGGAAAGCGGCCGGCTCACCCGCTACAGCGGCGGCTACACCGCGTTCGAGGAGCGCCGCGCGCAGGCGCTGACCCAGCAGGCCCAGGCCTATGCGCGCCAGCAGGCCGACATCGCGCGCCTGAGCGGTTTCATCGAACGCTTTCGCGCCAAGGCGACGAAGGCGCGCCAGGCACAAAGCCGGCTCAAGGCGCTGGAGCGCATGCAGCTGCTCGCCCCGGTGGTGCTCAGCCATCCGCTGCGCTTCGACTTCCTGGCGCCGGAGCGCCAGCCGCAGCAACTGCTGCGCGCGCGCGAGCTGGAATGCGGCTTCGCGCCGCGACACCCGGTGCTGCGCGGCGTCGGCCGCGACGTGCTGGCCGGCGCGCGCATCGGCGTGCTCGGCGCCAACGGCCAGGGCAAGTCGACCCTGGTCAAGACCCTGGCCGGGCTGCTCGCGCCGCTGGCCGGCGAAGTGCGCCCGGGCGAGGGCGTCGTGCTGGGCTATTTCGCGCAGCAGGAAATGGAGGTGCTGCGCCCCGACGAAAGCCCGTTGCAGCACATGCAGCGACTGCTGCAGGCGGCCGTGCAGGCGGGCGGCGCGGCGCAGCCGGGCTCGGCTGCGCGCGACTGGCTGGGGCGCTTCCAGTTCGGCGGCGATCTGGCGACCCAGGCGGTGGGCACGCTGTCGGGCGGCGAGCGTGCGCGCCTGCTGCTCGCGCTGCTGGTGTGGCAACGCCCGAACGTGCTGCTGCTGGACGAGCCGACCAACCACCTCGATCTGCCGACGCGCGAGGCGCTGGCCCTTGCGCTGCAGGAGTTCGGCGGCGCCATGCTGCTGGTGTCGCACGACCGCGCGCTGTTGCGCGCCGTGTGCGACGAGTACTGGCTGGTGGCCGACGGTGGGGTCCGCGATTTCGACGGCGACCTCGACGATTATCAGCGTTGGGTGCTGGAACGTGCACGCAATGCCGCACACGACGCAGACCAGCCGCAATCCGGACCGGCCCCGGAGAACCGGCGCGAGCAGCGGCGCGAAGCGGCGCGTGCACGGCGCGAGCGCGACAACCTGCTGGCGCCCATGCGCTGCCAGCAGGCCGCCGCGCAACAGCAGCTCGAACGGCTCGAAGCGCGGCGCGCGGAGCTCGAGCTGGCACTGGCCGCGCCGGGCGTGACCGGCGAACGACGCGCCGAGCACGGGCGCGAGTTCAAGCAGGTCGTGCGGGAGATCGAGGCCTGCGAGCAGCGCTGGCTGGACCTCGAGCAGCAGATGGAAAGCCTCGGCTGAGCGCCGCGCGTGCTCAGCGCAGGCGACGCGTGGTGCGCCACAGCAGCGCGGCGATGCCCGTCGCCGCGACGGCCAGGCCGGCGTTGTAGCTGGCCCAGAAGCCCGCCGCGCCGCGCAGCGCGGCCGGGGTCAGCCCCGTGACGTCGAGCCCCAGCACATAGCCTCCGGCCAGCCCGACACCCCACAGCGCCAGCGCGTACATGGCGCCCGGCAGCGCGGCGATGTGCCAGGAGCGCAAGGCAAAGGCGGCGCAGGCCTGCACGGCGTCGAACACCTGGTAGGCCGCCACCAGGGCGAGCAGGTGCCAGGCCACCGCGGCGACGCGGGCGTCGTCGCTGTACCAGCCGGCCACCGCGTGGCGCAGCGCGAACAGCAGCGAGCCGGCGAGCGCCGACAGCAGCGCGGCGGCGGCCACGCCGATCCACGCCGCCTCGGCGGCCTCGCGCGCATGGCCGGCACCGAGCCTGCGTGCCACCACCGAGCCGGTGGCGATGGACAGCGCCAGCGGCAGCATGTACAGCACCGCGGCGACATTGGCGGCGATCTGGTGCGCAGCGAGCTGCAGGTTGCCGGTGCGCGCGATGAACAGGGCCATGAACGTGAAGGAGGACACGTCGACCAGCAGGCTGGCTCCGATGGGCAGGCCCAGGCGCAGCAGTTCCCGCAGCGGCGCCGCCTGCGGCGGCTCGACGCGGGCCAGCGCCTGCAGCGGGCGCAGCGACGGATGGCGCGCGTGCTGCCAGCAGGCACTGCCCAGCAGCAGCCACTGCGTGGCGCTCGTGGCCGCCGCGCATCCAAGAACCCCCAGCTGCGGCAGGCCGTGCAGGCCGAAACGCCCGGGCGCCACCAGCAGCACATTGAGCAGCAGCTTGAAGCCGAGCCCGAAGGCCTGCGGCAGCGTCACCAGCATGGGGCGACCGATGGCCTGGCCGAGCGCGACATGGGTACGAAACAGCATGGAGGCGGGAATCCCCAGGGCGAGGATCTGCAGATACCGTATCGGCAGCAAGGCGTCGCTGCCGGCGACCAGGCGCAGCAGCGGTTGCGGGTGGGCCAGCAGCAGGCAGCCGACGCCGGCCAGCAGCAGCGCGAGCCACAGGCCCTGGCGGAACACGCTGGCGACCCGCTGCGGGCGCGCGGCGCCGAATTCGCGCCCGAGCGCCGGCAGCAAGGCCTGCGTCACCCCGGCCAGGCTGAGGTAGATGGTCATGTAGACGGCCTGGCCCAGCGACAGCGTGGCCAGCCCGACGATGTCGCCGCTGCGCCCGAGCATCACCGTGTCGGCGACGCCGAAGCCGATGACCGCCAGTTGTCCGACGAACACCGCGCCCGCCAGGCGCAGCAACTCGCGCAGCACCGCGCGCATTCCGGCGCCGGCCGCCGCCGCACGCTGTGCTGGCTGGATCATGCGCGACCCTCTAGTGTCTTGTCCCGTAAATACCTGGCATTTCGTTCGTGTGCCTGCGGGAGCGATCGCCGGTTGCCCGCACCGGGTCAAGACTGGGCGTCTTGACCCGGTGCGGGCGGCCGGCGAGGGCCCCGCAGGCGCCGAACCCTTCGGGCTGGGCCGTATCGGGGCGCAGGCTGCATTGCGGCCACGGGGCCAGGC
>JAKAZQ010000029.1 GCA_021815805.1 Pseudomonadota bacterium | reverse complement strand
TAGGGCGACTCAAGGCCTGCGAGACCAAAGATGGATTACGCTAGGGACACCGTCCGCAATGATCCTGCAACATGGTTCGAGACAGCTCCTGCCAGAAGCACCTCGACGTTGTGCTCGAGGCTGCTGGCTTTGATCTTTGGGAAAATGACCTGGTCGACGGCAGCGTCATCCGTCCTGTGTCAAAGGTCCTTGTAGAACTCGGCTATTCGCCTGAGGAGTTCGCAAGGACCATCGACGGACTCCTGTCGCTCATTCATCCCGAAGATCTCGATGTCCTGCGTCAGGCCTTGGACGCTCACATCAAAGGTGACTCCGAGAACTATCACGCCGAATTCAGGGTCCGTTCCAAGTCTGGTGAGTGGGTTTGGTACGCGAACTACGGAAAGCTCGTTGACCGAACGAGCACTTCGTTGGGCCGACGGCTTGTTGGGGTGAGCCTCAACGTCAGTGAGCGGAAGCTTCGCGAGCGGGAGATCGAGCGCTTGAACGCGCGGCTTGTCGAACAGAATGCCATCTTGCAAGAGCTGGCAACGATGGACGCTATGACTGGTGTCGCGAATCGCCGCCGTCTGCTTGAACTTGGCGAGAGCGAGTTCGAACGCGCGCGCAGACTCGGTCACGCACTCGCCTTGCTGATCCTGGACATCGACGACTTCAAGGCAGTCAACGACGTCTGGGGGCACCTAAACGGGGATCATGTCATTCGTCGCGTCGCATCGATTTGTGCGCAAAACGTGCGCGTAAACGTGGATGTGGTGGGGAGGCTTGGCGGTGAAGAGTTTGCCGTGGTCCTCCCAGAAGTTTCCGAGGCGCCAGCTATGGCGTTGGCGGAACGTCTGCGGGCCGCTATCGAGTCGGAAGTCGTCGCGCTGGACGGTGGCGGAGCGGTAACACGCACCGTGAGCATCGGCGTTGCATCTCTGACCGCGGATTGCGAGTCCTTCGTCAGCCTCCTAGCACGTGCAGACCGAGGTCTGTACGCGGCGAAGCAGCACGGCAAGAACTGCGTGGGAAAGGCAGAGGACCGATGATGACCTACAGCGTTGCGTACGAACGGGCCTACAGCGAGGAGGCTACGGCATATCTGCGGCCCGTCCAGGACGCCGTTGGCGGATTGGCTGAGCGCTTCGCGTCCAACTTTTTCGACTCCCTTGCCAGCACCGTTGAAGGTGCGCGCATCCTCGGCTGCTTACTGGACGATGAGGTCGTGCATCTCCAGGGGAGGGAAGCGCAGCATCTTCGGATGCTTTTCTCGCCGGATCTGACGATGGCACAACATCAATCGGAGGCGCAGCGTGTTGGAAGAGCTCATGCGCTGGTCGGTGTTGAGTTGCAAGCGCTGATTGAGTCGTTTGCCTTGTTTCAGCAGGACGTGAGGGAAGACATTTTGCCGCTCGTCGACCAAGAGAGTCGCGATGCGATCCTGGAAGTTGTTGAGCGCCGCGCCTTTGTGGACTTGGAGGCCCAGGCGGCAAGCTACCAGCGAGTCGACACGGAGTTGGCGCTTGCAATGGCAGGCATTGACGAGCTGATCCAACAAGCGCCCAACTTCTCGGATTTGGTGCGGGGAGTCATGCGCCTCATCGGCAGTGTCGAAGGCGAGGTGTCGGCTCTCTTCGGACGGTGTGACTCCGGCGGCGAGTTGCAGATCGAGGCCTCCCAGGGAGCTGCTGGCCATCGCTATCACGATGCGATGATGACCGGCCTCGTACCGAAAATCAGCACCGATCCGGCGAGGCCGTCAGGCCAGGGCCCTGGAGGGTGCGCCTGGCGCAGTGGACAGATCATCATCTCCGAGGCTTGGGCGATCGAGTCGCGCAACAAGCCGTGGCAGTCGTTCGGCAAGGCACTCGGATTTCGCTCCAGTGCGTCCATGCCCCTCCTCGACGACACGGGAAAGACGATAGCCCTGCTGACTTTGTACAGCGCATGGCCACGCTTTTTTTCCACCCTTCGCATTGGCAATTTCCTCAATCACTTGCAGAAGGTGCTCAGCCATGCAGTCCAGAGGTTGAACGCCGTGCCGGTCGTCGCTCTGCCGCTTCGGCAGAAGTACCGCTCGTGGATTGCGGACAAGCGGGTAACCTTCCTGTACCAGCCCATCATCGATCTGGGCACAGGGCAACTGCGCAAGGTGGAGGCCCTTGCACGCCTGCTTGACGAGCAGGGCCGGCTCGTGAGCCCCGATCGTTTCCTGCCGGCCTGCGGCAACGAGGAGTTGTTCGCCATACTGGAAACGGGCCTTGAGCAGGCGTGTGTCGATTCCAAGATCCTGTCCCAGGCTGGGCTGAGGGCTTCGATTGCCTTGAACTTCCCCGCCGAGGGCGTTGGCGACGCTCGTTGCGAGCGTTCGATCCTGATGGCTATGGAAAAGTGCCGGAGCCATGGCGCATGTATCGAGCTAGAGCTTCTCGAAACCCGTGAGACGACTAACACCGGAGAGCATCGCCAGGCCTTCCTGCAAAAGCTTCGGGACGCCGGTGTGCGTCTCGCCGAGGATGACCTGGGATCGGGGCACAGCTCCTTGCTACGTCTGGACCAGTACGCTTTCGACGAGGTCAAGATGGACCAGGGGCTGGTGCGGGGTGCGACGGAACGTCCCCAGCGAGCGCTCGAGTTTATGCTCTATCTGACGCGCCTCGTTCACGCGTTCGACATGCGCCTGACGGTAGAGGGGCTTGAGCACCGGGGCCTGATCGAAGGCGCTCTGATCCTTGGCGCGGACCATGGACAAGGGTATGGGATCGCACGACCCATGCCCATCCAGGAGATACCGGATTGGTGCCGACGGTTCCACTACGACGTGATCCCGCAACGCCCCCAAACTGCACTGGGAGCGCTGGCTACGTACCTGCTCTGGGATATGCAGGCGATGGGATCGCCCGAACAACATGGAGCGGCGGCGGCCGTGGATGCCCGTCAGACAGTGGAGTCCTTTATCGTCGAGCGTGGTCTTGACGGAACGGAACTGGCCAGGCTGCTGGCTGAGCATTTCGATGGGAAGGGCGCTGTCCGAGCGCGGGTGCGAGCGCATGTGATCGAGCGCTTTACCCAGGTCTGGTATGCGGAAATGGAGCGTGGCTCTGGCAACCCAGGATGAGGTGACAGGAATATGCCCCAGCCCACCGAGAAGAAGCTCGCAGGCTACCTCTGGACTGGCTTGGCCGTGGTGGTCTGTCCTTGCCACTTGCCACTCATCATCGGGGCCCTGGCTGGCACGGCCGCGGGTGCGCTGCTGAGCGTGCACTGGGTGCTGGGCCTTGTCGGGCTCGTCTGCCTGTTCCTGGTTTCTGCAGCGCAGGCCTGGCGCAAGCTGTCCTGAAGCTACTGTGATGGCCCCTGTGGCGTGTCGCAGGACGATCGAACGCCTTGCAGGCGCAGCGATGCTTGGCATCTCCATGACTCGGCTCCTTGTCTCGGTGTGCCTGGCGCTGTGCCTGGCAGCCTGTGCGGTCACGGGATCGACGACCGCAGAACGCCCGACGCCCCACGTATCGGTGGCCAAGAGCATTCCGTTGGGCCGCTACCGCGGGCTCGCGGTGGTCATGCCGGAGTACCTCGCGACCCAGCCTGACATGGTGACACGGCTCGCGAATCTTGGAATCTTCGACCAAGTCATTCGCAGCGAGGACCTTCCCCGATTCATCGCCCGCCATGGATTGCAGGGGAAGGTCACCGACTTGCGCAAGTGGGGCGGCTATCAGTCACTGGCCCGGGCCTACAAGCCCTTTCTCATCGTCTGGTTCGATTGCCTGGATGCGCGCGACGGCGTGCGCTATCAGCTGGCAGTACGGCGAGCCGACACGCTGGACGATGTCTACGTCGGCGATGTGCTCGTACGTCCTGCGGCCCAGCGCGACCTGCTGGGCCTGCTCACGCTGGGTGCTGGAATGCGTCCCAGCAACTGCTGGGGTGCTACCGACGATGGAACTGTCAACGTACTCTTTGACTCCATGAATCGGTGGCTGCGTTCGAATCTCCCCACCTCGCACGATGAGAACCCAACTATGACGACCTCGCCGTGACTTCACTTCATCTCGAGGTGACAGCAGTGCAAGTGAATCGCGAAGGTTCGCGCAGGCCTGTTCTCATCGCAAGGGTATGCCGGCCTCTGGTCGAGTAGCTGGCCTTCGAACGCAAGGAAAACAGGGCCTTCGGACCGGGTAGGTCAGCGAGTAGCAATTTTTCCGGTGAGACGAAAAGAGAACGCCTGCAATTGCTTGCGTTGCTTTCCCGACACACACCGCTTCCGCCATGGCCTACGAACAAACCGCCGTCGGGCGGCTTGTTCGCGTCTGCGGGTCCTTGCCGCTGCCGCAGGCGTGACGCGGCGGCGGCGGCACGAAGGCGCTTCGCGCCCGCGCCTGCCCGCGGCCGATCGCGCCTTGCGATTGCGGGCGCGGACCCTCGAGGCCTCGCGCCTTGCCGTGCATGATCCACGCCGCTGGGTGTCCGGGACACGCGGGCGACGCCGGCTGCACGGCACCCGGGCGAGCGCCACCGACTTCGTTTTTCGGGAGAGCCTTCTCATGCCCTTGTTCCCCCGGCGCGTCGCCTGCGCCATCGCACTCCTGGCCGCTGGCCCCGCGGCCTTCGCCGCTGCCGCGGGAAGGGCGTTTGTCGCGCCCGGTCTCTGGGAGGTCATCGCCGATGTGCACGGCCCCATGCAGCAGCAGGGTCGACTCGTGCAGCAGCAGTGCTGGAACGCCGACGGGGAATCGGGGCAGGCCCTGGCGACCCTCGGTGGTCCGCCGGGAAACACGGTCGTGGTGACCCATTCCGTGGTCAACACGGGCAGGCAGTCGACGGTGCATCTGCACACCACGGCGCAGTTGCCGCAGGGGCCGATGACCCAGGACATCACCCTGGTGTTCAGGACCGCGGGCAGTTCGCTGCGCGGAGCCACCATGAGCGGCCATGGTGGCATGGCGTTTTCCGGCAGCCCGACGCTGCACGAAACCTTCACGGAACATGGCCATTGGCTCGGCGCCACATGCCCTGCGCAGTTGCCGCCGGCGAAGTCCACCGTCCTGCAGTCGTCCACGCTGCCCGGGCTGGCCGCGCTGCAAAAACTGACCCGCCAGCTGCAGGCCCGGTATCCGGGCGCCGCCTCTCCGTGACGGCGCGGCAGCGGGCGCGCACCCAGCGCCGGCGTCGTCCGTTTGGCGCAGGTGCGGATACGGCGCGAGGGCAAGCTCGCCCGCATGCGCGGCAGGGTGCATCGCCGGCAGCGCCGACATGAACCCTTACAAAACTCGTGGCCCGCCCCGCGATCAGGTGGTGAATCGTTCACGCTTTTTTTTGTAGTCTTGACATCCATTGCACCAAAAAGCACTGTTCTCCATCGGCTGTATGAAAAAACTCCGTGTTTCGTCGACCTTGTTGCTTGCCATGTTCTCGCTGGCTCTGGGCACCGCCTCGGCCGCGCCGCTCGCGCGCGGCGAGTGGGAGTCGACCGCCCACGTCCAGACCCCGCAGGGCATGCGGGTCATGAGCCAGAAGATCTGCCGGCAAGGCGAGGGCGTCGCGCAGTTGCTGCTGCATCAGCAGGGACAGACCTGCGGCCCCTGGAGCGTGTCGTCCGGCAGCGGCGGCCATTACGACGTGCGCGGCACCTGCACGCAGTCCGGCCCATTCCCGGGCGGCCCGCTGAAGCTGCGCGTGCACGCGGTGCTCACGGTCGCCGCCGACGGTCGGTCGGTATCAGGCACCGTGCAGGCCGCGGGTCGGGTCGCCGGAACCTCGTTCCAATCTCCACCCACGCGGTTCACGTCCCGATACGTCGGCGCCTGCACGGAACACTAGTCCCGCGCCAACGCGACCCCCTGCGGTCATTCCACAGCCTGTCAACCGGGTGCGGCATGCAGGTGGGCCGCTGGGTCGTGGATGCCCCAGCGCGACGGATTCTCGAGGCCGACGATGCGATCCTGGCAGCCGGCCTCGGCGAGCGCGACCAGTTGCGGCGCGATGAAGCCACGGCTTTGTTTCGAGAACAGGACCTTGACCGTCGGTTGCAGCAGCGCTTGCGGCGTCTGGTCCACGACCACCCCGAGGCGCTGCGACTCGAGCAGCACAAAACTGCCGATGGGATAGATGCCGACGCATTTGACGAAGTGGTGGAACAGTTGCTCATCGATATGCGCAGGCGCCCAGCGTGCCATGCGGCGCAGCGATTCCGCCGGGTTCCAGCCGGTCTTGTACGGACGGTCCGAGGTCGTGGCGTCGTAGATGTCGCAGATGCTCGCCATGCGGCACAGCTGCGAGATCTGCGATCCGGCCAGTCCGTCGGGGTAGCCCGCGCCGTCGATGCGCTCGTGGTGGTGCAGGCAGACGTCCAGCACCGTGGCGTCGACGTCTCCCATGGCCAGCAGGAGTTCCTGTCCGCGTCTCGGGTGGGTCTTGATGAGCGCGAACTCGTCCTCCGTGAGGGCCACGGGCTTGTTCAAAATGTCCTGCGGGATCGACGCCTTGCCGATGTCGTGCATCATGCCCGCGAGTCCGGCGCTCAATTGCTGCGCGCGCGGCAACTGCAATTCGCGCGACAGCGCGAGCATCAGCGCGCCCACCGCGGCCGAGTGCATGTAGGTGTAGTCGTCGGCGCGCTTGAGGCGCACGATGCTGAGCAGCGCCCACGGGTTGCGCTGCAGGGATTGCGACATCTCCTCCAGCAGTTCCTGCGTCTGCTGCCGGTCGATCGCCCGGCCCAGCCGGGCGTTGGCGAAGATCGACTGCAGCAGCGGGCGCGAGCGCGCGAAGATGCGGCGGGCGCGCGATACCTCCTCCGCCGTCGAGCACAGCGGCGCCGGGCCCGGGGCGCCGGGCACCGGCGCGGCTTCCAGGGTCGCGGCGTCGTCGTCGTCGAGGCGGATGTCATCCACCACGACCACGCGCTCGTCCGGCGGCGCCTCGACGTCGGCGCCGCGCGCCGTGTCGATCCACACTTCCGGGATTCCCGAATCGCGCAGCGCGCGCACGTCATCGAGGTTTTTCAGCGCGAATGCGCCACGCCAGAACGGATGCTGCAGCCATGGCCCGTCGAGGCGGGCCACGTACATGCCGGCGCGGGCCTGATCGCAAGCGATCTTCTTGAGCATGGCGACTCGGTGGAATGGGCGCTGGCCTTGCCGGCGCGTCGGGTGGCCGCACCGAGGGTCGTTGCGTCGCGCACCTTGTGTCGTTGTAGGGTAAGCGGCGTGCCAGCGCAAGCGGCGCCACCCGCCCCCCGGCGCACACACGGGCGTGCGCAAGCCGGGGACCAACCGGGTTGGCGCTCGACAACAGCGGGGCGGTCGCCGGCGCGCCGTGCCGAGCGGGCTTCCCGAACGCTGGCGGATGGCGCGACAATTCCGGCATGCTGCGCAAATTGATCCTGCTGGTTTCCCTGCTGGCGCTGCTCATGGGCGCCTCCGGTGCGCGCATGTGGGCCGGTGTGCTGGCCTGGCTGGTATGCGCGGCGATTCTGGAGACCGCGAAGGACAAGAGCACGGCGGCCATCGGGGCCTGGGCGGCCGCGGTGGTGGCGCTGGTCGTGCTGGCCTGAGCCGCGGGGGATATCGCATGCGATCCAGCTTGCCCCCTCCGCCGGCGAACGTCGACAACGTGCTCCCGGAACTGCTCGAGATGGCTCGCGCCCAGCGCGAAGCCGGCGCGGCGCCACCTGCCGGCGCTGCGCAGCAGGGCACGGGCGGTACGTCGCCGCCACCCGTGCAGCCCGTGGTGGAGCAGTTGCGCGCGCAAGTGCGCGCCCTGCAGTGGGGCTTCGCTCTGGCGCTGCTGGGCATCGCGGTTCTGCTGTTCAAGATCTTCGGCTGATTCCCCCGCGACGGCGCGGCCGCGCCATCTGTAACAAACGTAAGCAAAGATGTCCTGTCATAAAATGGGAAATTTTCCCAGATAAATTGCGATGCATCTGGCACTGTCCAGTCACGTGTTCCCGACCAGGCGAGGAGATGCAAATGCAACAAGAAACACAGGTGCAGGTCAGCGGCGGCGCGGAAGCCGTGCGGGCAGGCGGGGCGAATGCCCCATCGCACGCCGGCACCGCCGGCACGGCGGCGCGGCTGCGTCAGGCCAAGCGCGCCTACAGCGTGCGCCGGGTGGCGCTGGCCGACGCCGACCGGCTGCTCGCAGAGCGTCGCCCGCGGCCCGGCGACCTGCTGCTGGCGCGCGTCATGCAACTGGGCATGCACCAGCATCTCGAGTCCTCCGACGGACGGCGCCAGCGGCTGTGGCCCGGCGACGAGATCATCGTCGCCTACGGCGAGCGCTATGCGCCGGACCAGTTCGAAGCGGTGGTACCGGATGATCTGCTGGGCTGCCACCTGGTGGCCGGTGGCGGCATCGCGGCGCGTGTGCTCACGCGTCATGCCGGTGTCAAGCCGGCCACGCAGATCCAGCCGATCGGCCTGCTCGGACATGCGCGCGGAGTGCTGAACCTGCGCGACGCCTCGCTCGGTCATGCGGCGCGCGGACGCAGCGCGCTCACGCTGGCCGTGGTGGGCTCGAGCATGAACGCCGGCAAGACCACCACCGCCGCGCATCTCATCGCCGGACTGCGGCGCGCCGGCCTGCGCGTGGGCGCGGCCAAGGTCACCGGCACCGGGGCGGGCGGCGATCGCTGGCTGATGCAGGACGCCGGCGCGGCCCTGACCCTGGATTTCACCGACATGGGCTATGCGTCGACCGCCGGGCTCGAGCCTGCGGATGTCGAACGCATCCTGGTCAGCCTGTGCGGCCACGTCGCGTCCAGCGGCGTCGACTGCACGGTGCTCGAGGTCGCCGACGGGCTGCTGCAGCGCGAGACCTCGGCCCTGGTGCAGTCGTCGCTGTTCGCGCGGCACGTCGACGCGGTGATCTTCGCCGCTCCCGATGCGCTCAGCGCGATCGCCGGCACGAACTGGCTGCGCCAGCGCCAGCTGCCGCTGGTGGCCATCAGCGGGCTGCTCACCGCCTCGCCGCTGGCGTCGCGCGAGGCCGCGGCGATGCTCGATCTGCCCATCCACACCATCGAGCAACTCGCCACCCCCGAGGTGTTGCGGCAGTTGCTGCCGCGCGTCACCCAGCTCGTCGAGCGCGCGCAGCGCCTGGCCTGAGCATGCACCCGCTGCGCATTCCACTGCAGCCCGCGCCGCCGCAGGAATTCGGTGGCCTGCGCTACTGGTTCCGGGAGGCCCCGGGCGACGTCGGCGCGGCGCCGCTGATGGTCGCCGTGCACGGCGTGCGGCGTCGTCCGCAGCAACTGCTGGAGGCGTTCGCGCCGTTCGCGGCGCGTCAGGGCTGCCACCTGCTGGTGCCGTGGTTCGATACGCCCGCGCATGCCGACTACCAGCGTCTCGGACGGCCCGGGCGCGGACCGCGCGCCGACCTGCTGCTGATCGCGCTGGTCGAGATGCTGGCCTTGCGCCACGTCCTGCGCGACGAGGGCCTGTTCCTGTTCGGGCACTCGGCGGGCGCGCAATTCGTGCACCGTTTCGTGCTCGCCCACCCGGATCGCGTGCATCGTTACGCGCTCGGCGCCGCCGGCTGGTACACCATGCCGGACGCGCAGTTCGAGTTTCCGCTGGGTACGCGACACGCGCTGCCCGGGTTTCCGGCGATGTGCGCGGAGCGCTTTCTGCGTGTGCCGGGAAGGGTGTTCGTGGGCGAGCGCGAGCGCAGCGCCGGCGCGACCTTGCGCCGTACCGCCTGGCTCGACGAGGTGCAGGGCACCGACCGTCTGCAGCGCGCCGAGCGCTGGGTCGACGCGATGGCGGGCGCGGCCGCGCTGCGCGGCCTGCCGCCCCCCGTGCAACTGGTTCGCCTGGCGGACGCCGCGCACAGTTTCGGTGGCCTGGTGCGGCGTGCCAGGCTTGTCCACCATGTATGGCGATTCCTGTTCGATGTCTGCCCCTGCGGTTGTTCCCCCGTGCCAGGCTTCCATGAAGGCTCCCACCGTGCCGTGCGCCCCGCCAACGATGCCGCCTGGCTCCAGCCGCGATAAGCGCCTGCTGCTGGCCACCCGATTCTTTCGCAGCGTCGGGCAGGGCGTGCTGGCCGCCGATTTCGCGCTGTATTTGCGCGCCTGCGGCTGGAGCGGAGCGCACATCGGCAGCGTGCTCGGCGCCGCGCTGGTGCTGTCGGTGCTGCTCACGCTGTTCGCCACCGCGAGCGACCGCATCGGGCGCAAGCCCTTCCTGCTCGGCTACGAGAGTCTCTACGCCTGCTGCAGCCTGGCCGCATGGTGGCATCCGTCGGCAGGCGTGCTCGCCGTGGCGGCCATCGGCGCAGGGTTCGGACGCGGCGCCAACGGCGCGGCGGGGCCCTTCGGTGCGATCGAGAAGGCCTGGCTCACGCAGGGCCTCGACCGGCCGGCCTGGACCCGCCTGCTGGCGCGCAATTCGACGGTGGGTTTCGCAGGCATGGCGATCGGCGCGCTCGCCGGTTCGCTGCCCGGGCAGGGCGCAGCCGCGCATGCGCCGGGCGCCTACGCAGCCATGTTCCCGCTGGCCCTCGGCTGCTCCGTGATCTGCCTGGTCTGCCTGTCCATGACGCGCGACGGGCATCGCCACGAGGCCGTGGTCGACGCGCCGGAGGCCCGGCGCACCGAGCGCCGCAACCTGCGGCGCCTCGGCCTCGTGAACCTGCTGCAGGGCATGGGCATCGGTCTGTCGGGGCCCTTGGTGTCCTACTGGTTCGCGGTGCGCTTCGGCGTCGGGCCGTCGCTGGTCGGGCCGATGATGGCGGGCGGCTTCGTCGCCGCCGCGCTCAGTGCGCAAGTCAGTGGCGTGCTCGGCGCGCGCCTGGGACTCATGCGCACCATCGTCGCGCTGCGCCTCGGGGCCCTGGCGCTGTTGGTGTTCATGCCGCTGGCGCCGAGCCTGCCGCTGGCGGTGCTCGCGTATCTGCTGCACAAGACGCTGAACCGCGGCACCGATGGCCTGCGCGCGTCGATCACTGCCGGGCTGGTCGGCAATCGACGGCGCGGACTGGCCGGCGCGGTGTCCTCGGTGTCGCGCCAGATTCCGCGCTCGTTCGGGCCGCTGCTGGCCGGCATGCTGATGGACCAGGGACTGCTGGCGGCGCCGTTCCTGGCTGGCGCCGCCTTCCAGGCCGCCTATCTCTACCTCTACCGGCGCAGCTTCGACGATGCCGCGCGCGACGCCGGCGATCTGCCGCGCCCGCTGCCTCAGGCCAGCGGCACGTAGCGGCGCTTGCCGCTGCGGCGGTGCTGGTAGACCACCATCGCGCGCCCGCTGACGGGGTCGATGAAGGTGTCGTCGGTGCGTTCCCAGTCGGGCCCGTCCGGCGCCCTGTCGGACTCGCCGTAGCGCAGGCGTTCGAACAGCGTGCCGATGAGCAGCAGCAGGCCGAGCAGCAGGGCCTCGATGCCGGCACCCGACACGCCGTGCCGCAGCAGCAGGGCGCCGGCCACGGCCAGCGCGGCGCCGAGCAGCAGCACGAACAGGCGCAGCATCGCTGCCGGGCGCCTCAGGCCGGATCGATGACCACGGCCGTGCCGTAGGCCACGATCTCGCTCATCGACTGTCCCAGTTCGGAGGAGTCGAAGCGCATCATGACGATGGCGTTCGCCTTGCGCATCAGCGCGTTCTCGACCATGCGGTCGATGGCGTGGCGCCTCGCCTCCTCGAGCATCTGCGTGTACTCGGGGATCTCTCCGCCGACGATGCTGCGCAGGCCCGCCATCATGTTGCCCCCCATGCCGCGGCTGCGCACGGTGACGCCGAAGACCTGGCCCTTCACCTCCCGCACGGTATGCCCGGGAATGTTCTCCGTGGTGACGATCAGCATGCGACGCTCCGCTGGTGGGACCGCCGCCAAGCCTACGGCGCGGCGCGGCGCAGCGCAATCGGCAGGCCTGCCTGCAGGCTGCGTGTCGGGGGTATCGGTGCGCAGCGCTCGCGGATATGCTGGCACGCGACGCCGGGTTTGCGGCGTATTCGATACATGGAGAACAGCTGATGAGTCAGACGACCAAGTACCTGCTGGACGAAAGCCGCATCCCGAAGGCCTGGTACAACATCCAGGCCGACCTTCCCAAGGCGCTGCCCCCGGTGCTCCATCCCGGCACCCTGCAGCCCATCGGGCCGGATGACCTGGCGCCGCTGTTCCCGATGGACCTGATCGCGCAGGAGGTGAGCACCGAGCGCGAGATCGAGATCCCCGAGCCGGTGCGCGAGGTCTACCGCCTGTGGCGCCCGGCGCCGCTGTTTCGCGCGCACCGCCTGGAGAAGGCGCTGCAGACTCCCGCGAAGATCTTCTACAAGTACGAGGGTGTCAGCCCGGCGGGCAGCCACAAGCCGAACACCGCGGTGCCGCAGGCCTTCTACAACGCGCAGGCCGGGGTGAAGCGCCTGACCACCGAGACCGGGGCCGGGCAGTGGGGTACGTCGCTGTCCTTCGCCGGACAGCTGTTCGGGCTCGAGGTGCTGGTGTTCCAGGTGCGCGTGTCCTACGACCAGAAGCCGTACCGCCGCGCCGTCATGGAGACCTACGGCGCGCGCTGCCTGCCGTCGCCGTCGAACCAGACCGAATACGGTCGCCGCGTGCTGGCCGAGCGCCCGGATCACCCGGGCAGCCTGGGCATCGCGATCTCCGAGGCCGTCGAGATGGCGGTGCAGCGCGAGGACACCAAGTACGCGCTGGGCTCGGTGCTCAACCATGTGCTGATGCACCAGACCGTCATCGGACTCGAGGCGATCGAGCAGATGCACATGGCCGATGCGGCGCCCGACGTGGTCGTCGGCTGTACCGGCGGCGGCTCGAACTTCGCCGGCATCGCCTTCCCGTTCATCGGCCAGGGGCTGCGCGGCGGCGCCAGGCCGCGCATCGTCGCGGTGGAGCCGGCGGCCTGCCCGTCGCTGACCCGCGGGCGCTATGCCTACGATTTCGGGGACACCGGGCACATGACCCCGCTGACCAAGATGCACACCCTCGGCTCGACCTTCACGCCGCCGGGTTTCCACGCCGGCGGCCTGCGCTACCACGGCATGGCGCCGCTGGTCTCGCATCTGCGGCAGCTCGGTCTGATCGAGGCCGTGGCCTACACCCAGGGCGAGTGCTTCGCCGCCGGCGTGGAGTTCGCGAGAACCGAGGGCATCGTGCCGGCGCCGGAGGCCAACCACGCCGTCAAGGGCGCGATCGAGGAGGCGCTTCGCTGCAAGCGCGAGGGGCGCAGCGAGACCATCCTGTTCAACCTGTGCGGCCACGGGCATTTCGACATGTCCGCCTATCAGAAATACCTGGCCGGCGAGCTCACGGACGAGCGCTACGACGAGCGCGAACTGGCGATGGCGCTGTCCGGTCTGCCCAGCGTGCCCGAGCCGGCCTGAGCCGGCCGCGGGCGCCCGCGCGCGCTCAGGGCAGGCGGCTGGCGACGATGATGTCGCGCCAGCCGTTGAACTGCTGCCATGCCGCGGTCACGCTTCCCGCCGCGTCCACCGTGAGCGTCGGGAAGCTGGCCTGCACCGTGCTTCGCGGATCCGAAAGCAGCAGTGCCGGCTGCCAGCGTGCGCCTGATGCGTCGAAGCGCGCGGCCAGCACCTGCAGGCCGTGCGCGCTGTCCTGGTACCACGCGCACACCAGGTTGCCGGCGGCATCGGCCACCAGCACCGGATTGCCGGCGCTGCGCTGGCCCGCGGGATCCAGGCGCACGGCGCTGCCCGGCGCGCTGGCGTCGCGCAGCCAGCGCGTCGCCTCGATGACATCCGGGTCGCCCGGGCTCGCGGCTTGCTCCCAGGCCAGCGCCAGATTGCCCGCGGGATCGAAGGCCAGCGCCGCCGCCACGGCCGCGCCATCCAGGGATCGGGCGTTCAGTCGCCGCACCGCGCCGCCGCGCCAGTCGGACAGGCGCAGCCGGCGCACGTCGATGCGGCGCGCCGCGCCGTCCCCCTGGATCCAGGCCACGCCGACGCGCTGTCCATCGTCGTCCAGCGCGATCAGCGGGTGGCGGGCGCGCACGCCGCGCGGGCTGAGCCGGTGCGGCGGCGACCAGCGGTCGCCCAGCCAGCGACTCGCCGCGATGCGCTCGTGCCCGGCCGTGCCGCGCTCCCAGGCAACCGCGAAGCGGTCGTCGGCGGCGCCGGCCACCACCGGGGCGTAGCCGGCCGGTGCCCGCGGATCGAGCCGGCGCGCGCGGCTCCAGCGTGCGTGACGTGCGTCCCAGTGGGCCGCCCACACCGCGCCGCGGGCGCGCCCGGGTTGCTGCCACACGGCCACCGCGTCGCCGGCCGCGTCGGCCGCCAGTTGCACCGCCTCCGGCCCGCGTGGCAGGGAGCGCTGGTCGAGGCGCTGCGGCGCCGCCTCGGCGGCGCCGCCGAGCACGCGCGCCAGCAGTTCGGCATGTCCGTGCACCTCCTGGATCCACGCCGCGAGCACGCGCCCGTCCGCCAGAGTGGCCAGCGCCGGCAGCGTCGAGGCGCCGGCGCCGCGCGCATCGATGCTGCGCGGCGCGTCCCAGGTACCGGTGTCGCCGCGCAGTCGGCTGGCCTCCACGGCGCCGCGCCGCCCGTTGCTTTGCGACCACGCGGCGAGCACGCCGCCGCGCCCGCTGCGCGCCAGCTGCACGTCGTCGGCGCCGCGCCCGAGCAGGCGCGCCGTGCGCCGGTCGTCGATCTGCAACGGCGGGGTCCATGTGCTGCACTGCGTCGTGAAGCGCACGCGCGGGCGCGCGCCGCCCGGCAGCAGGGTATAGGTGGTGCAGTCGGCCAGCGGCGTCGCCGGCTCGAACATCACGTCGGCTCCCGACACGCGCAGCACCCCGGGGACCGCGCTGCCCACCGGCGTGCGCAGCGAGATTCCGCGCCGCGCCGCCTCGCGCGCGCGCCGCGCCGAGCGGAAGACGATGCGCGGCGCCTGCACCCGCGAGACGCCGTGCGCACCGTCGGCCGGCAGCAGCTGCGCCGCCTGCACCATGCCCGCCACGCCGAGCAGCAGGGCGCCTGCCGCGGCGCGACAGCGTGCCGACCAGGCGCGCGGCCTTGGGAATGAAGTCATCGCCGGGGCAGGGTTCATGGCAGGCAAGGGCGGACCGAGCGCGCACGCCGCGCGCCGCGCAAGTATGGCATCGCGCGCGCAAGCCTGCAGCGCGCCGGCGCTCAATCGCCGAGCGGGAACGCCACGCAGCAGCGGTTGCGGCCGCTGGCCTTGGCGCCGTACAGCGCGGTGTCGGCCCGCGCGAGCAGCGCTTCGGCGTGATCCCGAGGGTGCGCCTGGGCCACGCCGATGGACACGGTCAGGGCCATGCCGTCGGCCACCTCGGACCAGGCGTGCGTGGCCACCAGATGGCGCAGTCGCTCGACCACCTCGATGGCGTCGCGCTCGTCGGTGCGCGGCATCAGCAGCACGAACTCCTCGCCGCCGAAGCGCGCCAGGCGGTCGCCGGCACGCAGGTGTCGCTGCATGAGATCGACCAGGCCGCGCAGCGCGCGGTCGCCGGCCAGGTGCCCGAGGTCGTCGTTGATGACCTTGAACCAGTCGATGTCGATCATGGCCAGGCAGCACGGTGTCTGCTGGCGCCGCACGCTGTCCAGTTCGTGCTGCAGCAGCGGCCAGAGGCCTTCGCGGTTGAGCGCCCCGGTGAGTCCGTCGCGGCTGGCGCGCTCGCGCGCCGCGCGGGCTTCGGCGCCGAGCCGTGCGGCATGCTGCAGCGAACGCGTGTGCAGTGCCATGGCGCGGAAGTTGAGCAGCACGCAGCGCAGCAACAGACTGGCGAAGCCGAGCCCGGCGCCGGCGCGTATCCACGGCGATGCGCGCAGCGCCTCGGGCATGCTGCCGAGCGTCGGCACCAGCCACAGCAGCAGCGCCAGCGCGGCCGCCGTACCCAGCCACATGCCGAGGGCCGAGCGCAGCGGCAGGCGCAGCGCGCCGAAGGCGAACACGACGAAGATCACGCCGAGGAAGTAGCCCGCGATGGCGGGCGCCCACAGCATGGCGCCGAGCTGCAGCGCGATGGCCCAGCTCATCTGCAGCCCGGTCAGGTTGGGGTTCGCCGCACGCCGGTTCAGCCCCAGCCATTGCACGCTGCCGAACACGCCGATGTGCGCCAGCGCCGCGGCGGCGTAGATGGGCAGCAACGCCGCCGGCACGGCGCCGCCCATGCGCAACAGCTGCAGCACGCCCAGATCCACGGCATAGCTGGTGCCGACCAGCGCGGCCGGCAACGCGCGCCGGGGCGGCGCCGGGTGCTCCTGCGCGGCGACGGCGGACAGCGCGGGGTCGAGCTCCCATGCTTGCCGATCCGACACTCCCGCGCCCTGCATCCTGGCCTCCGTTCAAGCCGCGGGGCCGTGCACCCAGACCCCCGGCTGAAGCCTAGGCGGCGCGCCGGAGCATGTCCTTGTGCTGGAGCAACAAGGCGCCGCCGTGCGGCGGCGGCCGGGGGTCTCAGCCGGCCGTCGCCTGGGACTGGGCCTGGGCCTGGGCCTGGGCCTCGGCCTGCGCCTGCGCTTCGCGCAGCGCCTGCGCGGCGATGTCCAGGCTGCGCAGGCGCAGCGCCGGGTCGAAGACGTCGCTGACCAGCACGAACTCGTCGGCCTGGGTGGCCTCGGCCAGGCTGCGCAGGCCGTCGCGCACGGTGGCGGGGCCGCCGATCACCGCGGCGCCGAGAAAATCGTCGATGGCGGCGCGCTCCTGCGGCTGCAGGCCGGCCAGGAAGTCGGCGCGCGGCGCCTGCAGTTTGCCGCGGCGCCCGGTCAGGATGCCCAGCACCCGCTGGTAGGTGCTGCTCGCCAGGTACTCGGCCTGGGCATCGTCGTCGCCGGCGATCAGCGGCACGCCGATGGCCACGTAAGGCTGGCGCAGGCCGGTCGAGGGCAGGAAGCGGCTGCGATAGAGTTCCAGCGCCTGCAGCAGCAGGCGCGGCGCGAAATGCGACGCGAAGGCGAACGGCAGTCCGAGCTGCGCCGCCAGCGAGGCCGAGAACAGGCTCGAGCCGAGCAGCCAGATGGGCACGCGCGTGCCGGCCCCCGGCGTGGCGACCAGGCGCTGCCCCGGCTCGGCCGGCTGCAGCAGGCGCTGCAGTTCCACGACGTCGCGCGGAAAGTCGTCCTCGCTCTCGACGCGATCGCGGCGCAGCGCGCGCATGGTCAGCGGATCGGTGCCGGGGGCGCGGCCGAGCCCGAGATCGATGCGCTCCGGGTACAGCTCGGCCAGCGTGCCGAAGGCCTCCGCGACGACCAGCGGCGCATGGTTCGGCAGCATCACCCCGCCCGAGCCGACGCGAATGCGTTGCGTGGCGCCGGCGATGTGGCCGACCAGAACCGCCGTGGCCGAACTCGCGATGCCCGGCATGTTGTGGTGCTCGGCCAGCCAGTAGCGCACGAAACCCAGGTTCTCGGCATGGCAGGCGGTACGGCGTGCGATATCCAGTGCATCGCGCACGCTGCCTCCATCGCGTACCGCGACGAGGTCGAGCATGGAAAGGCGAACTCGGGAAATGGCGTGCATGACGCCGCATTGTGCTGCCGAGCGGGCAATCGTGCAGCGCGCCGTGCCTGAGCACCAGGGTTTCGACACTTCTCGAGCACTGGCTATTCGGGGAATTCACGAACCGTGCAGAATCTTCCCGAAGCCTGCGGCGCGAGGTCGCGGCCGCAGCGGCAGCGCCGCCCGAGGCGTACACGCGGCCTCGCGCGGCACGATCGGAGAACACGATGAATCATGCCGAAATGGACGAACCGCAGCGCAAGACCGCGCTGACCCAGCTCAACACGATCCTCGAGACCGAACTCGCCGGGGTCGTGCGCTACACGCACTACGCCCTGATGGTGTACGGCTACAACCGCATCCCGATCGTCTCGTGGCTCAAGGCCAACGCCACCGAGGGACTGGATCACGCGCATCGCGCCGGCGAGCTGGTCACGCTGCTCGGCGGACACCCATCGCTCAAGATCGGCCCGCTGCTCGAGACCGCCCGGCACGACATCGGCGACATCCTGCGCGAAAGCCTGGAGCACGAGCGAGCGTCGCTGAGCGCGTACTACGCGCTGCTGAGCAGTGTGGAGGGTCGGTCGGTGCTGCTCGAGGACTACGCGCGCCAGATGATCGCCAGCGAGGAACTGCATCTGGACGAAGTCAACAAGATGCTGCGCCGCCCCGGCGAGACGGAGCCATTCGACGGCTAGGAGCCTGGGCGGCAGAGGGAGCCGTCGCGAAATTCGTCAGGGGCGAGGACAGTTCGGGGGCGGTGAGGAGCCCATAGTGGCCACTATGGGCGACGAATCGGCGCCGGAATGGACCGCCCCTGGCGAATTGCAGCAGGCTCGCCCTCTGCCGCCCAGGCTTCTAGGGCCGGGTCGCCGCACCGTGCAGCACCACGGTCGGGCCTCGGCGACGGCAGCACGGCGGCCGGGCCCGCCCGGCATTCCCGCCCCTTGTGGAAAACGCCATTTCCGGAGAACCGGCATGACCCGCTTCATCGATTTCCCTGCGATGTCCCGCATCGTCCGTACCGTCGGCGTGGAGCGTTTCATCGCCACGCTTGCCGAGGCCATCCGGGCCGACTTCCTGCGCTGGGAGGAGTTCCGCAAGGAGCCCCGGGTAGCCTGCCACAGCGACATCGGTGTCATCGAGCTGATGCCCGTGGCCGACGCGCGGCGCTACGCCTTCAAGTACGTCAACGGCCACCCGGCCAATACCGCACACGGTCTGTCCACCATCATGGCGTTCGGCGCGCTGGCCGACATGCACACCGGCTTCCCGGTGCTGCTGTCCGAGTTGACGCTCGCCACCGCGCTGCGCACCGCGGCCACCTCGCTGATGGCGGCGCGCGCGCTGGCGCGGCCGCAGGCTCGGCGCATGGCGCTGATCGGCAACGGCGCGCAGTCCGAATTCCAGGCCGTCGCCTTCCACGTGCATCTGGGCATCGACGAACTCGCCGTCTACGACGTCGACCCCGGCGCCACCGACAAGCTGTTGCACAACCTGGCAGCCTGGCCGCGCCTGCGTGTGCTGCGCGCGGCCTCGGCGGCCGAGGCGGTGCGCGGCAGCGACATCGTCACCACGGTGACCGCCGACAAGACGCACGCCACCATCCTGTGCCCCGACATGATCGAGCCCGGCATGCACGTCAACGCCGTCGGCGGCGACTGTCCGGGCAAGACCGAACTGCACCCGGAGGTGCTGCGCGGGGCGCGCGTGTTCGTCGAATTCGAGCCGCAGACCCGCATCGAGGGGGACATCCAGCAAATGCCCGCCGATTTCCCGGTGGTGGCGCTTTGGCAGGTGCTCGCCGGCCGCAGCGCGGGGCGCGAGAGCGCGCGACAGGTCACCGTGTTCGATTCCGTCGGCTTCGCGCTCGAGGACTACACCACGCTGCATTGCGTGCTGGAACAGGCCGAGTTCCTGGGTATCGGGCGGACGATCCAGCTGGTGCCGCCGGGCGACGAGCCGAAGAACCTGTTCCGCCACGCGCAAGCGGTCGATGCGCCGGCGGTGCGACCGCACTGCGCCTGAAGGCCATGTGCGCGTCGCGCGTCGTGCACGGGCGGCCCGTGCTGGCGCAGGCCGCGAGCGCGGTGGTCATGGTGCGTCCGCGACGTTTTGTCCCGAACCCGGAGACCGCTGCCGACAACGCCTTCCAGCGGCATGCCGGGGCGACCGCGCCGGCGATCGCGGCGGCCGCCTATGGCGAGGCGTCGGTCGTCGCCGAGCGCCTGCAGGCCGAAGGGGTGCGCGTGCACCTGTTCGAAGATCAAGGCGAGCGCCGCACGCCCGACTCGGTATTCCCGAACAACTGGTTCTCGACCCACGCCGGCGGGCATGTCGCGCTGTACCCGATGTGCATGCCCAGCCGCAGGCGCGAGCGGCGCGCCGACGTCATCGAGCTTCTCAAGGCGCGCTATCGGGTGCAGGACGTCATCGACTACTCGGGCCTCGAGCGCGACGGCCTGTTCCTCGAGGGCACCGGAGCGATGGTGTTCGACCATCTCGCGCGCGTGGCCTACGTGGCGCGCTCGCGCCGCGCCGACCCCATCGTTCTCGAGCGTTTCAGCACCCATTTCAACTACGAGCCGATGGTGTTCGACGCCGTCGACGCGAAGGGCAAGCCGGTCTACCACACCAATGTGCTCATGTGCATCGCCACCGATTTCGCGCTGGTCGGATTCGACGCCTTTGTCGATGCGCGGCGCGCGCGCGAGGTGCGCCTGCGGCTGCTCGAGTGCGGCCGCGACGTGATCGAGCTGAGCGCGCGCCAGATCGACGACTTCGCCGGCAACGCGCTCGAACTGTGCGGGCGCGACGGGCGCCTGCTCGCGCTGTCGCGACGCGCACTCGGCTGCCTCGATGCTCGCCAGAGGGCACGCATCGAGCGCTCGGTGCGCCTGCTGCCGCTCGATGTTCCGACCATCGAGCTGGCTGGCGGCTCGGTGCGCTGCATGCTCGCCGACGTGCACCTGGCGCGGCGCGATGCGTGCTGAGAGACCGCCGGGCGGGCAGGCACAATGCGCGCTTTGCCTGTCGGAGCGCATATGGCGCAAGCATCCTGTTCTGTGGCGCAAGCATCCTTTTCCGTCCTGGTCGGGTGGGCGCGGTCGTTGATGTCGTGCCGCGCGCGCCGGTTCGCCGGGTTCGTGTGCGCCGCGCTCGGCCTGCTGCTGGGCAGTGCGGTGTCGGCACAGGCCCATCGTCGCCACGACGCCGGCGGTGTCTACGCCGAGGGCCGCTACGCCGTGGTGTTCCCGCTGTCGGCGGCGCTGCCCGATCCGCGCCTGACCCCGGGGGCACGCAACCCGCGGGTGAGCCAGGCCAACCTGGCGCAGACCCTGTGCCGGCGGCGGGGCTACACGCGATCCATTCGTCCGCCCGAGGCCTATACCGAGCGCCTCAAGCGGCGGCAGATCCGCCAGTACGGCTATACCGACCGCCGCCTGCGCGACTACGAGGAGGATCACCTGATCGCGCTCGGGCTCGGCGGCGCTGCCGCCGACCCGCGCAATCTGTGGCCGCAGCCGCACCATGTGCTGGGCGGCTGGGGCAGCTACGCCAAGGATCGCCTGGAAGATCGCATGCACGAGCTGGTCTGCCGCGGACGCCTGCCGCTGGCGCAGGCGCAGCGGGAAATCGCCACCGACTGGATCGCCGCGTATCGCCGCTATGTCGGGCCGCAGCCGCGCCCGTGGCGCGAGCGCCGCTGAGGGCATGGGCGGCGCGGCGGACTAGAATAGGCGTGTAGCAGCGCCCGCAGGAAACTGCCGGATCCGAGCCGACGCGGCATCGCTTCGGTACGCTTCGTTACCTGTCCCGGCCTGCGTCCAGGCTCTGATCCAGGCGTTGGTCCAGGCATTCGTCCCGTTCCCCCATGAAATCCCTGCGTTTCCTGCTTTGCCTGCTCGCGCTGGCCTGCGCGGCGATGGCTCCTGTCGCACGCGCCGCGGTGCCGAGCGTGCACGACGTCTACGTGGCGGCGACCAGCGGCCACCTCGGGCAGGCGCGTCGCGAGGTCGATCAGGTGCTCGCGGCCTATCCGGATTCCGCCAAGGCGCATTACGTGTCGGCCCGCGTGGCGGCGCTGCAGGGCAACTGGGCGCTGGCCGGCGCGGAACTGGCCAAGGCCCGCAGCATCGACCCGGGCCTGCGCTTCGAGCATCGCGACAGCCTGCAGGCATTCAGCCGTCAGGTCGCCGCTCACCTCGGGCGCGCGGCGCCGGCGCGTGCGCGCCACGGCCTGCCGCTGGGCGGCATCGGCATCGCGCTGGCGGCGCTGGCGCTGATCATGCTCTGGGGGGTGTACCGGGCATCGCGCCGCGTGCCGGTGCCGGTGGCGCCGCAGCCCTGGCCCGGCACCGTGGCGCCGCCCGGGTATCCGCAGCAGCCGCCCGGCGCCGCGCCGTATGGCGCGTACCCTCCGCCCGCCGGCGCGGGCCGCGGCATCATGGGTGCCGTGGGCACGGGCCTGGCCGCTGGCGCGGGGTTCGCGGCCGGCGAGATGCTGGTGGATCGCCTGTTCGACGGCGGCGCATCGAGCGGCTCCGGGTTCGATGCGAATGCCGCGCCGATGGCGCCGCCGGCGGACGCGTCGCTGCTGCCCGACGACCAGGATTTCGGCATCAGCGATCCGGGTTCGTGGACCGACGGCGGCTCGGATGCCGACACCTGGAGCTGACGCGCCGGCGCGCCGGCGCGGAGCATCGATGCGGCGCTTGACCGCGGTCACGCGCACTCGGTACTTACCCTGAATGGTTGTGCGAAGCCCGCAAGTACAAAAGCACAGGCCCGAAAATCCGGAAAATGCGCCCGATGCCTTGGCGTCGGGTGTATGCTGCGGCCGATGCAGCGGCCGCGTCGTGGCGCGGTCCGGCCCGGCAGCATTCGAAAAATTGTTCATACAACGGCTTATTCAAGAAAGGAGCAACTGATGAGCGTCGTGCTCGATCCAGTCCATGCGCCGGCACATGGTGCCGACCATGCCCACGACCATCCGCATGGCTGGCGGCGCTGGTTGTTCTCGACCAACCACAAGGACATCGGAACGATGTACCTGGTGTTCGCGCTGACCATGCTCTTCGTCGGCGGGCTGCTGGCGATGGGCATCCGCGCCGAGCTGTACGAACCGGGGATCCAGTTCCTGAACCCCCAGATGTTCCTGTCGTTCTCCACGATGCACGGCCTGATCATGATCTTCATGGCCGTGATGCCCGCGCTGACCGGGCTGGCCAACTGGATGATCCCGCTGCAGATCGGGGCTCCCGACATGGCCTTCCCGCGCATGAACAACCTCAGCTTCTGGTTGCTCATCCCGGCGGCCATCCTCGGCGTGTCGGCGTTTCTCGTGCCCGGCGGCGCCCCCGACGTCGGCTGGACCCTGTACGCGCCGCTGACCATCCAGCAGGGCATGAGCATGGATCTGACGATCTTCGCCGTGCACATCCTGGGCGCGTCGTCGATCATGGGTTCCATCAACATCATCGTCACCATCCTGAACATGCGCGCGCCGGGCATGTCCCTGATGAAGATGCCGATGTTCACGTGGACCTGGCTGATCACCGCCTACCTGCTGATCGCCATCATGCCGGTGCTCGCCGGGGCGGTCACGATGACCCTCACCGACCGTCACTTCGGCACCAACTTCTTCAACACCGCCGGCGGTGGTGATCCGGTGCTGTACCAGCATCTGTTCTGGTTCATGGGCCACCCCGAGGTGTACGTGCTGATCCTGCCGTCGTTCGGCGTGATGAGCACCGTGGTGCCGACGTTCTCGCGCAAGCCGCTGTTCGGCTACAGCTCGATGGTCTACGCCACCGCGTCGATCGCGATCCTGTCGTTCATCGTCTGGGCGCACCACATGTTCACCGCCGGCATGCCGACCTTCGGCCAGCTGTTCTTCATGTACGCGACCATGCTGATCGCGGTGCCGACCGGCGTGAAGGTGTTCAACTGGGTGGCCACGATGTGGCGCGGCTCGCTCAGCTTCGAGACCCCGATGCTGTTCGCCATCGGCTTCATCATCGTGTTCCTGATCGGCGGCTTCACCGGCCTGGTGCTGGCCATGGCGCCGATCGACACCGAAGTGCACAACACCTACTACGTGGTGGCGCATTTCCACTACACCATGGTGGCCGGCTCGCTGTTCGCGATCTTCATGGCGGTGTACTACTGGGGCCCGAAGTGGTCGGGCGTGATGTACAACGAGCGCGCCGGCCAGATCCACTTCTGGCTGTCGATGATCGGCTTCAACCTGACCTTCTTCCCGCAGTTCTTCCTCGGCCTGGGGGGCATGGTTCGTCGCTACGCCGACTATCCGGTGCAGTTCACGAACTTCAACCAGCTGTCGTCGATCGGCTCGCTGATCTTCGGCCTGGCCCAGGCGTACTTCCTGTTCGCGGTGGTGTTGCCGATGCTGCGCCACCAGGGTCCGAAGGCGCCGCAGCGTCCGTGGGACGGTGCCGAAGGCCTGGAATGGGAAGTGCCGTCGCCGCCGCCCTTCCATACCTTCGAGACGCCGCCGCGCCTGAACGAAGCCGCGACGCGCGTGCTGCACGACTGACGCTCCCGGGGCTCGGCCCCGGACACCCCCACGACCCATCTGGGCGTGGGGGTTTTTTGTGCCCGCCGCGCGCGTCGGCCCGCGCAGGTTCGGCGCAGGAGCCGCCCATTGCGATGATTCTGTAACAACAATGACCCGGTTACGCTGCTAACCTTGTGCATTGCAGCAAGCGAATGCGGGCTGCCGCATGGCGCGCTGTCCTGCCCAGGAGTCAAGCAATCATGCCCGGAAAACGATCTTCCGCCTCGCAACAGGGCGCGCCGGCCACGAACCGGCCGACGCAGCGACCCGGCGATTCCGCCACCGCTGCAGCGGCCGCGCGCTCTCCCGTCGACGCACGCTGCGCGCAGTCCCAGTGCATCCTCGTGCTGCAGGGCGGTGGCGCCCTCGGCGCCTACCAGGGGGGCGTGTACGAGGTGCTCACCTCCATCCACCGCGAGCCCGACTGGGTGGCCGGTGTCTCGATCGGCGCCATCAACGCGGCGCTGATCGTCGGCAATCCGCCGGGGCAGGGCCTGCGGCGCCTGCGCGAGTTCTGGGAACTCGTCAGTTCGCCGATGCCGACCGGTCTGGACACGCTGCTCGGTGGCGAACTGCGCGCCACCTTCAATGACGCCAGCGCGCTGCGCGGCGTACTGTTCGGGGTGCCGGGGTTTTTCATCCCGCGGGTGCCGCCGGCGGGCTGGCATCCGCGAGGAACGCCCGGAGCGATCAGCCACTACGACACCGAACCGCTGCGCCGCACCCTCGAGCGCATGGTGGATTTCGACCGCATCAACGACGGCCCGATCCGGTTGTCGGTCGGCGCGGTCAACGTGCGCAGCGGAAATTTCGAGTATTTCGACTCGGCGACGCGCCGCCTCGATGCGCGCCACGTCATGGCCAGCGGTGCCTTGCCGCCGGGCTTCCCGCCGGTGGAGATCGACGGCGAGTACTACTGGGACGGCGGCCTGCTGTCGAACACGCCTTTGCAATACGTGCTGGATCAGCCGGCGGCGCGGCGACGCATGATCTTCCAGGTCGACCTGTTTCCGGCCGCGGGGCGCCTGCCCGCCACGCTGGGCGACGTCGCCGCGCGCGAAAAGGACATCCGCTTCTCCAGTCGCACGCGGCTGAACACCTCGCATGCGGTGCAGCGCCAGCGCATGGCGCGCGCAGTGCGCCGCCTGCTCGACAAGCTGCCGCCCGAGTTGCACGACGACCCGGACGTGCGCGAACTGGCGCGCCTGCATCACTCGCCCGGCGACATGGACATCGTGCACCTGATCTACCGCAGCAAGCGCTACGAGAGCCAGACCAAGGATTTCGAGTTCTCGCGCCGCTCCATGCTGGAGCATTGGCAGGCCGGGGTGGGCGACATGTCGCGCACCCTTGGCGATCCGCGCTGGCGCAACCACGACCCGCAGGCCGAGGGCGTGCACGTGTTCGACGTGCCGGCAGCGGCGGCCGGGCACAACGAGGAAGCATGACACCATGAACATCGACGACATCCGACGCAAGGCCTTTGCCATGCCGCTGACCAGCCCGTCGTTTCCGCCGGGCCCGTACCGCTTCGTGAATCGTGAATTCCTGGTCATCACCTACCGCACCGATCCCGATGCGCTGCGCGAGGTCGTGCCCGAGCCGCTCGAAGTGCCCGAGCCGCTGGTCAAGTACGAGTTCATCCGCATGCCCGATTCCACCGGTTTCGGCGACTACACCGAGTCGGGGCAGGTCATTCCGGTGCGCCTGAACGGGCGCAGCGGCAGTTATGTGCACTCGATGTTCCTGAATGACGAGGCACCGATCGCCGGCGGACGCGAGCTGTGGGGTTTCCCGAAAAAGCTGGCGGCGCCGCAACTCAGCGTGCAGACCGACACGTTGCTGGGCACGCTCGACTACGGCTCGGTGCGGGTGGCCACCGCGACCATGGGCTACAAGCATCGGTCCCTCGATCCGGCCAGCCTGCTGCCGGGGCTGCTGGAGCCGAATTTCCTGCTGAAGATCATCCCCCACGTCGACGGCACGCCGCGCATCTGCGAGCTGGTCGAGTATCACCTCGAGGACGTGGTGGTGAAGGGGGCCTGGAGCGGCCCGGCGGCGCTGCAACTGGCCGAGCATGCGCTGGCGCCCGTGGCGCGCCTGCCGGTGCTCGAGGTGGTCTCCGGGGTGCACGTGCTGACGGACCTGACGCTGGGGCTCGGGCGCGTCGTGCACGACTATCTGGCATGAGCCGGCGCCAGAGCGCCGGCATGGATTCCATCAACTGGGAGCAAGCATGAAACTCAAGGACAAGGTGTGCATCGTCACCGGCGCGGCCAGCGGCATCGGCAAGCAGATCGCGTTGACCTACTCCCGCGAAGGCGCCAGGGTGGTGATCGCCGACATCAACCTGCAGGCGGCGCAGGCCGTCGCCGATGAGATCACCGGCGCCGGCGGTCGCGCGATGGCGGTGACCATGGACGTGACCAGCGAAAGCGAGGTCGAGGCCGCGGTGGCCAAGGTCGTCGGCGCCTACGGTGGCGTGGATGTGCTGGTCAGCAATGCCGGGGTGCAGATCGTGCATCCGATCGAGGAGTTTCCCTTCGAGGCCTGGAAAAAGATGCTCGCCATCCATCTCGACGGGGCGTTCCTGACCACCAAGGCTTGCCTGCCGCACATGAAGGCATCAGGGCGCGGCGGCAGCATCATCTACATGGGATCGGTGCACTCGAAGGAAGCCTCGGTGCTCAAGTCGGCCTACGTGACGGCCAAGCACGGGCTGATCGGGCTGTGCAAGACCGTGGCCAAGGAAGGCGGCCAGCACGGCATCCGCGCCAACGTGATCTGCCCCGGCTTCGTGCGCACGCCGCTGGTGGACAAGCAGATTCCGGAGCAGGCGCGCGCACTCGGCATCAGCGAAGCGGATGTGATCGCCAAGGTCATGCTCAAGGAAACCGTCGACGGCGAGTTCACCACCGTGCAGGACGTGGCGGAGGTGGCGCTGCTGTTCGCCGGGTTCGAGTCGAACGCGCTGACCGGCCAGTCGCTGGTCGTCAGCCACGGCTGGTTCATGCAGTAAGCCGATGCGTCGCGTGCGCCTCCCGGCGCGCGCGACGCCGGCGCATCAGCGCCGGCCGCCCAGACGCGCGGCCGCCGGCAGGCTGATGCCCAGCAGCGCGCCGAGGCCGGCAAGGCCGATGCCCGACAGCATCGGCAACGGCACGCCGAACAGGAAGGGAATGAGGCTGCACAGGCCGTCCGCGCGCAGCAGCCAGGGCGCCAGCGCGGTGACCCGCCAATGGTTGATGCGAACGGCCAGCGGATCGAGGCCGCAGGTCTGTTCCGGGTGGTAGTACAGCCACACGTGCTTGGCCGCGAAGCCGATACCCACCAGCGCGGCGAGCAGTCCCAGCCAGAGTGCCGCGCGCGCCAGCCAGCGCAGGCGCAGCGTGAAGCCGAGCGCCGCGAGCAGCGAGAACGCGAGTAAACCCAGATAGGCCATGCGCTGCAGCACGCACAGCGCGCAGGGCAGGGCGCCCTGGCTTTGCTGGACCCACACCGCGCCGCCCAGGATGGCCACGCAGGCCAGCGCGACGAGCAGGTTGAGTACGATGAACAACGGGGAAATCGGGGGATTGCGCGAAGGCATCATGGGGTCAAGGACTTGCGGAAACGGCGGCGCCGCGGACACGGAGCGCGGCCGGGCGAGGCGCTGGTCAGGCCGCGGACGGGCGCGGTACAAACCCTCGCCTAGAATACCAGTTTCGGGGCGTAGCGCAGCCTGGTAGCGCATCTGCTTTGGGAGCAGAGGGTCGGAGGTTCGAATCCTCTCGCCCCGACCAGATTTTTCAAGGACTTGCGGGAGCCGGCCGGGGGCCGGCTTTTTCGTGGGCGGGGGTTGTTGCTGTCAAACTGTTGCCAATCGGCGCCCGCAGCAGCTGCTCGCCTTGCGCATGGCCGACACTGGCAGGCACTGAGCGACCGGCACAGGGCCATGGGGCTGATGCGGCAACCAGGGTGCTGCGCCCACGCCCAGTCGTTGCCAGGCGCCGTTACGCGCGCATGGGCGGCATCGTCCGTGCCGGGGGCAAGGTCCGATCCGGCCTCGGCCGTCTGACGGCGCCTTTGCTCGCGCAATTCCGCGACCTTGCCGGCAAGCCGCGCGGTGAGCATGGGCAAGGCGCTGGGCATCTTGTCCGTGACGAATCGCCGGATCGCGATAATCAGCTGTTCCACGCTTCAGGGCCGAATGGCCGGCTTGCCCGGCGGCGCGACGCGGTCGCGATCGAACTCCAGCACCGTGCCGAAATCCACATCCACATCGCGCAGCCCATGGCTGCATCGCAGAGCGTGCTCACGCAGCCGTTCAGGCTTCGGATCGACGACGGCACCCGCACCCTCGACACGTTTCAGCAGATCGCTGGCTCGCGACTTCGATCAACCGCAGGATCTCGTGCTCATCGGCTGCGTCCGCTTGTGGCAGGGGTTTCAGCGGCGGCAGGTCGCCATCGGCGTCCTTCGAAAACAGCTCAGCATCCACGCGCAGATGGCCGGCCTTTTCGTCGATCTGGAAAATGAAATGGCGGGTTACTCGATGCTCGTCGAGCAGCTTGTCGATGCTACCCACCAACTCGTCGACGATCGGCACCCAGCCACGCGGCAGGCTGGAGCGGTGTGGCCAGCAGTCAGAAATCGATGTCGTCGATGGGGAAGAACCCGTCGCTGGCCGTCGGCGGTTGCCTGGCGATTTCGATGAGCCTGTGCGTCTCCTGTTCAGCATGGCGGCGCATTTTCTCGTAGTCCACCGGGTTCGTCCGGAAGCAGCAGATCAGCTCGCGGGCGTCGATGGCGTAGCGCTTGGCGCGCTCGGCGGCCTCGCTCGGGGGTTTGTTGCCCCAGCCCCTGGCCATCTGCTCGACGGCGACATGCAGCCGGTACAAGGCCGTGACCACATCCGCGTACAGCGGCAGATCGGCTTCACGAAGGGCCATGTCGGCGCCTCGGATGGCGCGTTGACGCTCGATCGGTGACATGTGCGACTTTCCATCGTTGACGCGTGAAAACGCTGGTACGACGGACGGGAGTCGAACCCGCGTCAACCCCTTATAAGGAGGCCGCTCTGACCGTTGAGCTACCGTCGCAATGAAGTTTCGTCGGCTTCATTGCGCGGTATTCGAGACTGCAGACGGCTGATGGTGGATCGGTTCACGCCGACCAGGCGCGCGGCGTCGGCTGCGGCTGCACCGGCCGACGGCTTCGCGACGCTTTCGCGCTCCTGGATGTCCTTGAGCGCGCGCGGGCATCCAACATGCCGACCGGCTGCACGAGCCGCCTTCCGGCCGGCTTGCGTGCGCTCGCGCAGCATCGACCGCTCGAACTCGCTGAACGTGCCCAGCATCAGCATGCGCCCGGCCGACGTGGACGTGCCTACGCACTGTGCCGGCGACTGGAACGACGCGGCTTTGCCGAACACGCGCTCGCGACCTGCGGCCAGGAGAGCGGGCCGCTGGGCCCGCGTGTCCTGTTCTGAGGTCGATACGCGCACGTAGCCGAGTTTCATGTGGTCAAAGCCCTGCTGCATGGATCTTGAACGATACAACTGGTTTTTGCATCCATCCAGCTGCTCTCTGGCCGACAAGCTCGGGCGACTTGTCGCAGAGGCGTTCGCTTTGTTGTCCAGGCGTGGCCCCGCTGGCCGACTTGTCGGGCAACACGGTGAGCCGGTGCTCGGCACTTTCGCTGTTGGCGTTCGCGTCGATGGATCGATCAACCCCCGCGCAGAAACGCGGCCATTGCGACTGTGCGGTGCACGCTCGGCGCATGCACGGCCACCGCGTGCGGTTCGATCGGGGCGTTGTTCGGAGCCAGCACCCACTGGCGCAAAGCTGCGGAAGGATGTCCACCCGGCCTGGTCGTGAAATAGGTCAGCACTTTGCCGTTTCCCAGGCGAGGGACCGACGGGCCTGTGGATGTGCAGTCGGTCGCGATCTCGACCTGACCGTGCGGCGATACGCCGTAGTACGCCAGCAGGCCCAACATCACCATGGCTCCGTCCCAATGGGCGCTGTAGCCACCATCGGGCGCGCGCTGAAAGCTCGATGCATCGAGGTTGCCGTTGGCGATGGCGTCGCGCATGCAGGTGCGGATATCAGCGGGCGCTGCGGCCGCAGCGGTCTTGAGCAGGCGCAAGGCATCCTGCGCGCTGTGCACCACGCCAACCGCGTGTTGCTGTGAGGCGTTGACGGGAGCGGACGGCGCGAGGGATGCCGCCCGCGGTGCAGGCGCCAGGCGGGCTGTCGCGGGTGCCACGACGCGCTGGATGGCCTGTCCGACACTCGAGAACATCGTGCCGAACGGGATGGTGATCGTGGTCGTGTCGGCAACCGCTGCCGACGATACCGCAGCGAGGGCGAGTCCTGCCATGGCTTTGTAGTGGATGTTCATGGCGCGCGGGCTTCTTGAAGGCATCGGGAGCGTGGGAAAGTGTGTGTCGTGGACGTGGTCGAGACGCATGCGCCGTGCGTCATCAAGACGGAATGCTACGACGCTTGGGTATTGGCCCAACGCCAGGGCCGGGCCCGCACCATCGCGCCCGGCACTCCTGGGGCCGTGCTTCTCGGCCTGACATACCGGTGCAAGCGTGGCCCCGGTCATCTGGTGCGCTGCCGCGGGTGCTTCGAGCTCGCACGCGACCTCGCCAGGGGCTGCATCGTCGGGTTCAACGACGACGTTGAGCGTGGCGCCATGCATCGTGTCGGGGGCCGAGGCACGGGTGCCGAGCCAGCGCCGGTAGGTGGCGATGCTTCCCATCCACGACCACACGACAATGTTGGTCACCGGAACGAGTTCGCTGTAGCCGCCATGATGCCGCAAGGAAAAGGCCAACACCGAGGCTCCGCAGGCCCACGCGAGCCAGCCCGCCGGATGTTCCACACCTTGGCCGCGCAGCACGCGCAGCCCCATCGAGAGGTAGTTGAGGACGTAGTACGCAGATACCAGCAAGGCAGCGTATTGCGGCCAGCGAAATGCACATGCGAACATCAGCAGCCCCAGCCCGATCAGCAGCCCGTCAGCCCGTCTGACCTTTTCCAGATTGGGCAGGCTCTTGGCCACTACGGTGAGCGCGCACACGGTATTGACGAGATACAGGGCCGCGTGCGGAATCGAGCTGAGCTCGGCGGTCGTGACCGAGGCGGTGAACGCGATGATCGCCGTGGCCAGCCAGTTCATCGGCATGGTTCTGACATGGCCGGAGAGCAGCGTGCGGAAGTACAGGCCCCAGCCGACCAGGCCGATCAGCGCGGCCACGTAGTTCAGGTGAGCAGCGACCGTCGCCATCATGGCTTCGTCCCCTTGATGAGGAACACGCCCGCCCGCGGGTTGGTCGTCTCGTCACCGAACGCGATCGCCGCCTGCACGCGCCAGCCCAATCGCCCCAGCGCGACCACGCTCAAAGGTTCGGTTGCGATGCGCGGGCAATCGAAGCGCATGGCCGCATCGCCCAGCGCGACTCGGTTGAGGTTGCTCGTGCTGTTGCAATAGATCTGTTGAATGGCTGGATGTGCCGGATTTGCCAGCACCGTGGCGCCGGTGCAGGCACCCAGCACCAGGCTGCCGAAGAGCCCACGTTGAAACCCTTGCATTCGTCACCTCTCGCTGTCTCGTCGAAGTCGCGGCGGCACAGGCCGTCACCCCTCAGAACGGAGGTACGAACGGAATTTGAAATAACCGTCGCGTGGACGGCTCGGCGCAGCCCGCGTGAGCGGCCGGCAGTTGCAATGCCGCGAGCGTGCCTGGCAACCGCGCTGGCTGGCTTCCCGGCGCCACCAACGACGGTCCGAGAGCGCCGCAGGTAGGATTCAGCGCGGCAATTCACACATCCGTAACCGTGCAACAACTTCAACCGTGTCTCGTGTCGATTTCGAAAGATTGCGCCAACTCTGGGCTTCGCGGTCTGATGCCGGCGAGCCCGAATGGCATGAGCTCTATGCCCTGGTCGAGCGCGTGCTTCGTCGCGCGAAGATCCGCGACGGTCTCGACCGCGGGGATCTGATCCAGGGCTACTTCCTCGATCGCGTACTCGCGGGTCGAGGGCAGGCCATTCCCGACAACGAGGCTGCTCTGCTGGGGTGGTTCGGGAAGTACCAGTTGGACCAGGTCGCGAAACAGCGCACGGTGGCCGTGACCTGGGATGACGGCTTTTGCGCACAAGTCGGCCTCAGCACGGAGGCGGCAGCCATCGATGACGTGCTGTTTCGCGATCACCGCGCGGCCAGGGTCGCCGACTTCTTCAAAGCCCTGACGGACGACGAGAAACTGCTGCTGCAGATTTCACATTGCGACGGGGAGTCCGTTCTATCCGTGCAGGAGCAGCATCAGATCCGCAGCGCCCACTACCGAAGCAAGCAGTTGGGGATCCTGCTGAGCAAGTCGGCCATTCCTGCCGATTGGGCCAAGTCGAAAATCGGGCGCCTGGTCGACGAACTCGGCGTGAAGGTCGAGCGTGCGGCGAGCGCGGATCTTCTGCAGGTGTTGCGTCTGCTGTGTGAGCGCGCGCTGGAATGGTGGGAGGCACGATGAAATTCGGAGCGTTGACGCCGACCCTTGCGACCATAGAGCGCGGGTTGTTCGGTCAGGTAGGTCACGAGCCGGCGGCACAGGAATTCAGCGGCGAGCAGGCTTCGCCCGTCGTCGCAGGAGCGGCGCTTCGCGCCATGATCGCGCGGCGCGCGGCGGCGGCAAGCGCGAATCCGGCCGATGCCGGGTCAGAGCCAGCGGCGGGCGACTTCTGGTGGCTGCAACTCGGTGCCGGCGCCGAGCAGGCGGTGGCCGTGCTGGTACGTCATGTCGCCGCCGACGCCGTGCAGGGCTGGCTGGTCGCTGGCGAGACGGCCTACGCCAGCGATCGCGACTGGGTGTTGCAGCACGAAGATGCCCAGGCGCCTCTCGACCCCCGCCTGGGTATGGTGCAGTTGTGGAATGCAGTGAGCGTTGGGCGCCAACGCCTGGCCGGGCGGGCGGGGCGGATGACTGCGATGGCATTCAGCGCACTCGCGCAGATAAGCAAGGATGCCGTGACGCCCGGCGATGTCGGACCTGCTCCCGGGCGCGTCGGCCTCATCGAGACCCACGGTGTGGCGTGGGTCTGTGGCACGCCTTTGGGCACGGCTGATCCCCGGCGTGCCTATCAGGACCTGTATGCACGGCTTGCCGGCATGATGGCCCTGCGTCACGCGGATGCTCCAGGCGCAGTACGAGGAGACCCGAGCACGCAAGCGGCCAACGACGCGTCGCCGGATCGCGTCGTCGACATCGCTGCGCACCGCAGGCAGCGGCGCGCGTGGCTCAATGGGGACTTCTGGCGCGGGGCAGGGATCGCGGCGACCCTGTTGCTTGCAGTGGGCATTCCGTATACCCGCATGCTGCAGCGCACCGGCGCAGGCGGCGAAGAGCAGGTCGTGCAGAACCCGGTCGTGGAAATGCGCGGACTCGGCCATTTGAGCCCGGCCGTGCGGTTCGATGTGCATTTCGTCGGCACGGCCACCGTCGCCGAGGTCACGGCCTTGCTTCAGGTGTCGCGCATGCGCATCGCATCCGGCCCGGGGCCCGATGGTGCGTACGTCGTTTCGGTGGCCGCGGCGAATGCCGCCGCGGCCGAGAAGGCGCTCGAAGGCTCCAGGCTCGTGGTCATCTGGTCGGAGCAAAAGCCGTGAAGCGTCGAGACCTGCTGCGACGGGGGGCGGCGTGGCTGGGTGCGCAGGCCAGTGGCGCACTCGCGCTTCCTGCGCCGGCCCCGTCCCAGCGAGCCTTGATCATCGGCAACGCCGCGTACCAGCACGTGGGCAGGCTCATCAACCCGGGGCGCGACGCCCGCTTGCTGGCATCGACCCTGAGTCGCCTCGGGGTGGAATGCACTTGCCTGACCGACTGCAGCAACGGCCGGATGTCCCAGGCCGTCGACGCCTTTGTCGTGGGGCTGCGGCGCCGGCCGGTGGATCTGGCCTGGTTCTATTTCTCGGGCCATGGCGCCTACGTCGGCGGCCACAACGTGATGCTGGGCGTCGATACGGTGGTGAGCTCGCCGGCGGCGCTGCTGGCACAGGGCTTCGATCTCGACGCGCTGCAGGGCATGCTCGAGCAGGCCAGGCCGCGCGCGGCGGTGCTGGTCGAGGACGCCTGCCGCAACGACCCCTTCGTGCAGGCCGGCGTGTCGGCGACGCGGGGGATCCACGCCAACCCCGGCCTGGTGCCGCGCGATTGGGGCGGGACGCTCACAGCGTATTCGACGGCGCCGTACACGCAGGCCATGGATTGGCCTCATCGCCCCAACGGCCCGTATGCGAGTGCGTTGTCGGCAGCCTTGCTCGAACCACGCCGCCGACCGCTGGAGGATGTTTTTCGCGCCGCGGCCGACGCGGTGTGGCGCAGCACCGATCACCGGCAGCAACCGGGCTATTACTCGGACTTGCGCGAGGAGGTCTGGGTGCAGGACGATCGCCTCGCGCTGGCGGGCGTAGGCGCGCCCATGCTGCCGGGCGGCGCAGCAGCGGGCCGGCGCGCTCGCAGCCTACGGCTCAGACAGTACCAGGCGAATGTCCATGTCGCAGCCACGCTGGGCGGCCCTGCCGACTGGGACGCCGAGGTGCAGGCGTTGACCGGTCGGGCAGGCGCCTTGGTGGGCAACGACCCGGCGGCGCGGCGGGCGATCTCGCTGGCGCAGCGTCGTGGCGCCTCGCTGGATGTGCAGACGCTGGGGGCGATGCTGCTCGAAACGCGGGGCCCGGCGCGCCGATCGCTGGATCAGGCGCAGTCCCTGTTCCTGCAGGCCGCGCAGCAGGGCTATGTGCCCGCGCAGATCCTCCTCGGCGAACTGGCCTGGCGCCGCGGCGACGACGCGCTGGCCTATACGTGGTTGCACCTGGCGTCGCGGGCCGGGTCGGCGCGTGCAGCGCAGGACTTGATGAACATGCTGCTGGATCAGGCCGACGCCTTGGGGCCACCGCAATCGATGGCGGATCTGCAGCAACGCATGCAGGAGTTTCCGCAAATGCAGGCGGAAATGTTGAAGGGCTTGTCGATGTACTTGAAGAACATTCGTTGAAAGCGTGTGGGCGATTCATGCGCGAAATTGCACAACAGCCTGCTAGGAGCCTGGGCGGCAGAGGGAGCCGTCGCGAAATTCGTCAGGGGCGAGGACAGTTCGGGGGCGGTGAGGAGCCCATAGTGGCCACTATGGGCGACGAATCGGCGCCGGAATGGACCGCCCCTGGCGAATTGCAGCAGGCTCGCCCTCTGCCGCCCAGGCTCCTAGCCACAGTATTAATGGCGGTGAACTCGAGGATTGCGTCATGACAGACGACGAGGGGGGAATTGATTCGATCGACCGTGCGCAGAATGAAGTGAGATCGACGTACCAGAAAAACGCACGCAACCTTTATGATATCCAGTCCGCATTGTCAACTGCGCGTGAATCCTGCGTCATCGACCACGACGCGCGTGCAGGCAGGGTCCGCGTTGCCGCAGCGCTGATCGGCCTGAAAATGCCCATGGCACTTCGAGCATTCATTCTGGCTGTTGCACTTCCGTGTTTATTTTGCACTTCGACGGCGCGCGCCCAGGGCTCAATGTCGGCGGCGCGCGCGCGCGCAGCGACTGCCGGCGAGGTTTTATTGCTCCATCCTGGGCAGGAGTGGGTGGGAAGCTATGTGTGCCTCGGACATCCGACGCAGTTGACGTTGCACATTGAGGAGGTCGGACCCGACGTCGTCCGCACGGATATCGGTCCTGCGATGGGGGTGCGCGCTGTGTTCGAGTTCGGAAAGCGATCCAGTCCGGCGCATCACGGCAGTTTTCTATTGAGCGGTGTATATCTTTTGCGTGAACGTCTGCTGAAAATGGACCCCCGAGGATGGCTTTCGCAGCCGAAGGGGCATCGAATGTGGGGTAATCGCCCCGTTGATTACCTGCAGATGGGTATGATTGGAACGCTGTCAGCCGATGGGCGGCGTTATCGAGGGAATTTCATTTTCGGCGTGGATTGTGGCCGTTTTTCTCTGGTGCGCTGAGGGCTGTGGCGCACCCATTGCGACCACCTAAATTTATGTCCATCTTCCGATTCATTCGCGTGATTTCTCTGATCTGTGCTGCTATTTTTTTGGCCGTGCTCGGCGTATCGATGGTGGTGCATGAGATTCGGGAATTTCCAGAACACGAGGCTTGGCAAGCCAATGCTCGGATCGAGGAGCGCTATGCAGGGCCTTATATCAAGGCATTGCTTGGTTACTACAGCGTCCATCATACTTACCTTCCGCTTGTGAACTATCGCGCGATGGGATTGTCTGCAGATACGACAGTGTGTCCAGTGCTCAACCCGCTGCTCGCGCCGATCTGCCGCGACGCCGGTACGCAGGGGATCGAATTGAGCTTTCATCAATATACGCGAGATGGCCAGCGAACCACCCAGATGTATGCAGTCCGCTTGATCGGTGACCACGTCGGCGCAATCGATCTGATCAGCGGTCAGGTGCTGAGCGACCAGGAAAGCTACCAGAGCCGCCAATTTGTCGATCTGCTGGCCTCGGAATCCGCTGCATCAAGACCTGTCGTGTACCCGGCCAGGTACATGTTGAACTGGATAAAGTAAAAGGAGCAAATGATGCCTTACGACAACACCGGGCGATTCTTTCCTTCGGAGCGTAATCCGGGATTCAACGGGCACTTCCTTGGAAAGCAGTACACGTGGGGCGTCCCGTCAGATGAGGTGCCATCAGGTTACTCGAGAGGGATCGGAGGGACGCCTGTCGCCGTTCTCACCATGCTCATCATCCTGGGTTGGCCGCTCGTCTTTCTAGGTGGTTTTTTTTACTTCGCCTTCGAGTTTTACCGAACTGTATTCACCAATCCTTTCATGTTTGCCAGTATTCTCTTGAGGCCGATCATTGTTGTGCCTCTCGGTTTGTACTGGTTTGCGCGCATTACAAGGAGCGCGCTGATCGTGAAGGTGTTCACTTTTTTGTTTCGTGTAGCTTTGCTGGCGTTGGCTTGTCTGGCGGCTTTTGTTGTTCTTCGCCTGTGCGCGGCACATGGGCTTGTTCATTTGCCGGCGTGGGCTGTTGCGGGGGGTGGCATCGACAAATGGATGGGCGGCAGATGGCGTGCGTTGATGTCCATGTGGCCCGGCATTCATTACCATCTCATCTACTGGTGAGCGTATGACTCTCGGGAAATCCTGATCAATTCCTCACCGCCCGCCTGCTGAGCTGTGCGCGGCGAGTGCGAACCAGGACAATGCACCCCGGTGCGCGAGCGCACGAGCAACGACGCTGCAGACCACCGCCTGGCGTGCGCGGTTCGAGCGGGAGCGGGCGGATCGTCGTGGATGGCAGCAACAAGGCCAAGCCGCGCAAGCACGGATCCAGAAGTTGGCCAGCGTGGACAAGGACGGAGCGCAGAAGCCGATCGATCAGGCTTAGGCTGAACAATGGGCCGCGAGCGAGCGCACGGGGGCGGAGTGCCCGCGTGATGCGTCGGCGCGGGACTCGGGTGTCGGGACGAGGCCGTCGCAGACGCAAAGGCCTTCCCGGATCCGGTCCAGCGGATCCGCCGGGGCCTGCAACCGGCAGCCATCGCGATGCGCCTGCTCGCGTGGCCGTCATGGCCGGGGATGCCGCGGGTCTGTCTTGCGACCCTCAGCGCGCCTGACCGTGAGTTCGCGCGCGACGCCGTCGAGCGCTATCCGGCCTTCGTGCGCCGCGCGCAGCGTGCGGGGTGAGGGCGGAGCCGGGCACGCGCGAGCGGCAGCCTGCTAACGGCAGGGTCCCCAGTAGCCGCGATGCCAGCCCCACGGACCCCACCAGCCCGGATGCCAGCAGGCGGCCGGCACGCGACGCACCACGATCGGCGGTGCCGGTCGAACGGGGACCACGTAGCAGCCGCCGAGCAGCGTGGCGATGCCCAGGCCGAGCACGGCCAGGCGCGCGCATCGCAGCAGGCGCATCACGGCCCCACGTGGCGGCTGACGCGGTTGGCCTGCTGGTTCAGCGCGGCTTGCTGGCCGCGCGTGATGTAGCCGCCATTGCGCCGCGCCATCGCCTGCTCGCGCTGCCGCAGGCGACGATCCTGCATGCGCAGCCTATGCGCCCGCATCGGGCTGATTTCGCCGGCGCGGCGCTCCTGCGTGATGCGACGCTGCAGGTTGTGGGTTCGATCGAGCACCTGGTCGCGCCGCGGATGCGCGGCCTCCCAGCGGGTTGCGGCCTGGGCCGACGGAATGGCGGACAGGGCGCCGAGGCCCAGGATCAGGGCCAGCAGGCCGTGCAGGACAGGATGGTTTTTCGACATGACGTTCCTTGGGTGAGAGGGCAGGTTGTGGACAGGCAGAGCGTGCGATTGCGCGCGCTGCCCCGGAAACGCTGCGGCCGTGCCGCGCGGCGACAGCGCGTCGCAGGCATGCGTTACCGAATGTTGCGGACAGGCCCTGCGCAGTCGGCGGCGCGCGGCGCACGGCGGCCTCCGGCGCAGCAGCAGATGGCGCGGCGGCGCACGCAGAGCCGATGCTGCGGCGCCGACGCGGCGCGCACGAATGCCGGCGCGCCCGCCCGGTTAGCATGGACCACCGCCCGACCCCGGCACGATCCGGCTGCCAGCGGGCATGCCGCAGCCCCGCCATGAACCTGCCCGACTCCTTTTATCTGCGCACCGACGAGCACGCCTACCAACCCACCGACGCCGCGGTCGGGCCGTGGTCCCCCGAGTTGCTGCACGGTGGTCCGCCGATCGCGCTGATGGCCCGCGTGTTGCGCGAATTCGAACCGCGGCCCGGACTGGAGATCGCGCGCATGAGCGTGGAGTTCCTCGGCCCGGTGCCGCTGGCGCCATGCCGCGTGGAGGCGCGCATGCTGCGCGCCGGCAAGCGCGTGGAACTGCTCGACGCGCGCATGCAGGCCGGCGGTCGCGACGTGCTGCTGGCGCGCGCCTGGCGCATGCAGCGCCAGCCGGATTGCGTGCAGCCGGTGCAGGACCCCTTCACGCCGCCTGCGCTGCCGCAGCCGCAGGCGCAGGCCTTTTTTCCCGGCATCGCGCATTTTCCCTATGCGCACGCGCTGGAGTGGCGCTTCGTGCACGGGGGCTTCGACAGCCTCGGCCCGGCGCTGCTGTGGGCGCGGCCGCGCATCGCGCTGGTGCGGGACACCCCGACCCCGGGGCTGGAGCGCCTGCTGGTGATGCTCGACTCGGCGAACGGGGTGAGCGCCGAACTCCCGCTGCACGCCTGGAGTTTCGTTCCCGTGGATCTGCAGCTCAGCCTGCATCGCCCGCCGCAGGGCGACTGGGTCGGGATGGACGCGCGCAGCGTGATCGACGGCGACGGCATCGGCACCAGCCACACCACCGTGTTCGACGCCACCGGCGCGTGCGGCAAAAGCCTGCACACCTTGTTCGTGCGCCCGCGCTGAGCGGCGCTGCGTAAACTCCGTAGAGTATCAAGCGCGCGACGCGCTGGCTGCCTACAATCCAGCGCGAAGCGGCGCGCGGTGCGCCGCCCAGGCATCGGGAGCCACGACATGGGTACACGCTACGGATTCACGACCACGGTGACCGGCGACTTCGAGCAGGTCGTCGATCGTGTCACGCAGGCGCTGAAGAACGAGAGCTTCGGCGTACTGACCACCATCGACGCCGCGGCCACGCTGAAGGCCAAGCTGGGCGTGGACATGCCGCGCTACCTGATCCTGGGCGCCTGCAATCCGGGCTTCGCGCATCGCGCCTTGCAGGCCGACCCCGACATCGGCCTGCTGCTGCCGTGCAACGTGGTGGTGCGCGATGCCGGCGGCGGCCGCGTGGTCGTCGGCTTCATGGATCCGCTGCCGGTGCTCGGGCTGGTCGACGCGCCGCAGGTGCAGGAACTCGGCGCGCAAGTGCGCGACGCGCTGCAGCGCGTGTGCGAGGCGCTGCAGGCCTAGTTGTCGTCCTGCGCGGCCGGTATCGCGAAATCGCAGCGCACGAAGGGATCCACGGCGCACACCACCAGGCTTGCCGTGTGCGCCACCTGGCGCGGCGTGGTCCAGGCGATCGAGCGCAGCAGTTCGGGCGCCGTTCCCTGCGGGTGGAAGGTCCATTGCGCGGGTGTCAGGATGACGCAGCGGGTGATGCGTTCGCTGTGATCCAGCGCCACGCCGTAGGCCAGCAGGCCGCGCGCGGTATGCACCAGGCCGGCACCGTCGGCGGCGCGCGTGACATCCACCGCAGCCGCGACGTCCAGCCATTCCAGCAGGGTCTGGGCGAGGTCCAGCAGGCGCGCGCAAAAGCGCGCGAGCAGGGCGTTCGACGGATCGGCCTCGCTGCGTGACAGGTCGCGCAGCAGCGCATGCTCGCAGCGCCGCGCCCAGGGCCCTGTTTCGCGGCAGATGCCTTGCCACTGCGGGTAGGCCTCGAACGCGTCGCCCGTGTCGCCGAGCAGCTGGCGTGCCAGCGCGCGCGGCGACGGCGTCTGCAGCGGGGGCGGAAGCTGGACGGGGCGCAGGCTCAGCGGCTGCGTCGCCAGCCACGACAGGAAGTGCGCGGGCATGAGGTGCGGATGGCCGCGCGCCCAGCCCAGCAGGTCATCGGCGTTGTCGATGGCCAGGAACTCGCTCGCCGGCATGCCCAGCGTGTGCTGCTCGACCAGTGCGCGCACCGCCGCCTGCACCTGCGCGCGCGGACTGTCGAGCGCGCGTTGCAGGTATTCGATGCCCTGCAGGGTTGCGTTGGACGGCGCCAGGCCCATGTTGAGCGGCCAGTCGCGGTGCAGCGGCAGCAGGTGCTCGCGCAGGCGCTCGAGCAGCACCGGGCGCGGATCCTGGGCGTCGGCGCGTTCGTCGCCGCGCAGGCTGGCGAGCGCCGCGGACGCGGCGCTGCGATGGGCCATCGCGCCGAGCGGAAACAAGGTCGGCAGCAGAGCCACGGCTTGTTGCGCGGTGCGGCCGATGAGCAGGCGGTGCGCCTGCGAGGCGCGTCGCGGCAACGGCTCGACCTGGGTGAATCCGTGCCCATCGGCGCGCAGCACCATGCGCAGACGGTGCTCGCTCAACAGAGTGGTGGCCGCGGATGCGATGCCCGGCGCGGGCATGGAGCAGGGACTCCCGAGAAGGCACGATCCCGGCCGCGACTGGACGGTTGCGCGATCGCAAAATGGAAGCAACGCATGAATGACAAGGCGCTGCGGATTTTTCTTAGCATAATGCCGCCAGAAGCTGAGAATAGCGCAAGCTTTTCCTGGCTGGGAAGATTCCGTCCGCGTCGTACTCCGCACATGGTCCATGCTGTCGTGCCGCGCGTGCTGCCGACGCGCCGCCTGCTGCTGCTCGGGCTCGCACTCGCGGCCGCGCGCGGCGCGGCCGCGGCGGCGCCTGCCTTCACGCTGCGCAGCCGCACCCTGCTCCATGGCGTGCCGCCGGCGCAGCGCTTTGATGCCGCCGGCTGCGGCGGAGCGAACGTTTCGCCGGAGCTGGTCTGGCGTGGTGCGCCCCCCGGCACGCGCAGCTTCGCGTTGACCTTGTTCGACCGTGATGCGCGCGCCGGCGCGGGCTGGTGGCACTGGGCGGTGGTGGACATCCCTGGCGCGGTGTCGTACCTGCCGCTTGGCGCCGGCACGCCCGACGGTACGGGGCTTGCGCCGGGGGCGCGGCAGCTGCGCAACAGCTTTGGTGCGCAGGCTTACGGCGGGCCGTGTCCGCCGCCAGGCAGCGGCATGCACCACTACGTGTTCACGCTGTGGGCGCTGCCGCTGCGCCGGCTCCCGCTGCCGGCGGGCGCGGACGCCGCCACGCTGGCCGCGCGCGCGGCGGCCAGCGCCCTCGCCACGGCCCGCCTGGTGGTGCGCTACGGACGTCCGGGCTCCTGAGGCTTCATCGCCGCGATGCGGTTGTCGGCGTCGAGCAGTGCGATGCGCGGCCGGAAGGCGCGCGCCGTGGCATCGTCCATCGGCGCGTAGGTGCAGATGATGAGCAGGTCGCCGAGCGCGGCGTGGCGCGCGGCCGAGCCGTTGAGGGTGATGCGCCGGCTGCCGGCGGGTTCGGCGATCGCATAGGTGCTCAGGCGCGCGCCGTTGGTGACGTTGTAGATCTCGATCTGTTCCCCGGGCAGGATGTCGCAGGCGTCGAGCAAGGCCTGGTCGATGCCGCAGGAGCCTTCGTAATGCAGGTCGGCGCCGGTCAGCGTGGCGCGATGAAGCTTGGCGCGCAGCATCAGGCGCGCGGGGACGGGGGAAACGGACATGAGCGGGGCGGGGGCTGGCAGCGCACGGCGGCGCACGGCCGAGACGCTGGGGTTCGTGATGGCCGCCTGCCGAGCGTCGGCCCGACGGCGGCGCGGGCAGGCCCGATCGTAGCGCGCGGGCTTCCGCACGCAGGGCTTACCATGGACACTTCGCATTCGAACCCCGCAACGACGAGGCAAGCCGTGGACTCTCCCTCCGTGAAGCAAAGTCTGGATCGCCTGCGCGAGGCCCTGGATTCCGGCGCGCCGCTGGATCCGGCACTGCACGACGAACTGAGCGCGCTGGACGCGGACATCCGGCGCGCGCTGGGTGCGGCCGAGCCTGCGCGCGCGCAGGGCCTGGCCCAGCGCGCGCGAGAGATCTCCCTGCGTTTCGCGCAGCAACACCCCACCGCGGCCGCGGTGCTTCGTGAACTCGGCATCCTGCTGGAAGGCATCGGAGCCTGAACCCCGGCGGCATGCGCCGCCCGCCTGGCATGACCCAACCAAGACGCCAGCCCGAGCTGGCCTACGAACCGAACTACTACGCGGGGGATGCGCTGCCGCCGCCCGGCTGCCCGGTGCCCGTGGCGCCCGGAGTGCATTGGTTGCGCATGCCCATGCCGATGGCGCTGGACCACATCAACCTGTGGCTGCTCGACGACGGCGACGCCTGGACCGTGGTCGACAGCGGCCTGAACACCGACACCACGCGCGAGGCCTGGGAGCAGGTGTTCGCGCGGCACCTGCAGGGCCGGCCGGTGCGCCGCGTGATCTGCACCCACATGCATCCGGATCACGTCGGGCTCGCCGACTGGCTGTGCCGGCGCTGGAATGCGCCGCTGCTCATGACCCAGGGCGAGTACCTCAGCGCGCGCCTGATCAGCGCCGGCATGGCGCCCACCGATACCGACGGGCTGATCGGGCATTTCCGCAGTCACGGTGCCTCGCCGGAGCACCTGCAGGGGCTGGCGGGGCGGGGCAACTTCTACATGCGCATGGTGCCGTCGCTGCCGCAGACCTACCTGCGCCTGGAGGACGGCCAGCGCCTGCGCATGGGCGGCAGCGAATGGCAGGTGCTCATCGGCGGCGGGCACAGCCCGGAGCATGCCTCGCTGTGGTGTGCCGAGCATCGCGTGCTGATTTCCGGCGACCTGCTGCTGCCGCGCATCTCGACGAATGTGTCGGTGTACCCGATCGAGCCCGAGGCCGATGCGCTGGGGCGCTACCTGCACTCGCTGGAGCGCTTCGACGCGCTGGACGCGGCGACCCGCGTGCTGCCTTCGCACGGGCTGCCGTTCAGCGGGGTGCACGGGCGCGTGCGCCAATTGCGCGAGCACCACGCCGAGCGCCTGGTGGCCGTGCTGCAGGCCTGCGCGCAGCGCGCGTTGTGCGCGGCCGAACTGATCCCGCTGTTGTTCCGGCGTCAGCTCGACACCCATCACTTCGGCTTCGCCCTCGGCGAGGCCATTGCGCATGCGCATCGGCTGTGTGCGCTCGACGCGCTGCAGCGCGAGGTCGACGCGCAAGGCGTGTTCCGTTTCACGGCCGGCGAGGCCGCGCGCCCCGGCCGCGTGGACGCGCTCGCGCGCGCCGCTGCCGGCCTGGCGATGCCCCTGGCGGCCTGAGGCCGCGCCGTGCCACGGTGGCGCCCGACTACACTTTCGCCGCGCCTTCGCGTCAGCGCGACTGCCCGTAGCTCAGCTGGATAGAGCAACAGCCTTCTAAGCTGTGGGTCGGGGGTTCGATTCCCTCCGGGCAGGCCAATCAAAACGACAGGTCATGCGTGATACCTGAAGGCCGCCGCGCGGCCGTTTGCGCGCTTGTTGCCGATCTGTTGCCACTCGATGCGCGATGTGGTGGGACCGCGACAGTCGGGCGATGTTGTGAACATCGCGTGGCGTTTCGCGAGGGTCGAGCCGGCAGTTGGCACCTGGAGTCAGGGAAGCCGAACTACTAGCAGGTCGTTGAAGTACCTGACGAACGAACGAATTCCCGCTGCTGGAACGGCATGACGATGCTCATCGAGTGCTCAGTTTTCGGGCAATTTCCCCAATTCCGGGTCGATTCGGACCCTGGTGGG
>JAKAZQ010000028.1 GCA_021815805.1 Pseudomonadota bacterium | reverse complement strand
CGCGCCGAGCCCGGTGGTCGCCTCGATGCGACGCACCCCGGCGGCCACCGCGGACTGCCCGATGACGCGCAGGCTGCCGATGTCGCCGGTGCGCGCGACATGGGTGCCGCCGCACAGCTCGCGGCTCTCGCCGATGTCCAGCACACGCACCTCGTCGCCGTACTTCTCGCCGAACAGCATCATCGCGCCGGTCTTGCGCGCCTCGTCGATCGGCAGCACGCGCGCCACGGTCGGCGTGTTGTCGAGCACCTGCGCGTTCACCCACTCCTCGATGCGGCGGATCTGTTCGTCGCTGATCACCGCATCGTGCGAGAAGTCGAAACGCGTCTTCTCGGCGTCGACCAGCGAGCCCTTCTGCTGCACGTGCTCGCCGAGCACCAGGCGCAGCGCCTTGTGCAGCAGGTGCGTGGCGCTGTGGTTGCGCATGGTCGCCAGCCGGCGCGCGCCGTCGACCTCGGCCAGCAGCTGCTGGCCGGTCTCCAGCGTGCCGGACTCGAGCAGACCGTGATGTCCGAACACACCCGCCTGGATGCGCTGGGTGTCGAGTACGCGGAACAACGACCCGGCATCGCCGCGCAGGGTCCCGCTGTCGCCGACCTGCCCCCCGGATTCGGCATAGAACGGCGTACGGTCGAGCACGACCAGGCCGCGCTCGCCCGCCGCCAGGCGCGTCACCGCGCTGCCGTCGCGGAACAGGCCGAGCACGCGCGCGCCGGCCACCCGCAGGTGGTCGTAGCCCTCGAAGCTGGTGGCCTGCCCGCTGTAGTCAAGCGCCTCGGCCATGCGGAAGCGCCCGCTGGCGCGCGCCTGCTCGCGCTGGCGCTGCATCGCCTGCTCGAAGCCGGCCTCGTCCACCGCCACGCTGCGCTCGCGGCAGACGTCGGCCGTCAGGTCGAGCGGAAAACCGTAGGTGTCGTACAGCGTGAACGCCACGTCGCCGGCCAGCACCTGCTCGCCGCGCTCGCGCATCGCGTCGAGTTCGGCGTCCAGGATGCGCATGCCGTTTTCCAGGGTCTCGCCGAACCGGCGCTCCTCGGCCTCCAGCACCTCGGCGATGCGCGGCGCCGCCGCGGCGAGTTCCGGATAGGCCTGCCCCATCTCGGCGACGAGGTCGCCCACCAGACGGTGAAAGAACGGCTCGCGGCGGCCCAGCTTGTAGCCGTGGCGCAGCGCGCGGCGCGCGATGCGTCGCAGCACGTAGCCGCGCCCCTCGTTGCCCGGGATCACCCCGTCGACGACCAGAAACGCGCAGGCCCGGATGTGGTCGGCGATCACGCGCAGCGAGACATGCCCCGGATCGGCGCAGCCGGTCTCGCGCGCCGCGGCGGCGATCAGGCGCTGGAACAGGTCGATCTCGTAGTTGCTGTGCACGTGCTGCAGCACGGCGGCGATGCGCTCCAGGCCCATGCCGGTGTCCACGCAGGGGCGCGGCAGCGGCTTTTGCGCGTAGCTGACGGTCTTCCAGGCCTCGCCCTGGCGCTGCACCTGGGCGATGCCGCCGTCGCGCTCGACGGCCGCCTTCGCCGCCACGGCCTCGACCTCGCTGGCGAACGACTGCTCGCCGGCGATGCTGCGCTCGAACTGCATGAACACGAGGTTCCAGATCTCGATGTAGCGATCGCCGTCTTCCTCGGGCGACCCGGGCGGGCCGCCCCAGACCTCCGGCCCGTGGTCGTAGAACACCTCGCTGCACGGGCCGCAGGGGCCGGTGTCGGCCATCTGCCAGAAGTTGTCGGACGCGTAGCGCGCGCCCTTGTTGTCGCCGATGCGGATGATGCGCTGCGGCGGCACGCCGATCTCGTCGGCCCAGATCGAATAGGCCTCGTCATCCTCCTGGTAGACGGTCACCCACAGCTTTTCGCGCGGCAGGCCGTAGACCTCGGTGAGCAGGCTCCAGGCGTAGCGGATGGCATCGCGCTTGAAATAGTCGCCGAAGCTGAAATTGCCCAGCATTTCGAAAAACGTGTGGTGGCGCGCCGTGTAGCCGACGTTCTCCAGGTCGTTGTGCTTGCCCCCGGCACGCACGCAGCGCTGCGCCGTGGTGGCGCGGCTGTAGGCGCGCTTGTCCTGGCCGAGGAACACGTCCTTGAACTGCACCATGCCGGAGTTCGTGAACAGCAGCGTCGGATCGTTGCCGGGGACCAGCGGCGACGAGGCCACGCGGGTGTGGCCCTGGGACGCGAAGTAGGCGAGAAACTTCTCGCGGATGTCGGATACGTTCATGCGCTCACCTGTAGGAGGCCGCCGGTCCGTGCGAAAGCCCGGCGGATACGCGATTTTACGGGCCCGCACCGGGAGCCGCCCGCGCGCGCGGCGACAGCGGACAGTAAAGTACAGGGTATCCCGCGCGCGCGTTGCGCCGCCGCCCTGCTTCCGACAACCCGCCACGACCATGAGCGAAAACACCCCCGCCAGCCTGCGCGCGCAGTTGCAGGATCCGACGCTGCTGAAGACCCAGGCGCTGATCGACGGCGCATGGGTCGACGCCGCCGAGCACGTGGAGGTGCTCGACCCCGCCAGCGGCCAGTTGCTGGCGCGCGTGCCGCGGCTCGGCGCCGCCGACGCCGAGCGTGCGATCGAGGCCGCCGCGGCGGCCTGGGACGCCTGGCGCCGGCTGCCCGCGCGCCAGCGCTCGGCGGTGCTGCGCCGCTGGTTCGAACTGCTGCTGCAGCACGCCGACGACCTGGCGCGCATCATGACCGCCGAACAGGGCAAGCCGCTCGCCGAGGCGAAGGGCGAGATCGCCTACGGCGCCAGCTTCGTCGAATGGTTCGCCGAGGAAGCCAAGCGCGTGTACGGCGAGACCATCCCGAGCCCGGATCCGGGCAAGCGCCTGGTCGTGCAACGTCAGCCGATCGGCGTGTGCGCGGCCATCACGCCGTGGAACTTCCCGCTGGCCATGATCACGCGCAAGGTCGCGCCGGCGCTCGCGGCGGGTTGCCCGGTGGTCATCAAGCCGGCCGAGCAGACGCCGCTGACGGCGCTGGCGGCGGCCGAACTGGCGCAGCGCGCGGGCATGCCGGCCGGCGTGCTCAACATGCTGACCAGCGATGCCGCCGGCTCGGTGAGCATCGGCAAGGTGCTGTGCGCCAGCGACGTGGTGCGCCACCTGTCGTTCACCGGCTCCACCGAGGTCGGGCGCATCCTGATGGCGCAATCGGCGCCGAGCGTGAAGAAGCTCTCGCTCGAACTCGGCGGCAATGCGCCTTTCCTGGTGTTCGACGACGCCGACATCGAGGCGGCGGTCGAGGGCGCGATGCAGAGCAAGTACCGCAACGCCGGCCAGACCTGCGTGTGCGCCAACCGCCTGTACGTGCAGCGCGGCGTGTACGAGGCCTTCGTCACGCGGCTGGCGCAGCGCGTGGCCGCGCTGAAGGTCGGCCCGGGCAGCGAGCCGGGCGTGCAGATCGGCCCGCTGATCGACCAGCAGGGGCTGGACAAGGTGCGGCGCCACGTCGACGACGCCGTGGCCAGGGGCGCGCGCGTGCTCACCGGCGGACAGGTGCTCGAGCGGGGCGGCGGGCGCTATTTCGCGCCCACCGTGCTGGCCGACGCCGATGCCTCCATGCTGTGCGCGCGCGAAGAGACCTTCGGCCCTGTGGCTCCGGTGTTCGCCTTCGATACCGAGGAGCAGGCGGTGGCGGCTGCGAATGCCACCGAATTCGGGCTGGCCGCGTACTTCTACAGCCGCGACCTGGCGCGCGTGACGCGTGTCGGCGAGGCGCTGGAGTACGGCATCGTCGGCGTCAACACCGGCCTGATCTCGAACGAGGTCGCGCCGTTCGGCGGCGTCAAGCAGTCCGGACTCGGGCGCGAGGGATCGCACCACGGCATCGACGAATACCTCGAACTCAAGTACCTGTGCATCGGCGGCATCGTCGGTTGAACCGGAGAACACACACCATGCACGGAACTTCCGCGCTGTTGCGCCCCCTGCGCCTGGGGCGCCTGGAACTGCCCAATCGCATCGTCATGGCGCCGCTGACCCGTTCGCGCGCATCCCAGCCCGGCGACGTGCCGGGCGAGATGAACGCGCGCTACTACGCGCAGCGTGCCGCCGCCGGGCTGATCGTCAGCGAGGCCACGCAGGTCAGTCGCCAGGGCCAGGGCTACGCCTTCACGCCCGGCATGTACACCGACGCGCAGGAACGCGGCTGGCGCCTGGTGACCGACGCCGTGCATGCCGCCGGCGGGCGCATCGCGGCGCAGCTGTGGCATGTCGGACGCATCTCGCACCACCTGCTGCAGCAGCACGGCGAGCCCCCGGTGGCGCCGTCGGCGTTGCGCGCCGAGCATGGCGAAGCCTTCGTCGTGCTGCCCGAGGGGCCGCGCCGCGTGCCCTGCGACGCCCCGCGCGAACTGCGCACCGAGGAGATTCCCGGCATCATCGCCGACTATGCGCACGCGGCCGAGCGCGCGCTGCGCGCCGGCTTCGACATGCTCGAACTGCACAGCGCCAACGGCTATCTGCTGCACCAGTTCCTGGCCACCAACAGCAACCTGCGCAGCGACCGCTACGGCGGCAGCCTGCACAACCGCGCGCGCATCGTGCTGGAGGCCGTGGACGCGCTGATCGGCGTGGCCGGCGCGGATCGCGTGGGCGTGCGCATCTCGCCGCACTTCACGCGCCACGACATCGCCGACGAGCAGACCGAGCAGATGCATCTGTACCTCGCCGGCGAGTTCGAGCGCCGCGGCGTCGCCTACGTGCACACGGTGGACTCGGCATGGTCGGGCGGCATCGCGCTGAGCGACGCCTTCCATGCCGAGCTGCGACGCGCCTACTCGGGGCGCATCATCGTCTGCGGCGGCTACGACGCCGCACGCGGCGCGGCCCGCATCGAGCAGGGACTGGCGGACGCCGTGGCCTACGGGCGCGCCTTCATCGCCAACCCGGATCTGGTGCGCCGCCTGCGCGAGGGCGCCGGGCTCAACACGCCGGATCCGTCGACGTTCTACGGCGGCGCCGAGCACGGCTACCTCGACTACCCGACGCTGGAGCAGGCGCCGGCCTGAACCCGCTGGCGCCACGGCGGCGGCGTGCCGCCGTCCTTCTCCTACAATTTCCGCTTTCGCACATGCCCATGCCGCGCCGACGCGGCCCTTCCATCATGTCTTCCATCAAGAAAGTCGTGCTCGCCTACTCGGGCGGCCTGGACACCTCGGTCATCCTGCGCTGGCTGCAGGAGCACTACGAATGCGAGGTGGTGACCTTCACCGCCGACATCGGCCAGGGCGAGGAACTCGAGCCGGCACGCGCAAAGGCGCTGAAGATGGGCATCAAGCCCGAGAACATCTACATCGAGGACCTGCGCGAGGAATTCGTCCGCGACTTCGTGTTCCCGATGTTCCGCGCGAATGCCCTGTACGAGGGCGAGTACCTGCTCGGCACGTCGATCGCACGCCCGCTGATCGGCAAGCGCCTGATCGAGATCGCGCGCTCCACGCGCGCCGACGCGATCTCGCACGGCGCCACCGGCAAGGGCAACGACCAGGTCCGCTTCGAGCTCACCGCCTACGCGCTGATGCCGGGCGTGAAGGTGATCGCGCCCTGGCGCGAATGGGATCTGCTGTCGCGCGAGAAGCTGCTCGCCTACGCCGACCAGCACGGCATCCCCGTGGACTTCAAGAAGCGCAAGGGCGGCGCGCCCTACTCGATGGACGCCAACCTGCTGCACATCTCCTACGAGGGCGGCGTGCTGGAGGATCCGAACACGGTACCCGACGACAAGATGTGGCGCCTCACCGTATCGCCGGAAAAGGCTCCGAACAAGCCCCAGGTGATCGAACTCGAGTACCAGCGCGGCGACATCGTCGCCATCGACGGCCAGCGCATGAGCCCGGCGCAGGTACTGGCGACGCTCAACGCCATCGGCGGGCGCCACGGCATCGGACGCCTGGACAAGGTGGAGAACCGCTACGTGGGCATGAAAAGCCGGGGTTGCTACGAAACCCCCGGGGGCACCATCATGCTGGCCGGTCACCGCGCCATCGAGAGCATCACGCTCGACCGCGAGGTCGTCGCGCTGAAGGACGACCTGATGCCGCGCTACGCCCGCATGATCTACAACGGGTACTGGTTCGCGCCGGAGCGCGTGCTGCTGCAGGGGCTGATCGACGCGTCGCAGGCCAGCGTCAACGGCATCGTGCGCCTGAAGCTCTACAAGGGCACCATCATGTGCGTGGGTCGCGAGTCGGCCTCGGACAGCCTGTTCGATCCGCGCATCTCCACGTTCGACGACGACGGCGGCGCCTACGACCAGGCCGACGCCGCCGGCTTCATCAAGCTCAACGCGCTGCGCCTGCGCATCGCGGCCAACGCCCAGGCGCGGCGGCGCGGCCGCGGCACGGCGGCAGCGACGCCTACCGGCAAGTCGACCGCGCGCAAGGCGGCCGGTGGCGCCGGCAAGCGCCGCGCCAAGTGACGAGCCGGCAGGCGAGGATCGATCCATGCATCCGCTACAGATCCGCGGCGCCGTCGTGGCGCGCGCCAACGTGTATTTCGACGGACGTTGCGTCAGCCACACCGTGCAGCTCGACGACGGCAGCCGCCAGAGCGTCGGCGTGATCCTCGCCGGCAGCCAGCTCGTGTTCGGCACCGAGGCGCCGGAAGTCATGCTGGGCGCCGGAGGGTGGTGCGAATGGCGCATGCCCGGCGAGCAGGCATGGCGCCGCAGCGCCGAAGGCGAGACCTTCTCGATCCCCGGCAACAGCCGCTTCGAGATCCGCACCGGCGACGCCGCCTACCACTACGTCTGCCGCTACGGCTGAAGCCGCCGCACGGGCGACCAGGCGCGACGCGCCGGGTCGCCCGCAGGGCTCGGTGCGTTCGCGTCAGTGCGGGCCGCCCGACGACGCTGCGCGGCGCGGATGCAGCACGCGTTCCTGCAGGCGCTCGAAGCCGATCAGCTTCATCACGTACTTCTCGTACACCGGCTCCGAGTTGCCGGTGCGCATCTTGCGCATGAAGTACTTCTCGAACGCGATCTTCGCCAGGTGCACCCAGCGCCCGGAGCCGAACCAGTTGACGTCGCGCGGCGGAATCTGCGGAATCGCCGCGAACGCCGCACCGGTGGTGCCGAAGTCGGCCAGGCAGATGGCCTGCCACGTGCCCTTGTGCGTGGGCTGCTGGCCCGCCAGTTCCTCCTCCAGGTTGCGCACGATCGCCGAGACCATCGACTCGATCATGAACCCGGTCTTGGGAACGCCGCACGGCACCGGTGTCGGCCCCACCGGCGGGATGGCGATGCACACGCCCGCCGAATAGATGTTGCGGTACTTCGGATTGCGCTGGTGCTCGTCGACCACGACGAAGCCGCGCGGGTTGCACAGGCCCTCGACGCCGGCCACCGCGTCGACCCCCTTGAACGCGGGCAGCATCATCGAATGCCGGAACGGCAATTCGTGCTTCTTGAACACCTCGCCGCGGCCGTCGAGCTCGTCGACGTACATCTTGCCGTCCTCGACGCGTGTCGTCCTGGCGTTGGTGATCCAGCGGATGTCGTGGTCCCGGAACTCGTGTTCCATGATGCCTTTGGAATCCCCGACCCCATCCAGCCCGAGGTGCCCGATGTACGGCTCCGCGGTGACGAAGGTGATGGGCACCTTGCTGCGCAGGCGCTTCTTGCGCAACGCGGCATCGAGGATCATGGTGTATTCGTAGGCCGGCCCGAAACAGCTCGCGCCCGGCATCGCGCCGATGATCACCGGCCCGGGCTGCTCGCACAGGCGCTGGAAATCCTCGAAGCACTTCTCGGCGTGGTCGATGGTGCAGATGGATTGCGTATAGCCGCCGTGCGGCCCGGCGCCCTCGATCTCCTCGAAGGCCAGCTTCGGACCGGTGGTGACGATCAGGAAGTCGTACTGCACCGTATCCCCGCCCTGCAGCGTGATGGTGTTGGCGTCCGCGTCGATCGACACCGCGCTGCGGCCGATGAAGTCGATGCCCTTGCGCTGCAGGTGGGGGGCGATCGGCAGCACGACCTGGTCGCGCGAACGCCAGCCCACGGCGACCCAGGGATTCGACGGCACGAACTGGAAGTATTCGGCGCTGTTGATCACCGTGATGCGATGCTCCGCGCCGAGTATGGCGCGCGCCTCGTAGGCGGCGGGCAGGCCGCCGATTCCGGCGCCCAGGATGACGATGTGTGCCATGGCTTGTTTGCTCTCCTCGCAGGAACCGATGGTGTGTGTCCCGGTGTGCGCCCGGGTTCGAACCGGTCGGGACAAAACAGGACCGGCTTGCACGCGAGCGCCAAGCATACGGATTGACACACGTCTGATCGCCGGCGAACGCGCACATCGCGCCGCCGGCTTGACACGCATCAACTTCCGTGTCGCGCCACCGCCCGGCACTGGTGTTCCCCCGGGGCTGATTAACCCTTATACCCCCACCTGCATCTTTATTTATTTCCTATACTCACCCCAGAATGTCCGGAAGGCGTGTGCTGCGCCGCCCGGCCGCCACAACCTCGAGGAGCCCGAACGTCCATGCGCACCCCACGTCCACTCTGGAACCCGTATGTGGCGGGCGTCCTGCTCGGCCTCGGCCTGCTGGCGACCTTCCTCGTCACCGGCAACGGCTACGGCGTCACCGGGGCCACCACGCTGGCCACCGCGGCGGCCGCGGGGCACCTGGCGGCCTCGACGGTGGCCGAGGGCACCTACCTGCACAGCCTGTTCCGCGCCGGCATGAACCACTGGATCACCTGGGAGGTGGTCGGCCTGGCCATCGGCGCGCTCGCCGGCAGCGTGCTCGCCGGTCGCTTCCGCTGGCAGGTCGACGGTCCGGCGCGCGCCGGACGCGGCCTGCGTCTGCTGCTGGCGCTGGTCGGCGGCGTGGCCTCCGGTTTCGGCGCCCGCCTGTCGCTGGGCTGCACCAGCGGCCTCGGCCTGTCCGGCGCGGCCACGCTGGCGGCGGCCGGATTCCTGTTCCTGGTCGGATTCTTCGTCGCCGGCGTCGTGTTCGGAACCCTCACCAAAGGACTCTGGAAATGAGCTTTCCCCTGGGGTATACAGGCCCGCTGTCCGGCATTGTGCTGGGTATGGTGTTCGGCTACGTCCTGGAAAACGCCGGTTTCGGCAGCGCGTGCAAGCTGACCGCGCAGTTGCGCTTCCAGGATTGGGCGGTTTTCAAGGTCATGTTCACCGCCATCGTCGTCTCGTCGGGCGGGCTGTACCTGATGCAGGCGCTGGGCATGGTGAACGTGGCCAAGGATCTGTTCGTGCCCTCGGTGTTCCTGTGGGGCAGCAGCCTGGGCGGCGTGCTCATCGGCGTCGGCATGGCGGTCGGCGGATACTGTCCCGGCACGTCGATGGCGGCTGTCTGCTCGGGCCGCCTGGACGGCCTGCTGTTCCTCGTCGGCATCGTGCTGGGCACGCTCGGGTTCAACGCCGGATTCGCCTCCATCAAGGCCTGGGCGTGGAAGCAGAGCGGGCCCGATTCGCTGACCCTGCAGCAGTTCCTGCACCTGCCGACCTGGCTGGTCTGGGGGTTGCTGCTGGCCACGCTGCTGGTCGTCGGCTTCCTGACCCGCGGCGCCTCCGCGGCACGGGGTCGGAGCACGACTTGACGGCCATCAAGCGGCAGCCGCGCCGCGAGCCCGGCGCAGCTGCGGCCCCGGTAGCATGAAAATGGCCGACACGATGCGTCGCGAACGGGCGGCGCGGCCGCCGGATCGCCGCCTGATCCGCCCCGCGGCCCCAGCGTGACGCGCGCCGTTGCCGGCGTGCAGTCGACCCCGATGTCCGCCCGATTCCCCGCCTCGTCCTGCCACAACCCATTGAAGGAGATCCGTATGGCCAAGTCTTCCCGCATCAAACTTTCCCAGGCGCTGCCGGTGCTGGCGCTGGCGGCCGCCGCCGTGGCGCCGATGCCGCAGGCGCTGAGCAGCGTGTCGGGCATCGCCGTCGCCCACGCCGCCGGCAACCCCTGCGCACCGAGCAATCCCTGCGCGCCGTCGAGCGGCGTGTCCAAGGCAAAGGCGGGCAATCCCTGCGCTCCGGCGTCCCAGGAATCGCACAAGAAGTCCAGCAACCCCTGCGCGCCGTCGAACTGAGCCATCGCGGTGCGCGCCCGCCCCGGCGCGCGCGCACCGCGGTGGCCACGTCGCAGCGCACCCTTTCCCTCCGCCTGGCACGCCCCCACCTTGAGCTCCCTGATTCGCATCCCGCGCGCGGCGTTGCTCGAGGATCTGCGTCGATCGCCGCGCCAGGCACTGGACGACTCCGTGCAGGCCACGCTGCGGCATCTGCAGCACAGCGCGCGCGGTGGGCGCGGACTGCTGGCCGATGTGCTGGGCAGGCAGACCGCCTTCAGCGAGTGGGAGCATTACCCGCACGGGGATGCGCGGGATGGACGCAGCGGCTATCGCTTCTACTACCACGCGCATGCAGCGTCGCAGCGCGCCGCGGGCGAGCACGGCCACTTTCACGTGTTCGCGCCGCGCCCGCGCGCGGCCGCCGGCGAGGCCGGCCACGCGCACCTGTTCGCGCTGTCGGTGGATGATCGGGGATGGCCGATGCGCGTGTTCACGACCAATCGCTGGGTCACCGCCGAACACTGGGAGAACGCGCGCTGGATCCTGCAGGCACTGCGGCGCCTGGATCTCGCGCAGGCACGCCCGCGCCGCGTCGCCGACTGGCTGCAGCACATGGCCTGCCTGTTCGCCCCGCAGATCCGCGAGGTGGTACGCCAGCGCGACCGCCGCATCGACCAACGCCTGCTGCGCCAGCCCGCGTCACGCGTGCTGGAAGACCGCCGCACCCATATCGTGAGCCAGTGCCGGGTCGACCTGGGCTGGCAGTTTCGCCTTCTGCAGGACGCCGGCGTGGCCTGAACATGCCGCTGCCCTCGGATGCCGCCCGCTTTTGTTCAACCCGGAGGAGAACCATGAAGCACCTGAAGTATCTGCTGGCTGTAGGCGCCGTCGGCGCATTCGCGCCGTTCGCGTCCGCCGCCTCGCTGCCCGGCCCGCTGGTCACGCCGCAGTGGCTGCATCAGCACCTCGGCGAAGTCACCGTGCTCGACGTGCGCGAGGACGCGGCGTCGCTGACGCGCGCGCCCCGATTCGAGGTCGCGAAAAAGACCGGCGAGAAGAAGCTGGTGCAGACCGGCGGCCATCTGGAGGGCGCCGTGGCGGTCGACTTCGGCAAGATCCGCGTCAACAAGACCATCGACGGCAAGAAGATCGTGGCGCAGCTTCCCAGCGCCGAGTACTTCACCAAGGTCATGGACGACGCCGGCCTGAACCGCGGCAAGCCCATCGTCATCGTGCCGACCGGCGACAGCGTGAACTCGATGGACATGGCCACGCGCCTGTACTTCCAGCTGCGCTACTTCGGCGAACCCTCGAATCAGGTGGCGATCCTGAACGGCGGGGTCAACGCCTGGCTGCAGCAGGGACTGCCGGTGAGCACCGCCAGGATCAGCGCGTCGCGCGGTGACTGGAAGGCGAGCGGCGCCGACAACGAGCTGCTGGCCACCCTCGACCAGGTCAAGGCCGGCCTGCGCCACGGCGGCGATCAATTCGTGGACGCGCGTCCGACGCAGCAATTCCTGGGCATCGTCGTGAAGCGCCCGGTCGACGCCGCCGGCGGCCACCTGCCCGGCGCCCGCTCGTTCCCGACCGACGCCATCGTCAAGCCGGTCGGTGCCGCGCACGAGTTCATGAGCGCGGCCGACTACCGCAAGATCTACGCCGAGTTCAACATCCAGCAGGGCGCCTCGACCATCACCTACTGCAACACCGGTCACCTGGCGTCGGGCGCGTGGTTCGTCGACCACGAGATCCTCGGCAACCACAAGACACGCCTGTACACCGGCTCGATGACGGAATGGACCCACCTGGGCAACCCGACCGTCGGCCTGCCCGACTGATCGAGGCGCCGCAGTCCACTCCGAGGGGCGCCTGCGGCGCCCCTTTTTTCGTGCCCCGGCTCAGACCACCACCGGTTCGTACTCGAGCTCGATGCCGAAGCGCGCGCGCACCGCCTCGCGCACCTGTGCGGCGAGTTCCAGGATGTCCGCGCCGCTGGCGCCGCCGTGGTTGACCAGCACCAGGGCATGGCGCTCGTCGACGGCCGCCGCGCCCACGCTGCGCCCCTTGCAGCCGCAGGCGTCGATCATCCACGCCGCGGCCAGCTTGTAGGTCCCGTCTTCCAGCGGATAGCTCACGATCTCGGGAAACTCCGCGAGGATCTCGTTGCGGATGGTGCGATTGACCACCGGATTCTTGAAAAAGCTGCCGGCGTTGCCCAGGCGCGCCGGGTCGGGCAGCTTGGCGCGGCGGATCGCGCACACGGCATCGAACACCTCCTGCGGCGCTGGATCGCGCACGCCGGCGCGCTCCAGGTGGCGCTGCAATTCCGCGTAGCCGAGTTGCGCGCGCCACGGCTTGGGCAGGCGCAGGCGCACGCGCGTGATCACGGATTTGCCGGCCAGCGCGCGCTTGAACAGGCTGTCGCGGTACCCGAAGCGACAGGCCGCGCGGTCGAGCGTGGCGGCGCGCCCGGTGGTCAGGTCGACGACATCGAGGGATTCGAAGCGCTCCGCCAGTTCCATGCCGTAGGCGCCGATGTTCTGCACCGGCGCGGCCCCCACGGTCCCCGGGATCAGGGCCAGGTTCTCGAGACCGGCGAAGCCCTGGCGCAGGCTCCAGCACACCAGATCGTGCCAACCGACGCCGCCGCCGGCCTCGATGCGCGTGGCCTGCACGTCGTCGTCCAGCACGCGCACGCCGCCGATCTCGATGCGCAGCACCACCCCGGGCGGATCGCGCGCAAGCAGGGTGTTGCTGCCGCCGCCCAGCACGAGCTTGGGCAACAGGCCGAGTTCGGGGTGATCCACCACTGCGCGAACCTGCGCCGCATGCTCGATGCGCACCAGGCGCTGCGCGCGCGCCGGCACCCTGAACGTGTTCAGGTCTCCCAGTTCGACATCCCGCTGGATCGTCAGCTCCATACAATTCCCGTACGGGCCATGCGGCCCTCCAGACATCGATTATTCCCCGTTCCCTGCACGACGCGCGCCGCGCGCCGACTCACGACCATGCCCTCTTTCGATACCGTCCTCGAGCCCGATCTGATCGAAGTCCGCAATGCCGTGGACCAGACCGCCAAGGAAATCGCCAATCGTTTCGACTTCAAAGCGAGTTCGGCAAAAATCGAACTGCTCGACAAGACCATCACCGCATGGGCGGACAACGAGTTCCAGCTCGGGCAGCTGCGCGACGTGCTGCTCGCGAAAATGGCCAAGCGCGACGTCGACGTGCGCTTTCTCGAGCATGGCAAGCCGCAGCCCGCGGGCGGCGACAAATACAAGCAGACGATCACCGTCCGCTCGGGCATTCCCCAGGATCTGGCCAAGCGCATCACGGCGGCGATCAAGGAATCGCGCATGAAACTGCAAGCGTCGATCCAGGGCGAAACGGTGCGCGTCAACGGATCCAAGCGCGACGATCTTCAGGCCGCGATCGCGCTGCTGCGCAAGGCCATCGACGACACGCCGCTGTCGTTCCAGAACTTCCGCGACTGAACGCGGCCGCCGCGCCGCACGCTCAGCGCCGCACGCTCAGCGCCGCGGGCGGCGCGGCGGCGCGCCGGACTTGGCGCCGATGCGGCTTTCCTCGCCGCGCAGCAACTTGCGGATGTTCGCCTGGTGGCGCCAGATCACGAGCAGCGAGATCACCACCAGCGCGAGCAGCATGGCCGGCCGCAGGCGCCATGCCAGGCCCTGGCCGAACAGCGCGTAGAACGGCGCGAACACCGCCGTCGCCAGCGCCGCCAGCGACGAATAGCGGAAGAACACGGCCACGATCAGCCAGGTCGCGATGCATGCCAGGCCGAGCCACGGGTTCACGGCCAGCAGCACGCCGGCCGCGGTGGCGACGCCCTTGCCGCCACGCAGGCGCAGGAACGCCGGCCACAGGTGACCGCACAGCACCGCCACCGCGAGCAGCGCGACGGCCGAAGCATCCAGCCAGCCGGCCTGCGCGGCGCGCGCGCCGAGCCATACCGCGAGCCAGCCCTTGAGCGCGTCGAGCACCAGGGTCAGCGCTGCCGCCAGCTTGTTGCCCGAGCGCAGGACATTGGTCGCGCCGGGATTGCCGGAGCCGTAGCTGCGCGGATCCGACAGGCCCATGACGCGGCTGACGACGACGGCGAAGGGCACCGAGCCGAGAAGATAGGCTAGCGCCGCGCCGAACAACGCGATCGGAAGGGACAGGATGTGCATCGGGCCGGATTCTAGCGAGCGGCCGGCCGCGCGCGCATACCCCGGGACGGCCCTAAAATGCAGGCATGCCCGAATCCCTCAACGCGGATCTGCACTGCCACTCCCTGGTTTCCGACGGCACCCTGGCTCCCGCCGCGCTGGCGCGGCGGGCGCGCGACAACGGCGTGCAACTGTGGGCCCTGACCGACCACGACGAACTCGGCGGGCTGCGGGAGGCGGCGAGCGCCTGCGCCGACATCGGCCTGCGCTTCGTCACCGGCGTCGAGATCTCGGTGTCCGTCGGCGAGCAGACGGTGCATGTGGTCGGACTCGGCATCGACCCTGAACATGCCGGCTTGCTGCGCGAATTGCGGGCTCTGAGCGCGGGCCGCGACGCGCGCGCCCGGCGCATGGCCGAATCCCTGCGCGAGCACACCGGCGTGGACGACGCCTACGCCGGAGCCAGCCGCCTGGCCGGAAATCCGGCGCTGATCTCGCGCACCCATTTCGCCCGCCACCTGGTCGAGCGCGGGGTATGCGGCAGCACGGCGGAAGTGTTCTCGCGCTATCTCACGCCGGGCAAGCCGGGCTACGTCGAGCATGCCTGGGCCTCGCTGGAACAGGCCGTGGCATGGATCCACGGCGCGGGCGGCGTGGCCGTGCTGGCGCACCCCGGGCGCTATCGCTTCACACCGCCGCAGGAACATGCGCTGCTGGGTCGCTTCCGCGACCTCGGCGGCGCCGGCATCGAGGTCGTCACCGGCAGTCACAGCGCCGCTGACTGGCGCAAGTACGCCGGCATCGCGCGCGAGTTCGGGCTGCGCGCGTCGCGCGGCTCGGACTTCCATTCGCCCCGTGAAAGCCGCTGCGACCTCGGTCGCCTGCCCGCGCTGCCGCAGGGACTGTCCCCGATCTGGGACCTGCTGCACTGACGCGGCGCGAGCGACCTCCTCATGGCCCAGTATTTCGCCCTGCATCCGGACAACCCCCAGCCCCGACTGATCAAGCAAGCCTGCGCGATCCTGCATGCCGGCGGGGTGGCGGCCATCCCCACCGACTCGTCCTACGCGCTGGTATGCCACCTCGACGACAAGGCGGCGGCCGAACGCCTGCGGCGCATTCGCCAGGTCGACGCACGGCACCACCTGACGCTGCTGTGCAGCGACCTGTCCGAGCTCGGCACCTACGCGGTGGTCGATAATCGGCAGTTCCGCATGCTGCGCGCGGCGACCCCGGGCCCCTACACGTTCATCCTGGGCGCCACGCGCGAAGTGCCGCGACGCCTGTCGCACCCGTCGCGCAAGACCATCGGCGTGCGCGTGCCGGCGCATGCGGTGACGCACGCACTGCTCGTGGAACTCGGCCAGCCGCTGCTCGCAACCACGCTGATCCTGCCGGGCGACGTGGAGCCGCTGAACGAAGCCTCGGAGATCCGCGCGCGTCTGGAAAAGCAACTCGACCTGGTGCTCGACGCCGGCCCTTGTCCGCTGCAACCGACCAGTGTCATCGATCTCAGCGGGCCTGTCCCCGAGGTCTTGCGCCAGGGGCGCGGCGACCTGTCCGCGCTCGGACTGCAACACGAGACCTGACCGGGATGGAGCACGCCGACCCATGAACCTGAACGAACAAATCCAGCAACTCACCGTCTACGCGCTGCCGCTGCTGTTCGCGATCACCCTGCACGAGGCCGCGCACGGCTACGCCGCGCGCCACTTCGGCGACAACACCGCCTACATGATGGGGCGCATCTCGCTGAATCCGGCGCGGCACATCGACCCTGTGGGCACGATTCTCATTCCCGTGCTGCTGCTGGTGCTGGGCAGCCCGTTCCTGATCGGCTACGCCAAGCCGGTGCCCGTGAACTTCGGCGCGCTGCGCAACCCCAAGCGCGACATGATCTGGGTCGCGCTGGCGGGGCCCGCGTCCAATTTCGTGCAGGCCTTCCTGTTCGGCCTCGCCTACCTGCTGATGCGCCGCTTCGGCGTGCAGGAAGACTTCCTGCTGGACGTGGCGCGCGCCGGCATTCAGGTCAACCTGCTGCTGTTCGTGTTCAACCTGTTTCCGATTCCTCCGCTGGACGGGGGCCGCGTGCTGCTCGGGCTGCTGCCTTTGCGCCAGGCGCTGGCGCTTTCACGCATCGAACCCTACGGATTTTTCATCGTCATGGCGCTGGCACTCAGCGGCATCGCCAACTCGATCTGGCTGAATCCCCTGATGAGCATCAGCCAGGGCCTGCTCGGCCTGCTGCTGACGCCGTTCCGCCTGATGCTCTAGCAGGCGTGCGGCGTACGGCGTGGGCGCGGCTTGCGCCGCGCCTGCCGGATTTGCCTTTCCTTCACAAGAATCGATCATGCTGCCTTTGCACGTTCCCCCTGCCGACCCCGGGCGCGGCCGCGCCACTTCGCGGCGATCGCTGCGCCAGCTGTTCCGCCTGCTCGCCTTCGTCGCCTGCGGGCTCGGCCTGGCGCAGGTACCGGCGCAGGCCGCCACGGTCTCGCTGCTCGCCGGCTACTACGACGGCTACCACAACCTGACCGCGGCCTGGCAGAGCGATGCGCTGTGGACGCATGCGCTGGACACCGGCCACGTGGATCTGCGCGTCGAGGCCTCGGCGGGCCGGGCGTTCGGACCGGCGGGGCAGCCCGGAGCGCCGCTGTGGCACATCGGCCTGACCCCTTTCGTGGACTGGTGGTTCCAGCCCGGCACCGCGCTGGAGGCAGGCATCGGGGCGAACCTGTTCTCCGGGGTGCACATCGGATCCAAGTCGATCTCCACCGCCTATCAGTTCGGCGACTCGATCGGCCTGTACCATCGCCTCGCGCACACGCCGTGGGGTATCGGCGTGCGCTTCACGCATTATTCGAACGCCGATATCAAGCGCCCGAATCCGGGCCAGAACTATCTGCAACTGCGCCTGAGCTATGAACTACGTTGAACCGAACCCCCGCGCCGCGGCCGGCGGCGAGCGCGTGCTCTCCGGCATGCGTCCGACCGGTGCGCTGCATCTGGGGCACTACCACGGCGCGCTGAAGAACTGGGCGCAACTGCAGCACGACAACGCCTGCTTCTTCTTTGTCGCCGACTGGCACGCGCTGACCACGCATTACGAGTCCCCCGAGGTCATCGCCAGCCACACCCACGACATGGTGGTGGACTGGCTGGCTGCCGGCGTGGACCCGCAGCACGCCACGCTGTTCGTGCAGAGTCGCGTGCCCGAGCACGCCGAACTGTTCCTGCTGCTGGGCATGGGAACGCCGCTGGCGTGGCTGGAGCGCGTGCCGACCTACAAGGAACAGATCGCCAACCTGAAGGACAAGGACCTTCTGACCTACGGCTTTCTCGGCTATCCGCTGCTGCAGGCCGCGGACATCCTGATCTATCAGGCGCGCTGGGTTCCGGTGGGCGCGGATCAGATCCCGCACATCGAGATGAGCCGCGAGATCGCGCGGCGCTTCAACACGCTGTACGGCAAGGATCCGGACATCGAGGCGAAGGCGCGCGACGCTGCGTCGCGTCTGCCCGACGAGCAGCGCCAGCAGTTGCAGGCGCTGCGTCGCGCGGCCGACCAGGAAGGCCAGGTCGAACTGCGCGAACAGGCTCACGCGCTGGTCGCCGCAAGCCGGCTTTCGCGTGTCGACAAGGACGCACTGCGGGCGCAGATCGACGGCGGGCGGCGCAGCATCCTGCGCGAACCGGAGGCGCTGTTGACCCCCGAATCCAAGCTGCCAGGGCTTGACGGGCGCAAGATGTCCAAGAGCTATGGCAACTCCATTGCGATTCGCGAGGAACGCGCGGTCGTCGAGCACAAAATCCGGCGCATGCCCACCGATCCGGCGCGTGTTCGTCGCAGCGATCCCGGCAACCCGGAAAAGTGCCCGGTGTGGGAGTTCCATCAGGCTTACACCGATGAAGCCTGCCGCGAATGGGTGCGCCGCGGCTGCACCAGCGCGGGCATCGGCTGCCTGGAGTGCAAGCAACCGGTGATCGACGCGGTGCTGCGCGAGCAGCAACCGATGCTCGAACGCGCGCAGCCCTACCTCGATCAGCCAGGGCTGGTGCGCGACATCCTGGATGCGGGGACGCAGCGCGCGCAGGCCGCGGCACGCGAGACCATGCAGATGGTGCGCGACGCGATGGGCCTGCGCGGCGCCTGAGGCCGCGCGGCCACAGCAGAGCGGAAATTCGCGATCGCGCGCGAGACCTCCGGGCGCGGAGCCCGAGCGCTGGCAGGCTGTCGACATGCCGCAGCGGGCCGCGTCGGCGCGGCCCGCGCGGAGTCCGGCGGGCCGTTTCAGCGCACGGCCTGTGCCGCCCGCGCTACCCGGGCCCGGCGCGGCGCGCGCGGCGGCGCCGCAGCAGCGCGGCAACCGCGCGCCGCAGCGCCCAGGAACCGAGCAGCACGAGCACCAGCAGCGCCAGCAGGCCGGCCTCGAACCCCGGAAGGCGCTGCGAGACATGCTCCCAGGCGTGCCCGAAGCCCCAGCCGAGCCCTGCCACCAGCGGAGCCCAGAGCAGCGCGCCGAGCAGGTTGAAGACGATGAACCGCGACGGCGGAACCTGCGCCGCTCCGATCAGGATCGGCCCGGCGATGCGCAGCCCGTACAGGAAGCGCACGGCCACCACCGCTCCGCCCGGGCGCCTGCGCAGTAGCACCGCCACGCGTTCGACCTGCGCGCGCAGCCGCGGCAGGCGCCGCAGCAGCGCCGGCCCGTAGAGGCGCCCGAGCAGGAAGAAGAACTGGTCGCCCGCGCTTGCCGCGACCACGGCGACAAGCACCACGCGCCAAAGGTCCAGCCAGCCGGCTCGCGCGGCATAGCCGGCCGCAAGAAGCACGGTTTCCCCTTCGGCGAAGGCACCGACGGCGACCGCGAGGTACCCCCATTCCCGGACGAATTGATCCAGCAAGCCCCTCTCCCGCGCGGTCCGCAGCGACCTCGCCCACCCGGATCATGCCCGACTCTGCTGCACCCGCCGCCGACGCATGCGAAAAAGCCGGCCGCAGGGGCCGGCTTCACGGGCTTGCCGCGCAGCGCCCGCGCGGGCCCAAAAAGCAAAACGCCCGGCAGGGCCGGGCGTTCGATGCCGAGTTCGCGTTGCTGGCTTACAGCACGCGGATCTGCGAGGCCTGCGGACCCTTCGGGCCGGCCTTCACAGTGAATTCGACACGCTGGTTCTCCTGCAGGGTGCGGAAGCCCTTGGCCTGGATCTCGCTGAAGTGGGCGAACAGATCCTCGCCGCCCTCGTCCGGCTTGATGAACCCGAAGCCTTTGCTTTCGTTAAACCATTTGACGATGCCGGTGGGCATGATCTTCCTTTCAAGTCCTGTGTATCAATGAAATGCAAATCTTCAACAAGCCCAGCCGGTTTATCGAGTGACTACGAACCCAAACTGTGCGCGCCAGGGCGCCCGTCTTGAAGCGACTGCAGGGCTTACTATACACCGAATGGAGCTTTTGCAAGCACTCCGCGCCCGCCCACCCGAAAATCGTTCGACGCGACCGCCCCTGGCGTTGCCGCCTGACCACAGGGCTGGCCGGCCCACCGGCTCCTGCGAGGCAGCACCGCAAGCGGCCCCGGCCCCGGCCGTGCCGTCCGGCGCGGCCCGCCGGCAACCGCCCGTCGACGCATAATCCCGCAGGTTCCCATGCAGGTATTCAGAGGTATTCAGCACAGCGCACTGGGCGTGCCCAGCGCGATCAGCATCGGCAATTTCGACGGCGTGCATCGTGGCCACCAGGCCATGCTCGCGCTGCTCGTGCACGAAGCTCGGCAGCGTGGGCTGAGCGCCTGCGCACTGACCTTCGAACCCCACCCACGGGATTATTTCGCGAAGACCCAGCAGCGCCCGGATCTTGCGCCGACACGTGTGTCGAGCCTACGCGACAAACTCGACGGTCTGGCGCAATGCGGCGTCGATCGTGCCGTTATTCTGCGCTTCGATGCTGCGCTTGCGGCGCTGTCCCCCGAGGCGTTCATCCAGCGTGTGCTGGTACAGGGACTGCAGGCGCGCTACGTGCTGGTGGGCGACGATTTCCGCTTCGGCGCGCGGCGCGCCGGCGACTACGCCCTGCTCGATGCCTGCGGCCTGCGCCAGGGATTCGAGGTCGCACGCATGAACGCCTACGAGCTGCATGCCCGGCGCGTGTCGAGTTCGGCGGTGCGCCAGGCCCTCGCGGGCGGAGACATGCCGCTGGCCGCCAATCTGCTGGATCGTCCCTACGCGATCTCCGGGCACGTGCAACACGGCGCCAAGCTCGGACGCCAGCTCGGCTTTCCCACGCTGAATCTGCGCTTCGGGCATGCGCACCCTGCGGCGCAAGGCATTTTCGTCGCCCGCGTGCACGGCCTGGCGCCCCAGCCGCTGCAGGCCGTGGCCAGCCTCGGGCGCCGACCCAGCGTCGACGACTCCGGGCGCGTGCTGCTCGAAGCCTACGTGCTGGATTGGAGCGGAGACGCCTACGGTAAACTCGTGCGCGTGGAATTGCTGCACAAGCTGCGCGACGAAGCCCGTTACGACGGCCTGCAGGCTCTCGCCGCGGCGATCGACGCCGACGTGCGCGCAGCTCGCGCCTGGCTCGCCCGCGCGGTGCCCCGTGCCTCCTGATCCGGACGGCCGGCGCTGCATGTGCATGGGCACGACCGCGCCGCCCGCTCACCCCACCCCGAAAACGTCCGCGCCGCCCGCCCGGCGCCACCGCATGCCATGACCGCCTCCGACGCGCCCGCCAAACCCGATTACCGCTCCACGCTGAATCTTCCGGACACCACGTTCCCGATGCGCGGCGACCTGCCGCGTCGTGAGCCGCAATGGGTCAGGCGCTGGCAGGACGAAGGGGTGTACCGGCGCCTGCGCGCGGCTCGCGCCGGACGGCCGCGCTTCGTGCTGCACGACGGCCCGCCTTACGCCAACGGCCAGATCCATATCGGGCACGCCGTGAACAAGGTGCTCAAGGACATGATCGTGAAGGCGCGCCAGCTCGAGGGCTTCGATGCGGTGTACGTGCCAGGCTGGGACTGCCACGGCCTGCCCATCGAGAACCAGATCGAGAAACTGCACGGGCGCAAACTCGGGCGCGACCGCATCCAGGCGCTCAGCCGTGCCTACGCCGCCGAGCAGATCGCCGGCCAGATGGCCGACTTCCAGCGCCTGGGCGTGCTCGGGGACTGGGAGCACCCGTACCGCACGATGGATTTCGGCAACGAGGCCGACGAGATCCGCGCCCTCAAGCGCGTGGTCGAGCGCGGCTTCGTCTACCGCGGACTCAAGCCGGTGCATTGGTGTTTCGATTGCGGCTCCTCGCTGGCCGAGTTCGAGATCGAGTACGCCGACAAGACGTCCCACACGCTGGACGTGGCGTTTGCGTGCGACGAGCCCGAACGCCTGGCCGCGGCCTTCGGGCTGGACGGCCTTCCCGGCCCGGCGTTCGCCGTCATCTGGACGACCACGGCGTGGACCATCCCGGCCAACCAGGCGTTGAACCTCAACCCCGAACTCGAGTACAGCCTGGTCGACACGGAGCGCGGCGTGCTGCTGCTGGCGAGCGCCCGCGTCGCGCCCTGCCTGGAGCGCTACGGCCTGCAGGGACGCGTGCTCGCGACAGCGCGTGGCGAAGCCCTCGGCGGCCTGCGCTTTCGCCACCCGCTGGCGCAGGTGGATCGCGGCTACGACCGCGCCAGCCCCGTCTACCTGGCCAGCTACGCCACGGCGGACGACGGCACCGGCATCGTGCATTCCTCGCCGGCCTACGGCGTGGACGACTTCAACTCCTGCATCGCCCACGGCATGACCACCGACCAGGTGCTCAACCCGGTGCAGGGCGACGGCGTGTACGCGGCCGAGCTGCCGCTGTTCGGCGGCCAGCAGATCTGGCGCGCCGCGCCGGCCGTGGTCGAGGCGCTGCGAGCCGCCGGCCGCCTGCTCGCGACCGAGGACATCCGCCACAGCTATCCGCATTGCTGGCGCCACAAGACACCGGTGATCTATCGCGCGGCAAGCCAGTGGTTCGTGCGCATGGACCAGGGCGAAGGCGTCTGCACCACCGACAAGGCGCCGCGCACGCTGCGCGAACTGGCGCTGGACGCGGTCGAGCAGACCGCCTTCTACCCGGCCGGCGGCAAGGCGCGTCTGCGCGACATGATCGCGGGACGCCCGGACTGGTGCATCTCGCGCCAGCGCGCGTGGGGCGTTCCGCTGCCCTTCCTGCTGCACAAGGCCACCGGGGAATTGCACCCGCGCACGCTGGAACTGCTCGACCGCGCCGCCGACCTGGTGCAGCGCGAGGGTGTGGAGGCGTGGTCGCGCCTGGACCTGCGCGACTGGCTGGGCGAACAGGCCGACGACTACGAGAAGTCCCAGGACATCATCGAGGTCTGGTTCGACTCCGGCACCACCCACTGGCACGTGCTGCGCGGCAGTCATCGCGAGCAACTGGCGTGGCCCGCCGACCTGTACCTGGAGGGGCATGACCAGCACCGCGGCTGGTTCCACTCGTCGCTGCTGACCGGCTGCGCGATCGACGGCCGCGCACCCTACAAGGCGCTGCTCACCCATGGCTTCACGGTCGACGGGCAAGGCCGCAAGATGAGCAAGTCGGTGGGCAACGTGATCGCGCCGCAGGCCGTCAGCGACAAGCTCGGCGCCGAGATCATCCGCCTCTGGGTGGCATCGACCGACTACTCCGGGGATCTCGCGATCTCCGATGCGATCCTCAAACAGGTGGTCGAGAACTATCGCCGGGTGCGCAACACGCTGCGCTTCCTGCTGGCCAACGTGTCGGATTTCGATGCCGCCACGCAGTCCGTGCCGGTGGACGCGATGCTCGACATCGACCGCTGGATGCTGGCGCATGCCGGCGCGCTGCAGCGCGACATCCTGGCGCACTACGCCGCCTACGAATTCCACCCGGTGGTGGCACGCCTGCTGGTGTTCTGTTCCGAGGACCTCGGGGGCTTCTACCTCGATGTGCTGAAGGACCGGCTGTACACGACGCAGGCCGACAGCCACGCCCGGCGCAGCGCGCAGACCGCGCTGTGGCATCTGGCCAGCGCCATGCTGCGCTGGATCGCCCCCTTCCTGAGTTTCACCGCGGAGGAGGCGTGGGAGCATTTCGAGCCTGCCCGCGCGCGCGCCGACGGCACCATCTTCGTGCAGACCTATCACACGCTGCCGCAGCCCGCCGACGCGGCCGAACTGCTGACGCGCTGGTCGCGCATGCGGATGCTGCGCGACCGCGTCAACCGCGCGGTCGAGGACGTGCGCGCCGAGGGCCGGCTGGGCTCGTCGCTGCAGGCCTGGGTGGACCTCGGCCTGCCGGCGGCCGAGCTCGACCTGCTGCGGGAACTCGGCGACGAGGCGCGTTTCGCCTTCATCGTGTCGCGCCTGCGCCCGTACACGGCCGAGGCCGTGGAGGTGCGCGCCGAACCAGCCGCCGCGGCCAAGTGCGAACGTTGCTGGCACTGGGTCGAAGACGTCGGCGCGGACACCGCGCATGCCGGCCTGTGCGCGCGCTGCGTGAGCAACCTGCACGGCGACGGCGAGGTGCGACGCCATGTCTGACGCTGCCGTGCCGGAGGATCTGCCGCCGTCGTGGATCTGGCTGCTGCTGGCGCTGGCGGTGCTCGCACTGGATCAGGCCAGCAAGTGGCTGATCGCGCACGACCTGCCGCTGGGCGCGTCGATGCCGATCACGGGTTTCTTCAACCTGGTGCATGTCGAGAACCCGGGCGCCGCCTTCTCGTTCCTGGCCGCCGAGCCGGGCTGGCAACGCTGGCTGTTCACCGGGCTGGGCAGCGCGGTCTCGCTGCTGATCGCGGTCGTCCTGCTGCGCCGCCGGCAACGCGTGCTGATGGGCCTGGCGCTGGGCCTGATCCTGGGCGGGGCCCTCGGCAACGTGGCGGATCGCGTGCTGTGGGGCCATGTCACGGACTTTCTCGATTTCTACCTGCGCACGGCGTCGGGCGCATGGCACTGGCCGGCCTTCAACCTGGCCGACAGCGCGATCACCGTCGGCGCGGTCGCGCTGCTGCTCGACGAACAGCGCCAGTCCCGGCGCCGCCAGCGCTCCACCGCGGGCGACGCCGGACGCGGGTAGACCCTGCCTTGTCACGAAACTGGGCCGGGTATAAGCTGCGGGCCGCCCCATGTGTATCCAGGAATGACCGAACCCGTCGAGACATGACTCCCGAGGAGGCCCGCAACCATCCGCTGGCAGACCAGCGCACGACGCGCGTGAGCGTGCCCATGCTGGGCTGGCGGGATCCGCTGCGCTGGCTGCGGGACGGCGCCCGCGACGTGCTGCGGTGTCCGGTGCTCAGCCTCAGCTACGGCCTGCTGTTCACGGCGGTCGCCTGGATGCTCGGCGCGTTGCTGCGCGAGAGTCCGCAGTATGCGCTGCTGCTGGGCAGCGGCATGATGCTGCTGGGGCCGGCGCTGGCGATGGGGCTGATCGAGGCCAGCCGCCTGTGCGCCTGCGGCACCCGCCCGCGTCTGCGCGGCTGCCTGGTGTGCTGGTTGCCGCGCCGATCCAGCCTGTCGCTGTTCATCGGACTATTGCTGGTGCTCGAGTTGCTGTGGGCGCGCAGTTCGCTGGTCGTGTTCGCGCTGTTCGCCGACGGCATGGCGCCGGCGCAGACCCCGACGCAGCTGCTGCTCGACCCCTCCAACCTGCCGTTCATCGCGGCCTATGCCGCGGTCGGCGCGATGTTCGCCGGCGTCGCCTTCGCCTGCAGCGTGATCGCCGTGCCGCTGCTGCTCGACCGTCCGGTGGACGCCATCACCGCTGCGCTGACCAGCGTGCGCGCGTGCCTCGAGCACCCCTGGGTGCTGTTCGCCTGGGGCGCCATGCTCACCCTGCTGAGTGCGTTGGCGCTGCTGCCGGCCGGGCTCGGACTGCTGCTCGTCGGCCCGCTGCTGGGGCACGCCAGCTGGCATGCCTATCGGGGCATCCTGGCCTAGGAGTCGGTCTCCTCAACAGGTGCTGATGACACGCTCACAGCATGTAGCTCTGCACGCTTGCGTGCAACCTACGCATCGGCAGGAGATCGACCCCCGCCGACCTGCCTGTTGGCGACCATGATGACTAGAAGCCGACCTGCCAGCCGAGACGGGAATCGACGATCAGCGCCGAAGCATAGGGCTGCTGCTGCCCCGACAGACTGAACACGATGTCCTGGCTCGGCGTGATGTGATGGCGCAGTTGCAGCGCCAGGCCCGCCAGGTAGCGACGCGACGGGCCGTCCACCGACAGACTCGCGCTGTCCGGGGAATGGCTCAGACCCCAGCTGGCACCGACCTGGCGCAGAACCCGCTGCAGCCACAGCTCGAGTTCCAGTTCCGTGCGCTCGCCGCGTCGCGCGCGCATGCGCAGCCCGGCATCGACGGTGACCGAATGCTGGTACGCGTCACGGTAGCTCCAGCGCGCCGGCAGGCCCTCCACCGCCGGCGCCGCGCCGCCGGGTGCCTCGGTGAAGCCGCGCACCAGCGCCGATGCGGCCGTACCACCGAGCCAGGGCGTCAGCTGCAAGGCCTCGCCGACCGCGTGACGCAGGCCCAGCTCGGCATGCCAGGCGCGCGCGACCGCGTCGGTACGCCCCCACCCCGCGCCCAGCGCGGGCGAGCTGCCGCGCCGCCATTCCAGCTCCTGATCGGAATATGCGGCGGCCAGCCGGCCGATCCAGCCGCCGACGTCGGGTCGCTGTTGCCAGTACGCCTGCACGCCGCCGGCCGGGCGCGCGCTGGTATAGCGCGCGACCCCTTCGCTGCCGATGCGCTGGTTCAGCGGTTGCTGCAGCCAGGCCGACAGATGCAGGCTCGGGGCGACGCGCCAGCCCGCCTCGAGCAGCGTGAAGTCGGTGCGCGGACCGTTTGCGCCCAGTACGGTCTGACCGCCTCCGACCGCCACGCACAGGCCGTGCGCGTCGAACACCGGACAGTCGCGGCGTGCCAGCCCGGCGAGTCCGGATGCACTGCCGCGCAACACCGCGCGCAGCGCCGGCAGGCTGCCGGCCAGCGCCTCGTCGATCAGGCCGTCCGCGCTGAGATCGAGATACAGCGCGTACGCGTCCCGGGAAAAGGCCGGCCGCAACGGCGTGAAGGCGCTCAGGCCGGGCACCGCGCAGGAACGCAGGTTTGCCTCCAGGCCCTGCTGCGCGCGCAGCACTACGACGCGCCCGGGCCGGTAGCTGCCAGCCTGCGGCAGCAGCACCAGCAGGCCGTCAACGCGCGCCGCGCCGGCGATGTCCAGGCCCGGGCCCTGGCCTGGGCGCAACGGCAGCAGCAGCGCGGCCGATGCATCCTGCAGCAGCGATCCCTGCAGCGTCGGCGCAGCGCCCGCTGCGCGCAGGTCCAGCACGCCCTGGTTGCGCAGCGTCGAGAAGCTCGCGACGCTGCCGTGCGGCCCGAGCGCGAGCCAGGTGCCGGGCTGCACGGTCGTGGCGCCGCGGTAGCCGCTGGGCGCGTCCAGGCGCAGCGTGCCGCCGCCGTCGACGACAAGTGCCGTGGCGTCGGATCCTGCGTCGAACAGCCCCCCGGTCATGGCCAGTGTGGTTGCCGGCGCGACCGTGACGCGCGCATCGCCGGCGAGATGCACCGGAACCGCCAGCGTGGTGTCGGCGGACGAGCGCAGCGTGGCGCGCTGAGGCACACCGTGCAGGCGCAGGGCGCCGCGGCCCAGCACCCTGCCGGATGCGATCTGCAGCGTGGCGCCGGGTCCGACCTGCGTACCGCCGCGGTGGGTGCTGGCGGCGGCGTCGAGACAGGTCAGGCCGTTGCCGCTCAGCACGAGCGCGCCACGACCGTCGAGCGCTCCGGCCACGCGCACGACATGCCCGTCGTTGTGCAGCACGCCGCCGTCGCCGGCCAGGCGCAGCGGCTGCGTCAGATGCACATCGGCGTCGACCCGCAGCACCGCGGGCGCCGCCGGCGTGCCGGCCAGCGTCAGCCTGCCGCCGCCGAGCGGCTCGCGCGCCAGCAGGCGCGCCGTGCTGCCGGCCGCGATGCGGGTGCCACCGCGGTGATCGTTGGCCGCATTGGTCAGCTCCGTCACACCGCCTCCCGCGAGTTCCAGCGTGCCGGCACCGTGCATTGCCCCGTCGAGGCGCAAGGCCTGTCCGTCGTTGTCGACCAGGCCGCGCCCGCCGACGAGTTCGATGTCACGGACGAAGCTGCGGGCCGCGCGCGGGCGCGCAGGCGCTGCGACGAGCAGCCCGGCCGGCTGGTCGGCGCTCGCCTGCAGGCGCAGCGGACCGGGTCCGAGCGCGGCCTCGGAGACCACGCGCAGCGTGCTTCCGCCCAGCACCGTCGTGCCTCCGGCATGGCGGTTGGCGACGTTGGCCAGCGTGGTCACGCCGCCGCCGCGCAGCACCAGCTCGCCGTTGCCGCGTGACGGCCCGTCGAGCCGCAGCGCATGGCCGCCGTTGTCGATATGCGCGCGGCCGTCGAGCTGCAGCGCCTGGCGGATCTGCAGGTCGCCCAGCGCGCGCAACGTGCCGCCATCGATGCGCAAGGCGGCACCGCCCAGTGGTGCGCTCGACGCGAGTTGCAGCACGCCACCGCGCAGCGACCACGGGATGTCGTCGTGGCTCGCGCCTTGCAGGGTCCAGGTCGCACCGACGACGTCGACGCCGGCAAAGCCGGCGTACTGCGCGCCGGAGGACAGATCCAGCGCCGCGGCGCCGCGGCCGGTGAGTCGCAGGAGGTTGCCGGCGGAGCCGCGAATCTCGCCGTGGATCTCGGAGCCCGGCGTCACGGCCAGGATGTTGCCAGCGTCGACGAACTCGATGGCGCCGGCCCCCGGCCCGCCGCTGGAGATGGTGCCGTGGTTGACGATGGTCGCGCCGCCGCCGGCGACGATCGCCGGTGCCGCGGCGCCGCCCCGCCCCTGGGCCAGCGGCGGAAGGCGCCCGGTATAGTCGAAATCGGCCGGATTGATGTAGCCGACGATGCCGCCCGCCGGCGTGGCCCCGGCGGCGCCGCCGGCACCGCCGCGGATCACGCCTTCATTGTCGAGCACGAAGCCCGAACCGCGCAGCGCCGGAGCGCCGGCGCCGCCGTTTCCGCCGACGCCGGAGTGGCCGGCGAAGGATCCGGCGGCTCCGCCGTCGCCGCCGGACCCGCCGCGGATGCTGCCCTTGTTGGCGATCACGGCGCCTGCACAGGCGCGCAGGCCGAGCCCTCCATCGCCTCCCGGCGCCCCCTCGAAGGACTGCGGCGCGATGTAGCGCACCGAGGCGTCGGGCAAGCCCAGATTGTCGCCCGCGCGACCTCCGTTGCCACCGCGCACGGTGTCGATGATCTGGTTCGCGTGAGCGACGTAGCCCTCGCCGCCGGAGGCGCCGAAGATGCTGGCGGACACCGGAACCACTCCGGGAACCGTGGCCTCCACCGCGTAGGGGGGGACCTTGCAACCCGCCTGGCCCGGGCGCGACAGGCACTGCACGAAATCCTGCCCGCGCGCGCCGTCGGCGCCTTGCGCCACCACACCTGCGGCGACCGCCTCGGCTGCTCGCGCCTCTGGCGCCTCTACGGCTCTCGCGTCTACGGCTCCCGCCTCGGGCGCTCCGGACAAGCCGGCCATCGAGGCCACGACCACCGCCCCGCGCCAACGCCGCCGCGCCACGCCACGCCCCACACAGCCGCGCCCCACACCGTCTGCTTGCCCCATGACCGTCGCCCGTCTGTGCATCTGGCGGGCGGCATGCCCGAAGGGTGCCGACATGCCGCAGGAACCGCTGCGAAACGCCGCGCCAGACGCCGTGCCAGTTGCCGTGCCATCGAAACCCGCACGTCCTGCACCCGTCGGATCAGCTTAGGGCGTGCGCCCTGCGCTGTCGCGCGGCGCGCAATTTGCCCGCGAAGCCGGGAATGCCAAGACGATCCGGTTCACGGCGATGCGGTTGGCGGCGCTGCGGTTGCGGGGATGCCTGCCGCGCCGGCGCCAGGCTCAGGGTTGCAGCACGATGCTTCCGGTGGTCGAGCGGGACTCCAGCGCGCGGTGTGCGTCGGCGGCCTCGCGCAACGCGAAACGCTGGCCGATGACGGGCGACACCTGGCCCGAGCCGACGACATCGAACAGCTCGGCGGCCATCTCGAGTTGCGTGTCGCGCTGCGCCAGGTGGGTCATCAGGGTCGGGCGCGTGACGTACAGCGAGCCGCGCGCCGCGAGATCGCCCAGCGTGACCGGCGGCACCGGGCCCGAAGCGTTGCCGAAACTGACCATCAGGCCGAAAGGCTGCAGGCAGCCGAGCGAGCGCTCCCAGGTATCGCGCCCGACCGAGTCGTAGACCACCGACACGCCCTTGCCGCCGGTGATTTCCCTGACCCTGGAGACCAGATCCTCGGTGCGATAGTTGATGCAATGGGCATATCCGTGCTCGAGCGCCAGGCGGCACTTGTCGTCGCTGCCGGCGGTGCCGATGAGTTGCACGCCCAGCGCGCGCGCCCACTGCCCGGCGAGCAGACCGACGCCGCCGGCGGCGGCGTGGAACAGCGCCACGTCGCCGGCCTGCAGACGCCGCGTGCGGCGCAGCAGGAACTGCACCGTCAGGCCCTTGAGCATCATCGCCGCCGCAATCTCGAAGGCGATCGACTCGGGCAGCTTCACGAGCACGCGTGCCGGCATGACACGCGCCTCGGCATAGGCGCCGGTGGGCCCGTGGCAGTACGCCACGCGGTCACCGACACGGAATTCCCGCACGTCGTCGCCCAGCGCCTCGATCACGCCGGCGCCCTCCAGCCCGATGCCGGCGGGCAGGGACAGCGGATACAGTCCGGTACGGTGGTACACGTCGATGAAATTGACGCCCACCGCGACGTTGCGCACGCGCACCTCGCCCGGACCGGGATCACCGACAGCGACCTGCTGCCACTGCAGCACCTCCGGTCCCCCCGTGCGTTCGATGCGGATGGCGTGTGTCATCGGGAATCTCCAGGTTTCTTGAACGTGAAAACTTGAACGTGAAAGCGTACGACGCCAGGTCGCACGCGCGACAGGCGACAATTGTGCACATTCCAGCGGCGCGCTGCAGCCGCGCCGGTGCCCGCGGCGGCGCGGCCTGAAGCGAGGAAACGACCCGATGCGACTGCTCCTGGTGGAGGACGACCCGATGATCGGCGAGAGCGTGCTCGACGCCTTGCGCGCCGAGGGCTATGCCGTGGACTGGGTGCGCGACGGACGCGCCGCCGACACCGCCTGGAGCGCCGAGCAGTACGACCTCGTGCTGCTCGACCTCGGCCTGCCGTCGCGCGACGGCCTGCAGGTGCTGAAGGCGGCGCGCGAGCGCCACGACCGCACGCCGGTGCTCATCGTCACCGCCCGCGACGCCGTCGACGAGCGCATCCGCGGACTCGACGCCGGCGCCGACGACTATCTTCTCAAGCCGTACGACCTGAGCGAACTGCAGGCGCGCATCCGCGCCCTGTTGCGCCGCGCCGCGGGGCGCGCGGAGCCCGCGCTGCAGCACCGCGGCGTGCGCCTGAACCCGGCCACCCACGAGGCTACGCTCGACGGCAGGCCGCTGACCCTCTCGCAGCGCGAGTGGGCGGTGCTCGAGGCCCTGATGCGCCGCCCGGGCGTGATCCTGTCGCGTGCCCAGCTGGAGGAGAAGCTGTACGGGTGGAAGGACGAGATCTCCAGCAATGCCGTCGAGGTGTACGTGCACAGCCTGCGCAAGAAGCTCGGCGCCGAGTTCATACGCAATATCCGCGGCATGGGCTACGTGCTGGCGCGCGAGGAGGAGGAAGACGCGTGAAGTCGCTGCGCACGAAGCTTCTGGTCCTGCTCACCGCGGCCGTGCTGACGGCGGCGCTGGTGCAGGCGACCGCGGTGTTCCGCAACGCCATGCACGAAGCCGACGCGGTGTTCGACTATCACCTGCAGCAGATCGCACTGTCGCTGGCCACCGGCGAGCTCGGACTTCCCGGCTTCGGCCCGCGCGGGCATCCTCGCGACAACCTGGACTACGTGTTCCAGGTCTGGGCTCCGGACGGACAGCGCATCTACGTGTCGCGCCCGCGCGTGGAACTTCCCGACCAGGCCGTGCTGGGCTACGCGAATGCCGACGTGAACCATCAGCGCTGGCGCGTGTTCTCGATGCAGGCCGGCGGGCGCACCATCCAGGTGGCGCAGCCGCTGCGCAGCCGGCGCGCGCTGGCCCTGACCTTCGCCCTCAACTCGGTCTGGCCGATGCTGCTGATCGCGCCCCTGCTGCTGCTGGTCGTGGCCTGGGTGGTGCGGCGTTCGCTCGGACCGCTGCGCGCGCTGTCCACCGAACTCGAGAACCGTGCCGCGACCTCCTTCGACCCGCTCGACCCGCGCGCCGTGATGCTGGAGATGCAACCGGTGGTGCGTGCCATGAACGGCCTGTTCGCGCGCACCCGCCAGGCATTCGACGCGCAGCAGATGTTCGTCGCCGATGCCGCGCACGAACTGCGCTCGCCGCTGGCGGCCCTGAAACTGCAGTTGCAGATGCTGGCACGGGCCCCGGACGACACGGCCCGCCGCCTCGCAGCGCATCGGCTGGACGCCGGCATCGACCGCGCCACGCATCTCGTGGAGCAACTGCTGGCGCTGGCGCGCGCCGACTCCGGCGGGCGCGAGCCGGCGGCCGCCACGTCGCTCACCGATGCCGCGCGCCAGGCCCTGAACGACACCGTGGAACTGGCGCAATCGCGCGGCATCGACGCCGGCCTCGAGCAGGCCGAGGAACTGCTGGTGACGGCGCCGCCCAACGGCCTGCGCATGCTGGCGCGCAACCTGCTCGACAACGCGGTGCGCTACTGTCCTCGCGATGCGCGCGTCGACGTGCGCGTGCGTGCGGAGGGCGCCCATGCCATCCTGGAGGTGGACGACTCCGGCCCCGGCATCCCGGCGTCCGAGCGCCCGCGCGTGTTCGACCGCTTCTACCGGCGCGCCGACGCGCCGCCGGGCGGCAGCGGGCTCGGTCTGGCGATCGTGCGCAGTGTCGCCGAGCGCAGCGCCGCGCAGGTGGAACTGCTGGATTCCCCGCTCGGCGGCCTGCGCGTGCGCGTGCGCTTCCCGCGCGCTGCGGCGACGCCCGCAGGATGAGGCCTGCCGACGCGCCTGCCGGATCGCGCAGGCTCAGTCGGCGGCCGGCGCGTCGAGATCGAACACGCGGTGCAACGCGCGCACGGCCAGTTCCAGGTACTTCTCGTCGATGAGCACGGAGACCTTGATCTCCGAGGTCGAGATCATCTGGATGTTGATGCCTTCCTCCGACAACGTGCGGAACATCGTGCTGGCCACGCCAGCGTGGGAGCGCATGCCTACGCCGACGATCGACACCTTGCACGCCTTCGGATCGCCGAGGACGTCCTTCGCGCCGATGTGCGCCTGGACCTCGGTCTTCAGGATGGACAGGGCGCGCGCGTAATCGTTGCGTCCGACGGTGAACGAAAAGTCGGTGAATCCGTCGACACTCTGGTTCTGCACGATCATGTCGACTTCGATGTTCGCCTGGCCGACCGCGCTCAGGATCTGGTAGGCGATCCCCGGGCGGTCGGGCACGCCGACCACGGTGATCTTGGCCTCATCGCGGGCAAAGGCGATGCCCGACACCACGGCGCGTTCCATGTTCTTCTGGTCCTCTTCGAAAGTGATCACGGTGCCGCTGTGCATCTCCTGCTCCAGCGGAATGTCCCACGGCGTCAGGCTCGACAGCACGCGCAGGCGCACGCGGTACTTGCCGGCGAACTCCACGGAACGGATCTGCAGAACCTTCGAGCCGAGACTCGCCATCTCGAGCATTTCCTCGAAGGTGATCGACGGCAGCTTCGACGCCTCGGGCACGACCCGCGGATCGGTGGTGTAGACGCCGTCCACGTCGGTGTAGATCTGGCACTCGTCGGCGCCCAGCGCGGCCGCCAGCGCGACCCCGGAGGTGTCCGAGCCGCCACGCCCCAGCGTGGTCACGTTGCCCTGCGCGTCCACGCCCTGGAAGCCGGCGACGACGACGATGCGTCCACGCGCCAGGTCCTCGCGCAAGCGCTGCTGGTCGATGGACTCGATGCGCGCCTTGGTGAACGCACTGTCGGTGTGCACGCCGACCTGGAAGCCGGTGTAGCTGCGCGCGTCGCGCCCGAGGGCCTTGAGCGCCATCGCCAGCAACCCGATGGTCACCTGCTCGCCGGTCGCGGCCACGACATCGAGTTCGCGCGGATCGGGCTCCGGCTGGATCTCGCGCGCCAGCGCGAGCAGCCGGTTGGTCTCACCCGACATGGCCGACACCACCACCACCACCTGGTTTCCGGCATCGGCCCACTTGATCACACGCCGTGCGACGTTCTTGATGCGTTCGACGGAGCCGACCGAGGTACCGCCGTATTTCTGGACGATGAGCGCCATGATGAAAAATGGGGAACTTGCGCCGCAACCCGCGCATGCCCAGGCCATGGCGCGCGCGGCCGCGCAAAAGGCGCAGATTATAGGCTGGGCACCGTGGCGTCGGTCGTCGGCGTCGCGGCGCTGCAGCGCAGCCATCCGTGCTCCCGCCACAGCCGCGCCGCGCCGACGCGCACCAGCACCTGGCGCTGCGCCGGCGCGTCGAGCTGGCGGCACAGGTTGTCGATGTGCGCCGCGCTGGTGCGCAAGCCCGCTTCCAGCAGCCATGCGCGCAGCACCTCGGCGCGCCGCTCCGCATCGAGGGCGCGCAGCGCCTGCAGGCGCAACCCCGGCGCGCCGCGACACGCCTGCAGATCGTCGGCCGCGCGCTGCCGCAGCCCGTGCGCCGCGCGCGCGCACAGCGCCGCGCTGCGCCCCAGCGTGCGACGCCAGGCCGGCTCGAGCGCGTCGAGCGCCGGAAGCAGTTCGCGACGGATGCGCACCCGTCGCAAGGACGCATCCTCGTTCATCGGATCCCGTACATACGGCACGCCGGCGGCGTCGAGCTCGGCACGCAGGCGCGTGGCATCGCAGCCGAGCAAGGGGCGCCCCACGCACACGCCGCCGCGTCGCGCCACCGCGGGCATCGCCGCCAGGCCCGCCGGACCGGCCCCGCGCAGCAGCGCCAGGAGCAGGGTCTCGGCCTGGTCGTCGGCGTGCTGGCCCAGCAGCAGCCACGCGCAGCCGAGTCGGCGGGCGGCTGCCTGCAGGCACGCGTGTCGCGCGCGCCGCGCCTGCTCCTCCAGGCTGTCGCCGCGCCCGACGCGCACGCTCGCCGGGAGAATCCGGCACTCCACCTGCCAGTGCGCGCACTGGCGCAGCGCATGCTCGGCGAACGCATCCGCGGCGGGCTGCAGCCCATGGTGCACATGCAGCGCGAGCAGCGCCCGGCCCGGCCACAGGCGGCGTGCCGCCAGCAGCAGCGCGGTCGAATCGGCGCCGCCGCTGAAACCCACGGCCAGCGGCGCCGATCCGTGCAGCGGCCACTCGGCGTCGGCCTGGGCGCGTGCGAAGCGCCGCAGCGCGCTGGCGGCGCTGCGCGTGGCGGCCGCCGGCGCCGGCGGCTTCAGCGCGCCGACTTGGTGTCCTGGAAACGACCGAACGCGCACAGCCGTTCGTAGCGCTGACGCACCAGCTCGGCCGGCTTGACGCCCTGGAACTGGCGCACGCTCTCGGCCAGCGCCCGCTTGAGCGAGGCCTGCATCGCGGGCGGATCACGGTGCGCCCCGCCGACCGGCTCGCTGACGATCTTGTCGATCAGCCCGAGCGCCTTCAGGCGGTGCGCGGTGAGCCCCAGGGCTTCCGCCGCATCGGCGGCCCGCTCCGCGCTTTTCCAGAGAATCGATGCGCAACCTTCCGGGGAGATGACCGAGTACACCGCGAACTGCAGCATCAGCACCTGGTCCGCCACGGCGATCGCCAGCGCGCCACCCGAGCCGCCCTCGCCGATGATGGTCGACACGATCGGCACCTGCAGCTGTGCCATCTCGAGGATGTTGCGGCCGATCGCCTCGGACTGGTTGCGCTCCTCGGCGTCGATGCCGGGGTAGGCGCCCGGTGTGTCGACGAAGGTGAACACCGGCAGGCGGAACTTCTCCGCCAGCTTCATCAGGCGCAGCGCCTTGCGATACCCCTCGGGCTTGCTCATGCCGAAGTTGCGCATGGCGCGCTCCTTCGTGTCGCGCCCCTTCTGGTGACCGAGCACCATGCAGGCCTGCCCGTTGAAACGGGCCATGCCGCCGACGATCGACAGGTCGTCGGCGAAATGCCGGTCACCGTGCAATTCGTGAAAGTCGGTGAACAGCCCGGCGACGTAGTCCAGCGTGTACGGGCGCTGCGGATGGCGTGCGATCTGCGTGACCTGCCACGGGCTCAGCTTGCTGTAGAGATCCTTGGTCAGTTGCTGGCTTTTCTTCTGCAGGCGCGCGATCTCCTCCGAGATGTCGACCGCCGATTCGTCCTGCACGAAGCGCAGCTCCTCGATCTTGGCTTCGAGTTCGGCGACCGGCTGTTCGAAATCCAGAAAGACTTTCTTGCTCATGGTGTCGTGAGTTCGAGCGCAGCCTCCCGCGCAGCGGCGGGCCAGGCTCGGAACGGCCCCGCGGGGCCTCAATATTCGACCGGAACCGGATCCAGGCTGCGCCAAATATACCAAGTACCCACCGAACGCCAGGGCTCCCAGGCGGAAGCCACCTCGCGCAGCTCGCTGCGGCTGACCGCCTCGCCGGAAAAGTAGCACTGGCTGATGCCCCGGCGCAAGCCGAGGTCGTCCAGCGGCAGCACGTCGGGTCGCAGCAGGTGGAACATCAGGAACATCTCGGCGGTCCAGCGGCCGATGCCGCGAATCGCCACGAGCTCGGCGATGATCTCCTCGTCGGCCATCGCATGCCACTGCGGCGGGTGCACCAGGCCCTGGTCGAAGCGGCCGGCGAGATCGCGCAGATACTCGACCTTGCGTTGCGAAAGCCCGGCCGCGCGCAGGCTTTCAGGAGACTGCGCGAGCAGCGTGGCGGGTTCGATGCTGCCGCAGCCCGCGCACAGCCGCTGCCAGACCGATTGCGCGGCCGTCACCGAGATCTGCTGGCCGACGATCGAGCGCGCCAGGGTCTGGAAGGCATCGCCGCGGCTGTGCAGCCGGGCCTGGCCGTGGACCGGAATGAGCCGGCGCATCACGCGATCGGCGCGCATCAGCGCGCCACAGGCCTGATCCCAATACGGCGGCGACGCCGTGACGGCGTCGTCCTGCGGCGCGGCGGCCTGCTGCCCGGCCACGACGGAGTTCAGACGTGACGCCACAGCGTGACCCCACCGGGCTTGTCCTCGAGCTGGACGCCACGCTCGAGCAGCGCGGCACGGATCGCATCGGCGCGCTGGAAGTCGCGGGCCTGCTTCGCCTGCGTGCGCAGCTCCACCTGCTGCTCGATCCAGGCCTTGTCCGAGGCGTCCACCGCGCCCTGCAGAAAGACCGCGGGATCCTGCTGCAGCAGGCCCAGCGTGGCACCGAGCCCCTTCAGCAGGGCGGCCAGCGTCTCATCGCCGCCACGGTTGAGCGCGCCGGCCAGCTCGAACAGCACGGCCAGCGCCTCCGCGGTGTTGAAGTCGTCGTCCATCGCCGCGCCGAAACGCTGCGCCAGCGGATGTTGCCAGTCGACCTGCGCGCGCACCCCGGCATGCTCGCGCAGCGCGATGTACAGGCGCTCGAGCGCGCTGTGGGCGTCGCGCAGGGCCTCGTCGCTGTAGTTCAACGGACTGCGGTAATGCGCGCGGATGATGAAAAAACGCAGGGTCTCGGGGTCCACGTGCTTCAGCACTTCCCGGATGGTCAGGAAATTGCCGAGGGACTTGGACATCTTCTCCTCATCCACGCGCACGAAACCGTTGTGCATCCAGGCGCTGACCCAGGGTTTTCCGGTGACGCCCTCGGTCTGCGCGATCTCGTTTTCGTGATGCGGGAACTGCAGGTCGGCGCCGCCGCCGTGGATGTCGAACTGCTCGCCCAGCAACTCGCAGCTCATCGCGGAGCATTCGATATGCCAGCCCGGGCGCCCCTCGCCCCACGGCGATGCCCAGCGCACCTCGGCCGGCTCCTCGGGCTTGGCGTGCTTCCAGAGCACGAAATCCAGCGGATCGCGCTTGGCCGCATCGACCTCCACACGCTCCCCGGCATGCAGTTCGTCCAGCGACTTGCCGGACAGCCGTCCGTAGCCCGCAAAGCGGCGCACGGCGTAGTCCACGTCACCGGCCGAGTCCTGGTAGGCGAGGCCGCGCTCGAGCAGGCGCGCGATCATCTGCTGCATCGGCTGGATGTGCTCGGTGGCGCGCGGTTCCAGATCCGGCCGTTCGATGCCCAGCGCATCGATGTCCTCGTGCATGGCCTGGATGAAGCGATCGGTGAGCTCACGCACGCTGACCCCGCTCTCCACGGCGCGCCGGATGATCTTGTCGTCCACGTCGGTGATGTTGCGCACGTAGGTCACGCGCAGGCCGCGCGCCTTCAGCCAGCGCTGGACCACGTCGAACACCGCCATCATGCGTGCATGCCCGAGGTGGCAGTAGTCGTAGACCGTCATGCCGCAGACGTACATGCGTACGTGGCCGGGCTCCAGCGGTACCAGCGGCTGCTTGCTGCGCGAAAGAGTGTTGTAGATGTGGACGGTCATGAGAGGGGCATCGACAGGGCCGGGTGACCCGCCGGCGGCGGGCATCTCGCGCGACGAGACGCGCCGCATGGCAGGCGCACCCCCGGGCGCGCGCGGCGCAGGGGCGAAAACTTAGCACATGGATGGGGCATTCCGCCGTCGCCGGCCGCGCCGCCGGCAGGATCGCCCTAGCCGAAATCCATGGCACGCAATTCCCTCGAACAGCGTACTCAATTTGCATCGGGCGGGAATCGGTTCATCCGCGCACGCCCCGCCGGTGAACGGAGTGCAATAGCGTCATGGCCCCGCGACCCGGGCGCCTCGAACCACTCGCGCGGAGAAGCAACATGGCATCGCAAGGCTCCGTCGCTCCCAAGGAGCGCGTGAACATTGTCTACCGTCCTGCGACCGAGGGCGCACAGGAGGAGGTCGAGCTGCCGCTGAAGCTTCTCGTACTCGGGGATTTCACACTTCGGGACGATGAAACCCCGATCGACGAACTCAGCCCCGTCACGATCGACAAGGACACCTTCAACGACGTGCTCGCGGCCCAGGCGCCGCGCCTCACGCTGGAGGTTCCGGATCTCCGGCAGCCCGTGCGCGGCGCAACCCTGCAGGTGGAACTGCGCTTTCGCAGCCTGGCCGATTTCGCACCGGATGCGCTGGTCGACCAGGTGCCGCAACTGCAATCCCTGCTGCGCTTGCGCGAGGCACTCAAGGCGCTCAAGGGCCCGTTGAGCAACATCCCGTCGTTCCGACGACGCCTGCAGGACATCGTGTCCGACCCGCAATTGCGCGAACGCCTGATCGATGAACTGCGCGCGGCGCGTGCCACCGCGGCTTCCGAGCCCGCGGCAGATCCCGCGGCGGGGGCGCACGGCAGCGAAACCGGCGATGCGGTGTCGCTGCCGCCTGCGCCGGCCGCGCAACCCGGGAGCGCACCATGAACGCGCCCGTACGAAGTGCGGAGGCGCAACAACGCGACACACCGGTGATCGATGAACTCACCGGCAGCGCGCGGGTACATCCCGGGGACGAGGCATACGCCATCACGCGGCACGGCATCGAAGCCCTGCTGCAGCACATGATCGAACCCGACCCGGCTGAACCCGAGGGCCGGCAGGACGACGCGCCGGCCCTGCCGCCGCCCCGCCAGAGCGGGTCCCCGGGCATCAACCAGGCGATGGTCGACGCGATGATCGCCGAGATCGACCGCAAGCTGTCGCAGCAGGTCGACGCCATCCTGCACCACCCCGGATTCCAGCGCCTGGAGTCGGCGTGGCGCTCGCTCAGGTTCCTGGTCGACCGCACCAATTTCCGCGAAAACACGCGCATCCAGGTGCTCAGCCTGAGCAAGCAGCGCCTGATGGCCGATTTCGCGGAGGCGCCCGAGGTGGTGCGCAGCGGCCTGTACAAGCTGGTCTACACGGCCGAATACGGGCAGTTCGGCGGGCAACCCTATGGCGCCATCGTGGCGGACTACGAATTCGGGCCGTCGGCGCCCGACGTACGCCTGCTGCAGGACGTCGCGAAGGTCGCGGCGATGGCCCACGCGCCGTTCCTGGCCGGCGCGTCGGCCCAGTTCTTCGGACTCGATTCCATGCAGCAGCTGCCGGCCCTGAAGGATCTCGGCTCGCTGTTCGAGGGTCCGCAGTTCATCGCCTGGAACGCACTGCGCGAAAACGAGGACTCACGCTATCTCGGGCTGGCGCTGCCGCGGTTCCTGTTGCGCCTGCCGTACGGACCCGACACCGCGCCGGTGCGCAGCTTCCAGCACGTCGAGAACGTCGGCACGCTGGGCGCCGGCTTCCTCTGGGGCAATGCCGCCTTCGCGCTCGCCAGCCGTCTGTGCGAGAGCTTCGGCGACTACCGCTGGTGCGCCAACGTCATCGGCCCGCAGGGCGGAGGCGAGGTCAAGGGCCTGCCCATCTACACCTACCCTGCCATGGGCACCCTCGAGCATCGCATCCCGACCGAAGTGCTGGTGTCCGAACGCCGGGAATTCGAGCTCGCCGAGCAGGGCTTCATTGCGCTGACCATGCGCAAGAACACCGACAGCGCGGCGTTCTTCTCGGCCAACTCGGTACAGAAGCCGAAGTTCTTCGGCACCAGCCCGGAGGGCCGCGAGGCCGAGTTGAACTACCGCCTGAGCACGCAACTGCCCTATATGTTCGTCGTCAGCCGTCTGGCGCACTACATCAAGGTCATTCAGCGCGAGAACATCGGGACCTGGAAGGAACGAGGTGATCTGGAGGGTGCGCTCAATCTCTGGATCCGTCAGTACGTGGCCGACATGGACAACCCGGCCCCCGGTGTGCGCAGCAGGCGCCCGCTGCGCCAGGCCGCCGTGCAGGTCACCGACATCGACGGAGAGCCGGGCTGGTACCGCGTGGACCTGCGCGTGCGGCCCCACTTCAAGTACATGGGTGCCTCGTTCACGCTTTCCCTGGTCGGCAAGCTGGAAAAGCGCTGAGCACGCTGCACGCCGCGAGGCGCCGATGCCGGCACGCCCCTTCACAACCCCGAACCCCCTTTGAAGCGCGAATCCCCGTTGAAGCCCGAATCCCCGTTGAAGCCCGAATCCCCTGCGCGCTGGAACGGCGCGCATTCAACCACCAGGAGATCATCATGCCCATGCCGTGCTATCTGGTCCTCGAAGGACAAAACCAAGGAAAGATCGAGGGCTCCACGAAGGTCAAGGGACACGAGGGCAAGATCCTCGTGCAAGCCGTCGAACACGCGATCGAGATCCCGAAAAGCCCGCAGACCGGGCTGCCCACCGGCAAGCGCGTGCACGGCCCGATGACCCTCACGAAGGAAATCGACAAGTCCTCGCCAAAGCTGTTCCAGGCCCTGACCTCCGGGGAGCAGATGAAGGACGTCACGCTGCAGTACATGCGCATCTCGCCCAAGGGCACCGAGGAGACCTACTACACGGTCAAGCTGCAGAACGCGATCATCACCAACGTGCGCGCATGGACGCCGATCTGCCTGGCGCAGGAGAACCAGCAGATGGGCCACATGGAGGATGTGTCCTTCACCTACGAGAAGGTGACCTGGACCTTCGAGCCCGATGGCATCGAGGCGGAGGACTCCTGGCTGGCGCCGAAGGCCTGAACGCCCATTGCCCGCGCCTTCCCAGCGCCTTGCTCGCGCCCCCCCGCGGCTCCCCCGCGACTTCCCCAGGCCTCCTTGCTCCGGCGCCGCCTGCCGTCGCCTCGCCACCCTGTCCCGGCGTCCGGCCTCCGGCGCTGTGCCCCGAACACACCATGCATCGCAAGCGTCTGCTCGAGCGCGTGTCCCAGTGGGAACGCCCTGCGCGGCAAACCTTGTCCGTGCCCACCGAGGCCCTCGCGCGCAGTCGCGAGACCGGTACGTCCGAGTTGCTGCGCTCGGTGGTGCAGCATCTCAGCCGCCTGCTCAACACGCGTCAGGGCTTCGTGCCGCTGGACCACCGGTTCGGGGTGTGCGACTTCACCAATCTCGGCGGGGGAACCAGCCATGGCGAGGTATCCGACGTGGAGCAGCAGTTGCAGTCCATGATCGAGCGCTACGAACCGCGCCTGCTGCGCGCCACCGTGCGCGTGTGCCGCGAGCGCAGCGATGCCCTGGGCATGAGTTTCACCATCGAAGCCGCCATCGCGCCCGGGCCCGACGAGTACACGCTGCACCTGGCCACGCACATCGATGCGCACGGCCAGGTACTGGTGCACATGGCGCAACCCTGACGCGAGCCAACGCGCCATGCTGAATCGCCACTACGAAGACGAACTCGGGCGCCTGAAGGTGCTGGCCGGCGAGTTCGCACGCGACAATCCGGCGCTCGCGCCGATGCTGCTGGGAAGCAGCGCGGATCCCGACGTGGAACGCCTGCTCGAAGGCGTGGCCTTCCTCACCGCGCTGCTGCGCGACAAGCTCGAGGATGCGTTCCCCGAATTCATCCAGGACCTGACCGGGCTGCTGTTTCCGCACTACCTGCTGCCCGTACCCTGCTCGGCGATGATGCTCTTCGAGCCACGCATCGACGAAGGCCGGGCGCTGTCGATTCCGCAGGGCACGGAGGTCCTCTCGGTGCCGGTCGACGGCACGTCGTGCCGCTTTCGCACCTGCCACGACCTGAGCGTGCCGGCGCTGCGCATCGTCGAGTGTTCGCTGCGACGGGCGCCGGGCCAACCGTCGGCGCTGCGTCTGCGCCTGCGCGATGATGCGGGCGTGCAGCCGATCCAGCTCTCGGGGCTGCGCCTGTTCCTGGAGGGCAGCCATGCCGAGGCGTGTCATCTGCTGCTGCTGCTGACACGCCATGTGCGCAGCGTGCATGTCAGCTGGTCCGGGGCCGGCGCGGGCGGCGACGGCGCACTGACGCTGCCCGCCGAGTGTGTCCAGCCGGCCGGCTTCGATCATGCGCTGCTCGACTACCCGCCCCACGCGTTCAAGGGCTATCGCGTGCTGCAGGAATATTTCGCGCAGCCGGCCAAATTCCTGTTCGTCCGTCTCGACGAGATCCCGCCGCTTCCCGCAGGAACGCACGCCGTGCAGCTCGACTTCGAACTTGACCGCGTCTGGCCGTGGATGCCCGAACTGCGCGACCGCAGCATCATGCTGGGCGTGGTTCCGGCCATCAACCTGTTCGAGCAGGATGCCGAGCCGATCGAACTCGACCACCGCCGTAGTGAATACCTGCTGGTACCGCAGGTACCGCGGCCTGCGCATTACCGCATCCACGACATCCATCGCGTGCAGGGACTCGAACACGGTCGCCAGCAGCCGCGCACCTGGCATCCCTTCCACCTCTATCCGGGGCCGGACGCCGCCGCCGTGCCCAGCTATCGGCGCGTTCTGCGACCGCATCCTCTGCACGCCACGCCGCAGACCGTGCTGTGCCTCGACTATCCGCCGGGCCAGGTTCCACGCCCGGAAGTGCTCAGCGTGCGCCTGCGCTGCACCAACGGAGCATTGCCGGAGAGCCTCGGGCGCGGCGACATCTGCCATGCCACGTCGAACACCCCGGATCGCATCCGCTTCCACAATCTGCAGCCGCCCGCCCCGGCACGAAGTGCGCGGGCGGACGCCGAATCCATGTGGTGCCTGCAGTCCCATGCGGCGCTCAACTTTCTGTCCCTCGCGGACGCATCGGCGCTGCGCTCGATGCTGAGCCTGTATGCCGGCGGGCATGCCCGCGGCGACGGTCCGGAAGGCGCCGCGCTCGAGGCCGCCAACCGCCGGCGCATCGACGGCATCGAGTCGGTGCAGGCCCACGCCGAGACCGCCGTGGTGGGCGCCTGCAGCCTGCTGCGTGGCAAGCGCGTGCGCGTGAGCTGCCAGGCCGACCACTTCGCGGGGCTCGGCGACCTGTACCTGTTCGGCTGCGTGCTGCAGGTCTTCCTGGCCGACTACGCCGGGGTCAACAGCTTCGTGCAACTCGAGGTCGAGGATCTGCAGAGTTCAAGGATCTACACATGGGCCCCACGCAACGGAACGCGGCCGACGCTTTGATGCGGCATCTGCAGCAGCACGGCACGCACTTCGAGTATTTCCAGGTGCTGCGCCTGCTGCGTCTGGTCGGCGTGAACATCGCTTGCGCCGCCGCCGAACCGAACCTGCGCACCCGGGCCGCGCTCGAACTCGGCATGGCCTGCGGCGAGGTGCAGGCCGTGCGTCACCTCGGGCGCGGTCGCTGGCGGGTCACCGCGCGTTGCTTCGGCCTGTACGGCAGCGGTTCGCCGCTACCGACGTACTACACCGAGGATCTGCTGGACGAGCAGCGCGACGGCCGCTCGGCGGCGCGCGGGCTCATCGACATCCTGCACCACGCGCTGTACCCGCTGCTGTTCGCGGCTTGGGAGAAGTACCGGCTGGCGCAGCGCATCTCGGAAACCGGCGACGTCTCGGCGCTGCGCTGCCTGCACGCGTTCGCCGGCCTGGCCCAGACGGCTGCATACCGGCGCTGGGCACAGGAACCCGTCGCCGTGCTGCGCTACCTGCCGTTGCTGCAGCAGGGGCCGCGCAGTGCCAGCGGACTGCAGCAGGTGCTCGAGCTCGAACTGCGCCCGGCCACGGTGCGCGTGATCGAGCATGTCCGCAGGCTGCTGTCGATACCGGAACGCCAGTGGACGCGCGTCGGTGAATGCCGCAACCGCCTGGGGCACGACGTCCGGCTGGGCCACCATCTCGACGACGCCAGCGGAACCATCGCGGTGCGGGTGCAGAACCTCGGCACCGAGGCCTTCCAGAGCCTGCTTCCCGGGCGCCCCGCGCGGCGGCGCATGCAGGGCCTGGTGCGCCTGTACCTGCGCGACTCCGTGGATGTGCAGCTGGAGCTCCAGCTGCGCGCCGATGCACGCCCCCCCGCGCTGCGCCTGGGAGCGCGCAAATGGTCGCGCATCGGACTCGACGCCTGGCTCGACCGTCCGGCCGGCCACGCGCCGCTGGCACGTGCCGGGCAATGGCCGGCCCACGCCGCGGCGGAGCCGACGCCATGATGTCGCACCAGCCGGCGCAAGCATCCGCGGCGGGCCACGTGAGCTTCGGCTGCGACGCCTTCGCGGCCGACACCTTCGAGGTGCTCGACATGCACGGCAGCGAGGCCCTGGGCGAGCCCTTCGGCTTCGAGCTCACGCTGCTGA
>JAKAZQ010000027.1 GCA_021815805.1 Pseudomonadota bacterium | reverse complement strand
GCCAACGCGACGGCGGCGGCGGCGGCGGATCGCGGCACGCCGCCATCGCCGGCGCAGGCTGCCCAGGCCGCACCGGCTGCCCAGGGCGCGGCGCAGACGGCGGGCGCCGAGCCCGCGACAGCCAGCGGCGCCCAGGCTGCGGGCGGCGCGCAGCAGAGCGCGAAGGGGCGTGTCGCGCGCGACACCGCGGCGCAGGCGCTGCTGGCGCAATGGGCCGCGCTCGGCGCGCAGGGCGCGCCGGGCATGCAGCCGCCGCAAGGCGGCAAGAGCGGCAGCGGCACGGGCGGCAAGAGCTTGCCGCCGGCCACCCTGCTGGACGCGCTGCGAGGCGCCTCGATCGGCGCTGCGGGTGGTGGCGCGGGTGCCGCGCTCGACGCGGCGGCGCAGCCGGCGACGTCGCCCGACAGCGGCGCCGCCGCGTTGCGTGCCAGCGCCGAGGCGTTGCAGACGCGCTCGGCGCTGAGCACGCGCGGGCCGTTCGAACAGGTGGTGGCCGGCGCGCTGGCCGCGACCACGCAAGGCGCGCGCGACGCCGCTGCGGCGCCGCCCGGCGCAGCGCAGCTCGGCGGCGTCCAGCACGTCGCGGCGCCCGGCGCCGGCCAGGGTACGCCGGCGGCGCAACCGGCGGCGCTTGCCGCCAGCCTCGGTGCAGCGGCCCAGCTCGGCTCGGCGCTCGCCGGGGCGAGCGCCGGCGGCGAGCCGGCGGCCACCTACAGCGCGGCACTGCCGTCGCCGGTGGGAAGCGCGCCGTGGGGTCAGGAACTGGGGCAGCAGATGCTGCTCGCCGTCGACGGCAAGCTGCAGTCGGCGACGCTGCAACTCAATCCGCCGCAGCTCGGTCCGCTCGAGGTGCACCTGCAGATGCAGGGCGGCCAGATCAACGCCCAGTTCGCCTCGCCGCACCAGGCGGTACGCGAGGCGGTGCAGGGCGCGCTGCCCCAGCTGCACGAGATGTTCAGCGGCGCCGGGCTCAATCTGAGCCAGGCCTCGGTGGGCAGCGGCGATCCGGGGCGCGGACAGGCGCGCGGCGGCGCGCGCGGCGCCGCGCGCATGGGGCCGCAGGCCGTGTCCGACGGCGGCGCCACCGCGCTGCCCGCGGCGATGGCGCCCGCCGCGTGGCTGCGCGGCGTGGTCAACACCTACGTCTGAGCCCATGGCCGAGGTCGGCGAACGCCGGTGCTGCGCCGGCGTATTCAACTCCCCGCCCCGCGTGCCGTTTACAGTAGGCAACCGATGAACCGGAATCCGTATCCACGCGACAGCGGCGCGCAGTTGCTGCATGGCGGGCAGGCTCGGGCGGGCCAAGGGGGGCAGCACCGCGCCGCCGGCCGCGGTGCGGGCGCGCAGGCCGGCTCATGGCGGCCGGTGCGCATTCGCTCCATCAGCCCGGCGCCGCGTGGCGGCAAGCGCGCCGCCGACTATGGCACAACCCTCGACCTGCAGACCACCGTGGCTTCCACGATCTCCGATTCCCGGCTGAAACGGCACGCGACGGCAGCGCTGGCATCGCCGCGCGCGTACCTGCGGTGCCGCGACCCGCGTGCTGCGGACCGCGCCGCGCCGGGCGCCCCGGTGCTCACTTCCCGCGTGGTGCGCTGATGGTCAAGGACGTTCTGTCCCAGGATGAAGTCGATGCCCTGCTGCAGGGCATCACCGGCGAGGAGATCGAGCCCGAGATCGACGAGACTCCCGAGGAGGGCGTGCGCCCGTACGACCTCGCCAGCCAGGATCGCATCGTGCGCGGGCGCATGCCCACGCTGGAGGTCATCAACGAACGCTTTGCCCGTCTGTGGCGCGTCGGCCTGTTCAATTTCCTGCGTCGCTCCAGCGAGATCTCGGTGTCGGCGGTGCGCCTGCTCAAGTACAGCGAGTTCATCCGGACCCTGGTGGTGCCGAGCAACCTCAACCTGGTGCAACTCAAGCCGCTTCGCGGCACGGCGCTGTTCATCTTCGATCCCCGCCTGGTCTTCAGCGTGGTGGACAACTTCTTCGGTGGCGACGGGCGCTTTCATGCGCGCATCGAGGGGCGCGACTTCACCAACCTGGAGCAGCGCATCATCTCCCGCATGCTGGACATGGTGTTCAAGGAATACCGCACGGCGTGGAATCCCGTGCTGCCGCTGGACATCGAGGTCATTCGCTCCGAGGTCAACCCCCAGTTCGTCAACATCGCCACGCCGACGGAGGTGGTCATCGCCTCGACCTTCGACGTGGAGATCGAGGGCGGCGGCGGCTCGCTGCACGTGTGCATCCCGTACAGCATGGTCGAGCCCATCCGCGATCAGCTGATGACCGGCATGACCACCGATCGCAACGAGGTCGACCAGCGCTGGATGCACGCGCTGCAGACCGAGATGCGCGAGGCCGCGGTGGAACTGCGGGTCGAGCTGCTGCAGCGCGAGGTGCTGGTGCGCGAGCTGCTGTCGCTGCGCGTGGGCGACGTGATTCCCGTGGACATGCCCGAGACCGTGGTGGCGCGCGTCGACGGCATCCCGGTGCTGGTCGGCGAGTACGGCCAGCACGACGACAACATGGCCCTCAAGATCCGCCAGCGCCTGCTGCCCGAGGCCGGCCTGGGGCAACCGAGCAAGGCTCACCTGCGCTGACGGCGCGCGCGCCGCGGCCACGCCGCCTGCATCCATCCGTTCCTGATTCCCCGCACCTGTCCGACCATGGCCGATTCCGAGCAAACCGAGGCCCAGACCGAAGCCGCCGACCCGCTGGTGGAGGAGCCCGCGATGGGCGACGACTGGGAGGCCGCGCTGGCCGAGCAGCAGACGCCCGCGGCCGCCTCCGCGCCCGCGGCGCCGGCCCAGGGGGGAGGGCCGGCGCCGGCGCAGCGCGCCAGTTTCGCGCAACTGCAGCCCGACGGCGGCGCGCCGGCGGGGGTCGAGCAACTCGACCTGGTGATGGACATCCCGGTCACCCTGTCGGTCGAACTCGGGCGCACGAAAATCCAGATCCGCGAACTGCTGCAACTGGCGCAGGGCTCGGTGGTCGATCTGGATCGCCTGGCGGGCGAGCCGATGGACGTGCTGGTGAACGGCTTCCTGATCGCGCGCGGCGAGGTCGTGCTGGTCAACGACAAGTTCGGCATCCGGCTCACCGACATCGTCAGCCCGAGCGAGCGCGCGCGCCGGCTCGGCTGACGCGGCGCGGCGCGCCGGCTCAGCGCTGCGGGTTCGAGGCGCCGGGCCGCGGCGCCAACGCATGCGCCGCGGCGGCGCGCTGGATCTGGCGGCGCGTGCGCGCATAGACCGCGGGGTTCGGCGTGCCGATGCCGCGCGCGCGTTCGATCGCGTCGCGCGCGGCCGCGAACTGTCCGGCGGCGAGGCGCGCCTGCGCCAGGTTGTTCAGCGGATCGCCGTCGCCCGGGTGGGCCCGCGCCGCCTGCGCGAAGCGGCGCGCCGCTTGGGCATAGTCGTGGCGCGCGTAGGCCAGGTTGCCGAGGCCCATCATGGCCACCCAGGCCTGCGGCCAGCGGCGCAGCGCGTCCTGGTAGGCGCGGCGCGCGGCCTGCGGCGCCACGCCTTCCATCGGCGCCACCGCCTCGAGGTAGCGCAGCATGGTGGTGCCCGGCGCGAACACCCCCGGCGGCAGCGCCACGAAACCCCAGCGCCCGGCGCCGCTCCACGTCGCGTCGAACGTGCCGATCGACAGCACCAGGCGGCGCGCCGTGCTCGAGCGCAGCGTGATGGTGTCGCGGTCGAGGTCGTAGCCCACCACCACGGCGAAGTGCCATGTGCGCGCGGTGACGCCCAGGCGTTGCAGCACCAGCACCGGCCAGCCCGCCGCGACGTCCTGCATCAAGGCGCCGAGGTCGGGGTCGATGACATAGGCGACGCGGCCGGCGCGCCGCGTCGCCCCGAGCATGTCGGGCTGCAGCGTGCCGTCGAGTCCGGGGGTGAGCAACTGCGGCGAAAGCCGACCCGGATCGGTGTCCACGCCACTGAAGCGCAGCAGTTCGGCCAGCGAGGCCGGGCCGCAGGCGTCGCCGGCGTCGGGATAGAACGCGACGCCGTGCACGGCGGCGCGCTGCGGCAGCCCCGCGGGACGCCGCACCAGGTGGCCGTCGCGGAACTGCGGGGCGTCGGCGCTGCCTGGCAGCGCACAGCCGGCGAGCAGCGCGCAGCCGAGCAGCAGCGCGCCCAGCGCCCGCGGCGCGGCGCCGCGGCAGGCCCGCAGCGCCGGCTTCAAGCCACCAGCACCACGAGAATGGCGACCAGCAGCAGGATCACGGTTTCCTGGTAGCCCAGGCTGCCGGCCGCCGGCAGGGATCCGATGCGCGACGCCAGGCGATCGACTTCGGCATCGCTGAGCGCGGCGACGCGCTGCTGCGCCAGCGCCTCGCCGACGCCGAGGTGCTGCAGGCGCGCGCGTACATCGCTGCGCGCCAGGAATTGCGCCAGGATCCGGCGCGCGTGCGCATCGCTGACGCCACCCGGTGCGGCCGCCTGGCGGGCGATCTGCTGCGTGCCGATGAGCTCGGCGTGCGCCGCCGGGGGCAGCGCGAGCATGCCGGCGCTGAGCAGCGCGGCGCCGCATTGCCGCGATAGTGTTCGAAGGGTCATGGTTGGCCTCCTGATCCGGGGCGCCAGCCTCGCGGCGCGCCCGTACCCGAGTTTACGATCCGCGCGTCGACCCCGACGAGCCTGGCGGTCGTGCGCGGCCCATGCGTACCCGCAGCGCGCGTCCGAGCAGCCGGCGCGGCACGCCGCGGCCCGCCGCCGGCGCGGCGTAGCGCACGCGCTCCATCTCCAGCAGCAGTTCGCACACCGCCTGCATGCCGGGCTGCCCACCCAGGCGTCGGGCCAGCCATGCCGGCGGCTCGCCGGGCGTGCTGGGCACGCCGTGGCGCCGCAACCGCCAGCGCAGCACGGCCCAGGCCTGTTGCCAGGGGTCGCGCGCAGCACGCGCACGCCACTGCAGCCACAGGCCGCCCAGCGCCAGCATCAGCACCGTGGCCAGCGCCGTCGACGCGGCCAGCTGGGCGCGCCCGATGCGACCCAGGCCGAGCGCGCCGATCAGACGCTGCTGGCGCGTCTGGCCGTAGTCCAGCACCCACTGGTTCCAGGCCGCGTCGAGCGCGTCGCCGGCATTGCGCAGCCAGCGCAGCGCGCGCGTGTCGCGCGGGCCGAGCACGGCGAGCCCGAGCAGGGGGCTGGCGGACGTCAGCGTCTGGCTGCGATCGACGCGTGCCGGATCGACCATCGCGGTCGGATCGGCACGCACCCAGCCGCGGCCGCGCACCCAGTACTCGGCCCACGCGTGGGCGTCGCTCTGGCGCACGACCCACATGCCGTCGAGGGGATTCAACGAGCCGCCCTGGTAACCGGTGACGATGCGCGCGGGAATGCCCGCCGCGCGCATCAGCACGACGAAGGCCTCGGCGTAGTGCTCGCAGAACCCGATGCGGCGCCGGAACAGGAAGTCGTCGACGGCATCCGGACCGCGATACCGGCCGGGGTGCAGGCTGTAATGGAACGGCTGGTCGCGGAACATGCGCAGCGCCGCCGCCGCCACCGCCGGCGCGCCGCCGGCGCCGTAGCGCTCGCGCAGGGCGCGCCCCAGCGCCACGCTGCGCGGGTCGTCGCCCGGCGGCAGGCGCAGCAGCAGGCGCAGGCGCCGCGCCGACGTGCCGGCGCCGTAGGCGTGGCGCAGCCAGGAGGTCGCGGCAAAGCGCGTGACCCGGGTCAGGCGATGATCGGCGCGCAGCGTGAGGTCGGCCTGCAGCTGCAGTTGCACTCCGGGCTGGCCCTGCAGCGCCGGAGCCCGCGCCGGCGCAGACAGCGCGAAGGCGAAGTGCCGCTGCGTCGGTTGCAGGATCACCGTGTAGCGCACGCGCTCGCCGAGTCCGCGCAACTTCGGCGGCGCGCCGCCTTGCGCCAGCGCCGTCCATCGCACGCCGTCGAAATGCCCCAGCACCGGGCCGCGCCAGTACATGTCGCGCAGCGGCGGCAGCGGGCCGTCGAAATGCACGCGAAACGCCACGCTGTCGTCGAGGGCCAGGCGCGCGATGGCTCCCGGGTCCATGTCGTCGGACAGTCCGGTGGCGGCCTGGTGCGAGTCCGGCAGGCTCCACAGCGGCCCGGCCAGGCGCGGGAACAGCACGAACAGCGCCGCGGTCAGCGGCAGGCCCAGCCCGAGCAGGCGCAGGCTCGTGGCGAGGCGCCGCGGCAGCGGCGGGCGGCGCGCCGGCAGGTTGGCGTCGAGCAGCGCGGTGAGCCAGCCGAGGGTGCACAGGAGCATCCAGGCCGCGGCCCAGGCCGACTGGCTGTACAGAAACTGCGCGAACACGCAGAACAGGCCGAGGTAGAACACCACGTAGGCGTCCCGCCGCAGGCGTGTCTCGAGCAGCTTGAGCCCGAGCAGCATGCCGACCAGCGTGACCCCCGGGTCGCGGCCGAACAGCGTGTGGAATTGCGCCAGCACGCCGCCGACGCACAGCGCCAGCAGCGCGGCGAGCAGCACGCGCGACGGCAGGCGGCGCCCCGACCAGGCCAGCGCGGCGCGCCACAGCAGCCAGGTCGCGGCGAGCAGCGCCGCCCACGCCGGCATGCGCGGCAGCAGCGGCGCCAGGCTCATCGCGGCCACCACCAGCACGAGCAGCGTGTCGCGCGCCGTCTCGGGCAGCGCGCCGAGCCGGCGCGACAGCCCGCGCCGCGACGCCGCGCGCGGCTCAGCGGGCGCCATCTTCGGCGCCCCACTGCGCCAGCAGGCGCAGGCATTCGCGCGCGTAGGCCGGCGACCCGTCGCCGGTGCGGGCCTGGCCCGGCAGGCGCAGTTCCCACGGCAGCGCGTCGCGTCGCGCCTGCAGCACCCAGGCGCACAACTGCTGCAGGCGCTGTTCGGCGTCCAGGCCGGGCGGCAGTGCGTGCCAGTCGAGGCGCAGCAGTTCGCGCGCGGGCGACGCGCCGGCGGCGCGCACGATGCGACGCTCGCCGTAGGACTTGCGCCAGACCATGCGGCGCAGCGGGTCGCCCTGACGCCATTCCCGCAATTCATCGGGCTCGTCGCCGACCCCGAGCCGGCGCGCCGAGCCGGCGCCGGGAAGCGCCGACGGAGCCGGCAGCGGCAGGCCCGGCAGGCGCGGCTGCGGGTACACCCACAGGCGCAGCGGCGGCCGCCACACGCTCCAGGCGCGCCACAGCCCCAGCGGGTAGCGTGTCTGCAGGCGCAGCGCGGGCCAGGCGACCTGGCCGCGGCGCTGCGGCCGCCACGGCAGCGCCAGTTCGACGCTGTCGCCGGGGGCGAGATCGACGGCGCGCTCCTCGGCCTGCTCCAGGCGTGCCAGCAGCCCCCAGCGAGGCGCGCCGTCGGCCTGCAGGCGCAGTCGCAGCGTGCCGGGAGTGCCGGCGAACCACTCGGTCGCATCGTCGCCGCCTGCGCTGAGGCGAATGCCCCGCAGGTTGGCATGGGTGACATACAGGGACATCATCGCGCTGCCGGCGAGCGCGAAGCTGAACAGGTAGCCGAGGTTGAGCTGGTAGTTGATCGAGCCCAGCAGCAGCACGAGCACGGTGACGGCGAAGAACCACCCCGCCGGCGTGGGCAGGATGTAGACATTGTGCTGCCCCAGCACGGTGTCGGGGCCCGGCGCGTGGCGCGCCAGCGCCCAGCGCGCGAAACGCTCGCGCAGGGCCGTCGCCGGGCGCGCCAGGACGCTGCCGACGCCGCGCATCACAACTCCAGGCGCCGCGCCAGTTCGTGCAATTCCGCGGCCACCGAAGCGCTGCCCGGCAGGCTCTCGCCGACGCCGACCAGGCGGTGCACGGCGACCGCCGGCAACACTTGCTGCACGTCCTGCGGCGCGCAGTAGTCGCGCCCGTTCAGCAGCGCATGGGCGCGCGCCGCGCGCAGCAGCGCCAGCCCGGCGCGCGGACTCAGTCCGCCGGCGAAGGCGCGCGACTGGCGCGTCGCCGCCAGCAGGCGCTGCACGTAATCGGCCAGTGCCGGGGCCACCTGCACGCGCAGCGCGGCACGCTGCAGGCCCTGCAGGCGCTCGCGGTCGAGCAGCGCCGGCAGCCGCCGCAGCAACTCGCGCCGATCCTCGCCGAGCAGCAGCGAGCGCTCCGCGGCGGCGTCCGGGTAGCCGAGCGACAGGCACATCAGGAAGCGGTCGAGTTGCGACTCCGGCAGCGCGAACGTGCCGCGCTGGTCGTGCGGATTCTGCGTGGCGATGACAAAAAACGGCTCGGGCAGCGCATGCGAGCAGCCGTCGATGCTGACCTGCTGCTCCTCCATGGCCTCGAGCAGCGCGCTCTGCGTCTTCGGCGGGGCGCGGTTGATCTCGTCGGCCAGCAGCACCTGCGTGAACACCGGGCCGGCATGGAAGCGGAAGCCTCCGCCGTCGCGCTCGGGCATGCTCACGCCGAGCAGGTCCGACGGCAGCAGGTCGGCGGTGAACTGCACGCGCGTGAAGCCGAGTCCGAAGCTGCGCGCCAGGGCCTGCGCCAGGGTCGTCTTGCCGACCCCGGGCAGGTCGTCGATCAGCAGGTGTCCGCCCGCCACCAGGCAGCACACCGCGAGCTGAAGCTGGGCGCGTTTTCCCACCAGCACGCCGTCGAGTTGCGTGACCAGGCGTTCGAGTTCGTGATTCATCGCAAGGGGTAGCGCGGTCCGCCGGGAGCACAATAGTCGTCGATACCAGCTATTGTGCCTGCCGGACGCGCAGCCCCGGCGGGCCGCCCACCGCGAGGACAGCGCATGCGAACCGGGTACTACACCCATCCTGATTGCACCCGCCATGACATGGGCCGCGACCATCCCGAGTCGCCGGCGCGGCTCGCCGCCATCGAGGATCGGCTGATCAGCGCCGGGCTCGACTGGGTGCTGCAGCGGGTGCAGGCGCCACTGGCCGACGAACACCAGCTCGAGCGCGCGCACAGCGCGCTCTACCTGGCGGAGTTGCGCGCGCGCGGCAACATCGAGGACGGCTATGCCTGGATCGACCCGGACACGCTGATGAACCCGCACACCCTGCGCGCCGCGCTGCGCGCGGCGGGCGCCGCGGTCGCGGCCACCGACGCGGTGCTCGACGGCGAGTTCGACAACGCGTTCTGCGCCGTGCGCCCGCCCGGGCATCACGCGACTCACGATCGGGCGATGGGCTTTTGCTTCATCAACAACGTCGCGGTGGCGGTGCGCCATGCGCTGGACACGCGCGAACTGCAGCGCGTGGCGGTGATCGACTTCGACGTGCACCACGGCAACGGCACCGAGGACATCCTGGCGGGCGACGCCAGGGTGCTGATGACGAGTTTTTTCCAGCACCCCTTCTACCCGTACAGCGGCACCGCCGAGCCGGCCTCCAACATGCTCAACGTTCCACTGCCGGCCTACACCGGCGGGGCGCAGGTGCGCGAGGTGGTGGCGCACCAGTGGCTGCCGCGGCTGCGCGAATTCGCCCCCCAGATGATCTTCATCTCGGCCGGTTTCGACGCCCACCGCGAAGACGACATGGCGCAGTTCGGACTCGTGGAGGCCGACTACGCGTGGATCACGCGGGCCATCCGCGACCTTGCCGCCGAGGTCTGCCACGGGCGCATCGTGTCGTGCCTGGAGGGCGGCTACAACCTCAGCGCGCTCGGCCGCAGCGTGGTCGAACACCTGCGCGTGCTCGCCGGCGTGGACGGCTGAGCGCGGCGCCCGGGCGCGGCCCGCGGGTTCCGCGGCGCCGCCGACCGGAGCACAATACCCGCCACGGCGCGGCGCCGGCGCGCCGCCGATTTCGAACGGAGACACCGCATGTCCCTCGCCACATCACCGTCCGCGCAAGGCGCGGCGTCGGCGCCCCTGCTGCTGGTCGAGCGCGACGCGCGCGGCGTGGTCACGCTGACCCTGAACCGGCCGCAGGCCTACAACGCGCTATCGCGCGAACTGCTGCTCGCGCTGCGCGACGCCGTCGCCCCGCTGCGCGACGATGCGCAGGCCCGCGTGGTCGTGCTGCGCGGCGCCGGCAAGGCGTTCTGCGCCGGGCACGACCTGCGCGAGATGTACCCGCAGGCCGGCACCGACGCGATCGCCGAGCTGTTCGAACTGTGCGGGCGCTTCATGCTCGACCTGGTGGCGCTGCCGCAGCCGGTCATCGCCTGCGTGCACGGCATGGCCACGGCGGCCGGCTGCCAGCTGGTGGCGCAATGCGACCTCGCGCTGGCCGCCAGCGACGCGCGCTTCGCCACCTCCGGGGTGAATCTGGGCCTGTTCTGCTCGACGCCCAGCGTGCCGCTCGGGCGCAACGTCTCCCGCAAGCGCGCCATGGAGATGCTGCTGACCGGTGAATTCATCGACGCCGCCACGGCGTGCGACTGGGGCCTGGTGAACCGCGTGGTTGCCGGCGCGGCGCTCGACGACGAACTCGAGGCGCTGCTGACGCAGATCCTGGCCAAGCCGGCGTCGGCCATCGCCATGGGCAAGGCGCAGTTCTACCGCCAGATCGAAATGGGTCTCGGCGGCGCCTACCAGCTGGCGGCGCAGACCATGGTGTGCAATTTCCACGACGGCGACACGCTCGAAGGCGTGCAGGCCTTCCTGGAAAAGCGCGCGCCGACGTGGAAGACGCCGCAGTGAATCGGGCGCTGGCCCTGCGGCACGGTTCACCGCTGCTGCAGGCGCTGGCCCACCCGTCGTGGCCGCTGCTGCGCGGCCAGATCCTGCTGATCCTCGCCGCGCTCGCCGTCGGTCTGCTCGCCGGCGCGGTCATCGCGCGGCGCTTCGGTGCCGGCGGCGCCGGCGGCGCGCTGCGTGCGGCGCTGCGGCACGGCGTGGCGCTGCCGCTGGTGGCGCTGCTGGTGCTGCAACTGACCCGCCATGTGTCGGCGACCCTGCAGCACGACGATCTGCTGCGGCTCATGCTGCCGGTGCTCGCGGCGTGGCTGCTCACGCGGGTCGCCGCGCGCGCGGCGACCCGCGCCCTGGCGGACGCGCATCTGGCGCGCTGGCTGGTAGGCGTGGTGCGCCTGTGCGCGGCCGCCGCCGTGCTGCTGTATCTCGCCGGCGCGCTGCCGCTGCTCGTGCGCTCGCTGGACGCCGTGTCGCTGCAGGTCGGCACGCAGCGCCTGACCGCCTGGACCCTGCTGCGCGGCGCCGGCTCGGTCGCCTTGACGCTGCTGCTGGCGCTGTGGGTGTCGTCGCTGATCGAGGCGCGCCTGCTGGCGTCTCCGCTGGACATCAACCTGCGCCTGGTCGTCTCGCGCCTGATCCGCGCCGGCGTGTTCACGGTGGCGCTGCTCAGCGCGCTGCAGATGGTCGGCATCGACCTCACCGTGCTCGGCGTGTTCGGCGGCGCGCTGGGCGTCGGGCTGGGCCTCGGCCTGCAGCGCATCGCCGCCAACTACGTATCGGGCTTCGTCATTCTGCTCGAGCGCAGCGTGCGGGTCGGCGACAACGTGCGCGTGGAGAACTTCCAGGGGCGCATCCTGGACATCAAGACCCGCTACACGGTGGTGCGCAGCGCCGCCGGCACCGAGTCCATCGTGCCCAACGAGCTGCTGATCTCCCACCGCATCGAGAACCTGTCGTACACCGATCCGAACATCTGGCTGTCGACCAGCGTGTCGGTGGCCTACGGCAGCGACGTCGACCGCGTCATCGCCATGCTGGTCGAGGCCACCGCCGGCGTGCCGCGCGTGCTCGAGCAGCCGCCCCCGTCGGCCGTGTTGAGCAGTTTCGGCGCGGACGGGCTCGAGCTGACCGTCGGATTCTGGATCGCCGATCCTGAAAACGGTACCCTCGGGGTACGCGGCGCCGTCAACCTGGCGCTGTGGCGTGCGCTGCGCGACGCCGGGGTCGAGATTCCGTTTCCGCAGCGCGTGGTGCACTGGGCTGCGGCTTCCGAACCCGCGGCCGCGGTCGCCGCGGCGGCATGCAGGGCTTGATTCGTCGAGGCCGATGCCGATACACTGCAAAAAAGAACGGTCGTTCGGTTTTTTGCGCACTCGCGTCTGCAGGGCTTCGACAGGCCTGTGCCGCGGGTCGTTTCCCGATGGGGCGGCGTGGTGCCTTCGTGCAGGCGAGGGCGCCGCTGCATCCCGGTTTCCAGGCATGCGCGTGGCGGCCGATGGTCGCGATGCGTGGGGCAGCGTGTGCGTTCCCGACAGGAGTGAAAGGCATGAAGGTTCTGGTCGCCGTCAAGCGCGTGGTGGACTACAACGTGAAGGTCCGCGTGAAATCGGACGGCAGTGGAGTGGATACCGCCGGGGTCAAGATGAGCATGAACCCCTTCGATGAAATCGCGGTGGAGGAGGCGGTGCGCCTGAAGGAAAAGGGCGCGGCCACCGAGATCGTCGCCTTCAGCGCAGGCGTCGCGGCGTGCCAGGAGACGCTGCGCACGGCGCTGGCCATCGGCGCCGACCGCGGCGTGCTGGTGGCCAGCGACGGCGAGCTGCAGCCGCTGGCGGTGGCCAAGCTGCTGCGCGCCGTGGTCGAGCGCGAGCAGCCGCAACTGGTGATCCTGGGCAAGCAGGCGATCGACGACGACTGCAACCAGACCGCGCAGATGCTCGCGGCCTTGCTCGGCTGGGGCCAGGCGACCTTCGCCTCCAGGGTGGAACTCGACGCCGGCAAGGCCAGGGTCACGCGCGAGGTGGACGGCGGTCTCGAGACCCTCGAGCTGGCGCTGCCGCTGGTGGTCAGCACCGACCTGCGCCTGAACGAGCCGCGCTATGTCACGCTGCCCAACATCATGAAGGCGAAAAAGAAGCCGCTGGACACCCTCAGCCCGGAAGACCTCGGCGTGGACGTCGCGCCGCGCCTGAAGACGCTGAAGGTGAGCGAGCCGCCGAAGCGCGGCGCGGGCGTCAAGGTGCCCGACGTGGCGACGCTGGTGAGCAAGCTGAAGAACGAAGCCAAGGTGATCTGAGGAACAAGCCATGACCGCACTCGTGATTGCAGAACACGACAACCAGGCCCTGAAGGCGGCCACGCTCAACACGGTGGCCGCCGCGGCGGCCTGCGGCGGCCAGGTGCACGTGCTGGTCGCCGGCAGCGGCTGCGCCGCGGTGGCGCAGGCCGCCGCCGGCATCGCCGGGGTGGCCAGGGTGCTGTGCGTCGATGCGCCGCAGCTGGGCGAGCAGCTCGCCGAGAACCTGGCCGCGCAGGTGGTGGCGCTGGCGGGCAGCTACAGCCACATCCTGGCCCCGGCCACCGCGTCGGGCAAGAACGTGATGCCGCGCGTGGCCGCGCTGCTCGACGTGATGCAGATCTCCGACATCATCCACGTGCTGGCGCCCGACACCTTCGATCGTCCGATCTACGCCGGCAACGCCATCGCCACGGTGCAGAGCGCCGATGCGGTGAAGGTGATCACCGTGCGCACCACCGGTTTCGACCCGGTCGCGGCCGCAGGCGGCAGCGCCGCGGTGGAGTCGGTCGACGCCGTGGCCGACAGCGGCAAGAGCGCGCTGGTCGGCCGCGAGCAGACGAAGAGCGAGCGCCCCGAGCTGGGCGGCGCGAAGATCGTCGTCTCGGGCGGCCGGGGCCTGGGCAGCAAGGAGCACTTCGACCAGGTCATGACCCCGCTGGCCGACAAGCTGGGCGCGGCGATGGGCGCCAGTCGCGCCGCGGTCGACGCCGGCTACGCGCCCAACGACTGGCAGGTCGGGCAGACCGGCAAGATCGTCGCGCCGCAGCTGTACGTCGCGGTCGGCATCTCGGGGGCGATCCAGCATCTGGCGGGCATGAAGGACTCCAAGGTCATCGTGGCCATCAACAAGGACGAGGAGGCGCCGATCTTCGGCGTCGCCGACTACGGACTGGTGGCCGACCTGTTCAGCGCCGTGCCCGAGCTGGTGAGCCAGCTCTGAGCCTGCGCCGCGCGCGCGCAGCAGACCCACCCTTCATCCAGCAGGACTCCCGATGAGTGACTACAACGCCCCGCTGCGGGACATGATGTTCGTGCTCGAGCAGCTCGCCGGACTCGACCAGGTCTGCGCGCTGCCGGTGTACCGCGAGGCCGGCGCCGACGCCGAGACGGCCGCCGCGGTGCTCGACGAATGCGCGCGCTTCACGCGCGAGGCGCTGGCGCCGCTGAACCACCCTGGCGACCTGCACCCGGCGTCGTGGGCGCAGGGCGCGGTGACCACCTCGCCCGGGTTCCGCGAGGCCTACGAGCTGTTCGCCCAGGGCGGCTGGCAGGGCCTGCAGCATCCGGCGCAGTATGGCGGGCAGGGCCTGCCCAAGCTCATCGGGGCGGCCTGCAACGAGATGCTCAACAGCGCGAACCTCAGCTTCGCGTTGTGCCCGCTGCTCACCGACGGCGCCATCGAGGCGCTGCTCACCGCGGGCTCCGAGTCGCAGAAGCAGCACTACCTGCCGCACCTGGTGTCGGGCGAGTGGACGGGCACGATGAACCTGACCGAGCCCCAGGCAGGCTCGGACCTGTCCCTGGTGCGCACGCGCGCGGTGCCGCAGCCGGACGGCAGCTATCGCCTGTTCGGACAGAAGATCTACATCACGTACGGCGAGCACGACATGGCGAAGAACATCGTGCATCTGGTGCTCGCGCGGCTTCCCGATGCACCGCCAGGGGTCAAGGGCATCTCGCTGTTCATCGCGCCCAAGTTCCTCGCCGACGGGCGTCGCAACGACGTCTGGTGCGCGTCCATCGAACACAAGCTGGGCATCAAGGCCAGCCCGACCGCGGTGCTGCTGTTCGGCGACGGCCATGGCGAGGTCGGCGCCGGTGCGGTGGCCGAGATGGTGGGCGAGCCCGGGCGCGGCCTCGAGTTCATGTTCATCATGATGAACGCGGCGCGCTACGCCGTCGGCATGCAGGGCGTGGCGCTGTCCGAGCGCGCGCGCCAGCAGGCCTCGGAATACGCCCGCCAGCGCGTGCAGTCGCGGCCGCCGGGCGGCAGGGAATCGGCGACCATCGTGCACCACCCCGACGTGCGACGCATGCTCATGGGCATGCGCGCGCTGGCCGAGGGCAGTCGCGCGCTGGCCTTGTACGCCGCGGCGCGGCATGACCTCGGCATCGGTGCGGCCGATGCCGCGCAGCGCGCCGAGCACACGGCGGCCTACGAATTCCTCGTGCCCGTGGTCAAGGGCTTTTGCACCGAAGTGAGCATCGAGGCCGCCTCGCTCGGGGTGCAGGTGCATGGCGGCATGGGCTTCATCGAGGAGACCGGCGCCGCGCAGCACTATCGCGATGCCCGCATTCTCACCATCTACGAGGGCACCACGGCGATCCAGGCCAACGATCTGGTCGGGCGCAAGACCCTGCGTGACGCAGGGGCCATGGCGCGGCGCTTCGCCGCCGAGGTGCGCGCCACGCAACGGCAGCTGGGCGCCGAGTCGGCGGCATCGGCGCGGGCCATGGCGCAGCGCCTGGACGAGGCGTTGCAGGCGTTCGAGCAGATCGTCGGGTTCGTCGTCGACGCGGGAGCCGAGCGTGCCGCGGCGGCCTATGCCGGCAGCGTGCCTTACCTGATGGCCTGCGGCTACCTGTTCGCGGCCTGGCAGATGGGCCGCGCCTGGCTGGCGTGCGCGCGCCTGCCGGCCGACCAGGCCGATTTCGCGCAGGCCAAGCGCACCACCGCCGAATTCTTCTGCGCCCACCTGCTGCCGCGTTGCGCGGCACTGCGCGACGCCGTGGTGGCGGGCGCCGACAGCGTGATGGCGCTGCCGGCCGAAGCCTTCTGAGCGTTTTTCCGACGATCCCGCGCTCCCCGAACCCCGGAACCCCATGTCCCTGCCTGCCACGTTGTCGCGTCTTCGCCTGCCGGTGATCGGTTCTCCGTTGTTCATCATTTCCCAGCCGGAACTGGTGATCGCGCAATGCACAGCCGGCATCGTCGGCAGCTTTCCGGCGCTCAACGCGCGTCCGGCATCGCAGCTCGACGAATGGCTGGCGCAGGTGACCGAAGCGCTCGCCGCGTGGGACCGCGCGCATCCGCAGCAGCCGGCGGCGCCGTTCGCGGTGAACCAGATCGTGCACCGCAGCAACGACCGCCTGGAGCACGACATGGAGCTGTGCGCGCGCTACCGCGTGCCGCTGGTCATCACGTCGCTGGGCGCGCGCCCGGAGGTCAACCAGGCGGTGCATGCGTGGGGCGGCGTGGTGCTGCACGACGTGATCGACGACCGCTTCGCGCGCAAGGCGGTGGAAAAGGGCGCCGACGGCCTGATCGCCGTGGCGGCCGGCGCCGGAGGCCATGCCGGCACGCTGTCGCCGTTCGCGCTGGTGCAGGAAATCCGTGCCTGGTTCGACGGGCCGCTGGTGCTGTCCGGGGCGATCGCACGCGGCGAGTCGATTCTGGCGGCGCAGGCCATGGGTGCCGACCTGGCATACATCGGCAGTGCCTTCATCGCCACCGCGGAAGCGCGCGCCGTGCCGGGCTACAAGCAGATGATCGTCGACAGCAGCGCGCGCGACATCGTGTACTCCAGCCTGTTCACCGGCGTGCTCGGCAACTACCTGCGCGGCTCCATCAGCGCCGCCGGACTCGACCCGGACAACCTGCCGTCGGGCGACCCGAGCCAGATGGACTTCGCCGCCGCCGTGGGCGGCGCGAAGGCCTGGAAGGACATCTGGGGCTGCGGGCAGGGCATCGCCGCGGTGCGAGAGGTGCTGCCGGCGCGACAGCTGGTCGAACGCCTGCAGCGCGAATACGAGGCGGCGCGCCGGCGCCTGTGCGGGCTGGCGGCCTGAGTCCGGCCGCGGGCGCCGCCGCATCGGCGTGGGTTAGCATCGGGCGCTGGCTCCGCGATGGCGCAGCCTGCCCGATGCCATGACCGCCCAAGCCGATCCCGACTACTCCGTCCTGTTCGACAACAATCGCCGCTGGGTGCGGCGGGTCAACGACACGCGCCCCGATTTCTTCGCCGAGCTGGCGCGCCTGCAGGCGCCCAAGTACTTCTGGATCGGCTGCGCCGACTCGCGCGTGCCGGCGAACGAGGTGATCGACCTGGCCCCGGGCGAGGTATTCGTGCATCGCAACGTGGCCAACGTGATGCCGCATTCCGACATGAACTCGATGGCCACGCTGCAGTTCGCCGTCGACGTGCTGCGCGTGCAGCACATCCTGGTCGTCGGGCACTACGGCTGCGGCGGCGTGAAGGCGGTGCTCGACGGTGCGCGCGTCGGCCTCGCCGACAACTGGCTCGGCCATGTCGGCGACGTGCTGGAACGCCATGCGTCGCGCCTGGAAGCGCTGCCGCCCGCGCAGCGCCTGAACCGTTTGTGCGAGCTCAATGCGCTGGATCAGGCGCGCAACGTGTGCCGCACCACGGTGCTGCAGGATGCCTGGGCGCGCGGGCAGCGCGTGGCGGTGCACGCGTGCGTCTACGGGCTGCGCGACGGCCTGTTGCGCGACCTCGGGCTGGCCGTCAGCGACAGCGTCGGGATCGCCGATGGTGTCGCACGCGCCTTGCGGAATATCGACCTTTCACGCGAATGAGCGCGATGACGAACTCGAACACCTACCCCGGATGGCATGCCGATCGCCATGGCCTGACCCAGCTCGGGCGCATCGTGCTCGACGCGCATGTCTTCGGCCTGCTGCCGGACGACCAGGATTGCAGCGGCTGGAGCCTGGCCCGCATGCAGGAGCTCGCGCAGCGCGTCGAGCGGGAGTGGGATCGTCACGGCCACCTGCCCAGCCGGCTGCCCCCGGATCTCCGGCAGCGGCATCGCGAGGTCTACGAGCGCGCCATCGAGCAGGCGCGCGCACGCGGCTGGGATCCCGAACTCGGCGACGACGATTGAGGCCTCGCGCGGCAGGCGCCGCGTGTCCTGTTCCGCTGATCGCGGTCAGTGGCGGTACGGGACATCAGCCGCTGTGCCGCAGGCGCGGCCGGAAGCGCAGCAGGCGTGCCGGCTGATCCTCGCGCTGGCGTTCGGCGAGCGTGCACAGCGCGTCGTGCAACTCGCGCGGCAGGCGCAGCATGACCCCGTGCGCGGCGTCGTCGTAGCCGACGGCGTCGAATGCGACGGCCTGTTGCAGCGATGTGCGTTGCTCCGGCTGCAGGCGCTCCCACGCCAGCAGCGCCCAGGCGCGCTGCTGGCTGTCGACGAACACGAACTCGTCGCGGTCGATGATGGCCAGCACCTGCAGGGTGCGAATGGGCACGAATGCGACGCCGTTCGGGCTGCGGCGCTGCAGGGCACGTGCCAGGCCGTAGGTGGCCGCGGCCAGGCTGCGGCGTTCGCGCCAGAGTTCGGGACCGCGGTGGACCGTGATCTGCATGCTCGCGTCTCCTGCTCGGGGCCTCGGGGCTTGCACCGCGCCGTCGCAGCCGCACGGTGTGCAAGGGGGGACACGGCATTGTGCAGGGCAGTGGGCGCCTCGCGCCAGACCTCTCCCGGTGAGCCTGCGGTTATTCGGGGAATTGCCGAGGCTCGCGACGTATCAATTGTTCGACGCTCGAGCCGTGCCAGACCTGTTCCAGATTGCGTGCGAGGTCTGGCGATACGACGCTCGTTGCGTGATGATCGAGCACCAGCGCGTCCAGCAGCGGCGCCGCGTCGACCCGGCCCGGATCCACGAGCAGGGCCCAGCGACGCTCGCGGCGTCGCCGCGTCGGCGCGACGCGGCCGATCCAGCCCAGGTTCTCGAGGCGTTCGAGCAACGGATGCAGCTGCAACGGGTCGCAGTGCAGCGCGCCGGCCAGTTCGAGGGTGCCGGCCCCGGCATGCGCGTGTGCGCGGGATTCGTGCAGCCGGCGCAGCAGGCGCAGCGCGAGCAGGAAATCGGCGCCCACGACGGCCGCGCGTTCGGGCACGTGCAGGCGCAGCAGCGGCAGATGCGCGGCGAGCAACGCGCCCAGCAGCACGAGCATCCAGCTGACATAGAGCCACAGCAGGAACACCGGCAGCGCCGCGAAGGTTCCGTACACGGCGGTGTAGTTCGCCACGCTGCCGACATAGGCGCCGAACAGGCGACCTGCGAGGCCGAAGCCCAGCGCGGCGATGGCGGCGCCGGCCAGCGCGTCGCGCCAGCGCACGTCGGCGTTGGGCACGTAGCGATACAGCGCGGCCAGCGTGAGCGCCAGCAGGGCCCAGGAAAACAGGCTCAGCAAGGCCCCGGAGCCGCCCGGCACATGGTGCATCCAGCCTTGTCGCGAGGCCAGCACCGCCGCCGACGCGGCGAGCGCCGCGCCGAGCATCAGCGGGCCCAGCGTGATCGCCGCCCAGTACACCAGCACGCGCTGGCCGAGGCCGCGCCGGCGCGTCGTGTACCAGATGGTGTTGAGCGCGCGCTCGACCGTGAACATGAGGGACAGCGCGCTCAGCGCGAGGCCGGCGAGGCCGGCCGCGCCAAGCCCCGCGGCGCGCTGCGCGAAGGCGTTCAGGTAGCCCAGCACGGTGCTGCCGACGCGCGGCGGCAGCACGGCGCTGGCCAGGCGCTGCTGCAGATGCTGCTGCAGGTGCTGGAAGGCGGGGAACGCGGTGAACAGCGCCAGCCCCACCGCGAGCAGCGGAACCAGCGAGATGAAGGTGGTGAAGGTCAGGCTGCCGGCGGTCTGCGCCAGGCGGCAGTGCTCGAAGCGCTCGCGCAGCGGGCGCAGCATGCGCAGCACGCGGGAGACTTCAGCCCGGACGGCACGAGCGCGCATAGGATTGGGTCATGCGAGACATTCTGATCCTCTATTACAGCGTACACGGCGGCACGCGTGCACTGGCCGAAGCCATCGCCCGTGGCGTCGCCGAGGTGCCCGGCATGCTGCCGCGCGTGCGCACGGTGCCGCGCGTGACCTCGCGCATCGAGCCGGCGCAGCCGGCGGTGCCGGCCGACGGTCCGCCCTACGTGGAACTGGCCGATCTGCAGGAATGCGTGGGGCTGGCCCTCGGTTCGCCGACGCGCTTCGGCAACATGGCGGCGCCGATGAAGTATTTCTGGGACCAGACGGCCACGTTGTGGCTGTCCGGCGCGCTCGCCGGCAAGCCGGCGGCGGTTTTCACGTCCAGCGGCAGCCTGCACGGCGGCCAGGAATCGACCCTGCTGTCGATGATGCTCCCGCTGCTGCACCACGGCATGCTACTGCTGGGCATTCCCTTCACCGAGGCGCACCTGGGGGCGACGCGCAGCGGCGGCACGCCGTACGGCGCCAGCCACCACGCCGGCGCCGACGCGGCGTTGCCGGCCTCGGCCGAGGAACTGCACCTGGCGCAGGCGCTGGGGCGGCGCCTGGCCGACACGGCGCGCCGCCTGGCCGATGCCGCGGCGGCCGGCGACGACCGGCCATGAACGCGGCGCGGCGCATCGAGGTGTTCCTGGACGCCCTGCTGGCGCTGCTCGGCGCCGGGCACGTGCGGGTGCGCGAGGCCGACATGGCGGCCTTCACGCGCGACTGGCGCGGGCGCTACCAGGGGCGGGCGCTGGCGCTGGCCGAGCCGGGCGACGCCGCGCAGCTGGCCGAGGTCGTGCAGTTGTGCCGCGCGCACGAGGTCGCGCTGGTGCCGCAGGGCGGCAACACCGGCCTGGCCGGTGGCGCCACGCCCGACCTCAGCGGCGAGCAGCTGCTGCTGTCGCTGCGGCGCCTGAATCGCATCCGGCAGGTGTCGGTGGCCGACGGCGTGCTCGTGGCCGAAGCCGGTTGCGTGCTGCAGACCGTGCAGCAGGTCGCCGAGCAGCATGGCATGCTGTTTCCGCTGAGCCTGGCCGCCGAGGGCAGCGCGACCATCGGCGGCGTGCTGTCGACCAACGCCGGCGGCACCGCCGTGCTGCGCTACGGCAACGCGCGCGCGCTGTGCCTGGGCCTCGAGGTGGTGACGCCGCGTGGCGAGCTGTGGCACGGGCTGTCGAGCCTGCGCAAGGACAATACCGGCTACGACCTGCGCGACCTGCTGATCGGCGCGGAAGGCACGCTGGGCGTCATCACCGCAGCCAGCCTGCAGATCTTTCCACGCCCGGTGGCGCAGCGCACGGCGCTGGCCCAGCTGGCGCATGTGCGCGACGCCGTGGAGTTGTTCCAGCGCGCCCGCTCGGCGCTCGGCGCCGGGCTCACCGGGTTCGAGCTGATGAGCGCGCACAGCCTGCAACTCGTGGCCGAGCATTTTCCGCAGCTCGCGCGCGCCTTCCAGCCGCGGGCGCCGTGGTGCGTGCTGCTGGAGCTGTCCGACAGCGAAAGCGACGAGCACGCCCAGCAGCGCCTCGAGCATGTGCTGGGCGATGCGCTGGAGTCGCGCCTGGTGGACGACGCGCTGGTCGCGCAGTCGCTGGCGCAGGCGCGCCAGATGTGGGCGCTGCGCGAGCACATCCCGCTGGCGCAGGCGCAGGAGGGGTTGAACATCAAGCACGACATCGCGGTGCCGATCTCGGGCATGGCGGCGTTCGTCGAGGGCACCGCCGAACTCGTGCTGCAGGCGCTGCCCGGCGCGCGCCTGGTCGTCTTCGGACACCTCGGCGACGGCAACCTGCACTACAACGTGCAGGCCCCGCTGGGCGCCGACGGCGCCGCGTTCCTGGCGCGGCACCAGGAGGCGTGCCAGCGCATCGTGCACGATGCCGCGGCCGCCTGCGGCGGCAGCTTCTCCGCCGAGCACGGCATCGGCCAGCTGAAGACCGCCGAGTTGCAGCGCTACAAGAGCCCGGTCGCGCTGGACATGATGCGGGCGATCAAGGCCGCGCTGGATCCGCAGGGCCTGTTCAACCCGGGCAAGGTGCTGCCGCGGTCGTGAGCCAGCAGGCCGCGCGCGAGCCCTGGTGGCGGCGCCTGCGCCGCCAGGGCATGCTGCTGCTCGGGCGCCTGCGCGGCGGCTGGAAGCGCCACGGCCCGCAGGCCCTGGCGGCGCTGCTGTGCGCGCTGGCCGGAGGGCTCGTGCTGCGCCCGCAGTTCGCCGGCATCGGCGGCTCGCTGCACCTGCTCGACGCCTCCGCGGGCGTGCCGGGCCTGGCCGACCTCATGGTGCTGCCGCGTGCCATGCCGGGCCTCGGGCTCATCGTGATGGCCTTCGCGCTGCCGACGCGGGCGCGTCTGGCGTGGCTGATCGCGCTGTTGCTCGGCCTGCTCGCCGGCGGCCTCATGCTCGTGAGCGTGCCGCGCCCGCTGTCCGCGCTCGGCGCCTGCGCACTGCTGGTGCTGGTGCTGCTGGTCTACGCCCGGCGCTTTCATCGCAGCAGCATCGCCGCCGGCTCGCTGTTCGCGCTGCTGAGCATCGGCAGCCTGCTGCTGTACGGTACCCTGGGAAGCCTGTGGTTCGGCGAGGGCTACACGCCGCCCATCCGCGACCTCGGCAGCGCGCTGTACTACGCCATCGAGACCATGTCCACGGTCGGCTACGGGGACATCGTGCCGCGCACGCTGCACGCGCGCATGTTCACGGTCTCGCTCATCGTGCTGGGCATCACGGTGTTCGCCACCACCTTGTCGGTGGTCATCGGGCCGGTGGTCGGCGGCAGCATCAAACGGGCTCTGGAGGGACGCATGCAAAAGCAGCAGAGGCGCAATCATTTCGTGATTCTGGGCGGCTCGGCGCTGGCCTACACAGCCTGGCGGGCCTTGCAGCAGCGCGGCGTCGCGGTCACCGTGGTGCTGGCCCCGGGCCAGGCCTCGCCGTTTCCGGCCGACGCCGACGTGGTGGTCGGCGACGCCACGCGCAACGAGGTGCTCGAACTCGCCGGGGTGCCGCACGCGCAGGCCGTGCTGACGCTGCGCGACGACGACGCCGAGAATGCCTTCGCCGTGCTGGCCGTGAAGGAACTGGCGCCGACGGTGAAGACCATCGCCGGGGTCAACGACGCCCGCCACCTGGCGAAAATCCGCCGCGTGCAGCCGGACATGCTGTTCGCGCCCCAGGTGCTGGGCAGCGATCTGCTGGTGCGTTCGCTGTTCGACGAGCCGATCGACAACGAGACGGTGTCCCGGCTTTTGTTCGCGCACACGGACTGACGGGCAGGCGGTGTTCGCGCCCGGCGATGCGGCACGGCGCGCGGCGCCGCGCTGGCACGCGAATTCCCTGGCCGTTGTTCGCGGGACACGACACCAGGTCAAGGTTCCATTTTCCCGCAGGGGTATGCTGGGGCTATCCCACATATACGCGGGGGAGTCATGGAGCAAGCGCCCGCCGCGCCGCCGTTCTCGCTGTTGCCGCGCCGCCTGGGGATCGACACCCACCACGAGCCGGTGGTGGTGCTGCGCGCCGACTCGCCGGTGGTGCGCGCCGAGGGTTTCGAGGCGCATGCCCGCATCGAGGTGCTGGGAGATGCGCGCTCGATCGTCGCCACCTTGAACATCCTGCGACAGGGCGAGTTGCTGGCGCCCGGCGAGGTCGGCTTGTCGGAGGCCGCCTGGCATCGCCTGCAGCCGCGCAGCGACGAGCGCCTGCGCTTTCGCTTCGCCCGCGCCAGCGACGCCATGAGCCATGTGCGCGCGAAGGTCTTCGGCGGCGCGTTGCGCGAGGGCGCCTTCGAGGCGGTGATCGGCGAGATCGTCGACGGCCGGCTGTCGAATGTCGAGATCGCGGCCTTCCTCGTCGCCTGCGCCGGCGGGCGCATGAGCAGCGGCGAGGTCACCAGCCTCACGCGCGCCATGGTGCATGCCGGCGCGCGCATGAGCTGGCCGCAGGGCGTGGTCGTCGACAAGCACTGCATCGGCGGCCTGCCCGGCAACCGCACGACGCCGATCGTGGTGTCGATCGCCGCCGCGCTCGGCCTGCTCATGCCGAAGACCAGCTCCCGCGCCATCACGTCGCCGGCCGGCACCGCCGACACGCTGGAGACCATCACCCGCGTCGATCTCGACCTGGCGCAGATGCGCCGCGTGGTCGAAAGCGAGGGCGCCTGCATGGTCTGGGGCGGCGCCATGAACATGAGTCCGGCCGACGACCTGCTGATCCGCGTCGAGCGCATGCTCGACCTGGACAGCGAGGCGCAACTGGTGGCCTCGGTGCTGTCCAAGAAGGCCGCCGCCGGCGCCACGCACGTGGTCATCGACATCCCCACCGGGCCGACCGCCAAGGTGCGCAGCGCGCAGCAGGCGCAGTCGCTGCTGCACGCGCTGCAGGCCAGCGCGCGCGCCCTCGAGCTCAGGCTGCTCGGGCTGATCACCGACGGCTCGCAGCCGGTCGGGCGCGGCGTCGGCCCGGCGCTGGAGGCGCACGACGTGCTGCGCGTGCTGCAGAACCACGCCGATGCGCCCGACGACCTGCGCCGACGCGCGCTCGACCTGGCGGCCGCGGTGATCGAGCTGGGCGGCCTGGAGTCGGGCCAGGCGGCACGCGAGCTGGCCGCGCACAGCCTCGCCGACGGCAGCGCCTGGCGCAAGTTCGAGGCCATCTGCCGCGCGCAGGGCGCGCTGCGCGAGCCCGGCGTGGCGCCGTTCCAGCGCCCGGTGCCGGCGCCGCATACCGGCTGCGTGCAGCGCATCGACAATCGCCTGCTGGCGCGCGCGGCCAAGCTCGCCGGCGCTCCGCACGCCTGCACCGCCGGGCTGCTGCTGCATGTGCACGTGGGCGAGCGGGTGCAGCGCGGCCAGCCGCTGTTCGACCTGCATGCCGAATCCCAGGGCGAGCTCGACTACGCGCTGGATTTCGTGCGCCATCACCCCGGCATCGTGCATCTGGATCCGTCATGAGCCCTGTCGCATGCCGCGCGCTCGCAGCGCACCCTTTGCAGGTCTATGCCATGCCGGGAAACGAGGCGCGCGCCGAGGCGCTGGTCGCCGGCCTGGCGGACGCGGCGCAGCTGGCGCAGCTCGAACTGCATCGCTTTCCCGACGGCGAGTCGCTGGTGCGCGTGCAGGCGCCGCGCGGCCCGGCCGCGCTGGTCTGCACGCTGCAGGACCCGGACGCGCGCAGCGTGCCGCTGCTCATGGCGGCGGCGACGCTGCGCGAACTCGGCGCCACCCGGCTCGGCCTGGTCGCGCCGTACCTGGCCTACATGCGCCAGGATCGTGCCTTCGCGCCGGGCCAGGCGGTTTCGGCGCGCATCTACGCGCGCTGGCTTTCGCAGCATTTCGACTGGCTGATCACCGTCGATCCGCACCTGCACCGCATCGCCTCGCTGGCCGAGGTGTATACGCTGCGCTCGCGCGTGGTGCATGCGGCCGGGCCGATCGCGCGCTGGATCGGCGCCGAGGTCGCGCATCCGCTGCTCATCGGCCCGGACGCCGAAAGCCGGCAGTGGGTCGCCGACGTGGCGGCGCGCGTGGCGGCGCCCATGCTCGTGCTGCACAAGCAGCGGCGGGGCGATCGCGAGGTGTCGAGCGAGCTGCCCGATATGCGGCGCTGGCGCGGGCGCACGCCGGTGCTGCTGGACGACATCGCGAGCTCGGGCGCGACCCTCGCCGCGGTGCTCGGGCCATTGCGCGCACAGGGGCTGCAGGGCGCCGTGTGCGTGGTCACGCACGGGCTGTTCGCGCCGGGCGCGCTGCAACGGCTGCGCGGCGCCGGCGCCGCGCGCGTGGCGTGCAGCGACAGCGTGGATGCGCCGGCCGGCGTCGAGCGCATCGGGCTCGACGCCGAACTCGTCGACGCGCTGCGCGGCATCGGCGCGGCGCGCAGCGTGGAGGCGCCATGATCCGGCTTTCCTGCCACGGCGCGGCCAAGCAGGTCACCGGCTCGTGCCACCTGATCCAGACCGGGCGTGCCCGCGTGCTGGTCGATTGCGGCATGTTCCAGGGCGGGCGCGAGCTGGTCGAGGAAAACGCGCAGGACTTCGGCTTCGATCCGGCGAGCATCGACGTGCTGCTGCTCAGCCATGCGCACCTGGACCACTGCGGGCGCATCCCCCTGCTGGTCAAGCGGGGCTTTCGCGGGCGCATCGCGTGCACGGTGGCGACCCGCGAACTGGCACGCCTGGTGCTGGCCGACGCGGCCGGGCTGCAGGAGGAGGAAGCGCGTCGCGCGCAGCGCCATCCATGGCGTCACGACGTCTCGGCGCAGCCGCTGTACACGCTGGCCGACGCCTTCCACAGCATGGACTTTTTCGACACCAGCGCGCCGTACGGCCAGCGCCTCGCGGTGGCCGACGGCGTGCACGCGACCTTCCTCGACGCCGGGCACATCCTGGGTTCGGCGTCCATCCTGCTCGAACTCGACGACGCCGGGCAGCGGCGCACGGTGTATTTCTCCGGGGACATCGGCAACCCCGGGCGCGCGCTGCTGCGCGATCCGCAGCCGCCCGGCGAGGCCCCCGACTACGTGGTCATGGAGACCACCTACGGCGATCACGACCACCGCGGCTGGACGGAGTCGGTGGACGAACTGGTGCAGGTGGTGGCGCAGACCCACGCGCGCGGCGGCAACGTGATCATTCCCACCTTCGCCCTCGAGCGCGCGCAGGAGGTGCTGTACGCGCTGGGTCACGGCATCGAGCACGGCGACCTGCCGCGCCACCTCACGGTGTTCCTCGACTCGCCGATGGCCATCTCGGCGACCGAGATCTTCCTGCGCTATCCGGCCTGCCTGCGCCCGGAGTTCGCGCGCCGCCTGCACGGCAGCGACCCGCTGAGCCTGCCGGGCCTGCGCATGACCCGCGACACCGCCGAGTCCATGGCCATCAACAGCGTCCGCGGCGGCGCGGTGATCATGGCCGGCTCGGGCATGTGCAGCGGCGGGCGGGTGCGCCACCATCTGCGCCACAACCTGGGCAACGCGTCGGCCAGCGTGGTGTTCGTCGGCTTCGCCGCGCAGGGCACGCTGGCCCGGCGCATCATCGACGGCGCCGACAGCGTGCGCCTGTTCGACGAGCAGGTCGAGGTGCGGGCGCACGTGCACACCATCAACGGCTTCTCGGCCCACGCCGGGCGCAGCGAACTGCTCGCCTGGCTGACGGCCTGCGGAACGCCGCGGCGCGTCTTCCTGGTGCACGGGGATCTCGACCGCGCCACGCGCAGCTTCGCCGAACTGCTCGAGCAGCACGGCGTGGCGCACCAGATCCCCGGCGCCGGCGAGCCGATCCTGCTGCGCTGAGCGCGCCGGGGCGGGCGCGGTGGCCAAGCTGCTCCACGTCAAGGAAAGGGGGGCGGCGGCTGGCGCACACTGCGCCCATCGTGCGCCGCAGCCGTGGAGAAACGCGATGCCCCAGCCTGACTTCCCGCGCCGCCGGCAATGGATGGTGCAACACCAGATCATCGCGCGAGGCGTGCAGGAGCCGCTCGTGCTGGACGCGCTGCTCGACGTGCCGCGGGAGGAATTCCTGCCCCCCGAGATGCGCGAATTCGCCTACGAGGACACCTCGCTGCCGCTGCCGCAGGGGCGCCTGCTCGAACAACCCTACGCGCTGGCGCTGGGCATCGCCGCGCTGGGGCTGCGCGGCGGCGAGAAGGTGCTGGAGATCGGCACCGGCTGCGGCTATGGCAGCGCCGTGCTGGCGCGCATCGCCGCCGATGTCTACAGCGTGGAGCCGGACGCGCGCGTGGCCGAGCAGGCGGCCGAGCGCTTCTCGCGCAGCGGGCCGCGCAACGTGCATGTGATGCACGGCGACGCGGCGGCCGGCTGGCCGTCGCAGGCACCGTTCGACGCCGTGCTGGTGCACCCCGGCCATGCCGACCCGTCGCTTGCGCTGCGCGAGCAGCTGGCGCGCGGCGGCCGGCTGGTCCTGTACGCCGGCGGCGCCGCGCGCGCCCAGGAACTGGTGCGCGTGCGCCGCATTTCCGAGCTGCAGTACCAGCAGGAGGACGTCGCCGACCTGCACCTCGCGCCGCTGCTCGGCGGCTCCTTCGTGGAAACGGCAGGGCTGCCGCGCCAGGGCGCCGCGGTGCCGGCCGGGGAGGCGCGGCTGGCGGCCGCGGTGGGCGCCGCGGGCGAGGCCTTCGACGATCTCGAGCAGGCGGATCTGGAGCCGCTGCTGCGCCGCATCGGCCTGGCGCGCGTGGTCCTGATCGGCGAGTCCTCGCACGGCAGCGCCGAGTTCTATCGCATGCGCCAGCGCCTCACGCGTGCCCTGATCGAGCGTCGCGGCTTCGACTTCGTCGCGGTCGAGGCCGACTGGCCGGACGCCGCGCGCATCGACCATTACGTGCGCCACGCCGCGTCCGCGCCGGCGCAGTGGCAGGCCTTCGCGCGCTTTCCCACCTGGATGTGGCGCAACCGCGAGGTCGCGGACTTCGTCGACTGGCTGCATGGCTTCAATGCCGGGCTGCAGCCGACGCGGCGCGTCGCGTTCTACGGGCTCGACCTGTACAGCCTCTACGGCTCGATCGAGCGCGTGCTGGACTATCTCGAGCGCATCGACCCGGAGACGGCGCGCGTCGCGCGCCGGCGCTACGGCTGCCTCAGTCCGTGGGAGGGCGACCCGGCCGCCTACGCCCAGGCCGCGCTGACGGCGCGCTACCGCTCGTGCGAGAACGAGGTGGTCGCCATGCTGCGCGACATGCTGCACAGCCACGCGGCCTACAGCCCGCTCGACGGCGAGGGCTTTCTCGATGCGCTGCAGAACGCGCGCCTGGTGGCGAATGCCGAGCGCTACTACCGCACCATGTACTACGGTTCGCGTGCGTCCTGGAACCTGCGCGACGGACACATGTTCGAGACCCTGCGCACCCTGCTGGACTTCCGCGGCCCGCAAAGCCGCGCCGTGATCTGGGCGCACAACGCGCACATCGGCGACTCCGCCGCCACCGAGATGGCGCTGCGCGGCGAGTTCAACATCGGGCGCCTGTGCCGCAAGGTGTTCGGCGAGCGCGCCTACAGCATCGGCTTCGGAACCCATGGCGGCGAGGTCGCGGCGGCCCGGCAGTGGGATGCACCGATGGAGGTCATGAGGCTGCGCCCGTCGGCGGCGCACAGCTACGAGCGCGTGTTCCACGACAGCGGCATGCCCGGACTGCTGCTGCCGTTGCGCGGCACGCAGCCCGGCGACGACGTCGGCGGCCTGCTGCAGGCGCGCCTGCAGCGCGCGGTCGGCGTGATCTACCGCCCCGACAGTGAACTGGCCAGCCACTACTTCGAGTCGGTGCTGCCGCGCCAGTTCGACGAGTATGTCTGGATGGACCGCACCAGCGCAGTCACGCCGCTCGGCGCGCTGGCGCTGGACGGCTTGCCCGAGACGTATCCGTTCGGCCTGTAGCGGGCGTCTTCGCGGCGCGCCCGGCATGCGCTGATCCAGGTCAATGACAAATCGCGCGCGCTGGAAGACACTCCGGGAGTATGTCCCACGGACGGCGGCGCCATGCACGCGTCGCCGCACAAGCCAGGAGCCGACCATGAACCCCAGCGAGCACCTCCAGGCCGCGCAGCGCGCCGAACTCGAATGCTTCACCGGCATGTTCGACAGCGCGCTGGCCGGCCTCGACCAGCTGACGCGCCTGCACCTGCAGGCCGTGCGCGAGCTGGCGCAGAACACCTCGCAGGCCATGCGCGACGCGCTGCAGGCGCGCGATCCGCGCGAATGGGCGGCGCTGCCGCAGCAGGCGCTGCGCGGCGACGGCACGCAGGCGGCGGCCTACGTGCAGCAACTGGGCGAGATCGCCGGCGCCATGCAGGCCGGTTTTTCGCAGGCCCTGCGGCAAAGCGCCGAGCACCTGCAGCAAAGCCTGCAGGCGGCGGCGCAGGCGACGCCGGGAGCCGGCAACGGCCAGACCGACTGGTTGCGCGGCAGCACCGAGATGCTGACGCAGGCGCTGCAGAACTGGACCCACTCGCAGGCGCAGGCCGCGCGTTCGCTGAGCGAGCAGATGCAGCGCCTGGCGCAGGACGCAGGGCAGGCCGGCGCCGCGCCGGCTCCCGACGCCGCGGCCGCGGCGCGCGCGCGCCCGGCGGCGCGGCGGCGCGCCTCCTGAGGCGCCGGCCCTGCGTGGGGAGACGGCCATGACACGAACGGCATTGATCACCGGTGGCACGCGCGGCATCGGCGCGGCCATCGCGTGCCGCCTCGCCGCCGACGGGCTGCGCGTGGCGGTCAACTATCGCGGCAACGAGGCGGCGGCCGAGGCCTTTCGCCATGCCACGGGCCTGCCGACGTTCCGCTGGGATGTCGCCGACCACGAGGCCTGCCAGGCCGGCGTGCGCGAGGTCCAGCGCGCGCTGGGCCAGGGCGTCGACGTGCTGGTCAACAACGCGGGGGTGACGCGCGACGCGATGCTGCACCGCATGAGCCTGCAGCAATGGCGGGACGTCATGCAGGACGATCTCGACGCCTTGTTCCACATGTCCCGTTCGGTCATCGAGGGCATGCGCGCGCGGGGTTGGGGGCGCATCGTGAACATCTCTTCGGTGAACGGCCAGAAGGGGCAGTTCGGGCAGGCCAACTACTCCGCGGCCAAGGCCGGGGTGATCGGATTCACCAAGGCGCTCGCGCTGGAGTCGGCGCGCAAGGGAATCACGGTGAACGCGGTGGCGCCCGGCTACACCGACACCGACATGCTCGCCGGCATCGACGCGCCGGTCCTGGAGGGCATCAAGGCGCAGATCCCGCTCGGCCGCCTCGGCCGTCCGGAGGAGATCGCGCATGCCGTGTCGTTCCTGGTCGACGAGCGTGCCGGGTTCATCACCGGAGCGACGCTGGCGGTGAATGGCGGGCAGTACCTGGCGTGAGCCCGAGCCGCGACCCGCAACGCGAGCGTGGGCTGCACGGCAGGCCCGCGGCGTCCTATGCTGTGTCCGGCACGGCGCGCGTGGCGCGCTGAAACCCTCGTCCGCTCCGCCACGTTTCGCCATGGCCCGAACCCGTTCATCCAGTCCCGCCCCGGCTTCCGCCGCTCCGGGCTACGCGCGCGCGCTGCGCGCGCTGCAGATCGAACTGGTCAAGTACCAGAAGCACCTGATCGCGCACGACGAGCGCCTGCTGCTCATCCTCGAGGGACGCGACGCGGCGGGCAAGGACGGCACCATCAAGCGCGTGGTGGAGCATCTTTCCCCCCGCGAGACCCGGGTCTTGGCCCTCGGCAAGCCGTCCGACCACGAGGCCACCGCCTGGTATTTCCAGCGCTACGTCCCGCATCTGCCGGCGGCGCAGGAGTTCGTGCTGTTCAACCGCAGCTGGTACAACCGCGCCGGCGTGGAGCCGGTCATGGGCTTCTGCGATGCCGCGCGCTACGAGGAGTTCCTCGACACCGTGCCGGTGTTCGAGCAGATGCTCGTGCGCTCGGGCATCCGTCTGTTCAAGTACTACCTCGACATCGAGCGCGACGAGCAGCGCAAGCGTCTGCGCTCGCGCCGCACCGATCCGCTCAAGCAGTGGAAGCTGAGCCCGATCGACGCGGTCGCGCAGGAGCACTGGAAGGACTACAGCCGCGCGCGCAACATCATGTTCGCGCGCACCCACACGCTGCACGCGCCGTGGACCGTGGTGCGCGCCGGCGACAAGAAGCTCGCCCGCCTGAACCTGATCCGCCACCTGCTGAGCCACCTCGACTATCACGGCAAGGATGCCGACCTGGTGCGCCCGGATCCGCACGTGGTGTTCGCCTATTCGGAAGAGGCGCTGCGCGCCGGCCTGATCGCACCATGAGGCGTGGCGCAGCGTCGCGGCAAGGAGCCCTGTCATGCCCCCATCCCGCTTTGTCGTCTGGCTCAACCATGCCGAGGCGCACGTGCTGCAGCTGCGCGACGAGGCGACCAGCAAGACCGTGATCGCGCAGTCCGAGCACCCGCGCCTGCACCGGCGCGAAGGCTCGGTGAGCGGGGCCCGCGCCGCCCCCGATCGGGCCTTTCTCGACGCCGTCGCGCGTGCGCTGGACGGCGCCGACGCCGTCGTGCTCAGCGGACCCGGGCTGGCCAAGAGCGAATTCCTGAAACACCTGCAGCGCCATGCGCCGGCACTGGCGGCCAGCGTGGTGGCCGTGCAGACCAGCCAGCGCCTGCCCGACGAGACCCTGGTGCGCGGCGCGCGGGAGTGCTTGCGCGCGCACGACGGCCGCACCCGGCTCGGGCTGTGAGCGCGCGTCTGCCTGCAACCACTTTCCCGGAGCCCATGATGTACTCACGAATCCTGCTCGCGCTGGACGCCAGCGGCACCGCCCAGCACGCCGCCGAGCACGCCATCGCACTGGCGCGCGGCCTGCGCGCCTCGTTGCGCATGGTGTGCGTCGTCGACAGCGCCAGCCTCGCCGGCAGCCTGCCCGGCATGGCGTCGACCATGAACAGCGATGCCCGGCTGCTGCTCGACGACTGGATGAACCGGGCGGCGCAGTTCGGCGTCGACGTCAGCACGGCCATCACGGAAACCGGCGCGGCCGCGCCGCGCGTCGCCGACGCGGTGTGCGCCGAGGCCGCTGCCTGGCGGGCGCAGCTCGTCGTGCTCGGCAGCCACGGGCGCAGCGGCGTGGGCAACCTGGTGCTGGGCAGCGTGGCCGAGGCGGTGGCGCGCGGCTGCGGCTGCGCGGTGCTGCTGGTGCACCCCGGGGACGCCGCGCCCGCGGCCTAGGCGCCCGCCGGTTTGCGCGCCGTCACCGCGCCGGCGCGCTCGCCGGCGGCGAATTTCGCGGCGTCCCGGGTTGTCCGGGCTCCTCGCCGGAGCCGCCGCGCAGCAGCGCGTCGACCTCGGCCAGGTCGCGCTCGTCGAGACGCCCGGCGGCGAATTTCAGGCGCAGCGACTGCATCACCTGGTCGTAACGCGCCTGCTCGGCTTCGCGCCGGGTGTCGGACACCCGCGCCAGCGCGTCGAGCACGTCCTGGCTGACACGCAGTCCGACGTCGAAGCCGGTGCGCTCCGCCTGCAGCGCACTGCCGCTCGAGCGCAGCGCGACGCGCAGCGCGTGGGCACGCGCGCGCGCCGCGGCCCATGCGGCGAACGCGCTGCGCGCCTGCAGCGATGCGGTCTCGCGCGCAGCCTCGAGATCCTGCCGCGCCTTGTCCAGCAGGGCGGCGTCCTCGCGCTGCTGGCTGCTCAGCGCATAGCCCGTGAACAGCGGCCACTGCATGCGCACGCCGATGCTGGCGCTGTCGATGCGATCGCCGAACGGAAACACCTGGCCGCCGCCGCTCGTGCTCAGGCGGTCCACACGGGCGTAGGCCTGCACGCGCGGCAGGCCCTCGCTGGCCGTGCGCCGCACCTGCCAGCGCGCGATGCGCAAGGCCAGGCGTGCCTGCGCGACCTGCAGGTTGTCGCGCTCGGCGCGCGCCGCCCATTGCGCAGCATCGCCGGCGGGCGCCGGCAGGCGCGCAGCCTCCAGCAGCGGCGCCGGCCTGCCCAGGCGGCCGCCGATCAGGGTCTGCAGCGTGTCGCGCGCCAGCGCGCGCTGGTTGCGCGCCGCGATCAGGCGCGCCGCCAGCAGGTCGGCACGCGCCTGCGCGTCGCGGACGTTGACGATGGTGCCGCGGCCGGCGTCGAACTGCGCATGCGCCGCCTGCAGCTGGCGCAGCGTCGCCCGTTGCTCGCCGCGCAGCGACTGCACGCTGTCGCGCGCGGCCAGCAGGTCGAAGTAGTCCTGGGCCACCGCGAGGATCAATTCCTGATCGGCGCGGGCCAGGCGCGCATAGGCGATCTCGGCAGCCAGCCGCGCCTGGCGCACCGCGATGTCGTCGCCCGGTGCATACAGCGCCTGCGTGGCGTCGACGCCGACATCGCGTTGCAGGAAGTTCCAGTGGGTGACCAGCCCGAACATGCGCAGCAGCGGCGTGCCGGTCTCGTCGTGCAGGCCGTCGGCGAGGCCGGCGCTGGCGCTGATCTGCGGCAGCAGCCGCGCACGCGCCGCCGGCACGCGCTGCAGCGCGGCGGCGTAGGCGGCGCGTGCGCCGCGCAGCTGCGGCTGGTGCTGCTGGGCACGCGCAAACGCCTGCAGCAGCGTCTGCGCGCGCGCCGGCGCGCTGCAAGCCACGGCCAGCAGCGCAGCCAGCGCGCAGACGGCGCGGCGGCTGCGGGCCGGGCGGGGAGTGGAGGCGGCGGCGGGCATCGGCATGGGCGAGGGCAGGCGGTCGATCGGCCACCTGCGCAGCATGCTATGCGTCGCGGGATGAGGAAAGCTTGATCTTTGGCAGAAAACATCCGGGCCCGGCTGCGACAATTCCCGCAGGAGAAAACGCTTGGCGGTCCGCCATCGCGTCCTCCCCGCGGAAGCTCTCGAACCATGCCCCTGCGCAAGCGCATGATCATCCTGCCGGCGGCGCTGCTGTTGCTGGCGGCGCTGGCGCTGGTCTGGTGGCTGGCACGACCGCGCCAGGCGCAGGCGCCGCGGCTCACGCTGTACGGCAATGTCGACCTGCGCCAGGTGCAACTGGCCTTCGACGCCGTCGGGCGCATCCGCGACCTGGCGGTGCGCGAGGGCGAGCGCGTGCGCAAGGGGCAGGTCGTGGCGCGACTCGACGACCAGCGCCTGCGCGACCAGGCGCAGCGCGCGGTCGCCACGCTGGCCGCGCAGCGCAATGTGCTGGCGCGCCTGCGCGCCGGCAGCCGTCCGCAGGAGATCGCGCAGGCGCGCGCCGAGCTGCAGGCGGCGCGCGCCACGCTGGTCAATGCGCGCGTCAGCTGGCGCAGGCAGCGCCGGCTGGTCGACTCCGGTTTCCTGCCGCGCCAGGATCTGGACAATGCCACGGCCGCGCTGCGCGGCGCGCAGGCCGCGCAGGAGCGGGCCGCGCAGGCGCTGAGCCTGGCGCTGCAGGGGCCGCGGCGCCAGGATGTCGCCGCCGCCGCCGCGCTGGTCGAGGCGGATCGCGCAGCGCTCGCGCTGGCGCAGCGCCAGCTCGCCGACGCCACCTTGCGTGCGCCGTCCGACGGCGTGGTGGAAAACCGCATTCTCGAGGTCGGCGACATGGCTTCGCCGCAGGTCCCGGTGCTCACGCTGGCGCTGCGCGACCCGCTGTGGGTGCGTGCCTACGTCGGCGAGCCGGATCTCGGCAAGGTGGCTCCGGGCATGCACGCCGAGGTGTTCAGCGACAGCTTCCCCGGACGGCCGTTCGCCGCCTGGATCGGTTTCATCTCGCCGACCGCGGAGTTCACGCCCAGGCAGGTCGAGACCTCGCAGTTGCGCACCGAGCTCGTCTATCGCATGCGCGTGTACGTGTGCGGCCCGGCGGCGGGCCTGCGCCTGGGCATGCCGGTGACGGTGCGCATCGCGCTGCGCGACAACGCCGCGGGGGCCGCCTCCGATGCCTGTCGCTGACACGGCCCCGGCGCTGCTGGTGCGCGGCGCGAGCAAGAGTTTCGGGCGTGGCGCGGGCGCGGTGCAGGCGCTGCGCGAACTCGACCTGAGCATTCCGCGCGGCGTGGTCAGCGGGCTGTTCGGCCCCGACGGCGCGGGCAAGACCACGCTGCTGCGCCTGGCCGCGGCGCTGCTGCGCCCGGACGCCGGCGAGGTGCGCGTGTTCGGCCTGCACAGCGTGGACCAGGCGCACGCCATCCCGGAGTCCATCGGCTACATGCCGCAGCGTTTCGGCCTCTACGACGAGCTCAGCGTGCAGGAAAACCTCGAGCTGTACGCCGATCTGCAGGGGCTTGCGCACGCCGCGCGGGCGGCGCGCTTCGCCGACCTGCTGCGCCTCACCGCGCTGGCGCCGTTCGGCGGGCGGCGCGCCGGCGCGCTGTCCGGTGGCATGCGCCAGAAGCTCGGGCTGGCTTGCGCCCTGCTGCGCCAGCCGCGCCTGCTGCTGCTCGACGAGCCGACCGTCGGCGTCGACCCCATCTCCCGGCGCGAGTTGTGGGACATCATCGTCGGCATGCGCCGGCACGGCACCAGCGTGCTGGTGAGCACCGCGTATCTGGACGAGGCGCAGTGGTGCCAGCACATCGTGCTGCTGCAGCAGGGGCGCGTGCTGGCGCAGGGCGCCGCGGCGGATTTCCAGGCCCCGCTGCGCGGACGCTGCCACATGGTGCGCAGCAGCGCGCTCGGGCGCCGGCAGTTGCAGCTGGCCCTGCAGCGCCGCCCCGGCGTGGCCGACGCGCTGCTGCAGGGCGAGGGCGTGCGCGTGGTGCTGGACGCGCTGCCGCCGCCGGCGCAGCCGGGCGAGACCTGGGAGCCGCGCGAGCCGCTGTTCGAGGACGCCTTTGTCGTCGCGCTGCGGCGCCGCCAGGCCGCGCCGGCCACCGTGGCGGCACCGGCCGCGGCGCCGCCGCGCGCCTTCGGCGTCGACGCGACGACGCCGGCACCGGCACCGGCACCGGCACCGGCACCGGTCATCGAGGTGCATGGGCTGCGTCGCAGCTTCGGGGCGTTCGTGGCCGTGCGCGATATCGGCTTCGAGGTGCGTCGCGGCGAGGTGTTCGGGCTGCTCGGCGCCAACGGCGCCGGCAAGAGCACGACCTTTCGCATGCTCTGCGGCCTGCTCGCGCCCAGCGCCGGAAGCCTGCGCGTGGCCGGCGAGGACATGCGCCACGCCTCGATGCAGGCGCGCCGGCGCATCGGCTACGTGGCACAGCGATTCGCGTTGTACGGCAACCTCAGCGTGGCGCAGAACCTGCAGTTCTTCGCGTCCGCCTACGCGCTGCGCGGCGCCGAGCGGCGGCAGCGGCTGCAATGGGCCTGCGACGAGTTCGAACTCGGCGCGGTGACGCGCAGCAACGCCTCCGAGCTGGCGCAGGGTTACCGCCAGCGCCTGGCGCTGGCGTGCGCGCTGATGCACCACCCGCAGGTGCTGTTCCTGGACGAGCCCACGTCGGGGGTGGATCCCCTCGCGCGCCGCGAATTCTGGCAGCGCATCAACGCGCTGGCGGCGCAGGGCGTGAGCGTGCTGGTGACGACGCACTTCATGGACGAGGCGGAGTATTGCGATCGCCTGGTGCTCATGTCGCAGGGCGAGATCCTGGCCAGCGGCACGCCGCGCGAGATCCGCCAGCTCGCACGCACCGCGCAGCAGCCGGAGCCCGACATGGCGCAGGCCTTCGTCGGCCTGGTCCAGGCGCACGAGGCGGCGCTGCGGCGCGCGCCATGACGGGGCGCGCGGCGCACGCGGGGGTGACGGGAATGAACGCCATGCGCCTGCGCGCCTTGATGCGCAAGGAGGCCCTGCAGATCGTGCGGGACCCGTCGGCCATCGCCATCGCCTTCGTGCTTCCGGTGCTGCTGCTGCTGCTCTTCGGTTACGGCGTGTCGCTGGATGCGCGCCACGTTCCACTGGCGGTGGTCGTCGACCAGCCCTCGCCGCAGACCGAGTCCCTGGTCGCCGGCCTGCGCGATTCCGCGCAGTTCGCCGTGCAGGCCTGCGCCGACATGCGCTGCGCGCGCCAGGCGCTGCTGGGCGGCAGGGTGCGCGCCATCGTGCACCTGCGCGCGGATTTCAGCCGCGGCGTGCTCGACGGACGGGGCGCCAGCGTCGGGGTCTGGGTCGACGGCGTCGACGCCAACACCGCGCGCATCGTGCAGGGCTACCTGCAAGGCGTGTGGAGCAACTGGCTGATGCAGTCGGCGCAGGCCGGCGGCCGGCTGCTGCGCCAGCCGGTGCAGACGCAGGTGCGGGTGTGGTTCAACCCGGCGTTGCGCAGCCGGGATTTTCTCGTGCCGGGGCTGGTGGCGGTGATCATGACCCTGATCGGGGCCCTGCTCACCGCGCTGGTGGTGGCGCGCGAATGGGAACGCGGCACCATGGAGGCGCTCATGGCCACGCCGGTCAGCATGGACGAGATCCTGCTGGGCAAGCTGCTGCCGTATTTCGGGCTGGGCATGGGCGGCATGCTGCTGTCGGTGGCCATGGCGCGCTGGATGTTCCTGGTGCCGCTGCGCGGCAGCCTGCTGCTGCTCGTCGCATGCGCCGCGCTGTTCCTGCTGGCGGCGCTCGGCATGGGCCTGCTGATCTCGACCCTCGCGAAAAGCCAGTTCGTGGTCGCGCAGGTCGCCGTGATCGCCACCTTCCTGCCGGCGTTCCTGCTTTCCGGCTTCATCTTCGACATCGGTTCGATGCCTGCGCCGGTGCAGTTCCTGACCCACCTCGTGGCGGCGCGCTATTTCGTCGCCATCCTGCACACCCTGTTCCTCGCCGGGAACATTCCCGCCGTGCTGCTGGCCAACAGCGCGGCGCTGGCGCTGATGGCCTTGCTGTTCTTCGGCGCGGCGCGCCTGCGCGCGCGCAAGCGTCTGGACTGAAGCGCCGCGCCGCCCGCTCCCATGTGGCAACGCATCCGTGCCCTGATCGTCAAGGAGCTGCTCGCGCTGCTGCGCGACGCGGCGAGCCGCGCCGTGCTGATCGGGCCGCCGCTGCTGCAGTTGATGGTGTTCGGCTACGCCGCGACCTTCGACCTGAACCACATTCCCTATGCCGTGTACGACGAGGACGGCGGACATGCCGCGCGCCAGCTGCTGGCCCGTTTCGACGGCTCCGGCGAATTCCGGCGCGTCGGCACGCTGCATGCGCAGCGCGAGCTGCGCAGCTGGATCGACCAGCGCCGCGCGCTGCTGGTGCTGCACATCGGCCCCGACTTCTCGCGTCGCCTGCTGCGCGGCCAGGAGGCGCAGCTGCAGGTGATCATCGACGGCCGCGACTCGAACACCGCGGCCATCGTGCAGGGCGACGTGAACGGCGTGCTGCAGGGTTTCGACGACGCATGGGCGCAGGCCCACGGCTGGCCGGCGAGCCCGGCGCGGCTGCGCCTGCGCGCCTGGTTCAACCCCGACCTGCTGTCGCGCTGGTTCATCGTGCCGGGGATCGTGGCGCTGCTGATGCTGGTCATCACGCTGCTGGTCACCGGGCTGTCGGTGGCGCGCGAGCGCGAACTCGGCACCTTCGATCAGCTGCTGGTCACGCCGCTGCGTCCGTTCGAGATCCTGCTCGGCAAGGCGCTGCCCGGCGTGCTCATCGGCGGCCTCGAGGGCGTATTCACCGCGTTCGTCGCGGTGCGGTGGTTCGGCGTGCCGTTCACCGGCAGCGTCGCCGCGCTCGGCGTCGGCATGCTGCTGTTCCTGCTTGCCGCGGTCGGCGTCGGGCTCATGATCTCGTCCATCGCGCAGACCCAGCAACAGGGCCTGCTGGGCGTGTTCCTGTTCATGGTGCCGGCGGTCATCCTGTCGGGATTCGCCACGCCGATCGCCAACATGCCGCGCATCGTGCAGTGGCTGACGCTGGCCAACCCGATGCGCTACTTCCTGGTCATCAACCGCAGCGTGTTCCTGGAGGGCGCCGGCATGCACCAGCTGCTGCCGCAATACCTGCCGCTGGCCGGCATCGCCGTGCTCAGCATGCTCGCCGCGGGCTGGCGCTTCGGACGCCGCATGGCCGACTGACGCGTCACGCGCGGGCCGCTGGCCGCCGGCTCACGGCGCGTAGGCGGCCCACGCCAGCGACAGCAGCAGGCTGAGCACCAGCCAGCCCGCCGCCGGCAGCATGGCGCGCCGCCGCGAAAGCGCCATCGCATACACCGCCTTGAGCAGGTTGTTGCTGCCCGAGGCGATCAGCACGGCGTGGATCACCGCGGCCTCGCCGACCTGGAAGTGACCGGCGAGCAGCGACAGCACGAAGGGATCGATGTCGCTGAGCCCGACCACGAAGCTCAGCACGTTGAGTCCGCCGACCCCGAAATGTCCGGTGACCAGCGAGGTCAGCGCGGCGAAGGCGACGAACAGGCCGGCGAACACGAAGGCCACCGGCAGGTCCAGCGGGTTGCGCGAGCCCAGGCGTGTCGGCGCGGCGACGTCGTCGCCGGCACGCCGCCACAGCAGCCAGGTGACCCCCAGGCTGAGCGCGCATAGCGAGCCGAAGGGCAGGGCCAGGCGCAGCGCGGCGTCGCGATGCCCGAGCACGGCGATCACCGCCCACAGGCGCAGGTACATCATGGCGGTGGCCAGCACGGTGGCGGCCGGCGCCTGGCGCGCGAGCAGCGCGTCCTGGCGTGCCTGGCGCGCCAGCACGACGGTGGCCGCGGTGCTCGAGTAGATCCCGCCGAGCAGCCCGGTGAGCAGGGTCGAGGCCTTCGGGAACAGATAGGTGTGGGCGAGGTAGCCGGCATAGGAAATGGCCGAGATCAGCACCACGGCCAGCCACACCTTGGCGTAGCTGATGCTCGGCAGTCCGGGAATCGGCGTGTCCGGCAGCAGCGGCAGCACGAGTCCGGCGATGATCAGGAACTTCACCAGCGTGACTCCCTCCGACACCGGCATGGCGTCGGAGAGCTTGCGGATCACCGGCTTTTCCGCCAGCATCAGGATGGCCACGATCAGCACGGCCGCGGGCATCCACGCCGGCTGCGTGAGCACCAGCGGGCCGAGCGCGTAGGCGAGCAGCGCGATCATGGTCGGCAGCAGTTCGCCGCCGGCGCCCTGCGTGCGCTCGGCGCGCGCCAGGTCGACCGCCAGCCACGCCGCCAGCGCCACGAGCCCGCCGAGGTAAAGCCCGCGCGGGCGCTGGCCGTCGAGCAGCCACAGCACGAAGCCGGCGGCGCCGGCCAGCGTGAGGGTTCGGGTGGTGCCGAAGCCGACCCCCTCGTCCTGCGCGCGGCGGTAGCCGTGGAGTTCCAGTCCGAGCACGAACGCCAGCACGCTGGTGACGGCGAACTGCAGCAGCAGGGCGGGCAGCGCGACGGGCATCAGTGGCTCACCGCGGCGTCGGCAGGCCGCACAGTTCGGCCGCCTGCAGCGCCATCACGGCCTCCTCGTCGGTCTCCAGCACGAGCACCGGCACGCGGCTCGACGCGCTGGAGATCAGCGGCCCGCCGGCCGCGTTGGCCGGCGCGTCGAGTTGCAGGCCGAGCCATGCCAGGCGTTCCACCATGGCCTGGCGCACCAGCGGCTGGTGGGTGCCGATGCCGCCGGTGAAGACCAGCGCGTCGAGCCCGCCGATGCTCGCCGCCACCGCGCCGACGTGGCGCACCGCGGAGGCGATGAACAGTTCCACGGCGTCGCCGGCGCGCGCGTCGTCGCTGGCCATCAGCGCGCGCAGGTCGGCGCTGATCTGCGAGACTCCGAGCAGTCCGCTTTCGCGGTACAGCAGGTCGGAGATGCGCTGCGGCTGCAGGTCGTCCTGCTGCATCCAGTGCAGCACCAGCCCGGGGTCGAGGCTGCCGCAGCGCGTCGCCATGACCAGGCCGTCGAGCGCGGTGTAGCCCATCGTGGTGCTGCGGCTGCGCAATCCGCGCAGGCCGCACAGGCTGGCGCCGCTGCCCAGGTGCGCAACCACCACCGCGCCGTCGGCGCGCGCGCCGAGCAGGCCCGGCAGGCGCCGGCTGATGGCGTCGAACGACAGCCCGTGGAAGCCGTAGCGCTGGTAGCCGAGATCGTGCCAGCGGCGCGGAATGGCGTAGCGCCGCTCGGCGTCGGCATGGCCGGCGTGGAACGCGGTGTCGAAGCAGGCGACCTGCACCGCTGCCGGCAGCGCCTGGCGCGCCGCGCGCACGCCGTCCAGCCCGGGGCCCTGGTGCAACGGCGCGAGGCTGCGCAGGCGGCCCAGCTCGGCCTCCACCGCGGCGTCGATGCGCGTGGCGCGCGTGAAGCGCAGGCCGCCATGCACGATGCGATGCGCCACGATGTCCGGGCGCGGCAGCCCCATGGCCTGGTCCAGCCAGTGCACCAGCCAGGCCGTCTCGGCGCCGATGTCCCCGCGTTCGGCGTCGGGCTCGACGCTGCGCTCCGGGGCGCCCGGCTGCTGCCAGCGCAGCAGCGCGCGCCCGTCGCGCAGGTCGATCTCGCCGCGCAGCCGCGCCGCCGGCAGCGGGCCGGCGTGCCTGCCGCGGGGGTGCGCGAACAGCGCGAACTTCAGGCTCGACGAGCCGGCGTTGATGCTCAGCAGCGTGGCCGCGGCGCCGCCCGGCGCCGGCGCGGCTTGCGCGTCCGGCGCGCGCGTGTGCGTGTGTTCCACGCCCGGCGCCGCGCTCATGCCGGCGCTCCGGCGTCGTCCGGCGTGGCGCCGGCGGCGGCATGCGCCGCCAGCAGCACGGCCAGCGCGCACGAGGCCAGGCGCGCATCGGGCAGATCGGCGCGGCTGGTCAGCACCACGGGCACGCGCGCTCCCAGCACGATGCCGGCGACCTTGGCCTCGGCCAGGTATTCGAGCTGCTTGGCCAGCATGTTGCCCGCCTCCAGGTCGGGCGCGACGAGCACGTCGGCGCGGCCGGCCACCGGCGAGACGATGCCCTTGGTGCGCGCCGCGCGCAGCGACACCGCGTTGTCGAAGGCCAGCGGTCCGTCGAGCACGCCGCCGCGGATCTGGCCGCGATCGGCCATCTTGCACAGTGCCGCAGCGTCGAGGGTCGAGGGAATCTTCGGGGTCACCGTCTCCACGGCCGACAGGATCGCCACCCGTGGATTCGCCATCCCCAGCGCGTGCGCGAGGTCGATGGCGTTCTGCACGATATCGCGCTTGGCCGCGAGGTCGGGCGCGACGTTGACCGCCGCGTCGGTGAGCAGTTGCAGCTGCGGCAGGCCCACGGCGTCGATCACGAACACATGGCTGACGCGGCGCGCCGTGCGCAGCCCGGCGCTGGCGTCGAGCAGCGCGTGCAGCAGCTCGTCGCTGTGCAGCGAGCCCTTCATCACGGCCTCGACGCGCGCCTCGCGCGCCATCGCCGCGGCGCGCGCGGCCGCCGCATGGCTGTGCTCGGTCGGTTCGATGGCGTAGGGCGCCAGGTCGATGCCGGCGGCCTGCGCGGCGGCGCGCAGGCGTGCCTCGGGGCCGACGAACACCGGCTCGATGAGCCCGGCGCGCGCCGCGTCGACGGCTCCGCCCAGCGACACCGCGTCGACCGCGTGCACCACCGCCATGCGCAGCGGAGCCTGCCCGGCGCGTGCGCGCTGGGCCTGTGCGACGAGTGCGCGAAGCTTGGCGCCGGGATCGCGCAATTCCAGGCGCGGCAGGTGGGTGCGCGGGCGGCGCACCTTGGCCTGCGGCACGAACACCACCGCCTCGCCCTCGACCACCGGCTCGTCGCGCTGGTTGACCACGCTGCAGCTCAGGCGCGCCTGCGGCGGCTTCTGCGCCGCCGGCTCGATGGCGGTCACGGTGACGGTCACGCGCACGGTGTCGCCGACGAACACCGGGCGCAGGAAGCGCAGGTCCTGTCCCGCATACACCGTTCCGGGGCCCGGCAGCTGGGTGCCCAGCACACTGGAGATCAACGCGGCGCTCCACATGCCGTGCGCCACCACGGCGTGGAACTCGTCGCTGGCCGCGTACTCGGCGTCGACGTGGGCCGGATTGACATCCCCCGACACCAGCGCGAAGGTCTGCAGGTCCTCGCGCGTGAAGCTGCGGGTCAGGGTTGCGGTATCGCCGATGCGAAGCTCGGCCAGCGGGCGGTTCTCGATCCAGTCCGTCATCGGTCGGTGCGGTTTCAGCGTTGCAGGACGTAGCTTCCCGGAGCATCGCCGAGCAGCGGCATGTCGGCCGCGCCGGTCGGCGGCGCAGCGCTCGGCGCGCCGCTGTGCCGCCCCAGCCAGTCCACCCAGAGCGGCCACCACGAACCCCGCTCGGGCCGTGCGCGCGCCAGCCAGTGCTGCGGATCCAGGTACGGCTGACCCGGCTGCCCGGGCTGGCGGCTGGCCCAGCGGTAATGCCGCCCGTCGTGTCCGGGTTCGCTGACGATGCCGGCGTTGTGGCCGCCGCTGGTGAGCACGAAGGTGATTTCCGCGTGGGTCAGCAGGTGGATCTTGTACACCGAGGGCCATGGCGCCACGTGGTCGTTCTCGGTGCCGACCACGAACAGGGGCTGCGGCGCGTCCTCCACGCTGACGGCGCGCCCGTCGACGCGCCAGCGGCCCTCGGCGAGGTCGTTGTTCAGGTACATGCCGCGCAGGTACTCGCTGTGCATGCGGTAGGGCATGCGCGTGGCGTCGGCGTTCCAGGCCATCAGATCGTTCGGCGCACGGCGCTGGCCGAGCAGGTAGTCGCGCGTGATGCGCGACCAGATCAGGTCGTACGAGCGCAGCATCTGGAAGGCCCCCGCCATCTGCGTCGTGTCGAGGTAGCCCTGCGCCCACATCATGTCCTCGAGAAAGCTCACCTGGCTGTCGTCGATGAACAGCGACAGCTCGCCCGGCTCGGTGAAGTCGACCTGCGACGCCAGCAGCGTGAGCGTGGCGAGCCGGCGATCGCCGCGCGCCGCCAGCGCCGCCGCGGCGATCGACAGCAGGGTGCCGCCCAGGCAGTAGCCGGCGCCATGCACCCCGACCTGCGGGCAGATGCGCCCGACCATGTCGAGTGCCGCCAGCGGGCCGAGATCGAGGTAGTCCTGCATGCCGAGATCGCGCTCGTCGCCGGTCGGGTTCTTCCACGAGATCATGAACACCGTGTAGCCCTGGTCGACGAGATGGCGAACCAGCGAGTTGTGCGGCGACAGGTCGAGGATGTAGTACTTCATGATCCAGGCCGGAATGATCAGCACCGGTTCCGGACGCACCTGCGGGGTCGTGGGGGTGTACTGGATGAGCTCGATCAGGCGGTTGCGCATCACCACCTTGCCCGGGGTCAGCGCGACATCGCGCCCCGGCACGAAGGACTCGCTGCCGGCCGGCGGCGCGCCGCTGGCCAGGCGCTGCAGATCGTCCCACCAGGTGTTGAACCCGCGAAGCAGGTTGGCGCCCGAGCTTTGCAACGTGGCGTCGAGCACCTCGGGGTTGCTCGGCAGCAGGTTGTTCGGCGCCATGATGTCGAGCAACTGCCGGGCCGTGAACGACACCACCTGTTCATGATGCCGCGACACCCCGCGCACCCCGGTGGTCGCCTGCTGCCACCACTGCTGCTGCAGCAGGAAGGCCTGTTGCAGCAGATTGAACGGAAAGCGTTGCCAGGCCGGGTCGCGGAAACGCTGGTCGCGATCCTCCGCTCGCACGCAGCAGTCGGGATCCGGCTGGCCGCGCCGATGCGTCAGCACCTGGCCCAGGTAATGCCCGTACAGCGCCGCCATGCGCGCCGCCTCGTCGAGCAGTTCGAGGCGCTTGCCCGGCGAGGCCAGCAGGTGGGTCGACCAGTCGGCGGCGGCCAGCCCGAGCGAGGCCGGCGAAAGCCCCAGCGTGCGCCGCGCCTGCATGGCGTGCGCGGTGCGGTCGATGAGCTTGGCGATGCCGGCGTCGGGGCGGGGCGGCGGGGCCGTGGCGGGCGTCGCCGCGGCCGGCGCGGCAGCCACGGCGGCCGGCAGA
>JAKAZQ010000057.1:7061-11154 GCA_021815805.1 Pseudomonadota bacterium | reverse complement strand
CCGCTGCACCGGCGCGGGCGGCGGCGCCGGCGCCGGCTTGTCCGCGGGCGGCGCCGCATCGGCGCGCGGCGCACGCGCATGCCGCGCCGGCGCGGCGTAGGCCTGGCGGATCGCCGCCAGCTCCGCGAGTTGCGCGCCGACGAAAAAGTTCACCGTATCGGCCGGCACCAGTCCCTGCTCGTCGGGCTGCCCGGCCGGCACGCCGGTGAGGCACTCGATGGCCTCGTCGACATCACGCACCGGCCAGACGTGGAAGCGGCCCTCGGCGCAGGCCTGCACCACATCCTCGCGCAGCATCAGGTGCTTGACGTTGGCCTGCGGGATCAGCACCCCCTGCTCGCCGCTGAGCCCGCGCGCCGCACAGATGTCGAAGAAGCCCTCGATCTTCTCGTTCACGCCGCCGATCGCCTGCGCCTCGCCGAACTGGTTCACCGACCCGGTGATGGCGAGGCTCTGGCGCACCGGCACGTCGGCGAGATCCGACAGCAGCGCGCACAACTCGGCGAGCGAGGCGCTGTCGCCTTCCACCGGTCCGTAGGACTGCTCGAACACCAGGCTGGCCGACAACGACAGCGGGATGGCGCGGGCGTAGCGCGCGCCGAGAAAGGCGGAAAGGATCATGACGCCCTTCGAGTGGATGGATCCGCCGAGTTCGCTTTCGCGCTCGATGTCCACCACGCCGGCCTCGCCCACGCGCACCGTCGCGCTGATGCGCACCGGGTGCGCGAAGGCGAAGTCGTCCATCGCGATCACCGCCAGGCCGTTCACCTGGCCGACGCGTTCGCCCTGCACGGAGATCAGCAGGTTGTCGCGCAGGATCTGGTCCTGCATGCGCTCGCGCAGCCGGTCGACGCGGCGCTCGCGCGCGCGCAAGGCGGCATCGACGTCGGCGCGTGCGACCTGCTCGCGCCCGGCGCCGCCGGCCAGGTGCTCGGCCTCGTGCAACACCTCGCCGAGCAGGCGCCGGCTGCAGCTCAGGCGCTGGCCGTCGCCGGCCAGGCGCGAGGCGTGCTCGACCAGGCGCGCCACGGCGCCGCGCTGGAACGCTCGCAGGCCGCCCTGGCGCGCCAGCGTGGCGATGAAGTCGGCGTAGATCCCGACGCCCGCGGCATCGCGCGGCATGTCGCTGCCGAAATCGGCGGCGACGCGGAACAGGTCGGCGAACTCCGGATCGGCATCCTTCAGCAGGTAATACAGGCGCGGCTCGCCCACCAGCACCAGCTTGAGCGCCAGCGGCATCGGCTGCGGCTCCAGCGCGATCGAGCCGACGAGGCCCCAGGCCTGGCCCAGCGACTCGATGCGCAGCTGGCCGGCGCGCAACGTGCGCTTGATGCTGTCCCAGGCATACGGCTGGGTCAGCAGCTTGAGCGCGTCGAGCACGAGATAGCCGCCGTTGGCGCGGTGCAGCGCGCCGGCACGGATGAGCGTGAAATTGGTCACCAGCGTGCCGAGCTGCGCCACCTGGTCGATGCGCCCGACGAGGTTCGGGTGCGTCGGGTTGTCCTCGAACACCACCGGCGCCGCGCCCTGCGCCGCTTGCGTGATCAGCGGGTTGACCTTCCAGCGTCCGGGCGTGACGTGCGCGCTCATGACCAACGCGGCGATGCCGCCGTCGGCGCGCGACTCCTCGCGCAACTGCTCGCCGACCTCGAGCACGTCGTGCATGACCTCGTCGAGAAAGCCCTGCACCTGGGGCAGGTCGGCGTAGCCCTGGCGCAGCTCGTCGATCAGATGCCCGGCGGCGAGCGCCAGGGTTTCGCGATTGGCCTCGCGGATCTGCGCCTGGGTCTCGCGGCGCCAGCGCGGCAACTGCTGCATCAGTTGCGTGAGGCGCTCGCCGTAACCCTCGATGAGCCCGCCGATGCGTTGCTTGTCGTCCTCCGCCAGCTTGTCGAACTCGGCCGGACTCATGGCCTTGTGCTCGTGCAGCGGGGCGAACACGAAGCCCTGCGGCGTGCGCATCAACGCGATGCCATGCGCCGCGGCTTCCTCGCCCAGTTGCTGCAGCGCGCCTTCCTCGCGCTGCTTGTAGGCGCCCTGGATGGCCTCCAGCCGCGCCTGGTACTGCTCGCTCTCGAAGGCCACCGGGATCGCCCGCACCAGTTCGCTGACAAAACGCTCCATGTCCTGCGCCAGGCGGGCTCCACGCCCCGCCGGCAGCTGCAGCAGGCGCGGCTTGCCGGGTTCGGCGAAATTGTTGACGTAGCACCAGTCGGCGGGCGGCGCGCGGTGCGCCGCGTGTTCGGCGAGCATGCGGCGCAGCATGCAATGGCGCCCGCTGCCGGCATGCCCGAGCACGAACAGGTTGTATCCCGGGCGGTCCATGCTCAGCGCCAGCCCGATGGCTTCCACCGCCCGCTGCTGGCCCACCACCTCGGTGGCGCCGGGCAGCTCCGCGGTGCTGGCGAAGCCGAGCTGCGCCTCGTCGCAGCGTGCGAGCAGTCGGTCGGCCGGCAATGCAGCAACGGCGCACATGGCGGTTCTCCTGGTTGTCGTGTGGATCGAGCCGTCGGCCCGGCGCGCGACGCGCGACGCGCCGCGACGCTTCAACCGCGCTCGGACTCGGGCGGCGGCGCCAGTTGCTCGAGCAGCTCCAGCACCTGCGCCGCCCTGCCGTGCAGCTCGAATTCACCGGGCACGCGACGCGGCGCCGGCATGTCCCGCCAGCGACTGGCGCGCAGCACCTCGGCGTGGCTGGCGCCGATGCGCACGATCTCGGCCACCACCTGATCCTGCACCTCGCCGAGGATGGCACGCACCTGGGCCGCGGTGGCGGGGCTTTGCGAGTCTGCGTGGCTGCTCATGGCTGGCTCCTGGAACGGGTGGGCGCGGCACGCGGCGAGGCGGCCACGCGCGGCGGCACGCGCGCCTGGCGTGCCGGGCCGGCCGGCGCGCCATGCGGCGATCATGCTCCGGCTGCGCGCAAACGCGCTTGACGGGCATCAAGCACGCGTACGCGCTGCACGGACCAGGGTGTCGGCGGGCCGTCCGGAAGTTCGCGCGCCAGGCGTGGCCGCGGGCGTGCCGCGCCCGCTACAGTTGAGCATCCACGACCCCGGGAAGACGAACCATGAACGCACGACCCCTGGCGCTGATCGTCGGCGCCGGAGATGGACTCAGCGCCGCGCTGGCCAGCGTGTTCGGAGAGCAGGCCGGCATGCGCGTGGCGCTCGCATCGCGGCGCCCGCAGCGCCTGCAGGAACTGGCGCAACGCATCGACGGCCTGGCGCTGCGCTGCGATGCCGCGCAGCCGGCCGAAGTCGAGGCGCTGTTCGCCGAGCTCGACGCCGTCGACCGCCGTGGGCCCGAGATCGTGGTCTACAACGCCGGCGCGCGGCTGCGCGCGGCGATCTCCGACATCGACGTCGGGCAGGCGGCGCAGGCGCTGCAGGTGAACGCGCTGGGCGGCCTGCTGGTGGCGCAGCAGGCGGCGCGACGCATGCTGGCTTGCGGCCGCGGCACGCTGCTGTTCACCGGGGCCTCGGCCAGCGTCAAGGGCTACGCCCAGTCCTCGGTGTTCGCGATGGGCAAGTTCGCGCTGCGCGGGCTCGCCCAGTCGCTGGCGCGCGAGCTCGCGCCGCAAGGCGTGCACGTGGCGCACGTGGTCATCGACGGCGGCATCGCGCACCCGGCGCGGCCGCCGGCGAGCCGACCCGACGCCCAGCTCGATCCGCTGGCGATCGCGCGCGAGTACCTGCACCTGGCACGCCAGGAGCGCAGCGCCTGGACCTGGGAGATCGAATTGCGTCCGTGGCTGGAAAGCTTCTGAGCAGGCAGCCCGCGGCATGGCCTCGATGCACCGCAAGACGGCCCTCGGACGCGACGCCCTGCGCACGCGTCAGCCGGCCCTCGGCCGCGCGGTACGCAACCTGCTGCTGCTGATCGACGGCCAGCGCAGCGACGCCGAGTTGCTGCAACTGCTCGGCGGCAGCCGCGTCGACGCCTCCAGCATCGCCCAGTTGCTGGAACTCGAGTTGATCGAGCCGGCCGACACCGCGCCCGCCGCGCCGGCCGCGATGCCGGACGCGCCGGAGCCGACGCGCACGGCGGAGCCGGCGCTCGGACCCGCGGTCGCGCCGCAACCCGAGCCCGA
>JAKAZQ010000057.1:0-6961 GCA_021815805.1 Pseudomonadota bacterium | reverse complement strand
CCCGAGCCCGAAGCGCAAGCCGAAGCCCAAGCGCAGCCCGATCCCGAAGCGCAGCCCGAACCCGAAGCGCAGCCCGAACCGGCGATTCCGCCCCCCGCGCGCGCGCGCCTGCTGCCGCGGGCGCGCGTGTCGCCGCGCGAGGTGTCCGCCGGACTGGCGAGCATCGTGCAACTCGCCGTGCTTGGCGACGAGGAGCTGTTCGTGTGGCTGGAAAGCCAGATCGACGCACTGCACGAACGCGACCCCGCGGCGCTGGCGCATGCGGTGGAGCGCGCCGCCGCGCTGCGTCGGCGGCTGGAGGCCCAGGATCTGCGCCAGCGCACGGGGCCGCCGCTGTGCAGCTACGGCCAGCGCCTGGGCGGGGTCGTCGAGTCGCTGGTCGGCTACGGTCGCTACCTGCATGGCGAGCTGCTCAGCCTCGGACTGTGCCTGACCAGCGAGCTGGGACAGGACCTCGGGCTGCAAGGCCGCGCCAGCGCGGTGCGCCTGCGCGACCTGCTGACACGCGGCGGGCTGCCGACGCGGCTGCCGCGCGCCTCCGCGGGGCGCTGGCTGCAGTGGCTGCCGGTCGACCGTCCGGGGCCGCAGGGCATGCTCGAGTTGGTGCTGCTGGAGGACGTGGCGCGTCCGCAGCGCCGACGCGTCGCGCCGAGCGATGTGCTGGAGGCGCTGGACCGGCTGGGCGCGCTGTCGTCGTGACGCGCTGGCGCGCGCCGCCGCGGCCTGCCTGGCAGATGCGCGACAACCGCATGAGAATGTAGGGATCCATCAAGCTGCCGCAGTCGTGCGGCGCAAGCTCGTCCATGCCATGACCACCCCTTCCCGCCAAGACTCCAGCACCCGCCAGCAGTTCGCCAGCGACAACCTCGCCGGCATCTGCCCGCAGGCGCTGCAATCCCTGCTCGACGCCAACGCCAGCGGTCACCAGCCCGCCTACGGCAACGACAGCTGGACCCAGCACGCCAGCGACATGCTGCGCGAGCTGTTCCAGACCGACTGCGACGTCTATTTCGTGTTCAACGGCACCGCCGCGAACTCGCTGGCGCTGGCGTCGATGTGCCAGAGCTACCACAGCGTGCTGTGCTCGCCGGTGGCGCACATCGAGACCGACGAATGCGGCGGCCCCGAGTTCTTCTCCAACGGATCGAAGCTGCTGGTCGGCGAGACCGACAGCGCGGCCGCGCGCCTGGGCAAGCTCACGCCGGACGCCATCGAGCACATGGTGACCCGGCGCAACGACATCCACTATCCGAAGCCGAAGGTCGTGTCGCTGACCCAGTCGACCGAGCTGGGCACCGTCTACAGCGTGGAGGAGATCCGGGCCATCGCCGCGATCGCCAAGCGCCGCCACCTGAAGGTGCACATGGACGGGGCGCGCTTCGCCAACGCCGTCGCGTCGCTCGACGTGCACCCGTCGGAGCTGACCTGGCGCGCCGGCGTCGACGTGCTGTGCTTCGGCGGCACCAAGAACGGCCTGCCGGTGGGCGAGGCCGTGGTGTTCTTCGACCGCGAGCTGTCGGCCGATTTCGCCTGGCGCGTCAAGCAGGCCGGCCAGCTGGCTTCGAAGATGCGCTTCATTTCGGCGCCCTGGGTCGGCATGCTCGAGCACGACACCTGGCTGCACAACGCGCGCCACGCCAACGCGATGGCCCGGCGCCTGTTCGAGGCGATCCACGGACTGCCGGGGGTGCAGGTGCTGCACCCGCCGCAGGCGAACGCCGTGTTCGCGCAACTGCCGCGCGCGGTGATCGAGCGCATGCACGGCCTGGGCTGGGAGTTCTACGAGTTCATCGCCGGCGGCGGCTGCCGCCTGATGTGCGCCTGGGACACGACGCCTCAGACCGTCGACGGCTTCGCCGCCGATCTCGCCGCGGCCTGCGCGCAGGCGGCCTGACGCGGCGGCGCGGCGCGTGCCATGCCCCCACCGTTGGCGTGGGTGCAGGCGCACGGCGACGGTCATTGCGCCTAGCATCGGCAGTGCGCGTGCGCCGCGCGCGGACTTGCACCTTCTCCGGGGAAAAAAGCGATGGCCGTCTCGGTATTCGACCTGTTCCGCATCGGCATCGGGCCTTCGAGTTCGCACACCGTGGGCCCGATGCGCGCGGCCCGCAGCTTCGCCTGCGCGCTCGAGCAGGCGGGTCTGCTCGAGCGCACGACGCGCGTCGTCTGCCGGCTCTACGGCTCGCTGTCGGCCACCGGACGCGGGCACGCCAGCGACCGCGCGGTGTTGCTGGGCTGGCTCGGCGAACAGCCGGAAAGCGTCGACGTCGAGACCATCGAACCCCGCCTGGCCGCGCTGCACGCGTCGCAGCGCCTGCTGCTGCTCGGGCGCCACGCGGTGGCGTTCCGGGCGCGTACCGATCTCGTGTTCGAGGGCGGGCGCGCGCTGCCGCTGCATCCCAACGGCATGCGCTTCAGCGCCTTCGATGCCAGCGGCGCGAGCCTGCTCGAGCAGGAGTACTACTCGGTGGGCGGCGGCTTCGTGACCGACGCGCAGTCGCTCGCCGCCGGCGCGCCGGCGGAGGCCGGACCGCAACTCGCGCTGCCCTTCCACAGCGCCGCGCAACTGCTCGCGCTGTGCGCGCGCCTGCGCTGCTCGGTGGCCGACGTCATGCGCATCAACGAACGCGCATGGCGCAGCGATTCGCAGATCGACACCGGGCTGCTGCGCATCTGGCAGGCGATGCAGGACTGCACCGCGCGCGGCTGCCGAGCCACGCAGCAGGAGCTGCCCGGGAGCTTTCACGTGCTGCTGCGCGCGCCGGCGCTCTGGCAGGCGCTGCAGGCGCACGGCGCGCCGCACGCACGCGATCCGCTGCGCGCGCTCGACTGGGTCAACCTGTGGGCGCTGGCGGTGAACGAGCAGAACGCCTGCGGTTCGCGCGTGGTCACCGCTCCGACCAACGGCGCCGCCGGCATCGTGCCGGCGGTGCTGCACTACTACGCCCGGCTGTGCCCCGGCGCCGACGAGCAGGGTGTCGTCGACTTCCTGCTGACGGCCGGCGCCATCGGCCTGCTGTACAAGGAAAACGCCTCCATCTCGGGCGCCGAGGTCGGCTGCCAGGGCGAGGTCGGCGTGGCCTGCAGCATGGCCGCCGGCGCGCTGTGCGCGGTGCTCGGAGGCAGCGCCGCGCAGGTCGAGAACGCCGCCGAGATCGGCATGGAACACCACCTCGGCCTGACCTGCGACCCGGTGGGCGGGCTGGTGCAGATCCCGTGCATCGAACGCAACGCGATGGGCGCGGTGCAGGCCATCAACGCGGCGCGCATGGCGCTGCGCGGCAGCGGCCACCACCTGGTGTCGCTCGACCAGGTCATCCGCACCATGCGCCAGACCGGAGCCGACATGCGCAGCAAGTACAAGGAGACCTCGCGCGGCGGGCTGGCCGTGAACATCATCGAGTGCTGAACCGGCGCGCGCACCGACGCGGCTGACGCGCGCCTGCCGCGGGCTTATGCTTCGACCCTGACGCCAACGTGGCGTCGTCACCCGCGAGCCGGCATGTCCCGAAGCTTCGACGTCATCGTGCTAGGCGCCGGCATGGTCGGCGTCTCGGTCGCCGTGCACCTGCAGTCGCGCGGACGCGCGGTCGCGCTGGTCGACCGCAAGCCCGCGGGCAGCGAGACCTCGATGGGCAACGGCGGGCTGATCCAGCGCGAGGGCGTGGTGCCCTACCCGTTCCCGCGCGAGCCTTCGAGGCTGTTGCGCTACGCCCGCAACAACGCGCCCGAGCTGCGCTACCACCCGCGCGACCTGCCGCGCATGGCGTCGTTCCTGTGGAACTACTGGCGCAACTCCGCGCCGACGCGCCACCGGCGCATCGCGCGCCTGTACGAGCCGCTGATCCGGCATTGCGTGGAGGAGCACCGCGCGCTGGCGACGCCGGCCGGCGCGCTGGATCTGCTGCGTCCGTCGGGCTGGATGCGCATCTACCGCAGCGCCGCCGCGCTGGAAGCCGAGCTGCGCGAAATGCGCCGCAGCGCCGACGAGTTCGGCGTCGCCTACGAGGGGCTCGACGCGGCGGCCCTCGAGCGCAGCGAGCCGGCGCTGCGGCGCGGCCTGGCCGGCGCCGTGCGCTATCTCGACCCCATGGCCTGCAGCGACCCGCAGGCGCTGGTGCAGGCCTACGCCGACTACTTCGCGCGGCTCGGCGGCAGCCTGCTGCGCGGCGACGCGTCGACCCTGCGCGAAGCCTGGAGCGTGCGCTGCGAGCACGGCGAGATCGAGGCTGCCGAGGCGGTGGTGGCGCTCGGGCCGTGGGCGCAGCCGCTGACCCGGCGTCTCGGGCTGAAGCTGCCGCTGGCGGTCAAGCGCGGGTACAACATGCACTACACGCTGCCCGCCGACGGCGCGCTGCGCCAGCCGGTGCTGGATGCCGAACGCGGCTATCTGCTGGCGCCGATGCGCCGCGGCCTGCGCCTGACCACCGGCGCCGAACTGGCGCACCTGGATGCGGCGCCGACGCCACGCCAGCTCGACGCGGTCGAACCCTTCGCGCGCGAACTGCTGCCGCTGGGCCGACGCCTCGACGAGCAGCCGTGGATGGGCCAGCGTCCCTGCACCCCGGACATGATGCCGCTGATCGGCCCGGCTCCCAGGCTGCGCGGGCTGTGGCTCGCGCACGGCCATGCCCACCACGGCTTCACGCTGGGCCCGGTCACCGGCCGCCTGCTGGCGGAGATGATGTGCGGCCAGCCGACCTTTGTCGACCCCGCCCCGTACGCGCCCGCGCGTTTCGCCTGAACCCCGACAAGCGATGGATATCCAGATCCGCGTCAACGCCCCCGTCAGCGTCGAGCAGTTCATCGAGCTGCTGCGCGCATCCAGCCTCGCCGAGCGCCGCCCGGTGGAGGATCGGGCCTGCATCGAGGGCATGCTGCGCCACGCCGACCTGTGCGTCAGCGCCTGGCAGGGCGAGCGCCTGGTGGGCATCAGTCGGGCCATCACGGACTTCCACTATGCCTGCTATGTCAGCGACCTGGCGGTCGACGCGCAATGCCAGCGCCAGGGCATCGGACGCGCGCTGCTGGAGGCCACGCAGCGCCAGCTCGGCCCGCGCTGCCAACTGCTGCTGCTGGCGGCGCCCGCCGCCGACAGCTACTACGAGCGCATCGGCATGACCCGCCACCCGCGCGCCTGGCTGCTGGCGCGCGAGCAGCGGCTGCACGCCGCCCCCCGCTGAGCGCCGCCCTTGGCATCGATACCCTTCGGCTGGGCCATCGTCGGGCCTGGCGCCATTGCCGCGACCTTCGCCCGTGCCCTGCGCGGCGTCGACGGTGCGCGGCTGCAGGCCATCTGGGGCCGCGATGCGCACAAGGCGCAGGAGTTCGCTCGGCGACTCGGACTGGATGCACACTGCGTGACCCCGCAGCTCGAGCGCCTGCTGTGCGACCCCCGCGTGCAGGCCGTCTACGTCGCCACCACGCACGACGCGCACGCCGAGTTCGCCGCGCGCGCACTCGCCGCCGGCAAGCCGGTGCTGTGCGAAAAGCCGATGAGCCTGTGCGAAGCCGACACGCGCCGCCTGTGCGCAATCAGCCGGGAGCACGGCGTGTTCCTGATGGAAGCCTTGTGGACGCGCATGCTGCCGCTGTACCGCGAACTCGCGAAGCGGTTGCGCGCCGGCGCCATCGGCGAGCTGCGCTCGGTGCACTCGAGCTTCTGCTTCGTCACGCCGTATGCCGCGCGCAGCCGCCTGTTCGACCCGGCGCGCGGCGGCGGCGCGCTGCTCGACATCGGCGTGTACAACATCGCGATGTCGCGCTGGGCGGTGCAGTGCACGCAGCACGCGCCGGCCAGCGTCGTCTCGCGTGCGCTGCACAGCCGCCTCGCCCCCGGCGGGGTGGACGTGGCCGACGTCGGCAGCCTGCGCTTCGACGGCGGCGTGCTCGCGCAGTTCACCTGCGCCTTCGACCGCGCCGGCGCCAACGCGCTGGAACTGCAGGGAAGCGACGGCTGCGTGCGCGTGCCCCGCGACTTCTGGTCGGCGCAACAGGCCGAGCACATCCACGCCGACGGCCGCTGCGAGAGCCTGCACCTGGCGCACGCCGTGAACGGATTCGAATACCAGATCGCGGAGGCGATGCGCTGCGTGCGCGCCGGTCTGCGCGAGAGCCCATGCATGCCGCACGAGGAATCGGTGGCGCTGGCGCGCGAACTCGATGCGCTGCGCGCGCTGGCGCAGGTCGCGGGTGGCGCCTGAAAGCGCAACCAGGCGGTCAGCAGGAAATGCCCGGAGGTGTTCAAATCTTGCAATGCAGCGCGTGACGGCACGCCTGCCCGGATTTCTCGAGGACAACAACAATATGGACCTGCTGCAACTCTGCAAGTGGCGCTACGCCACGAAGAAAATGGATTCGGCGCGCACGGTGCCGGCCGACGTCGTCGCGCGCATCTGCGAGACCGCCCGGCTTGCCCCCAGTTCCAGCGGGCTGCAACCCTACGAAATCCTGCTCATCGGCGACGCCGAACTGCGCCGGCGCATCCGCGCCGCGGCCAACGACCAGAGCCAGATCACCGACGGCTCGCAGCTGCTGGTGTTCGCGGCCTGGGATCACTACACCCCCGAGCGCATCAACCAGGTGTTCGACCAGACCAACGCCGACCGCGGCGTGACCATCCCCGGCTGGGAGGACTATCGCCAGCGCCTGCTCGCCACCTACCCGCAGCGCAGCGCCGAGGTGAACTTCGAGCACGCGGCGCGCCAGGCCTACATCGGACTCGGCTTCGCGCTGCTGGCGGCGGCCAACGAGGGCGTGGACAGCACCCCGATGGAAGGCTTCGACCCGGCCGCCGTGGACGAAATCCTCGGTCTGCGCGCCAAGGGGCTGCGCAGCGTGCTGCTGCTGCCGCTGGGCTACCGCGACGAGGCCAACGACTGGCTGCTCAAGCTGAACAAGTCGCGCCGGCCGATGGCCGATTTCGTGACCGAGCTCGCCTGACCCGGTGTCGTGAGCGCGC
>JAKAZQ010000056.1:9201-11320 GCA_021815805.1 Pseudomonadota bacterium | reverse complement strand
CTAGTCCACTGCGTCAGGGAAATGGCACCCCCCGTGTGGCCCCAGGCCTGCCCAATCAAGGCGCAGGGCACAGCCGGGTTGGGCACCCGGCGAAGACCTGCAACGCCGAGTGGGCAGGCCTGGGGCCGCACCCGCAGGGCCGAGGCGCCAAGGGGCGCATCGCGTCGTTGCCCCGCTTGCCCAGGCGCCCAGCCTGGGCTGCGCGTCGCGCCTAGCGCTGCACCCCTTGGCGCCTCGGCGGGGGGTGCCATTTCCCTGACGCAGTGGACTAGCCTGGGCGCCGCGCGGGCTCGCGTCGCCGCCGAACCGGGGACGCCGTTGCCCGCGCATCCGGCAGGCGTGCGCGCACCATGCGTGCGCCATCGGCCGCACCGCGCCGATCCGCGGATGCCTGCGCTGTGAGCGCGGCAGCGGGCGCCGCGTGGTGACCCTGGGCGAGGCTCAGCGCGGTGTGCTCGCGGCGCCGGCGTCGAGCCAGCGCGCCAGCGCCGATGCGCTCAGCGGCCGCGCAACCCCGGAGCCGTCGGCAAGCTCGAATCCGCAGTCGCGGCACAGATCCTTGTCCGCCTCCGACACGACCCCGCCGACGACGGCGCGCATGCCCAGGCGCGCCGCGACATCGGCGCAGGCCTGCAACACGCGCACCCCGGCCCCGCCCTGGCGCGCCTGTTCGAGCACGGCCGGCGACACGCGCACCGCGGCAAGACCCAGTTCCGCGAGTCGCAGCAACGGCACGCCGCCCGAGCCGAAGTCGTCGAGCGCGAGCTGGAACCTGCGCAGGCGCAGGCGCGTGAGCGCCTCCGAGACGACCACCTCGGAATCCATCACATCGGCGCTGCGCAGGCGCAGCACCACGGACTCGGGATCGACTGCGTGGCGCGCGGCGCACTCGCCGACGAAGTCGGCAAAACCGGCGTCCGCCAGCGCATCGCCGCCGACCCGGATGGCCACGCGCAGGCTGCGGCCGGCGTCGCGCCAGGCGCGCTGGGCGCGCAGAGCCATGTCGAGGGATTCGCGCGTGAGCAGCGCCCCCATGCCGAAACGCTGCGCGACACGCATGAAGGTATTCGGGCCCAGCTCGCCATACTGCGGGTGATTCCAGCGCAGCCTCACGTCTGCACCGACGATGCCGCTGTCGCGCAGGTTCTGCACCGGTTGATACAGGCAGAAGATGCGCTCCGTCGCGACCGCATCCAGCAACTCCGCAGGGCTCAGCTGCTCCTCGGTCATCGAGGCCACGACCTGCTCCTCCTGCGCCTGGCGCAACAGCCTGGCGAGCGCCTCCAGCGTGGGCGGCTTGGCCAGCGTGCCGAGCACGCTGAGCCCGTGCGCCTGCGCGATGGCCGCCGCGCTGCGCAGGGTGTTCTGCGACTCGCCGCTGAACAGGATCAGCGGGCACCGGCAATGCCCGCGCGCCAAGTGACCGAGAAACTCGATGCCGTCCATGCCGGGCATGTTCAGGTCGAGGATGAGCACCTCGTATGCGGCGTCCGGCGCGGTGACCGCATCGCAGGCCCGCGCGGCGTCCTGGAAGCCCTCCACGGCATAGTCGCCGACGCGTCCGATGAGTGCGCTCAGCAGCCGCAGCATGAACGCGTCGTCGTCGACCACGGCTATGGTTCGCGCTGGTTGGGTCTGGATCATGACAAAGCTTCTCCGGGACGTTGCAGGCCTTCGCGCAGCACCACCAGTCGTTCGCGCACGACGGCGGCCTGCTGCTCGAACTCGCGCAGCCAGCGCACCGCGGCGTCTGCGTCGCCGGCCTTGCAGGCCGTTTCGATTTTCGCGCACAAATCGCCCAGGCGGGCGGCCCCAAGCGTACGCGACGACGACTTCATGCGATGCGCCAGGTCGCCCAGGGCCTTCCAGTCGGCGCGCACGCTTGCCGCCGCCATGTCGACCGCGGTGCCGGCGAGATCGCCCAGGAACTGCGTCATCAGCTCACACAGCGTGGCGCTGTCGTCGCCGACCAGCCCGCGCAGTACGTCCAGGTCGACGCTGCCGGCGTCGTCCGGCCCTGGCGCAGCGTCGTCGCCCGCAGGCGCCGTCTGCCCGGGCGCCGTCTGCCCGGGCGCCGTCTGCCCGGGCGCCGTCGGTTCGGGCGCCGTCGGTTCGGGCG
>JAKAZQ010000056.1:0-9101 GCA_021815805.1 Pseudomonadota bacterium | reverse complement strand
CGGGCGCCGTCGGTTCGGGCGCCGTCGGTTCGGGCGTCACCTGCCCGGATTCCACGTGATCGGACTCCACCGGCTCGGGTACCGCCGGCGCGTGGCGCAGGCGCCAGTCCTGCAGCATGTCGCGCAACTGTTCCAGTCGCACCGGCTTGACCAGATGCCCGTCCATGCCGGCCTCGCGCGCCTGCCGGAGCTCGGTTTCCTGCGCGGCCGCGGTGACCGCGATGATGGTCGACGGTTCACGCCGCTGCTCACGCTCGAACTCGCGAATCGCGCGCGCCAGACCGAAGCCGTCGAGCACCGGCATGTGCAGATCGCTGAGCACGAGGCCGTAGCTGCCGGCGCGGAACAACTCCAACGCCTGCGCGCCGTTGCCGGCGATGTCGGCGGCAAACCCGCAGCGCGCGAGCTGCAGCCGGATCACCTCCTGGTTGGTCTCGTTGTCCTCGGCGAGCAGAACCCGCAGCCGCGGCGCGTCGGTCGACGCCTGCGCCGCCGGTTCGTCGACGGCCTGCGGCTGCGCCGGTTGCTCCGCCGCGATGGATGCGGGATGGTCGACGCAGACACGCATCGGCAGACGCACCGTGAACCGGCTGCCACGCCCCGGGTGGCTGCGCAGCGTGATGCTGCCGCCCATCAGCTCCACGAGATGGCGCGTGATGGTCAGGCCGAGCCCGGTACCGCCGTAGCGCTTGGTCGTGCCCAGGTCGCCCTGCTCGAAGGGGCTGAACAGGCGTGCCTGGGTCGCGGCGTCGATGCCGATCCCGTTGTCCATGATCGCGATCTCGATCTGTTCGGCATCGCTCACCCCGGCCAGCAGTTCGACGCGCCCGGGCCGCGGCAGCCCCGCCGAGAACTTGACGGCGTTGGACAACAGGTTGTTCAGCACCTGGCGCAGGCGCAGGTCGTCGCCGACGATCCAGTCCGGCATGGCATCGTCGATGCGCAGGTGCAGCGCGCAGCCGGCCTTCGCTCCGAGGTTCCGGAAGGTCTCGAATTCCTCTTCCAGCAGGCGCCGGATGGGCACCGGTTCCTGCATGACCTCGAAACGCCCGGCCTCCATCTTGGAGTAGTCGAGCAGATCGTTGATGATGCCCAGCAGGTTCACCGCGGAGCGTCGGCTGACCTGTGCCATGCGCATCTGCGCCGGTCGCAGGCTCGATTGCATCAACAGATCGAGCATGCCGATCACGCCGTTCAGCGGCGTACGCATCTCGTGGCTGACGTTGGCCATGAAACGCGACTTCGCGGCGTCCGACCGCGACGCCACCTCGCGCGCGGCCTCGGTTTCGCGGGTGATCATCATCTGGCGCATCAGGGCCAGGATCAGCAGCGTGGCCAACGCACCGGCGGCGAACACGATGATGGCGGCTGTGCCGCCGCCATGCCGCGGCGCCTGGTAGGCGATGACCCTCCAGGTACGTCCGCCGACATCGAGCACCTCCTGGTAGGTGCCGTCGTGATCGCGCAGCGCGGCGAAGTCGGAATGCGCCTTGCGGGGGTAGAGCACGGTTCCCGGCTCGCCGGCCTCGTGCTGCGTGACGTCGAACACCGCCAGATGCACCGGGCGCAACGTCGGCGCGCGATACGAGCGAACGATGTCGGCCACCTTGAACACGCCCAGCACGAAGCCGATCGGCTGCGAGCCGGCGCGCGGCGCACCCGGCCTGTACACCGGATAGAACACGAGAAAACCGTAGCCCGCATGCTGCGCCTGCACGAGCACGATGCGCGACGTCGCCACCATGCTTCCGCTCGCCGCCGCCTGCATCAGCGCCGCGCGGCGCGCCGGGTTGGAGGCGAGGTCAAAGCCCAGGGCCTGCTCGTTGCCGTGGTACGGCGACACGTAGTAGACCGGAAAGTACTGCGGCTTGTCGGCTTCGGCACGCATGCCCTGGGCCGTGTGCGCGGTGAAGCTGAAGTGCGCAAAACCGTCGGCGCGGGCGCGCTGCTCGAACTGCGCACGCTGCGACGCGGACACCGCGGGGATCCACTCCAGGGCCTGGATCGCCGGATCGCTGGCGAGCAGCGGGGCGCAGAACGAGTCGAACTGCGCGCGGTCGACGATGCCGGCGCTGTCGAACAGCGCGCGCAGGCTGACCAGATCCTGCAGGGCATCGTGCAGGTGCTCGGTGGCCTGCGACACGCGCTGCTGCGCCAGCTCGCGGAATGCGGCGCGTTCGCGCACCTGATCGGCACGCAGCAGCAGCACGGCCAGCAGCGCGGCCAGCGCCAGTCCGAGCACGCCCGTGGCGATGAATTGCGGCCGATTGTTCCGAAAAGTGATCACGAGCGTCGCCACGGCAACCGGGCCGGCGCGCGAGGAATCGCCCGCCTCGGACCCGGCTGCACAATGGCCGCTCAGTCTATTGCCAGGACGCGCAACGGACTGTCAGATATTTCACGCTTTTGCGGCAGGCAACCACGCGTGTCGGATACCCGCCGATCGGCGCGCGAATGCCGTCGTGCTGCACGACTTCCACGCACGCTGCGCGGGCCGGCGTTGCGACTCCCGGGAAGCCTTTTCGGGTGACGCCGCTCCGAATGGGCAGACGGCCGCTGCTGCGGCCTGCGGTGCGGCGGTGTTCCTGGCCGCCCTACCCGTTGCTCTCCGGACGCGGCGCGTATTCGTCGCCCTGGTACGCCTGCGGGCCCCTCTCGCCGGCGGTCTATGCTGGCTTCGGAGCGCATGATGCACATACCGCGTCTTCTGCTGCTGCCCCTGCTGGTGCTCTGCGCCGGCGCGGTGGCCCGCCAGGGCTACCTGGTGACACATGGGGGCGGATCATGGTGAATATCACAGCAGAGCGGCTTCGGCACGTCCCTGCCATTCGCGTAGTACCGTTTCGACGTCTCGGTTCCCGGCCAGGAGTTTTTCACCAACGACTTCGTGCTCTGCTCCACCAGCGGCGACCAACCCCGGTGCAACGGCGCGCCCGACACCGTCTTCGGTGCCGATGGCAGACGCTGCCAGGAGCAGTGACACCCAGCGCGCGCGCCGGGGCGCAGCTGCCCGGACAGCCGGTGCGCGGCGCCGCGCACCGGCCCAAGGCCCTGCGGTGCAACGCTGGTGCCGGCTTCTCTGGTGCCTGCCTCGGGGGGCGGCGGCCTTGCGGGTGGCGGGCTGGCGGGCGCCGGGTTCAGTCGAGCGGCAAGGCCGCCGGCCACGTGGGAAAACCCACCAGGGCAGGATCGGCCGTTTCAGGGAAGGAGCGCAGTTGCCTGCAGTCCTTGTCGCGGCCGCCATCGGCATAGAAGGGCGTGAACCGCAGCTGGTAGTGCTCCACCGTGGCACTCCAGGGCTCGCGCGGCCAGGGCGCCAGCCCATGGCCCACCGTCGGCCGGGCACCGAACACCGCCCGCACCCGCCCCGAGGCAGACGTGGCCAACAGCTTCACGACCACGTTGCTGCGCCCGTCCGGGGTGGCGGCAACGCTCGGGCTCGGCACCTCGCCCGGGCGCACCAGCACGAGATCGCCGGAGCGCAGGCGGGGAAGTCCGTTGGGCACGAAAGCCTTGATGGGCATGGGTTCCCACGCCGTGAGCAGGCTGGTGCCCATCTCGGTGGTGGTCAGGTCGACCACGCGATACGGCGTGCGCACCGGCGCGAAGCGGTGCCGGTTCAGCAATGCGCCGTTCAGGTTCTTTCCGGCGATGCCGCAGGTTTCGTCGATACGTCCGAGGCCGTACAGATTCAAGCCTCCGACCACCGCATACTCGAGGCGGCCGCCGAGGTCGTTGGCGCTCATCACCGAGTCGTAGCTGGCGCAGCCCCCGAGCAGCGTACCGAGCGCAACAGCCGAGACCACGACACGCAGGCGGACGACTCCCGGCGAGGCCGTCGCCGAAGCACGAGCCGCGCGCATCGGAGCGCGCGCGCGGCAAGCCTGCGCCAACCCTGCCGGACCCACCGCGGCGCGCTCAGACATGACGCGCCGCCGCCTTGGCAGCCGCCAGCGCAGCCATGTTGACGATGCGGCGCACGGTCGACGACGGCGTGAGAATGTGCACCGACGCGGCGGCCCCCAGCAGAATCGGCCCCACCGTCATGCCGTGGCCGCTGCTGGTCTTCAGCACGTTGAACAGGATGTTGGCGGCGTCCAGGTTGGGGCAGATCAGCACATTGGCGGCGCCGGAAAGACCGCTGTCGGACAGCGCCGCATTCGCGCGCACCGCCTCCGACAGCGCGGCGTCGCCCTGCAGTTCGCCTTCCGCCTCGATGTGCGGCGCGAGTTCGCGAAAGCGCTCGAAGGCGCTGCGCATCTTGCGCGCCGACGCACGGACCGAACTGCCGTAGTTGGAGTGCGACAGGAAGGCCACCTTCGGCGGCAGGCCGAAGCGCTGCACCTCGTCCGCGGCGGCCAGCGCGATGCGCGTGAGCTGCTCGGCGTCCGGCGTCTCGTTGATGTAGGTGTCGGCGATGAACAGCGTGCGCTCGGGCAGCATCAACGCGTTCAGCGCGGCGAACTCGTGCGCGCCGGGCCGCAGCCCGATCACCGTGCGCACATGCTCCAGGTGCTGGTCGAAGCGCCCCACCAGGCCGCACAGCATGGCGTCGGCGTCTCCCAGGCGCACCATCAGCGACGCGATCAGGGTGTTGGATCTGCGCACGGCTGCCTTCGCGGCCTCGGGGTTCACGCCATTGCGTTGCATGATCCCGTGGTAGGCCTCCCAGTACTGGCGAAACCGTGGATCGTCCTCGGGGTCGACGCACGGCACGTCCTCGCCCAGGCGCAGTCGCAACCCGGCCTTGGCCAGGCGCGCCTGGATCACCGCGGGGCGTCCGATCAGGATGGGCTGCGCCAGCTGCTCGTCGAGCACCACCTGCACCGCGCGCAGCACCCGCTCGTCCTCGCCATCGGCGAACGCCACGCGCTGCGGCCGCGATCTGGCCGTGCCGAACACCGGGCGCATGAACATCGCGGTCTGGTAGACGAAGCGGGTGAGGCTGTCGCGGTAGGCATCCAGATCGTCGATCGGACGCGTGGCCACCCCCGATTGCTGCGCCGCGTGCGCCACGGCCGGTGCGATGCGCAGGATCAGGCGCGCATCGAACGGCGTGGGAATCAGATAGTCGGGGCCGAACTTCAACTCCCTTCCCGGATAGGCGGCCGCCACCTCCTCGCTGGTCTCGGCCTTCGCCAGCGCGGCGATCTCGCGCACGCAGGCGAGTTTCATCGCCTCGGTGATGCGTGTCGCGCCGCAGTCCAGCGCGCCGCGGAAGATGTAGGGAAAGCACAGGACGTTGTTGACCTGGTTGGGATAGTCCGAGCGGCCTGTCGCGATGATGCAGTCGGGTCGCACCGCCTTGGCCAGTTCGGGGCGGATCTCCGGCTCGGGATTGGCCAGCGCGAGGATCACCGGGCGCGCGGCCATGCTGCGGACCATCTCCGCGGTGAGCACGCCGGGCGCCGAGCAGCCGAGGAACACGTCGGCTCCGGCCACCACGTCGGCGAGCGTGCGCGCGTCGGTCTTCTGCGCGTAGCGGGCCTTGGTGTCATCCAGCCGGCCCGGCCGGCCCTCGTAGATCACGCCCTTGGAATCCACCATGTAGATGTTCTCGCGGCGCACGCCCAGGCCGACCATCACGTCGACGCAGGCGATGGCCGCGGCACCCGCCCCCGACACCGCGATCTTCACCGCGCCGATCTCCTTGCCCACGAGTTCCAGCGCGTTGAGCAGGGCGGCCGACGAGATGATCGCCGTGCCATGCTGGTCGTCGTGGAACACCGGGATGTTGAGCCTGGAGCTGAGCTGCCTTTCGATGTAGAAGCACTCCGGCGCCTTGATGTCCTCGAGGTTGATGCCACCCAGCGTGGGCTCCAGGGCCGCGATGATGTCGACCAGCTTGTCCGGATCACGCTCGGCCAGCTCGATGTCGAACACATCGATGCCGGCGAACTTCTTGAACAGGCAACCCTTGCCTTCCATCACCGGCTTGCCGGCCAGCGGGCCGATGTCGCCCAGCCCGAGCACCGCGGTACCGTTGGTCACCACGCCGACCAGGTTGCCGCGCGAGGTGTAGTCGAAGGCTTTCAGCGGATCGGCCTGGATATCCAGGCACGGGTAGGCGACTCCCGGCGAGTAGGCCAGCGAGAGATCGCGCTGGTTGGACAGCGGTTTGGTCGCGCTGACCGCGATCTTGCCGCGGCTGGGACTGCGGTGGTATTCGCGGGCGGCATCGCGCAGCGCCTGATCGGCGGCGGAGAGATCCTGGGACATGGCAGCAGGCAGAAGGGTTGCGGGCAGGGAGGGCGTGCCCTCCGCAAAGACAGGGCGCAAAGCTTACTCCGGGCTCGCGCCACCGTGCACCGGGAGTATCGGCCCGGCCGGTATGCGCTGCGCCCGCGCCGGGCACCGCGCATCGCGGCTGGCGCCGGCCACCCGCTCCCGCAGCCTGTGTCGCTTGGGCGCATCTCCTTGCATCGGAAGCCGCACACCATGCGATCACCGTCTACCGGGCCTTGCCGTGGTGTTCTGCACGATTCCGAGTGCGAGCCACGCTGCCGCCAAGTTTCGACCCCAAGGTCGGCATGGAACTCGCAAACGCTCGTGGGCCTCCAAAAGCGTTTCGGGCGCGCGACTCGCCTCGTGGATCCTGGCATGCAACGAAAGACCACCCTCACCGGCATCACACCGTCGGGCACGCCGCACCTCGGCAATTACATCGGCATGATCAAGCCGGCCGTCGCCATGAGTGCCGAGGGCAGCGGGAACCATTTCTACTTCATCTCGGATCTTCACGCGCTGGTCAAGTGCCACGGCGCCGAGCGGGTGGAGCGTTTCACCGTGGAGATCGCCGCGACATGGCTCGCGCTCGGGCTCGATCCGGAACGGGTCCTGTTCTATCGCCAGTCAAGGATTCCGGAAATCGCTGAATTGCACTGGATCCTCGGTTGCGTCGCGCCGAAGGGCCTGCTGAACCGCGCGCACGCCTACAAGTCCCTGCGAGATCGCAACACCCGCCGCGGCACTGACGCGGATACCGACGTTTCGCTGGGCCTGTTCGCCTACCCGGTGCTGATGGCGGCCGACATCCTGCTGTTCGACGCGGACGAGGTTCCGGTCGGCACAGACCAGATCCAGCACGTGGAAATCGCACGCGACATCGCGGCTTCGTTCCATGCCCGCTACGGTGCGCAGTTCCGCCTGCCCCGCGCGGTGGTCGGCGACGCACCGAGCATCCCGGGCCTGGACGGGAGGAAGATGAGCAAGAGCTACGGCAACACCATCCCGCTCTTCTGCACCGCCGATGCGTTGCGCGGTTTCATCCGCAGGATCAAGACCAGTTCCCTGGCTCCCGGAGAGCCCAAGGATTGGCGGCAGTGCACGCTGTTCGAACTCTACCGCGGGTTTGCCGAAGCGCACGAGATTGCCGCGATGATGCGCCGCTACGAGGCAGGCATCGGGTGGGGCGAAATGAAGGACCTTCTGGTCGACACCATCGACCGCCGCCTGGCGGGCCCGAGGAGCCTGTACCACGACTACCTGGAACATCCGCAACGCATCGAAGCCGTCCTGGAACAGGCGGAGCAACGGGTTCGCCGCATCGCGCATCACCGCCTGCAGGCGATTCGCCAGGCGGTCGGCTTGCGTCCGTCAGCCCTGCACGCAACGCACGGTCACCCCGGTCACCCGGACCCGACGTCGGCGCACGCCGGCTGCTTCGAGTGAACCCGCGTCGACGGCAGCACGGCTCCAGGAGCCGCAAAGCCCGAGTGGCGTGCACCCGACGGGCCTCGCCGGACCTCGCAAGCGGCCTGCCCCTGCTTGGGCCAGGCCGCGCCACGAGCCGGCGTCGCCGACGGCGCGGGGTCGGAGCGCTTGTCGTGCCATCGCCTCGAAGCCGGCTCCGCCGGCCTGGCAGGCGCACTCAGCGCCCCGGCGATGGTCTCGCACGGAGTGCGGCGGAACTGCGGCGCGGCGGACGTCGCGCTACGCCTTGGGGCGATGAAGAGCGCACAACTTGTTGCCGTCCGGATCGCGCACGTAGGCGAGATGCAGGACACCGGCGGGGCCCGCACGCGGGCCCGGCGGCTCCTCGATGGACGTGCCACCGTTTGCGACGGCAACGTCGTGGAACTCGCGCACCTGTTCGGGCGAGTTGCACTTGAAGCCGATGGTGCCTCCATTTCCGACGGTGGCGGGGCGACCGTCGATGGGTTCGCTCACCCCGAAGGACGAACCGTCATGCCTGTAGAACAGGCGCCGCTGGCCGGTCTTGTTCGTGTTCTCGGTCGCTGCGGCCGCGCCGAGCACATGGAGCACGGCGTCGTAAAAGCGCTTGGATCGCTCGATGTCGTTTGTGCCGAGCATGACATGACTGAACAAGATGGATCTCCTGTAGGAATGTGGAACAAAACGAGCAAACAGCTCTTCATGCCGCCTGCCGTGCAGCCGGGCGGCATGCTTCAAATGGCGCCTCACTTCCAGGCATGCGGCCTGTCGGCGCCGAAAGCTCGCAGGCCCGCCGACAAGCGCCCCCCGGTGCGCAGTTCTCTGGACCCGTGGAAAGCGAGCGCTCAGACAGGTTGCAAGACGCCACGCCGCAGCGTACGGCATCCGCAGCGCAATGGCAGGCAACGTGCAAGGGATGCCCCGGCACCGCCCGCGTCGTACAGCCTCCCGGTACTTGCATCAGCGGACGCTGGGCGAGCCGCCGTCGCCGCGCCGCGGGCGCCAGAAAGCGCGCGTGGCATGCACCGACCGAGCCAGGCAGACTGGGGTACCCTGGATGCATGCAAGCTCGCGACGCGTTGGCGCAACGCTCCAGATTGCTGCCACTCCAACACGGTGGGGGCACGTGGTCTTGCTGCGCCATGTGCCTGATCCACGCATACCGCCGAGGCTCGGGAATGACCGACGACGAAAGCGCGATCCGACGACTGGTCGAAACCTGGATGACTGCGAGCCTGAGCGGCGACCTCGCAACCATCCTTGCGTCCATGACCGACGACGTGGTCTTCACCGTCCCAGGGCGCGAGCCTTTCGGCAAGGAGGCCTTTGCCGCAGCCGCCGCCGGCATGGCCGACATGCGCCTGGACGGGACGAACCAGATCGTCGAACTGCAAATGCACGGAAGTTGGGCATTCGTGCGCAACAAG
>JAKAZQ010000026.1 GCA_021815805.1 Pseudomonadota bacterium | reverse complement strand
TGCCGCAGCGAATCTCCGCCCCCATGCAACCGGGCGCGCGGCGCGATGCTGCCCGCGCCCGGAGAAAGAGGTGACGAGCCGTACCCCCGGCACTTGCGGGGAACGGCTGTGGCTGCTCCGTTCCCGGCCTGACCAGGTTCACCGCGCCGCAATGCGGGGCGGCCCGTCAGTCGTGCATTGTACGCACGGCGTGCGCCCGCGGTCGTGGCGTGCGCCGCCGACCGTACAATTCCCCCATGTCGAGTACCGTGCTGGCGCGCAAATGGCGCCCCAAGACCTTCGCTTCGCTGGTCGGCCAGGACCACGTGGTGCGTGCGCTGACGCATGCGCTGCAGCGCCGCCGCCTGCACCATGCCTACCTGTTCACCGGAACGCGCGGCGTGGGCAAGACGACCATCGCCCGCATTCTGGCCAAGGCCCTGAACTGCACCGGGCCGGACGGTGCCGGGGACATGACGGCCGAGCCGTGTGGGGTATGCCCGTCGTGCCGCGAGATCGACGCCGGACGTTTCGTCGACTACATCGAGCTCGATGCGGCCTCCAACCGCGGCGTCGACGACATGACCCGCCTGCTCGAACAGGCCGTCTACAAGCCTACGGCAGGCCGCTTCAAGGTCTACATGATCGACGAAGTGCACATGCTCTCGAACCATGCCTTCAACGCCATGCTGAAGACGCTGGAGGAGCCGCCGCAACAGGTCATGTTCGTGCTCGCCACCACCGATCCGCAGAAGGTTCCGGTGACCGTGCTCAGCCGCTGCCTGCAGTTCGCGCTGAAGTCGCTGCCGGCCGCGGCGGTGGCCGAGCACCTGCAGCAGATCCTGCAGGCCGAGTCGGTGGAGTTCGAGCCCGCGGCGCTGCAGGCCCTGGGGCGTGCGGCCCGCGGCTCGATGCGCGATGCGCTGTCGCTGGCCGACCAGGCCATCGCCTTCCATGCCGGGCGCATCGACCTGGAAGGCGTGCGCCAGATGCTGGGCAGCGTGGATTCGGCCTATCTGTTCCAGTTGCTGCGCGCGCTGGCCGCGGCGGACGCGGCAGCGCTGCTGGGCGTGGCCGAGGCCATGGATCAGCGCTCGCTGTCGCTGAACCAGGCGCTGGAGGATCTGGCCGCGCTGCTGCAGCGCCTCGCCACGCTGCAGGTGCTTCCGCAGGCACTGGACGACGCCGACCCGGATGCCGCGGCGCTGCGCGAGCTGGCAGCGGAGCTGTCCCCCGAGACCCTGCAACTGGCCTACAGCATGGTGCTGCAGGGACGCGCGGAGCTGCCGCTGGCGCCCGACGCGCTGTGCGGCTTCAGCATGGTGATGCTGCGCCTGCTGTGCTTCGCCCCGCTCGATACGGCCGCCGCCGCGCGGCACATCGCGGCCGCGCCGGCGGACAGCGCGGCCGCGCACGCCGCGCGCGAGGCGCCGCGCGTCGAACAAGCGCAGCGTGCGCCCGGCGCCGGCGTCGCACGCGCACAGCCGCGGGCGACGTCCGACCCGGAAGTCGACCCCGACCCCGACCCCGACCCCGACCCCGACCCCGAGCCGGTGCCGGAGCAGCCCTCGGCACGGCAAGCGCCGGACGGGCCCGCTCCCGCGCTCGCCGCGCGGGCCGAGCGCGTCGCGTCGTCGGCGCCCGCGGCCGCACCCGAGCCGGCACCGCCGTCTGCGACAACGCAAGCGGCGCCGGCGGCCGCGCCCGACACGGCGCAGCCGGCGCAGGCCGCGCCGGGCGAGGCCGCGACACCTTGCTGCGACCCGCGCGACGCGGCATTCGACTGGCCTGCGTTGGCGCGGACCTTGCCGCTGGCGGCGCTGGCGCGCAGTCTTGCGCTGCAAAGCGAGTGGGCCGGCGAGCGCGACGGCGCCTGGGTGCTGACGGTGCCGAGCGAACAATACACGCGCGGCGGCGCACGCGAGCGCGTGCAGGCGGCGCTGGCCGAGCGGGTCGGGCGCGACATCGTGCTGCAGTGCGAGGTCGGCACGGTGCGCGACACGGCACAATTGCGCGCCGTCGCACTGCGCGCGCAGCGCCAGCAGCAGGCGGAACAGGCGATCGCCGCCGACCCGCTGGTACGCCAGTTGATCGACGATCTCGGCGCGCAGATCGTTCCAGGCTCGGTGCGCCCGGTGGACGCCTGAGGATTTTCGCGGCGCGCCCGCCGGCGCCTACCGCCACGTCGCAGCGCGATGCGCTGCGGCCACTTCGCAACCCGAAACCAGGAGTGTTCATGTTCAACAAGGGACAGCTTTCCGGCCTGATGAAGCAGGCCCAGGCGATGCAGGAAAACATCAAGCGCGTGCAGGAAGAACTCGGGCGCATCGAGGTCGAAGGCCAGTCCGGCGGCGGACTGGTGAAGGTGTCGATGACCTGCAAGCACGAGGTGCGCCGTGTCAGCATCGACCCCAGCCTGCTCGCGGACGATCGCGACATGCTCGAGGATCTGGTGACTGCGGCCTTCAACGATGCGCTGCGCAAGGCCGAGGCCACGTCGCAGGAAAAGATGGCGGCGGCGACCGCCGGCATGCCGCTGCCGCCCGGCATGAAGCTGCCGTTCTGAGCCCGGCCATGGACGTCCGCCGGAGCCTTCGATGAGCGCGGCCCAGGCGCCGCTGCGCGTGCCGGCGCTCGACGCGCTGATCGAGGCGCTGCGCGGCTTGCCGGGAGTGGGCCCGAAAAGCGCCGCGCGCATGGCGTTTCACCTGCTGCAGCACGACCGTGAGGCGGCCGAGGCGCTGCAGCGCAGCCTGCAGCATGCGCTGCAGGTGATCCGTCGCTGCAGCATGTGCAACACCTACACCGAGGCGCCGATCTGCGCCACCTGCTCCGACCCCCGCCGCGACCGCCGGCTGCTGTGCGTGGTGGAGACACCGGCGGACCAGGTCGCGGTGGAACAGTCGATGAGCTATCGCGGCCTGTATTTCGTGCTGATGGGACGCCTGAGTCCGCTCGATGGACTGGGTCCGAAGGACATCGGCCTCGACCGGTTGCTGCAGCGCCTGCGGGTCGACGCCGTGGAGGAGCTGATCCTGGCGACCAATTTCACCAACGAGGGCGAGGCCACCGCGCATGTCCTCGCCGAGACCCTGCGGCCGCTGGATCTGCGCATCACGCGTCTGGCGCGCGGCGTGCCGTCGGGCGCGGAACTCGAGTACGTCGACCTCGGCACCATCGCGCGCGCGCTGGTCGATCGACGCGGCGCCTGAGCCTGCGCCGCCGCGCCGCATGCAGGCCGAACCAGCGTCGCGGCCCGGCTTGCCCGCGCTGTACCTGATCACGCCGCAGCCCGCTGCGAGCGACGCCGCCTTCCTGCGCGGGCTGGACGACGCGCTGCGCGCGCGCCGCCCGGACCTGCCGCTGGTGCAGTTTCGCGCCCATGGGCTGCGCCACGAGCATTGGCGAGGCCTGGCGCGCGATGTGCTTCGCGTGTGCCGCGGGCACGGCGCGCGGCTGCTGTTGAACGCCGGGGCGCTGGACGGCGTCGATGCCGGGGCACTGCTCGAGATCGGCGCGGATGGCCTGCACCTGCCGGCACGCCTGTTGCCGACGCAGGTCCGCCGCGGCCTGGCGTGCCGGCAATGGCTCGGCGCCTCCTGTCACGATGCCGCGCAACTGCGCCAGGCCGAGCGCATCGGCGCCGATCTGGTCACGCTGTCTCCGGTGCTGCCGACGGCCAGCCACCCGGGCGCGCAGACTCTGGGCTGGAGCGCGCTGGCGCGGCTTTGCCGGGGCAGCGCGCTGCCGGTGTACGCGCTGGGGGGGCTGGGCGCGCAGCACCTGGAGCGGGCGCGCGCCGCCGGCGCGCACGGCGTGGCGGCAATCCGCCAGTTGTGGCCGGGGGACGGCGGCGGGCAGTAATATTGCTGCATACGCATTTATCGAAACACTCCCGACATGCCGCCCAGCCGTCGTCAGCTGCTACAACTCGCGTGCGCCGCGCTGCTGGCCGATGCGCCGCAGGCCGGCGCACGGCCCGCCGCGCGCCGCGCGCACGGCCGCCTGCTGCGATGGGCCGGCGACTGGCAGCGCCACGGCCATGTCGACGGCGCCGGCTCCACGGCGCTGTTCTTCGACCCGCGCGGCCTGTGCAGCGACCCGCGCACCGGCGACGTGCTGGTCGCCGACGCGGCGAACGCCATGGTGCGACGGATCCGCGGCGACGGCATGGTCAGCAGCGTGGCGGGCATCCCCGAGTTGCGCAAGACGCTCGACGGCCCGGCGGCGCAGGCCGGATTCGTCGGCCCCGACGCGGTGGCGGTGGGACGCGACGGCACGGTCTACATCTGCGACTCGTACGCCAACACGCTGCGCGTGCTGCGCGGCGGGCGCGTGCGCCTGCTGGCGGGTGCCGACCAGCTCCCCGGCTATGCCGACGGCGTGGGCGCGCAGGCGCGCTTCAACCATCCGGTCGGCGTGGCGGTGGACCCGCGCAGCGGCGATCTGCTGGTCGCCGACGCCTACAACCACACCGTGCGCCGGGTGACTGGCGACGGCCGCGTGAGCACGCTCGCCGGCACGCCCGGCATCAGCGATCATCGCGACGGCGCATCGCGCCATGCCCTGTTCAACACCCCAGTGGGCGTTGCCGTGGCGCGCGACGGCAGCGTGTATGTCAGCGAGTTCTTCAACCACGACGTGCGCCGGATCTCGCCGCAGGGCGAGGTCAGCACCGTGGCCGGCATCCCGGGCCGCCCCGGCGACGCCGACGGCCCGTTGCACGTGGCCATGCTGCGCCGCCCGCAGCAGATCGCGCTGGATGGCGCGGGTCGGCTGCTGATCGTCGACGCCGGCAACCGCCTGCTGCGGCGTCTCGACGCCAGCGGCCGGCTGCGCACCCTGGCCGGCCGCCCGGGGGGCGAGGTGGCGCGGCCGGGCGCGCTGCCGGCCGCTCTCGGCACCCCCTACGGCGTCGCCGTGGGTCCGCGCGGCAGCATCGCCGTCAGCAGCGGGCAGGCGGTGTTCCTGGTGCGCCTGGACGGGGCCTGAGACGCGCGCGGCGCGGCGCGGCGATCAATCGCGTCCGGGTAGGGCCGGCTGAGCCGACGCGAAGCGGCGCAGATCCACCGTCGGGGCCTGTTTCCAGCCTCGCTTGCGATACTCGACCACCACGTTGGTGTAGATGCCGCCGCGCACGTACCACTGCGCGGTCACGCGCAGGTAGCGCGGGGCGATGGCCTTCACGAGATCGTCGAGGATGGTGTTGGTGACCTTCTCGTGAAACCCGCCCTCGTCGCGGTAGCTCCACATGTACAGCTTCAGGCTCTTGAGTTCCACGCACTTGCGATCCGGGATCATGTCCAGGTCGATGCGCGCGAAGTCGGGCTGGCCGGTGAGCGGGCACAGACAGGTGAACTCCGGCACCTGCATGTGGATGTGATAGTCGCGGCCGGGAGCCGGATTCGGAAAGGTCTGCAGGGTCTTGCTGGGCTTGGTGCTCATGTCGATTGCGGTGGCGAGGCCCGGCGAAACGGGCAAGCTGCGCATTATCCGGCACACAGCGCCGCCGGATGGAGTGCAGGCGTGCCGATGCTATCATCGCCGGAGCCCGCATTCCCCGCGATTTTTGCTTGTGAAATCAATTAGTTAAACTCGGTTTTCCGTCAACAACGTGCGCCTTTCCACCGTCAAGCTCGCCGGCTTCAAGTCGTTCGCCGATCCGGTGGCCGTACACATGCCCGGGCGCCGCATCGGCGTGGTGGGTCCCAACGGCTGCGGCAAGTCCAACATCATCGATGCCGTGCGCTGGGTGCTCGGCGAATCGCGCGCCGCGGAACTGCGCGGCGACTCGATGCTCGACGTGATCTTCAACGGTTCCGGCGCGCGCAAGCCGGCCGGACGCTGCAGCGTGGAGCTGGTGTTCGACAACAGCGACCACCGCGTCAGCGGCAGTTTCGGCCAGTATGCCGAGATCGCGGTCAAACGCGTGCTCACGCGCGACGGCGGATCGAGCTATTTCATCAACAACCAGCCCGTGCGCCGGCGCGACGTGCAGGACATCTTTCTCGGCACCGGCCTCGGCTCGCGCTCCTACGCCATCATCGGCCAGGGCACGATCAGCCGCATCATCGAGTCGCGCCCCGAGGAACTGCGCATCATGCTGGAGGAGGCCGCCGGGGTCTCGAAGTACAAGGAGCGCCGGCGCGAGACCGAGAACCGTCTGCACGGCACGCGCGAGAACCTGCAGCGCGTCCAGGACATCCTGCGCGAACTCGGCGGCCAGCTCGACAAGCTCGAGCAGCAGGCGGCGGTGGCACAGCGCTACCACGAGTTGCAGGAGCAGGCCCGCTTCAGCCAGCACGCGCTGTGGCTGCTGCGCCTGCACGAGGCCGAGCAGCGACGCGCCGGTCTGCGTGAACAGGGCGGCTCGCTGCAACTGCGTCTGGAGGAGCACACGGCGCGCCTGCGCGCCGCCGAGGCCGCACTGGAGGAACTGCGCCAGGCCCAGTACGCCGCCGCCGACGCGCTGAACACGGCGCAGGCCGAGCTGTACGCGGCGCAGGCCGAGGTGGCGCGCCTGGAGGCCGAGATCCGCTTCGTGGTGGAGGCGCGCGAGCGTGCGCTGCGCGCGCAGGCCGAACTGCAACAGCAGCGCCAGCAGTGGCAGGATCGCCTGTCGCAGGCGCAGCAGGATGCCGAGGCGGCGGCCGTGGACGGCGAGGCGGCCGCGCAACGCCAGGAGCTGGCGCAAGCGCGCGTCGAGGAACAGGCCGAGCTGATCCCCGCGCTGGAGGCGCGCCTGGCCGACGCGCAGATGCGCGCCGCCGAGCTGCGCGCACGTGCCGCGGCGGCCCAGCAGCGCCTGCACGCCGAGGCCGAGCGCCAGCGCGGCCTCGGCCAGCAGCGCCAGGCCGTGGAGCAGCGCCTGCAGCGTCTGCAGGCAGAACGGCGCCAGCTCGCCAGCCCGGACGCGGCGCGCGTGGCCGAGCTGGAACAGCAGCAGGCGGCGCTGGACACCGCCTGCGCGCGCGCGCAGGCGAACGTCGATGAAGGCCGCCTGCAACAGCCGCAACTGCTGGCCGCGCGCCAGCAGGCGCTGGAGCAGGCGCAGGCGACGGGCGCCACCCTCACCGCGACCAGCGCGCGCCTGCAGGCCCTGAAGGCGCTGCAGGAAAAGCTCATGACCGAGGGTCGCCTGCAGCCCTGGCTGGCGCGCCACGGCCTGGACACGCTGGCGCGGCTGTGGAGTCGCATCCAGGTCGAGACCGGCTGGGAGACGGCACTGGAGGCGGCGCTGCGCGAACGCCTGGCGGCGCTCGAGGTGCGCTCGCTGGAGCTCACCGCGGCCTTTGCCGCCGACCCGCCGCCCGCCAAGCTGAGCTTTTTCAGCCCGCCCCAGGGGGCGCTGGCGCCGCCGGCGGCTGCGGGCATGCGCAGTCTCGCGAGCCTGCTTCGGATCGGGGATCCCGGCCTGCGCGGCGTGCTCGAGGAATGGCTGGCCGGCGTCCACGCCGCGGACACCCTGCAGCAGGCGATGCAGCAGCGCGCCGAGCTGCCTCCCGGCGCGCTGCTCGTGTGCCGTGACGGACACATGGTCGGGCGTCACAGCATCAGCCTGTACGCGGCCGACAGCGAACAGGAAGGGCTGCTCGCGCGGGCGCAGGAAATCGACAACCTGGAGCGCCAGCAGCGGGCGCACAAGCTGCTGGCCGACGAGGCGCAGGATGCCTCGGCGCGCGCCGAGGCGGCGTTCACGCAGGCGCAGCAGCGCCTGGGCGACGCGACGCGCGACCTGCAGTCGCTGACCCGGCAATCCCACGATGTGCAGGTCGAGCGCCTGAAACTGCAACAGCAGCAGCAGGAAGCCGACGCGCGCGCGCAGCGCCTGGACGCCGACCTGGCGGAGCTCGGCGCGCAGGCCGAGGAACTCGCCGTGCAACTGGCCGAAAGCGAAGCGCGCTTCGAGCAACTCGACGCCGAGCTCGGCGCGGCGCAGCAGGAGCAGATCGAGCGGGATGCCGAGGCGGCGCACGAGCAGGCCGCACTGGCGCAGGCCCGCGCCACGCTGCGCACGCTGGAGCAGCAGCAGGCCGAGAGCGTGTATGCCGTGCGCAGCCTGCAGCAGCGCCTGGCCGATGCGCAGCGCATGGGCGACACGGCGCGCCAGCAGCTCGACGCCACCGCGCAGCGCCTGCAGGCCGCCGACGCGGAGCTCGAGCGTCTGCACGACGAAAGCGCGCGGGCCGGCCTGCAGGACGCGCTGCAGGCGCGCGAGCAGGCCGAGCAGCGCCTGCATGGGCGGCGCGCGGAGCACGACGAACTGGTCGCGCGGGTGCGTTCGAACGACGAGCAGCGCCTGCAGCTGGAGCGCGAACTCGAACCCCTGCGCGCGGCCATCGGCGAGCGCCAGCTGCAGGAACAGGAGGCGCGCCTGCAGGCGCAGCAGTTCGAGCAGCAGCTGGAACAGGCGCAGGTCGACCGCCAGACGCTGGCCGGGCAACTGGCGCAGCGCATGCCGGCGGACGCCGATCCCGAGAAACTGGCGCGCGACGCGCAGCGTCTGCAGCGCGACATCACGGCACTCGGCGCGGTCAACCTGGCGGCGCTCGAAGAGCTGCAGCAGGCGCGCGAGCGCAAGGGATTCCTCGACGCCCAGAACGCCGACCTCGAGCAGGCGGCGAACACGCTGGAGGACGCCATCCGGCACATCGACGCCGAGACCCGCAACCAGCTGCGCCAGACCTTCGACGAGGTGAACCGTCATTTCGGGCGCCTGTTCCCGGAGCTGTTCGGGGGCGGCTCGGCGCGCCTGGTCATGACCGGGGACGAGATCCTCGACGCCGGCGTGCAGGTCATGGCGCAGCCGCCGGGCAAGCGCAACAGTACCATTCACCTGTTGTCAGGCGGTGAGAAGGCGCTTGTCGCGATCGCGCTGGTGTTCGGCATCTTCCACCTGAACCCGGCTCCGTTCTGTATCCTGGACGAGGTCGACGCACCGCTGGACGACGCCAACACCGAACGATTCGCGCGCCTGGTCGAGACCATGTCTGAAGCCACCCAGTTCCTGTTCATCTCGCACAACAAGATCGCCATGGCCATGGCCGAGCAACTGGTGGGCGTGACCATGCAGGAGCAGGGCGTCTCGCGCCTGGTCGCGGTGGACATGGAGGCGGCCGCGCGCATGGCCGCCGCCTGAAGCCCCGCGCCGCTCGCACGACACCCCGCATCCCGCCAGCCAACCGTTCCCAGCCACATTTCGAGAGGAAAGCACATCCATGGGTCCACTGCAGGAAGCCCTGGCCGCGGTCGGCGTGTTGATCATCGGCGGCGTGCTGGGTTTCAACGGCTGGCAATCGTGGCAGTTGCGGCAGCGCCGGGCGCGCACGGCGCAACCCGATGAGCAGCGCGTCGGCGACGGCTTCGCGCCGACCGCGCCCCAGGGACGACGCGAGCCGGGGCTCGACGACGACGTCGGCGCCGGGCTGCGGATCGCCGATGCCCATGCCGGCGCCGAGGCGTCGCGCGCGCGCGCTGCCGCGCTGCGCATCGATCCGCTGATCGACGGCATCGCCAGCTTCGAGTTCGAGCAGCCGGTGCCCGGCGCTGCGCTGCGCGAGCGCCTGCCGCGCAGCGCCCGCGCCGGCACCAAGCCGCTGTTGTTCGAAGGCCGCAATGCGTCGAGCGGCGCGTGGGAGCCGCTGCAGCCGGGACAACGCTACGCCGAATTGCAGGCGGCCGTGCAACTGGCCAGTCGCAGCGGTGCGCTGAACGCCATCGAATTTTCCGAGTTCGTCACCAAATGCCACGCGCTGGGCGAGGCGCTGGGCGTCTCGCCCGACCTGCCGGACATGGCCGAGGTGCTGGAGCAGGCGCGCGAACTCGACAACTTCGCCGCGGCCAACGACGCCCAGTTGTCGATCAACCTGCAGGCGCAGGGCGTCGCGTGGGGGCTGGACTTCCTGCGCCGGCAGGCGCAGGCCTGCGGCTTCAGTTCCGGTCCGTCGGCGGGGCGTCTGGCGCTGCTGCAGGACGTCGACGAGACCACCGCGGGCGACGACGCGGCGCGTCGCCACACGGTGGTGCAGCTGCAATTCGACGCCCACGCGGAACTCGCCGACGATCCGGCGACCCCGGTGGCGCGCGCCACGCTGCTGCTCGACGTGCCGCACGTGCCGCAATCGCTGCGTCCGTTCGCGCGCATGCGCGAGGTGGCGCAGCAGCTGGCCGCGGCGCTCGGTGCGCGTCAGGTGGACGACAACGGCGCGGCGCTGTCGGCGGTCGCGCTGGACCAGATCGAGCTGCAGCTGCAGCACCTGTACGACGCCCTGGAGGCGCGCGGGCTGGGCGCCGGCACGCCGGCGGCCCAGCGCCTGTTCGCCTGACAACACGACGGCGTGCGCCGCACGCCCGGTGCCCGCGATCGATGTCCGATTCCCCGACCCGTGACGCCCTGGCCGAGGCCGCCGCGCGCGTGCTGCAGCTGCGCGCCGAACTGGCACGCCACGACCATGCCTATTACGTGCTCGACGCGCCGCTGATCCCGGATGCCGACTACGACGCGCTGTTTCGCGAGTTGCAGGACCTGGAACAGCGCTGGCCGCAACTGCGCGTTGCCGACTCGCCGACGCAGCGCGTGGGCGGCGCGCCACTGCCCGAATTCGCGCAGGTTCAGCATCGCGTGCCGATGCTGTCCATCCGCACCGAAACCGACACCACGGCGCAGGGGGCGGTGGCCTTCGACCAGCGCCTGCGCAACCGCCTCGGCCTGGACAGCGACGCGCCCCCGCTGCAGTACCAGGCGGAACTCAAGTTCGACGGGCTGGCCATCAGCGTGCGCTACGAGCATGGCGTGCTGGTGCAGGGCGCCACGCGCGGCGACGGCCAGACCGGCGAGGACGTGACGCAGAACGTGCGCACCATCCGCAACCTGCCGTTGCGTCTGCAGGGCGCGGCGCCGCAGGTGCTGGAAGTGCGCGGCGAGGTGCTGATGAAGCGCGCCGACTTCCTGCGCTACAACGCGGCGCAGCGCGCGCGCGGGCTGCCCACCCTGGTCAATCCGCGCAACGGAGCCGCCGGAAGCATCCGCCAGCTCGATCCCCAGGTGGCGGCCCAGCGGCCGCTTTCGTTCTTTGCCTACGGCTGGGGCGAGATCGCCGGCTGGCCGGATCAGCCGCGCACCCAGCACGAGATGCTCGATGCCTTCGCGCGCATGGGGCTGCCGGTGGCCGCGCAACGCGCCTGCGGGGCCGGTGCGGCGGCGCTGGCGGAGTTTCATGCGCGCGTGCTCGGCGAACGCGACACGCTGCCGTTCGACATCGACGGCGTGGTCTACAAGGTCGACAGTCTGGCGTTGCAGGCCGAGCTCGGCTATCGCAACCGCGAACCGGTCTGGGCGGTGGCGCACAAATACCCGGCGCAGGAGCGCAGCACGCGCCTGCTCGCCATCGAGGTGCAGGTCGGGCGCACCGGCAAGCTCACACCGGTGGCGCGCCTGGAGCCGGTGTTCGTCGGCGGCGTTACGGTGACCAGTGCCACGCTGCACAACGAGGACGAGGTGCGACGCAAGGACGTGCGCATCGGCGACACGGTGATCGTGCGCCGCGCCGGCGATGTCATTCCGGAGATCGTCGGCGTGCTCGGCGAGCGCCGCGAGCCCGGCGCGCAGCCCTTCGATCTGCAGGGTCTGCTGCACGGCGCGTGCCCGGTGTGCGGCTCGCAGATCGAGCGCGAGCCCGGCGAAGTCGACTGGCGCTGCAGCGGTGGCCTGTACTGCTCGGCGCAGCGCAAGCAGGCGCTGCTGCACTATGCCAGTCGCCTGGCCATGGACATCGAGGGCCTGGGCGAACGTCTCGTCGACCAGATCGTCGATGCCGGCCTGGTGCACGGCCTGCCCGACATCTACGCGCTGCGCGCCGAGCAGCTCGCGGAGTTGCCGCGCATGGCCGCGAAAAGCGCCGACAACCTGGTGCGCGCGATTCGCGCCAGCCTGCGCACCACGCTGGCACGCTTCATCTACGCCCTGGGCATTCGTCATGTCGGCGAGGCCACGGCCAAGGAACTTGCACGTCATTTCGGCGGCCTGCAGGCGCTGCTGGATGCCGATGTGCAACGCCTGGAGCGCGTACCCGACATCGGCCCCGTGGTGGCGGCCAGCATCCACACCTTCTTCGCCCAGGCCCACAACCGCGAGGTGGTGCGTCAACTGCTGGACGCCGGCATCGCCTGGGAGGAAACCGAGGGCGCGACGCTGTCGCGCCACCTGGAAGGACACACCTTCGTGCTCACCGGCACGCTGCCCACGCTGGGGCGCGAGCAGGCGCGCGAGCGCATCGAGGCGGCGGGCGGCAAGGTCAGCGCCTCGGTGTCGCGCAAGACCCGCTGGGTGGTCGCCGGCGCCGAACCCGGCAGCAAGCTCGAGCGCGCGCGCGAACTCGGCATCGAGGTCATCGACGAGACGGCATTGCTGCAATTGCTGCAGGCGCCCGCGGACTCGCCAGCCGAGCCATGACGGCGCCCGCGCGCAGGCTGCTGCTCGGCGTCGATCTCGGCGGCACGAAGGTGGAGTGCGCCGCCGTGCATCCCGACGGCGCCATCGAGGTGCGGCGCCGCGTGGCCACGCCGCAGGGCGACTACCACGGCACGCTGCAGGCCGTCGCGCGCAGCGTGCAGGACGTGGAGCAGGCCTGCGCACTGCCCGGCGACGCCGCCGTCCTGCCGCTGGGCGTGGCGATCCCCGGTTCGAGCGCGCCCGGCGACGCTCGGGTGCGCAATGCCAATTCCGTGGTGCTCAACGGGCGCGACCTGCGCGGTGATCTCGAGCGCCTGCTGCGGCGGCCGGTGCGCCTGTGCAACGACGCCAACGCGCTGGCCGCGAGTGAATCGGCCGCCGACGGCGCGGCGGCCGGATGCGCGGTGGTGTTCGCGGTGATCCTGGGCACCGGCGTCGGCGCCGGCATCGCCTGCTGCGGGCGTGTTCTGGAGGGCGCCAACGGTCTGGCAGGGGAGTGGGGACACAATCCGCTGCCGTGGCCGCGCCTCGGCGCGGCCTGGCGCGAATCGCCGGCGGGGCTGTGCTGGTGCGGCCAGCGCGGCTGCGTCGAGACCTTCCTCAGCGGCCCGGCGCTGGCTGCCGACCACGCGGCGCCGGGCGCCGACGCGCAGGCCGTGCTGCACGCCATGCGCAGCGGGCAGCCGGCTGCGCGCGCGGCCTTCATCCGCTATTGCGACCGGCTGGCCCGCGCCCTGGCGCAGGTGATCAACCTGCTGGATCCGGATTGCATCGTGCTCGGCGGCGGCCTGAGCAATGCGCCGGAGCTGTACGCGCAGGTTCCGGCGCGCTGGTCGAACTGGGTGTTCAGCCCCGAGCCGCCGCGCACCCGCCTCGTGCCGGCGCGCCACGGCGATTCCTCCGGTGTGCGCGGCGCCGCGTGGTTGTGGCGCGACGCGCGGGCCGGCGCCTGATCCGCCAGCCCCGGTTACTCAGGCCTGCGGCAGGCGCTCGATGTAGCTGCGCACCCCGCGCTCGACATCGGCGAAGGCGTGGTCGCAGCCCACCGATCGCAGCGCATGCAGCTCGGCCTGCGTGAAGCACTGGTACTTGCCGCGCAGCGCGTCGGGAAAGTCGATGTACGACACCAGGCGCTCGTCGATCATCTGCTGCAGTGTCAGCTCCTGCTGGCCGGCGCGTGCGCGCAGCGCATTCACCACCGCATGCGCGATGTCGTTGAACGGCTGCGCGCGTCCGCTGCCGAGGTTGAACACGCCGCTGTGCCGCGGGTGGTCGAAGAACCACAGGTTCACCGCCACCACGTCATCGACCAGCACGAAATCGCGTTTCTGTTCGCCCGGGCCGTAGCCGCCGTAGGCTCCGAACAGCTCGACGCGCCCGCGCTCGCGGAACTGCTGGTAGTGATGCCAGGCCACCGAGGCCATGCGCCCCTTGTGGCGCTCGCCGGGCCCGTAGACGTTGAAGTAGCGGAATCCGGCGATCTGGCTGCGCGCGCCATGCAGGCGCCGGCGCACCAGCTGGTCGAACAGCAGCTTGGAGTAGCCGTAGACATTCAGCGGGTGCTCGTGCTCGGGAAGCTCCGAGAAACGCTCGCCGGCGCCGTACACCGCGGCGCTGGACGCATACAGCAGGCGCGTGCCGCGCTCGATGCAGGCCTCCAGCAGCATGCGGCTGGCGGCGTAGTTGTTGCTCATCATGTAGCGCCCGTCGTGCTGCATGGTGTCGGAGCACGCGCCTTCGTGAAACACGCTGTCCACGGCGCCGAAGCGACCGTGGGCGAAGGCCTCGTAGAACTCGGTCTTGTCGACGTAGTCGGCGATCTGCAGGTCGACCAGGTTGCGGAACTTGTCGGCCTGGGTCAGGTTGTCGACGGCGATGACGTCGGTGATGCCGCGCGCGTTCAGGCCGCGCACGATGTTGCTGCCGATGAATCCGGCGGCGCCGGTGACGACGATGCGATGGGTCATGGTCGGAGGAATCCTAGTGTCCTGTCCCGCTGGGAACTGTCATTTCGCTGGCCGGCATCGGGGCGCGCGCAAGGCGCGGCGCATGTCGCGGCTCAGGCACCGGCCGGCCAGAGCTCCGCCGGATCGACGCTGGCGGTGCCGAGCTTTCCTACGACGATGCCGGCGGCGCGGTTGGCGGTGCGCACCGCCTGCTCCAGCGACTCCCCGGCGCCGAGCATGGCCGCCAGCGTCGCGATCACGGTGTCGCCGGCGCCGGAAACGTCGAAGACCTCCTTGGCCTGCGCCGCCACGTGCAGATGACCGGCCGCCGTGAACAGGCTCATGCCTTCGTCGGCGCGCGTGACCAGCAGGGCCTGCGCATCGAGCTCGGTGCGCAGCGCCTGGGCCCGTGCCTCGAGTTCCGTGTCGTCGCGCCAGTCGCCGGCGACCAGCGCGAACTCGGCGCGGTTCGGGGTGATCAGCGTGGCGCCCCGGTAGCGCGAGTAGTCGCGCCCCTTGGGATCGATCAGCACCTTGCGGCCGAGCTCCCGCGCACGTTGCACCATGCGCGCCACGTGATCCAGGCCGCCCTTGCCGTAATCCGACAGCACGACCACGTCGTGGAAACCCAGTTCCTGCTCGTAGCGATCCATCAGGTCGAGCAGCACCTCGCGCTGCGGCACGGCTTCGAAGTCCATGCGGATCAGTTGCTGCTGGCGCGCCACGACGCGCAGCTTGAGGGTCGTGCGCAGCCCCGGCACCTGGCGCAGCGCGCTGCGCACCGGGGTGTCCGCGAGCAGCGTGGCGAGGCGTCGGCCGGCGTCGTCGGCTCCGACCACGCTGAGCAGGGTGGTCTGGGCACCCAGCGCCGCGGCGTTGAGGGCGACGTTGGCGGCGCCACCCAGGCGGTCCTGCTCGCGCTGCACCAGCGCCACCGGAACCGGCGCCTCGGGGGAAATGCGATCGACGCTGCTGAACCAGTAGCGGTCGAGCATGACGTCGCCCACCACGAGCACGCGGGCCTGTCGGAGTTGGTCGGGGGTCATGGGGCGCTGAGGCTCAGTTCCTCGCTGCGGCGCGGGGGATAGGTGTCCCAGCCCATGCACGCCGGACAATGCCAGGTGTGGTTGCGCACCTCGAAGCCGCAGGCCGCGCAACGATAGCGCTCGCGGTTGGCCAGCGCGCCGTCGAGCGCCTGTGCCACGGCGGCGCGAAGCGGCTCGTCGCGCGCCGAGCCCTCGGCCTGCTCGACGGCACGCCGCGCGGCGAGCAGGGTCTTGTGGGCCTGCAGGTACTGCAGGGTCAGGCGCTTGCGTTCCTCGGCGTCCGGCTCCAGCGACAGCACGGCGTCCAGCAGTTCGATGGCCGGTGTCTCCTGAAGGTGGCTGCGCAGCCAGTCCCGCCCCTGCTGCAGCTGGTCGGTATCGCGGTACAGGCGCGCGAGGTCGGCGGCCACGATCGCGGTGAAATCGGGGCGCAGCGTGGCGATATGGCGCAGGTGGTTCAGCGCCTCCAGCGGCTCGCCACGCTGCTGCGCGATGACGGCGCGCAACTGCCACGGGCGCACCGCCCGCGGATCGGCGGCGACCGCCTGGTCGAGGGAATCCAGCGCCGCCACCAGATCCCCGTCGCGCCGCTGGCGCAACGCGATCTCGCAGCGGTAATGCGCGATCTGGCGCCCCCAGCTGCCGGCCGCCAGGCGCTCCAGGCGCTGCGCGATGTCGATGGCCGAGGACCATTCGCGCGTGCGCTCATGGATCTGCAGCAGCGCGGCCAGCGCCTCCGACTCGTAGGCCGTGCTGGTCAGCGCGGTGTAGCCGCTCTCGGCCCGATCGAGCAGCCCGGCCTTGAAAAAATCCTGGGCCAGCGCGACCTGGGCGCGCTGGCGCTGGGCCGCGGACAGGTCGGCGCGCGCCAGCAGGTTCTGGTGCACGCGCACGGCGCGTTCGTATTCGCCGCGACGCCGGAACAGATTGCCCAGCGCGAAATGCAGGTCGACGGTTTCCGGATCCGCGGTGACGGCCTCGATGAACGCGTCGATCGCCTTGTCCTGCTGTTCGCTCAGCAGGAAGTTCAGGCCGCGAAAATAGGCCAGCGACGCGCCGCGCCGGTTGTCTCCGTCGCGCTTGAGCTGCAGCAGGTCGAGACGCGAAGCCAGCCAGCCGAGCCCGAAGGTGACGGGCAGGGCGAGCAGCCACCACAGCTCAAACTCCATCGGGCGTCCCATCGATCACGCGCGGCGGCTCGACGGCGCCGGCCGGCGCGGCGGCGGGCGCAGCCTCGGCGATGCCCGTCTTGCTGCGCACCGCACGCTGCAGGCGCCGCGCGCGCATCCAGCCCGGCAGCATGACCGCGATGCCGAGCAGCGCGCCCAGTGCGAAGGCGCACAGCAGCAGCACGAACAGCGGAGCTCGCCACTGCGTGCCGAACAGCAGGTGCAGCACCGTCGGCTCGAGGTTGTTGAGCGCCAGGCCGAACAGCAGCAGGAACAGGATCAGACGGACGAACCAGGTGAAGGCGCGCATCGTATCGGGGGCGTCGGAGCGGGGCCGGTCGAGCACGGCTTGCTCGACCGCGCTGCGTTCATTCTAGGAGCCTGGGCCGCTGCAGGCACGCTCACGTGGGCGGGAGCGGAGCCTGCGGGGTGTCTCGATCCACCAGCAGGCGCAGGGTCTTGCCGGGCTTGAAATGGGGCATGCGCTTTTCCGGCACCACGACGCGCTCGCCGGAGCGCGGATTGCGCCCGATGCGGGCAGGGCGATGGCTCACCGAGAAGCTGCCGAATCCGCGGATCTCCACCCGGTGGCCGTTCTCCAGGGCGTCGGACAGCGCATCGAGAATGGTCTTGACCGCCAGTTCGGCGTCGCGATGCGTGAGCTGGGCGAAGCGCGCAGCGAGCTGGTCGACGAGATCGGATCGGGTCATGGTCGGAAGGATTCGCTGCGAGGCAGGCGACCCGGCACGGCGCCGGACAGCGCGCCGGACACCGCAGCGCATCGCCTGCCGGACAAGAATACGGCGCCGCGGCCGAGGCCTTGGCGCCGCCGGATCAGGCATGGGCAGGGCGTTGCCACCCTGCGCATGCTCACTCCTGGCTCTGGTTGTCGAGCTTGGCGCGCAGCAAGGCACCCAGATTGGTGGTGCCGGTTGCCTCGCGCTGCTCGCTCGCCAGACGGCTCAGGGCCTCCTGCTGCTCGGCGCTGTCCTTGGCCTTCACCGACAGCTGGATGCTGCGGTTCTTGCGGTCGATGTTGATCACCAGCGCGGTGACCTCGTCGCCGTCCTTCAGCAGGTTGCGCGCATCCTCGACGCGGTCGCGGGAGATTTCCGACGCGCGCAGGTAGCCCTCGACGTCCTGGCCGAGATCGATCACCGCGCCCTTCGCGTCCACCGACTTGACCGTGCCGGTGACGACCTTGCCCTTGTCGTTGATGGCGGCGAAGTTCATGAACGGATCGCCCTCCATCTGCTTGATGCCCAGGGAGATGCGCTCGCGCTCGATGTCGATGCCCAGCACCACGGCGTCGACGTCCTGGCCCTTCTTGTAGTTGCGCACCGCGGCTTCGCCGGGCTCGCTCCACGACAGGTCGGACATGTGCACCAGGCCGTCGATGCCGCCCGGCAGGCCGATGAACACGCCGAAGTCGGTGATCGACTTGACCGGGCCGCTCACGCGGTCGCCGCGGTTGTGGTTGGCCGCGAACTCCTCCCAGGGGTTGGGGCGGCACTGCTTCATGCCCAGGCTGATGCGGCGACGATCCTCGTCGATCTCCAGCACCTGCACCTCGACCTCGTCGCCCAGCTGCACGACCTTGCTCGGCGCGACGTTCTTGTTGGTCCAGTCCATCTCGGACACGTGCACCAGGCCTTCGATGCCCGGCTCGATCTCGACGAACGCGCCGTAGTCGGTCAGGTTGGTCACCTTGCCGAACAGGCGGGTGCCCGACGGGTAGCGACGCGATACGCCGACCCACGGGTCGTCGCCCATCTGCTTCAGGCCCAGCGAGACGCGATTCTTCTCCGGATCGTACTTGAGCACCTTGGCGTCGAGTTCCTGCCCCGGCGTGACCACCTCGCTGGGGTGGCGCACGCGGCGCCAGGCCAGGTCGGTGATGTGCAGCAGGCCGTCGATGCCGCCGAGGTCGACGAAGGCGCCGTAGTCGGTGATGTTCTTGACCACGCCGTGCACGATCATGCCTTCGCGCAGGTTCTCGAGCAGCTTGGCGCGTTCCTCGCCCTGGCTCGCCTCGACCACGGCGCGACGCGACAGCACCACGTTGTTGCGCTTGCGATCGAGCTTGATGACCTTGAATTCGAGGGTCTTGCCCTCGAACGGGGTGGTGTCCTTGACCGGGCGCGTATCGAGCAGCGAGCCGGGCAGGAAGGCACGGATGCCGTTGATCATGACCGTCAGGCCGCCCTTGACCTTGCCGGTGACGGTTCCGCTGACGAATTCGCCGGATTCCAGGGCCTTCTCGAGGGACATCCACGACGCCAGGCGCTTCGCCTTGTCGCGCGACAGCATGGTGTCGCCGTAGCCGTTCTCGAGGGCATCGATGGCCACCGACACGAAATCGCCGACCTGGACCTCGACTTCGCCGTGGTCGTTCTTGAACTCTTCGATCGGGATGTAGGCGTCGGACTTCAGCCCGGCGTTGACAATCACGAAGTTGGGGTCGACACCGACGACCTCGGCGGAGATGACTTCACCGGTGCGCATGTCGCGCGTCTTCAGCGATTCCTCGAACAGGGCGGCGAAGGATTCGCCAGACGTGCTGGCGCTGGGGTTGACAGACATGGATGACTTTCTCGTCCGCGGGGGGCCCCGCGGGGTTGGTGGCAAGGCCTGAGCCCGGGCGTTGCGCGCCGTGCGTTCAGGTTCGTTCGCGCCACCACTGCAGCACGCGGTCGAGCGTCGCGTCGACGTCCAGACCGGCGTTGTCCAGTGGCAGCGCGTCCGGCGCGGCCGCCATGGCCGCGACGCTGCGCGAGGCATCGCGCGCGTCGCGCGCCCGCAGGTCGCGCAAGACATCGTTGATATTACTTGAAATTCCTTGGGAAATCAATTGCTTATGCCGGCGCTCCGCGCGGGTTTCCGGGCTCGCCGTGAGGTACACCTTGAGCCGGGCGTCGGGAAACACCACGCTGCCCATGTCGCGCCCGTCGGCGACCAGCCCGGGCGCCCGGCGCTGCGCGCGCTGCAGCCCGAGCAGGGCATTGCGCAGGCGCGGCAGCGGCGCGATGGCCGACGCCGCGTTGCCGACCGCCTCGTCGCGCAATTGCGCGCTGACGTCGAGACCGTCGAGCAGCACCGCGCCGTCGTCCCAGCGGATCGGCAGCGCGCACGCCAGTTCGACCAGCGTGGGCTCGTCGTCCAGCGCGACACCCTGGCGCAGCGCCTGCAGCGCGGTGGCGCGGTACAGGCTGCCCGAATCCAGCACGTGAAAACCGAGCCGCGCGCCCACGCGCGCCGCCAGCGTGCCCTTGCCGGACGCCGTCGGGCCGTCGATGGCCAGCACCGGCACCGGGCGCACCACGCCGGCGAAGGCCTGGAAATACCCGGGGAATGTCTTGCCCACGCAGGCCGGATCCTCGATGCGCAGATCCACCGGGCCGAAACTCGCCAGCGAGAAGCACATCGCGATGCGATGGTCGTCGTAGGTGTGGATGCTGGCGTTGCGCCAGTCGCCGTCGCGCATCGGCCACACGCGCATCCAGTCGTCGCCGGCCTCCACGCGGGCGCCCAGGCGGCGCAACTCGGTCTGCATGGCGTGGATGCGGTCGGTCTCCTTCACGCGCCAGCTGGCAATGCCGTGCAGACGGGTCGGCGCATCGGCGAACAGCGCGGTGACGGCGAGGGTCATCGCGGCATCGGGAATCGCCAGGCAGTCGATGTCGCCGCCCGCCAGGCGCGCGCGCCCGGCTTGCATCCCGCAGGCGTCGATGAAACCGTCGCCCCAGTCGATGCGTCCACCGAGGCGCTCGAGCACGCGCGCGAACTCGACGTCGCCCTGCAGGCTGTGCGCATCGATGCCGTGCACCCGCAGCACGCCGCCGCGACCGTGCAGCCCACCCAGCACTCCGGCGGCGAGAAAGTACGACGCCGACGAGGCATCGCCCTCCACGCGCAGGCGTCCGGGGCTGCGCAACCGGCCGCCGGCGCGCAGCACGAAGCGCTGCCAGTCGTGATTGTCGACGTGCACCCCGAAGCGCTGCAGCAGGGCCAGCGTCAGCGCCACGTAGGGGCGGGAGATCAGGGTCCCCTCGACCTGCACCTCGAGATCGCCGGGGGCTCCGAGCAGCGGCAAGCCGAGCAGCAGCGCGGTGAGAAACTGGCTGGACACGTCGCCGCGCACGCGCAGCGGCGCATCGAGTCGCGGCGCGCCGCGGCCGATGTGCAGCGGCGGGTAGCCCGGCTGGCCGCGATACTCGATGGCGCAGCCGATGGCGCGCAATGCGTCGACGAGGTCGCCGATCGGGCGTTCGTGCATGCGCGGCACGCCGCGCAGCAGGTAATCGCCGCCGAGCAGCGCGAGCGCGGCGGTCAGCGGGCGAACCGCCGTGCCGGCGTTGCCCAGGAACAGATCGGCCCGGGTGCCCGGCAGGCGCCCGGCGCAGCCGTGCACCCGCACCACGCCCGCGTCGACGCCGGGCGCGCCGTCGACGCGCACGCCGAGCCCACGCAAGGCATCGAGCATCACCCGCGTGTCGTCGGAGTCGAGCAGTCCGTGCAGTTCGGTGACGCCCTCGGCCAGCGCCGCGAGCAGCAGCACGCGGTTGGAGATGCTTTTGGATCCGGGAAGCCGCAGCTCGCCGCCCGCGCCGAGCAGCGGCGGCAGGTCGAGATGTTCAGGTCGCGTCATCGGCAGGCGTCGGTGAGGCCCAGTCCTGGCGCGACTGGCTGGCCTGGCGGATCAGGGACTCGAGCACGTTCCAGTTGCCCTGGCGCAGCTGCGCCTCGAAACCCGCGACAGCCTGCTTGAACCACTGCAGCTGCTGCAGCAGCTGTTCGGAGTTCGCGTGGAACACATCGCGCCACAGCGCCGGATCGCTGCCGGCGATGCGCGTGAAATCACGAAAGCCGGGGCCCGCAAGTTGCATGAAGCGGGCGCCTTGCGGCTGGCGGGCGACGGCGTACACATAGGCGAACGCCAGCAGGTGCGGCAGGTGGCTGACGGCGGCGAACGCGGCGTCGTGCTCGGGCGGATCCATGACCGAGACGACGCCGCCGAGCGCCTCCCAGACCTGGGTGGCGACGTCCACGAAACGCGCCGGGTTGGCGGCCAGCGGCGTGATGACCACGCGCCTGCCGTCGAACAGCGTGGTGCGCGCATGCTGCACCCCGCTGCGCTCGCTGCCGGCGATCGGATGGCAGGGGACGAACTGCATCGCCGCCGGGCCCAGCGCGCGCTGCGCCGCCGCGGCCACGTCCGCCTTGGTGCTGCCGACGTCGAGCACCAGCGCGCTGCTGCCGAGCCCGACCCGAATCTGCTCCAGCAGCGGGCCGATCGCCGACACCGGCACGGCGAGCACGACCAGATCGGCCTCGGTGGCGGCCTGCAGCGCGGACTCGGCACCGCGATCGATCACGCCGGCGGCGATCGCCGCCTGGATGGTCGACGGCGACTTGCTGTAGCCGACGATCTCGCGCGCCAGTTCGGCGCGCTTGGCGGCCAGCGCGAAGGAGCCGCCGAGCAGGCCCACGCCGAGCACCGCGAGACGCTGGAACTGCGGACGCAGCCGGGCGCCGGCAGGCGGCGTCGCGGCAGGGGGAGTGAGTGCGGCCATGGTGCGCTTCAGCCGAGGGCGTGGCGCAACGCCGCGAGGCAGCGCGCGTTCTCGGCCTCGGTGCCGACCGAGATCCGCAGCCAGCTGGGCAGGCCGTAGTTGTCCACCGGACGCACGATCACACCCTGCGACAGCATGGCGCGCGCCACGCGCGCACCGGCCGCGGCGTCGTCGCCCACCCGCACCAGCAGGAAGTTGCCGTGCGAAGGCACGCGCTGCAGCCCGAGTTCGTCGATTCCGGCCTCGAGCTGGGACATGCCGGCACGATTGAGTTCGACGCTGCGTCGCACGAAATCCTGGTCGCGCAGCGCCGCCAGCGCGGCTGCCTGCGCGGTGTGGCCGGTGTTGAAGGCCGAGCGCACGCGGTTCAGCACATCGGCCAGCGCAGGGTGCGCGGCGCAGTAGCCGATGCGCAGGCCGGCCAGGCCATAGGCCTTCGAGAAGGTGCGCGACACCACCAGGTTGGGGTGCTGGCGCAGCAGCTCGAGGCTGGCGCCGTGCAGCGCCGGATCGAGGTACTCGACATACGCCTCGTCGAGCACGATCACGACGTCGCCCGGCACGCTCTGCACGAAACCGCGGAGCTGCTCGGGGCTGACCAGCGTGCCCGTGGGGTTGTTCGGGTTGGCCACGTAGATGAGCCGCGTCGACGCTTCGACGGCGGCGGCCATCGCCGGCAGGTCGTGTCCGAAATCGCGCGCCGGAACGACAATGGGGCGTGCCGCGCGCTGCTGCACGGCCGACGCGTAGACCACGAAGCCGTATTCGGAGTAGACGCACGAATCGGCCTCGCCCAGCAGGGCGCGCGCGGCCATCTCCAGGATGTCGCTGGAGCCATGCCCCAGCACGATCCAGGACGCATCCACGCCGAGATGCGCGGCGAGCGCCTGACGCAACTCGAACGCGTCGTTGTCCGGATAGCGGGCCGCGCCGAGCGCGGCGTCGAGCAGAGCCTGGCGCGCCGCCGGGGACATGCCCAGCGGGTTCTCGTTGGACGCCAGCTTGACGATGTCCCGCGGATCCAGGCCGAAGTCGCGCGCGACCTCGGCGATCGGACGTCCGCCGACATAGGGATTGATGCTGCGCACCGAGGCGGTGCCCCAGCGGGAGGATTCACGAGGGACGGAGGACATACGGCGTGGTGCTCGGGATGGGGGCGGGCTTCAGGCCTGCCGGATGGGGTACGAGCCTAGATTCTTGAAAAAAGCACAGTGGCTGCGCAAGGCCTGCAGCGCCGCGGCAACGTGGGCATCGTCGGCGTGGCCCTCGATGTCGACGTAGAACATGTACTCCCAGGCGCCGGAGCGGGCCGGGCGCGATTCCAGGCGACTCATGCTGACACCATGTTCGGCCAGCGGCCGCAGCATCGCGACCACCGCGCCGGCCACGTTCGGCACGGCCAGGATCAGGCTGGTGCGATCGTGTCCGCTGCGCTCCGGGGTTTCCGCGCCCAGCACGACAAAGCGTGTGCGATTGCCGGCCTCGTCCTGGATGTGGCTCGCCGCCAGGCGCAGACCGTACAGCGCGGCCGCGTGCTCTCCGGCGATCGCGCCGAGGCTGTCGTCCTGCGCCGCCAGGCGGGCCGCCTCGGCGTTGCTGGCGACGGCGCGACGCTCCACGCCGGGCAGCTGCGCATCCAGCCACTTGCGGCACTGCGACAGCGCCTGCGGATGCGCCAGCACGGCACGCAGATCATGCAGATCGTCGCGCCGGCGCAGCAGGTTGTGATGGATGGGCAGGCTGATCTCGCCGCACAGGTGCGCCGGCTGCGACAGCAGCAGGTCGAGGGTGCGCGCCACCGCGCCCTCGGTCGAATTCTCCAGCGGCACCACCGCATGGCTGGTCGAGCCGCCGAGCTGGCTGCGGAACACCTCGTCGAGGTCGGCGCAGGCCACGAACTCGCAGCTCGAGCCGAAGAAGCGCCGCGCCGCCTGCTCGGTGTAGGTGCCCTGCGGCCCCAGGTAGGCGATGCGCTGGACGCCCTCGAGCGATCGGCAGGCCGACATGATCTCGGTCCACACCGAGGCCAGGCTGGCGTCGCGCAACGGACCCGGGTTGGCCTGCTGCACCTTGCGCACGACCGCCAGCTCGCGCTCCGGTCGGAACACCGGCACGCCGAGGCGCTGCTTGTGGTGGCCGATCTCCTGCGCCACGCGGGCGCGCTGACTGAGCAGATCCAGGATCTCTCGGTCGATGGCGTCGATGCGCTCGCGCAGCGGGAGGAGGGGGTCGTCGTGGATCATGCGGGTGCGGGGGTGGGCGGCGGATCAGTGGCGGCGTTCGAAGTCGCCGAGATAGTCGACCAGCGCCTGCACACCGGCCTCCGGCATGGCGTTGTAGAGGCTGGCGCGCATGCCGCCGACCGACTTGTGTCCCTTGAGCTGCAGCAGCCCGAGCTCGCGCGCGCCGTCGAGAAAGGCCGCGTCCAGCGCCGCATCGCGCAGCTGGAACGGCACGTTCATGCGCGAGCGCGCCGCCGGCGCGACGCGATTGACATACAGCGACGATGCGTCGATGCAGGCGTACAGCATGGCCGCCTTGCGCCGGTTGCGCTCGGCCACCGCGGCGAGGCCGAGCAGTTCGCCGTCGCGCTGGCGACGAATCCACTGCAGCACCAGCCCGGCGACGTAGATGGCGTAGGTGGGAGGCGTGTTGAACATCGATCCATTGGCGTCCAGCAACGCATAGTCGAAGGCGCTCGGACAGCTCGGCAGCGCATGCCCGAGCAGATCCCGGCGCACGATGACAAGGGTCACGCCGGCCGGCCCGATGTTCTTCTGCGCGCCGGCGTAGATGCAGGCGTGCGCGGCCACGTCGAGCGGCCGCGACAGGATGCTCGACGACATGTCGGCGACCAGCGGCGGCGCGAAGCCTGTCGGCACGAAGTCGAACTCCACGCCATCGATGGTCTCGTTGCCGCAATAGTGCAGGTAGGCCGCGTCGTCGCGCACGCTCCAGCCTTGCGGCGGCGGGATCTCGAGAAAGCCCTGCGCCGGCGTCGCGGCGATGTGCACGTCGCAGTACTTGCGCGCCTCGCGCTCGCTCTTGCGCGACCAGGCGCCGGTGACCACGTAGTCGGCGCGCGCGCCACGCGACAGATTCAGCGGCACCAGCGCGTTCTGAGCCAGCGCGCCGCCCTGCGTGAACAGCACCGCATACTCGTCCGGCACGGACAGCAGTTCGCGCACATCGGCCTCGGCCTGCGTGATGATGCTGCCGAAGGCGTCGCTGCGATGGCTCATCTCCATCACGCTCATGCCGCTGCCGTGCCAATCCAGCATTTCCTCGGCGGCCTGGCGCAGCACTTCCTCCGGCATGGTCGCCGGCCCCGCCGAGAAGTTGTAGGGGCGCGCCATAGGATCACGCATCGGGCGCGCCATCGCCGCCCTCCGCGCCGCCGTCGCCGCCGACCGCCTGCGCATCCGATTCCGCCACGCGCTGCACGCCGGTGAGCACGGCGCCCTGATCCAGCGCGATCAGGGTCACCCCCTGCGTGGCGCGCCCGAGTTCGCGGATCTCGGAAACCCTGGTGCGCACCAGCACACCCGTATCGGTGATCAACATGATCTCGTCGTCCGGGCGCACCAGGCAGGCGGCGACCACCTTGCCGTTGCGATCGCTGGTCTGGATCGCGATCATGCCCTTGGTGCCGCGTCCGTGGCGCGTGTACTCGACGATCGAGGTGCGCTTGCCGAAACCGTTGGCGGTGGCGGTGAGCACGCTTTGCGTCTCGTCCTCGGCCACCAGCATGGCGATCACGCGTTGCCCCGGCTCCAGGTTCATGCCGCGCACGCCGCGCGCCTCGCGCCCCATCGGGCGCACGTCGTTCTCGTCGAAACGCACCGCCTTGCCGGCGTCGGAGAACAGCATCACGTCGTGCTCACCGTCGGTGATCGCCACGCCGACCAGGTAGTCGTCGTCGTCCAGCGCGCAGGCGATGATGCCGGCGCTGCGCCGGTTGGCGAACGCCGCCAGCGGCGACTTCTTGACCGTGCCCTGGGCCGTCGCCATGAAGACGAAATGATCCTCGTCGAAGGTCTTCACCGGCAGCACCGCCGTGACCTTCTCGCCATCGCCCAGCGGGAACAGGTTGACCAGCGGGCGGCCGCGCGAACCGCGTCCGCCCTGCGGCGCCTCGTACACCTTCATCCAGTACACCCGGCCGCGGTTGGAGAAGCACAGCAGCATGTCGTGGGTGTTGGCGACGAACAGCTGGTCGATCCAGTCGTCCTCCTTGGTGCCGGTGGCCAGCTTGCCGCGTCCGCCGCGGCGCTGCGCACGGTACTCGAGCACGGGCTGGCTTTTCACGTAGCCGACGTGCGAAATGGTCACCACCATCTCCTGCGGCGCGATCAGATCCTCGACGTCGAGCTCGGTGGCGTTCGGCTCGACGGTCGAGCGCCGCGCGTCGGAGAACTCGCTTTTCAGCGCGCCGAGCTCGTCGGCGATGATCTGGGTGATGCGCTCGGGGCGGGCGAGGATGTCCAGCAGGTCGGCGATCTGGTCCATCACCTCCTTGTATTCCTGCACGATCTTGTCCTGCTCCAGGCCGGTCAGGCGCTGCAGGCGCATCTGCAGGATCTCCTGCGCCTGAACCTCCGAAAGCCGATATCCGTCGTCCTTCAGGCCGAAGCGCGCATCCAGGTCGGCCGGCTGGAAGTCGCGCGCCGAGCCTTCCACGCGCGCCAGCATCGCACGCGCCTCGCCCGGCGCCCAGACCTCGGCCAGCAGGCGCTCGCGCGCCACCGGCGGCGTGGGAGCGCCCTTGATCAGCTCGATCATGCGGTCGAGGTTGGCCAGTGCCACGGCCAGGCCTTCGAGCACATGGCCGCGTTCGCGCGCCTTGCGCAGCTCGTAGACGGTGCGCCGCGTGATCACCTCGCGACGGTGCTGCAGGAAGCATTGCAGCATCTGGCGCAGGTCGAGCAGGCGCGGCTGGCCGTCGACCAGGCACACCATGTTCACGCCGAAGGTGTCCTGCAGCTGGGTCTGCTTGTACAGCTTGTTCAGCACGACCTCGGGCATCTCGCCGCGCTTGAGTTCGATGACCACGCGCATGCCCGACTTGTCGGACTCGTCCTGGATATGACTGATGCCGTCGATCTTCTTTTCGCGCACGAGTTCGGCGATGCGCTCGAGCAGCGTGCGCTTGTTCACCTGGTACGGCAGTTCGTCGACGATGATGGCCTGGCGTTGCCCGCGATCGATGTCCTCGAAGTGGCAGCGCGCGCGCATCACCACGCGCCCGCGCCCGGTGCGGTAGGCCTCGCGCACGCCCGACAGGCCGTAGATGATCCCGGCGGTGGGGAAATCCGGCGCCGGGATGAACTGCATCAGCGCATCGATGTCGGCATCCGGATGGCGCAGCAGGTGCTGACAACCGTCGATCAATTCCCCGAGATTGTGTGGGGGTATGTTCGTCGCCATGCCCACCGCGATGCCCGCGGAGCCGTTGAGCAACAGGTTCGGGATACGCGCCGGCAGTACCAGCGGCTCCTGCTCCGATGCGTCGTAGTTGGGCCCGAAATCGACGGTCTCCTTGTCAATGTCGGCCAGCATTTCGTGCGCGATCTTCGCCAGACGGATTTCCGTGTAGCGCATCGCCGCCGCGTTGTCGCCATCCACCGAGCCGAAGTTGCCCTGGCCGTCGACCAGCATGTAACGCAGCGAGAAATCCTGCGCCATGCGAACGATGGTGTCGTAAACCGACTGATCGCCGTGCGGATGGTATTTACCGATCACGTCGCCGACGATGCGGGCCGACTTCTTGTACGGGCGATTCCATGCATTGGACAACTCGTGCATGGCGTACAGCACGCGCCGGTGCACCGGCTTCAGGCCGTCGCGCACGTCGGGCAGGGCGCGGCCCACGATCACGCTCATCGCGTAATCGAGATAGGAGCGGCGCATTTCTTCTTCCAGGCTGACTGGAAGGGTTTCTTTGGCGTAAGCGGACATGCGGGACCCGGAGCACGCGCCGCACCGGACTTCGCCGGTCGGTCGCAGTCGAAATCAAGCATTCGATGGTAACAGCGCGGGTGGCTTCGCCCGCCGCGCACGCGGCACAGGCCGGGCGCGTGGCCAAATCCCCGCACCGGCCACTCGGGGCCTGCGCCGGCACCGTCGATGTGGCAAAATAGACACACAGAGATGTTCCGCGCCCGCTGTGCGAGTGCAGCGAGATATCCTCCCCCGTTTCGGTGGTCACGCCGGGCGCGCCTCGCCCTGACGCGAATGGCCGAGTACGATTACGCGGTGGTTCCCACTTAGGAGAGAAACAACATGATCAAAGCCCAGACTCTCGGAAAAATCCTGCTTGCTTCCGCATTGGCCGCCTCCAGCGCTGCGTCGTTCGCGCAGGGCGCGTCGCGCGTCGACAACTGGGTCAACCCTTTCGGCCAGACCTGGAAGAGCGGCAGCGGCCTGTGCTGGCGTGACGCCTTCTGGACCCCGGCTACCGCGGCGACCGGTTGCGACGGCGCGATCGTCGCCAAGGCGCCGATGCCGGCCCCGGCTCCGGCGCCCGCCGTGCAGCCCGCGCCGATGCCGATGCCGGCCCCGGCTCCGGTGCCCACCAGCGAGAAGGTGAGCTACTCGGCCGACACGTTCTTCCATTTCGACAAGGCCGTGCTGCAGCCCGCGGGCAAGCAGGCGCTCGACGAACTGGCGCAGAAGATCAAGGAAGTGAACCTTGAAACCGTGATCTCCACGGGCTACACCGACAGCTTCGGCAGCGCCGCGTACAACCTCAAGCTGTCGCAGCGTCGCGCCATGGCGGTGAAGAACTACCTGGTGTCGCAGGGAATCCCGGCCGACAAGATCTACATCGAAGGCAAGGGCAAGTCCGACTACCGTGTCGATCCCAAGAGCTGCCACGGCAACTTCCATCAGCGTGTCGCCTGCCAGGCGCCGAACCGCCGTGCGGTGGTCGAGATCGTCGGCAGCCACACCGTGATGAAAATGCCCGCGCAGCAGCAAAAGCAGTAAGCCGGCGCAGCCGGATGCGGCCGTGCCTTTCGCAGGCACGGCTGTCCAGCCCCGCCGCGGCGGGGCTTTTTCATGTCCGGCGCGCTCGCTTGCGCGCTGGCATACTCGGGCCCGAGGGGCGCAGCCGCGCACAGCACCATGACCGCCACGACCATGCACACGAACGCGGATTCCGCCGAGTTGAACAAGTTCGCCCAGGCAGCGCATCGCTGGTGGGATCTCGACGGGGAGTTCAAGCCCCTGCACGACATCAACCCGCTGCGCGCCGAGTGGATCGCGTCGCATGCCCCACTGGCGGGCCGCCAGGTGCTGGACATCGGCTGCGGGGGCGGCATCCTCGCCGAGGCGCTGGCCGCGCGCGGCGCGCACGTGACCGGCATCGACCTCGCCGAGCGCGCGCTGAAGGTGGCACGCATGCATGCGCTCGAGGCGGGCCTGGATGTTCGCTACGAATGCATCGGTGCCGAGCAACTGGCGCACGAGCGCCCGCAGGGCTTCGACGTCGTGTGCTGCCTGGAGATGCTCGAGCATGTTCCCGATCCGCAGTCCGTGGTGCGCGCGGCGGCCACGCTGGTGCGCCCCGGCGGCTGGGTCTTCTTCTCCACCATCAACCGCAATGCCAAGGCCTTTGCGCTGGCCATCGCCGGTGCCGAATACCTGCTGCGCCTGCTGCCGCGCGGCACCCATGAATACGCCCGCTTCATCCGCCCCAGCGAACTGGCCGCATGGGCCCGCCGCGGCGAGCTCGAATGCATCGAGTTCCGCGGCCTGGAGCCGAAGCTCACGGGCGGCGGCTGGCGCCTCGGGCAGCGTGTGGACGTGAACTACTTCCTGGCCTGCAGGCGGGCGGCATGAGCGCGCTCGGCAGCGGGGGCGCGGCGGCGATGCCGGCGGGCGGGCCCGGCCGCGCTTCTCGCGCGCCGTATCGCAGCGTGCTGTTCGACCTCGACGGCACCCTGGTCGACAGCGCTCCGGACCTGGCCGGCGCGGTCAACCGCATGCGCCGCGAGCGCGGGCTCGAGCCGCTGCCGCTGGAGCAGTTGCGCCCCATGGCCTCGCACGGCGCGCGCGGGCTGCTGCAGGTCGGGCTCGACGCGCAGCCGAAGGACCCCGACTGGCCCGCGCTGCGCGACGAATTCCTGCGCAACTACGAACAGGCGATCTGCGTGCACACGCGCCTGTTCGACGGCGTCGCGGCCCTGCTGCAGGAATTGCAGCGGCGCGCAATCGCCTGGGGCATCGTCACCAACAAGCTGACCCGCTACACCGAGCCGCTGCTGCGCCAACTCGATCTGGGCGTGCCTCCGGGATGCGTGGTCAGCGGCGATACGGCCGCGCGCGCCAAGCCGGCCGCCGATCCGCTGCTGCTGGCGGCGCAGCGCTTGGGCATCGACCCCGCCGGCTGCCTGTACCTGGGCGACGACCTGCGCGACGTGCAGGCGGCGCTCGCCGCGGGCATGGACGCCGCCGCCGCCGCCTACGGCTACGGCGGCGCCGACGCGGCGCGCCGCTGGGGCGCGCATCACGTGCTGGAGCAGCCGGGCCAGCTGCTCGGCCTGCTCTGAGCCGGCGCGCCTCAGCGCGGCGCGCGGCGCGCCGACTTCGGCCGGAATGCCTCGCAGACCCCGGCGTCGGTTTCCAGGTAGGGGCCGCCGATCAGGTCCACGCAATACGGAATCGCCGCGAACACGCCGGACACGCTGACGCGCCCGTCGGCGTCGCGCACGCCCTCCAGGGTTTCGCGGATCGACTTGGGCTGCCCCGGCAGGTTGAGAATCAGCGCCTTGCCGCGGATCACCGCCACCTGGCGGGACAGAATCGCGGTCGGCACGAAATGCCGGCTGATGCGGCGCATCTCCTCGCCGAAACCGGGCAGCACGCGCTGCGCCACGTCCAGCGTCGCTTCGGGCGTGACATCGCGCGGCGCCGGGCCGGTTCCGCCGGTGGTCAGCACCAGGTCGCAGCCCGCGTCGTCGACGAGTTCGCGCAGCGCCCGCGCGATGCCCTCGCGCTCGTCGGGAATCAGTCGTTCGGTGAACCGCAGCGGATTGCGCAGCGCGCGCTGCAGCCACTCGCGCAGCGAGGGCAGGCCCTGATCGGCGTAGACGCCGCTGGAGGCGCGGTCGCTGATCGACACCAGTCCGACGTGCACCGGTTCGGCGGCCGCGGCATCGGGATCAGGCGAGGGGGTCGGGGTCTGGTGCATCGAAAAGATCCTTGAGATGACGGTACAGCGCCCGCGCGTGGCGCGGCGCCCTGGCGGCGGCGCGCTCGGCGCGTGCCGCACGAATGCACTGGCGCAGTTCCTGGATCGGCGCGCCGGGGTGGTCGCGCAGCAGCACGGCGAGGGCGTCGTCGCTTTGCAGCAGCCGCTCGCGCCAGTCCTCCAGCAGGTGCATGCGCGCCACCGCGGCGCGACTGTCGCCGGTGGCCTCGAGCAGCGCCTCGCGCAGCGGTTGCGCATCGGTCTGGCGCATCAGCTTGCCGATGTACTGCGCGTGGCGCCGGCGCGCCTCGAAGCTGCGCAGCGCGGCATGCTCGCGCAGCGCCTGGCGCAGGCTGTCGGGCACGTCGAGCACGTCGATGCGTGCGCGCGGCAGGCGCGCGAGTTGCTCGCCGAGTTGCTGCAGTTCGAGCATCTCGCGCTTGCGCTGGCTCTTGCTGGGCGCTGCGGCCGTTTCCTGGTCTGCGGGCATCGGCGCGGGCGCTGCGGTCTCCGGCCGGAAAGTCGACGATTTCATCCCCCGGTATTATCGTCGGCTGGCGGGTCGCAGCGCATGGCGCGCCGGGAGCGCCGGCTCCAGCCGGCCCAGACACCTCTACTTGCTCAGGTTCTCCGTGGGTCACTTCGCTTACACCAAACACGATTTCCAGGACCTCGCGCAGCTGGCGCTGCGCGAGGCGCGCGACGCCGGCGCCAGCGATGCCGCGATCGAGATCTCCGAGGGGCAGGGCCTGAGCGTCAACGTGCGCCTCGGGCGCGTCGAGCAGGTCGAGCACAACACCGACAAGGTGCTCGACATCAGCGTCTACGCCGGGCTGCGCCGCGGCCACGCCAGCACCTCCGACTTCTCGCCGCAGGCCATTCGCAGCACCGCGCGCGCCGCCTTCGACATCGCGCGCTACACCGCCGAGGACGACTGCGCCGGGTTGCCGGAGCCAGGCACGCTCGCGCTGCATGCGCGCGACCCCGGGCTCTACCACCCGTGGAACCTGGACGTCGACGAGGCGGTGGCGCTGGCGCGCCGCGCCGAGGACGCCGCCTTCGCCACCGACCGGCGCATCCGCAACAGCGAGGGGGCTTCGGTGTCGGCGCAGCACATGCATTTCGTGCTGGCCAACTCGCGCGGCTTCTGCAACGGCTACGCCACCAGCCGGCACAGCCTGTCGTGCGTGCCCATCGCCGGGCGCCGCGACGACATGCAGCGCGACTACTGGTGGAGCAGCCAGCGCGATGCCGCGCAACTGGCGCCGCCGGAAGCGCTGGGACGCTACGCCGCCGAGCGCGCGCTGGCGCGCCTGCGCGCGCGCAAGATTCCCACCGGACAATACCCGGTGCTGTTCGAGGCCCCGCTGGCCGCCGGCCTGATCGGCTCGCTGGTGCATGCCGCCAGCGGCGGCACGCTGTATCGCAAGGCCTCGTTCCTGGTCGACCAGCTCGGCAAGCCGGTCATGGCCGCGCACCTCGACCTGCTCGAGGACCCGAAGATCGCCGGCGCCATGGGCAGCTCGCCGTTCGACGACGAGGGGGTACGCACGCAGCGCCGCAGGGTGGTGCGCGGCGGCGTGCTGGAAGGCTATTTCCTGTCCACCTACTCCGGGCGCAAGCTGGGCATGCCCAGCACCGGCAACGCGGGCGGCGCGCACAATCTGCGCCTGAGCAGCCGGCTCACCCGGCCCGGCGACGATCTGCGCGAAATGCTGCGCAAGCTCGACCGCGGGCTGTTCGTGATCGAACTCATCGGCCACGGCATCAACTACGTGACCGGCGACTATTCGCGCGGCGCCATGGGCTTCTGGGTCGAGGGCGGAAGCATCAGCCACCCGGTGCACGAGATCACCATCGCCGGCAACCTGCGCGACATGCTGCTGGGCATCCGCGCCGTCGGAGCCGACGAGCATGTTAGCGGCAGCCGTCGCTGCGGCTCCGTGCTGCTGGAGTCGATGACCGTGGCCGGCAGCTGAGCCGGCGCGTCAGTCCTCGGCGCGCCGCTCGTACAGCACGAAGTCGTAGGCGGGAAGCCCGTCGGCGGCGGCGTGGTGTTCGCGCTGCACCTGCAGGAAGCGCTCGCGCGGCCAGTCGGGAAAGCGCGCGTCGCCGTCCGGGCTCGCATCGATCTCGGTGAGCCAGAGGCGGTGCGCCAGCGGCAGCGCGGCCTCGTACACGCGGGCGCCGCCGATCACGAACACCTCGGGCGCCTCCGCGCACATGCGCAGCGCCTCCTGCAGCGACGCGGCGGGCTCGGCGCCGTCGGCCTGCCATGCCTGCTGGCGCGTGATCACGATGTTGCGCCGCCCCGGCAGGGCGCGGCCGATGGAGTCCCAGGTGCGCCGGCCCATGACGATCGGGTGCCCGTGGGTCAGCTTCTTGAAATGCGCCAGATCGGCCGGAATGTGCCAGATCAGCGTGTTGTCGCGTCCGATGACGCGGTTGCGGGCAAGCGCCGCGATCAGGCTGATGCGCGTGGCAGAGGAGGGCATGGCGGCAAGACCTGCAAGGACGGCGGGGTCATACGGCCACCGCACCCTTGATCGCGGGGTGGTGGCGGTAGTCGACGAGTTCGAAATCGTTCGGCTGGTAGTCGAACAGGCCCGCGGGACGTCGCAGCATGCGCAGCTGCGGCGGCGCAAACGGCGGTCGGGACAGCTGCAGCCGCACCTGCTCGAAATGGTTGTGGTAAATGTGGCAGTCGCCGCCCGTCCAGATGAACTCGCCGGGCTCGAAGTCGCATTGCTCGGCCACCATGTGCGTGAGCAGCGCGTAGCTCGCGATATTGAACGGCACGCCGAGGAACAGGTCGGCGCTGCGCTGGTACAGCTGGCAGCTCAGGCGCGCGCGCCGGCCATCGCGCGCCGGCGCGACATAGAACTGGAAAAGGGCATGGCAGGGGGGCAGGGCCATGCGCGGTATGTCCGCGACATTCCATGCGCTCACCAGATGGCGCCGCGAGTCGGGCTGGCGGCGCAGCCCGTCGAGCAACTGCGACAGCTGGTCCACGTGCGTGCCGTCCGGCGCCGGCCAGGATCGCCATTGCACGCCGTACACCGGGCCCAGTTCGCCGCGCTCGTCGGCCCATTCGTCCCAGATGCTGACGCCGTGCTCGTGCAGGTAGGCGATATTGCTGTCGCCGCGCAGGAACCACAGCAGCTCCACCACGATGCTCTTGAAATGCACCTTCTTGGTGGTCACCAGCGGAAAGCCGGCCTGGAGATCGAAGCGCAGCTGGGCGCCGAAACGGCTGCGCGTGCCGGTGCCGGTGCGGTCGGACTTGTCGACTCCCTCGCGCAGCACCAGGCGCAGCAGGTCTTCGTAAGGAGTGCAGAACATCTGAGCGCGAACCCCGGAAAGAGCGCCGTGCTCCACCAACGGGCACGCGCGCAGCCTACTATGCAAGACATCCATCGTACCTTCACCACCGCCGCCGCTGTCATGTCCGAAACCACCCAGCCTCGCCTCGATACCGTGTCCTGCCTGCATGCCGGCGGCCTGCACCGCATGGCGTACTGGGAATGGGGGGAGGCGGACAATCCCGACGTGGTGGTGTGCGTGCACGGGCTGTCGCGCCAGGGCCGCGATTTCGACCGCCTGGCGCGTGCCCTGAGTTCGCGCTTCAGGGTCGTGTGCCCCGACGTGGCCGGGCGTGGCCGATCGGACTGGCTGCCGCCCGAGCATTACCAGATTCCCCAGTATGTCGCGGACATGGTCAGCCTGCTGGCACGTCTGCGGGCGCGGCGCGTCGGCTGGGTCGGCACATCGATGGGCGGGCTCATCGGCATCGCCCTCGGGGGGCTGCAGGACAGCCCGTTGCACGCGCTCGTGCTCAACGACGTCGGCCCGACCATCGCCGAGCAGGGCCTGAAGCGCCTGGCCGGCAGCCTGGGCCAGCGCATGCGCTTCGACGACCTCGACCAGGCCGCCGACTACATCTGGTCGGTGTCGCAGGGCTTCGGCAGTCACAGCCGCGAGGACTGGCTGGAGCTGTGCCGGCCGCTGCTCGAGCCCGATGCGCAGGGCGGACTGCGCCTGCGTTTCGACCCCGCCATCATGCAGGGTTTCGCGGCGATCGCCGGCCCCGATGCCGCGCAGCTCGTGGCCGCAGGCGAGCAGGCCATGTGGGCGCTGTACGACCAGGTGCGCGCGCCGACACTGCTGCTGCGCGGTGCCGGATCGGACATCCTCAGCCCCGGCACGGCGCAGGCGATGCGCGCGCGCGGGCCCCGCGCCGCGTGCATCGAGTGGTCCGACGTGGGGCATGCCCCGACCCTGGTCAGTGCACAGCAGATCGAGCCGGTACGCGAGTTCCTGCTGCGCCACCTGGACGCCCCGTGAACCGCCACGCCTCGCCGCCGCCGCCCGCCGACACCGCGCAGCGCGCGGCCGCGCCGCAGGACGATGATCTGCCGCGGCGCGCGCGCGCCTTCGCCGAGCCTCTGCTGTGCGCGTACACGCTGGACAGCGGCGAGCCGGCGCTGCAGCATGCCGACGCGGCGGAGGCGATTCTCGCCGGCATCGGCGCCGACGCGCCGACGCGCGCCGCGGCCTGGCTGACGCTGGCGGCCGGACAGCTGGCCAAGCCGCAGGAGCAACTGCTCAAGGCCTTCGGGCCCGACAACGCGCGCCTGGCGATCGAGGGCCGCAAGCTGATCGAGGTGTTCCGCGTGGCGCGCCAGCGCGTCGCCGCGGGCGGCGACGCATCGACGGAGCACCGCGAGATGCTGCGCCGGCTGCTGCTGGCGATGTCCGAGGATCTGCGCGTGATTCCGCTGCGCCTGGCGTCCCGCCTGCAGTCGCTGCGCTACTACACCAGCGCCGGCGTTCGCCCGGGCGCGGATTTCGCGCAATCGTCGTTGCAGATCTGGGCGCCGCTGGCGAACCGCCTGGGCCTGTGGCAGGTGAAATGGGAAATCGAGGACCTGGCCTTCCGGCTCGAGCGTCCCGAGGACTACGCGCGCATCGCCGACTGGATGCAGCGCCGCGGCGCCGAGCACGAGGCCCTGCTGGCGCAGGCCGGCGCGCAACTGCACGAGGCGCTGGGCGCGCAGGGCATCCAGGCGCTGATCAGCGGACGCCGCAAGCATGCCTACAGCATCTGGCGCAAGATGCAGGGCAAGTCCCTGGAACTCGATCAGGTCATGGATCTGCTGGCGCTGCGCATCGTGGTCGACAGCGTCGACCAGTGCTACACCGCGCTGGGCGTGGTGCACCAGTTGTGGAGCGCGCTGGAGGCCGAGTACGACGATTACATCGCGCGCCCGAAAGCCAACGGCTACCAGTCGCTGCACACCGTGGTGCGCGGACCGCGCCAGCTGCCGCTGGAGATCCAGATCCGCACCCACGCCATGCACGAGCACGCAGAGCACGGCGTGGCCGCGCACTGGGCCTACAAGGAAGCGGGAGCCCAGGGCTACAAGGGAGTGGTCGCGGCATCGCGCTTCGATGCCAAGGTGGCGCTGGCGCGCCAGCTGATGGCGTGGCGTGGCGAGCTGGCCGGCGCCAATCCGTTCGACGAGCACGTCTACGTTCTCACGCCGCAGGCCCGGATCATCGAACTGGAGGCCGGTTGCACCGCGGTGGATTTCGCCTATGCCGTGCACACCGACCTCGGCCACCGCTGCCGTGGCGCGCGCGTGGACGGCGCGCTGCTGCCGCTGAACACGCCGCTGCGCAGCGGCCAGACGGTGGAGATCGTGGCGGCCAAGCAGGGTGGGCCGTCGCGCGACTGGCTCAACCCGGAGCTCGGATTCCTGCAATCCCCGCGGGCGCGCGCCAAGGTGCGAGCGTGGTTCAACGCGCAGGCGCTCGAGCAGACCCTGGCCAGCGGGCGCGCGCAGGTCGAGAAGCTGCTGCAGCGCGAAGGGCGCAGCGGCATGAGCCTGCAGGAACTCGCCGGCGGGCTCGGGCTGCGCGGCGTGGAGCAGTTGTTCGAACGCGTCGGCAGCGACAGCCTGCCGCTGCGCCAGGTCGAGACCTTCCTGCGTGGCGAGCACGCGGCGCCGCCCGCCGACGAACTGCCGCTGCATGCCGCGAAGGCCCAGCCCGGCGGCGTGCTGGTGGTCGGGGTCGACGCGCTGCTGACCCAGCTCGCGGGCTGCTGCAAGCCGGCGCCCCCGGATGCCATCTGCGGGTTCGTCACCCGCGGGCGTGGCGTCTCGGTGCATCGCGCCGACTGCACCAACGCTCGCCACCTGCGGCAGCGCCACCCCGAGCGGGTCATTGCGGTGACCTGGGGGGCGCGCAGCGACGGCGTGTTCGCCGTCGACCTGGTGGTCGAGGCCCAGGATCGGCACGGCCTGCTGCGCGACATCTCGGAAGTGTTCTCCAAGCAGAAGCTCAATGTCATCGGGGTGCGCACGCAAAGTCGCGGCGACAGCGCGCACATGATGTTCACGGTCGAGTTGCCGGGGCTCGAGGCTTTGCCATCGGCCCTGAACCTGCTGCGGGAGGTGCCCGGCGTGCGCCGCGCGACACGTCGTTGACGCCGTGCGCGCCGCCGCCGGAGTTGCCGCGCGCGCCAGAGGCCGTGTTATGATTTTCGTTTTCCAGGCGGTTAGCTCAGATGGTTAGAGCGCTTGCTTGACATGCAAGAGGTCGTTGGTTCGATTCCAATACCGCCTACCAGTTTTTGCTGCCGGGGTCGGCGCATGGCGCGGATCCCGGTGCACAATGGTGGCCCCCAGGCCATGGGATGCGCGAGTCCGTCTGCGGCTGTTCGCCGGCAGCGCCCGCGAACACCGGCCCGGGAATTTTCCAGGAGATGCGCCGTGAGCCTTGCATCCGACGTTCGCGATGACCGCGCGCAAGCGCGAACTCGTCGCCCGAGCTGAACCACCGGTCGGGCTGCCCGAGGTCTCACGCAGGAACTTCCTGACGCGTACCGATGACAAGAGTGCGGCGTGACCGCACTTTTTTGTTGTCCGAGAGTTGCGCACCATGCCGAATATCACGCTTCCCGACGGTTCGCGTCGCAGTTTCGACCGGCCGGTCACGCTCGCCGAAGTCGCCGCCAGCATCGGCCCCGGCCTCGCCAAGGCGGCACTTGCCGGCAAGGTGGATGACCGCCTGGTCGACCTGAGCCACCGGCTCGAGCCGGAGCAGGACGTCCGCGTCAGCATCGTCACGTCGAAGGATCCGGAAGGACTCGAGATCCTGCGCCATTCCACCGCGCACCTGCTGGCCTACGCGGTCAAGGAGTTGTTCCCCGACGCGCAGGTCACGATCGGGCCGGTGATCGAGGACGGCTTCTACTACGACTTCGCCTACAAGCGGCCGTTCACGCCCGAGGACCTCGCGGCCATCGAGCAGCGCATGGCGCAACTGGCGGCGCGCGACGAGCCGGTACAGCGCCGCGTGCTTCCCCGCGACGAGGCCGTGGCCTTTTTCGAGGCGCAGGGCGAGCGCTACAAGGCCGAGATCATCCGCGACATCCCGCCCGGCGAGGATGTCTCGCTGTATACCGAGGGCGCGTTCACCGATCTGTGCCGCGGCCCCCACGTCCCGTCGACCGGCCGCCTGCAGGTGTTCAAGCTGATGAAGGTGGCAGGCGCCTACTGGCGCGGCGATCACCGCAACCAGCAGTTGCAGCGAATCTACGGCACGGCGTGGGCCCGCAAGGAGGACCAGGCCGCCTACCTGCATCGCCTGGAGGAGGCCGAGAAGCGCGACCACCGGCGCCTGGGGCGCGAGCTCGATCTGTTCCATTTCCAGGAAGAGGCCCCGGGCCTGGCGTTCTGGCACCCGAAGGGCTGGCAGATCTGGCAGGCGGTCGAGCAATACATGCGCCGTGTCTACCGGGACAGCGGCTATCACGAGGTGCGCGGGCCGCAGGTGCTCGACGTGAGCCTGTGGAAGCGCTCCGGGCACTGGGACAACTACCAGGAGAACATGTTTTTCACCGAGTCGGAAAAGCGCCAATACGCGCTCAAGCCGATGAACTGCCCGGGACATGTGCAGATTTTCAACGCCGGGCTGCGCAGCTACCGCGACCTGCCCTTGCGCTATGGAGAGTTCGGCGCCTGCCATCGCAACGAACCCTCCGGCGCGTTGCACGGACTGCTGCGCGTGCGCGGGTTCACGCAGGATGACGGGCACATCTTCTGCACGGAAAACCAGATCGAGTCCGAGGTCGCGGCGTTCCACCGGCAGGCCATGCGCACCTACGCGGATTTCGGGTTCGACGACATCGCGCTGAAGATCGCGCTGCGCCCCGACAAGCGCATCGGCAGCGACGCGGTCTGGGACAAGGCCGAGGCCGCGCTGCGCGACGCGCTGCGCGGCTGCGGCGTGGCCTGGACCGAACTGCCGGGGGAGGGGGCCTTCTACGGCCCCAAGATCGAGTACCACATGAAGGACTCCATCGGACGGGCCTGGCAGGTCGGCACCATGCAGGTCGACTTCATGATGCCGGAGCGCCTGGATGCTTCCTACGTCGACGAGCATTCCGCGCGTCAGCGCCCGGTGATGCTGCATCGCGCCATCGTCGGCTCGATGGAACGCTTCATCGGCGTGCTGATCGAACACCATGCCGGTGCGCTGCCGCTGTGGCTGGCGCCGCAGCAGGCGGTGGTCATGAGCATCACCGACGAATCCGCGGCATACGCCGAGGTCGTGGCACAAAGGCTGAAAAAACAAGGCCTTAGAGTCGAGTGTGATTTGCGCAACGAAAAGATCAGCTATAAAATTCGCGAACATTCGTTGCAGAAGATTCCGTACCTGCTCGTGGTGGGAGAGAAAGAACGTGCCAACGACTCGGTGGCCGTGCGCGCGCGCGGGAACCGTGATCTGGGCGTCCTGAGTTTGTCCGAGTTCGAGCAGCGCCTGCGGGCAGAGCTCCAGACCGTGCAGACGGAGTGAAAACGGCCTGACCTGGCCGGAGTCTCGCTTCCACCTTCAGCATTTTCCGAAAGGCAGAACCATCGCTACCCCTACCGTACAGAGCCGCAACGCCCCGGAGAAAAGGGCCCATCGCCTGAACCGTGAAATCAATGTGCCCGAGGTCCGGCTCACCGGTCCGGACAACGAGGCTCTGGGAATCGTTTCCATCGGAGAGGCGATGCGCCTTGCCGAGGAGCGCGGGGTCGACCTGGTCGAGATTGCCCCCACGGCCGCGCCGCCGGTATGCCGGCTGATGGATTACGGCAAGTTCAAGTACCAGGAGCAGAAGCGCTCTCACGAGGCCAAGCTCAAGCAGAAGCAGATCCAGATCAAGGAGGTCAAGTTCCGGCCTGCCACCGACGAAGGCGACTACCAGATCAAGCTGCGCAACCTGAAGCGCTTCCTGGATGATGGCGACAAGGCCAAGGTCTCGCTGCGCTTCCGCGGACGTGAGATCACCCACCAGGAAATCGGCATGCGACTGCTTGAACGCCTGCGCGATGACCTGGAGGCTCACGCCCAGGTCGAGCAGATGCCGCGACTCGAAGGGCGGCAGATGATCATGGTGCTGGCACCGCGCAGGAAAAAGTAACCGGAAGCTGGCTGAAGCCGCTAGAAGCAGGCTGAAGCCGGCAGAAGCAGGCCGCAGCCAACGGTAGGCGGCAAGCAGAAGCAGGCGGCAAGCAGAAGCAGGCGGCAGGCGGCGCGTGGGCGTGGCCCGCGCCGCCAAGGTTTTTCCGCGATCATGGCATGTCCATGGCGCGGGCCCCGGCAGCGGCCCGGCAGCATCGGGCCGTTGTCGATTCCAAGTGCGCACAGGCTCAAGTTCCGCCAAGGCGGGCGCCCGTGCACATGTTCATTCCAACGGAGCGTTACATGCCCAAGATGAAAACCAAGAAAAGCGCTGCCAAGCGCTTTCGCGTGAGGCCGGGTGGTTCGGTGAAGCGCGGCCAGGCCTTCAAGCGTCACATCCTGACCAAGAAGACGACGAAGAACAAGCGTCACCTTCGCGGCAGCACCGAGGTGCATGCCACGAACATGGGCCACATCGCCCAGATGATGCCGTTCGCCTGAGCCCGAGGCTCCAGCGTCGCTTTTCGTATCCGGTAAAGGAGTTTTCAGATGCCTCGCGTAAAACGTGGTGTTACGGCGCGCGCCCGCCACAAGAAGGTGCTCGACCAGGCCAAGGGGTTCCGCGGCCGCCGCAAGAACGTATTCCGCATCGCCAAGCAGGCGGTGATGAAGGCCGGTCAGTACGCCTATCGTGACCGCCGCGTCAAGAAGCGCGAATTCCGCGCGCTCTGGATCACGCGCATCAACGCCGCGGTGCGCGAGCTCGGCATGAGCTATAGCGTGTTCATGAACGGCATGAAGAAGGCCTCCATCGACATCGACCGCAAGGTCCTGGCCGACATGGCGGTGCACGACAGCGCGGCCTTCGGCAAGATCGTCGAGGCGGTGCGGGCGCAGCTCGCCTGAGCCATGCCCGGGGGCAGGGCGTACCAGCGCCGCTGCCTCCGGTTCGCCTGCGCGCAGCACGGGTTCGCCGATGCGCCAGCCCCCGCGATGTCGCGGCGGGCCGGCCGGAGCCCGCGCTGCCGGGGCGTGAGCTTTCGCAGGGCCCGGGGTTTGTCGACACCGGGCCTTTTTTGACCCCGCCGCCGGCGCCATTCGCCGGCCTGCGGCGGACTGAAGGTTCAGCCATGACCACGACCACGCAACTGCAGGAACTGGTGCGGGAGGCGCGCGAGCGCTTCGAGGCCAGCGCGACGGCCGCCGACCTGGAGAACGCCAAGGCAAGCTTTCTCGGCAAGTCGGGCGCGATCACCGCGCTGATGAAAGGCCTGGCGACACTCGACCCGCAACAAAAGCGCGAGCAGGGCGCCGAGATCAACCTGGCCAAGCAGGCGATCGAGCAGGCGCTGCAGGCACGGCGCGACGCACTGGCCGAGGCCGAACTGCAGGCGCGCCTGGCCGAGCAGGCGATCGACGTCACGCTCGACGGGCGTGGTCAGCGGCGTGGCGGATTGCATCCGGTGGTGCGATCCTGGATGCGCATCGAGGCGATTTTCCACTCCATCGGTTTCGAGGTCGCCGAAGGCCCCGAGATCGAGGACGACTGGACCAATTTCACGGCCCTGAACTCGCCGCAGGACCACCCCGCGCGCTCGATGCAGGACACCTTCTACGTCGACCTCGAAGACGAGCGCGGGCAACCGCTGCTGCTGCGCACCCACACCTCGCCGATGCAGGTGCGCCATGCGCGTGCGCATGTCGAGCGGCACGGCTCGGCGGCCATGCCCGACATCCGCGTGATCGCGCCGGGGCGCACCTACCGCGTGGACAGCGACGCCACGCACTCGCCCATGTTCCACCAGTTCGAAGGCCTGTGGATCGGGCGCCGGGTGTCGATGGCCGACCTGAAGGGCGTGTACACCGAGTTCCTGCACCGCTTTTTCGAGCGCGACGACATCGAACTGCGTTTCCGGCCCTCGTATTTCCCGTTCACCGAGCCGTCGGCGGAAATCGACATGATGTTCGACAGCGGGCCGCTGAAAGGCCGCTGGCTGGAGATCTCCGGCGCCGGCCAGGTGCATCCGACGGTGGTGCGTAATTTCGGCCTGGACCCCGAACAGTTCATCGGCTTCGCCTTCGGCTCCGGAATCGAGCGCCTCACCATGCTGCGCTACGGCATCGGCGATCTTCGGCTGTTCTACGGCTCGGACCTGCGCTTTCTCGAACAATTCCACGCGGCCTGACGCGCTGCACCGCGCCGCGGCAGGGCTGCCGCGTGTCGTGCAGACCATGTCCGCCTCCGACCTTCGCTGATCCATGCAAGTACCCGAATTCTGGCTGCGCAGTTTTTGCGACCCCAAGCTCGACATCGCCGAGATCGCCGAGCACCTGACCATGGCCGGGCTCGAAGTCGAGGAGCTTCGGGTGGCCGCACCGCCGTTCCACGGCGTGGTCGTGGCGCAGGTGCTCGACGTGCGCAAGCACCCGGATGCGGACCGCCTGCGCGTGTGTACGGTCGATTGCGGGGAGCAGCCGCCGCTGCAGATCGTCTGCGGCGCGCCCAACGTGGCGGCCGGCATGAAGGTGCCTTGCGCGCGCATCGGCGCGCAATTGCCGCCTGCCGAGCCGTCGGCCGCGCCGTTTCGCATCGGCGCCGCGCGCATGCGCGGCGTCGACTCGCAGGGCATGCTGTGCTCGGCGCGCGAGCTCGGCCTGTCGAGCGATCACTCCGGGCTGCTGGAACTCGACCGCGGGCTGCCGCTCGGACAGGATCTACGCGAGGCGCTTCGCCTCGATGAACGCGTTCTCGACATCAAGCTGACCCCCAACCTGGGGCATTGCATGAGCGTGTTCGGCGTGGCCCGCGAACTTTCGGCCATCACCGGCGCGCCGCTGCAACGCCCAGGTTTCGCGGCGGTTTCGCCCACGCTGCAGGAACGCCTGCCGGTGCGCGTGCTGGCGCCCGATCTGTGCGGCCGCTTCAGCGGCCGCGTGCTGCGCGGTGTCGATGCCCGCGCGCCGACCCCGCCATGGCTGCGCCAGCGCCTCGAGCGTGCCGGGCAGCGCAGCATTTCCGCGCTGGTCGACATCTCGAACTACGTCATGCTCGAACTCGGGCGCCCGACCCACGTGTTCGATCTCGATCGCATCGAGGGCGGGCTCGAGGTGCGCTGGGGGCGCAGCGGCGAAACCCTGGAACTGCTCAACGGCCAGACCGTCGAGGTCGACGGGCAGGTCGGCGTGATCGCCGCGGGCAAGGGCATTGAATCCCTTGCGGGGATCATGGGCGGCGAGGCCACGTCGGTCAGCCTGGACACTCGCAATGTGTACGTCGAGGCCGCCTTCTGGTGGCCGCAGGCCATCCGCGGGCGCGCGCGCCGCTACAACTTCAGCACCGACGCCGGCGCGCGCTTCGAACGTGGCGTCGACTTCGCCAGTACCGTCGAGCACCTGGAATACATCACCCGGCTGATTCTGGACATCTGCGGTGGCGAGGCCGGACCGGTGGATGACCACCTGCTGCGAACCCCCGAACGGCCGCCGGTGCGCATGCGCGTGGCGCGCTGCGAACGCATCATCGGCACCGAAATCGGCGCCGAGCGCATGGCCGGCATTTTCGAGCGCCTCGGGCTGCCGGCGCGACACGAGGCGAAGGGCAGCGACGACGAAGCCTTCGTGGTCACGCCGCCGAGCCACCGCTTCGATCTCGAGATCGAGGAGGATCTGGTCGAGGAGGTGGCGCGCATTCACGGGTACGCGAGGATCCCGGTACGCCCGCCGCGGGCGCCCGCCAGCATGCTGCCGGCGCCGGAGGCTCGGCGCGGCCAGCACGCCTTGCGCCTGGCTATGGTCGAACGCGGCTACCAGGAAACCATCCAGTTCAGCTTCGCCGAGCCGGAATGGGAACACGACCTGGCGGGCAACACGGCACCGATCGCGCTGCGCAACCCGATCAGCGCGCAGGCCGGCGTGATGCGCTCCAGCCTGCTCGGCGGCCTGCTGCAGGCCCTGCGCACCAACCTCAGTCACAAGGCGCGACGGGTACGCATCTTCGAACTGGGCCGCGTGTTCCTGCGCGCCCCCGAGCGGGACGATCTGCAGCCCAAAGGGGTCGAGCAGCCGCTGCGCATCGCCGGCCTGGCCTACGGGCCGGTCTGGCCCACCAGCTGGGCAGCCGACGAACGCGACGTCGATTTCTACGACGTGAAGGCCGATGTCCAGGAACTGTGCGCCGGCTGCGGCGAGTTGCGCATGGAGCCGGCGGCACATCCGGCGCTGCACCCCGGACGCTGCGCGCGTGTGATGCTGCAGGGCAAGCCGGTGGGCGTGATCGGGGAATTGCATCCACGCTGGGTGCAGAAGTACGCATTGCCGCACCCCGCCGTGGTGTTCGAACTCGATGTCCTGCCGCTGCAGCGGCAGGACATGCCGCAGGCGCGCGCGCTGCCGCGCACGCCGATGGTTTCGCGCGACCTGGCCTTCGTGCTCGGCGGCGAGCAGACGGCCGCGGCCGTGCTGGATCTGGTGAACGGCCTGCGTACGCGCGATGCGCGTTGTGCCAAGCTCGTCGACGTGGTGATATTCGACGTGTTCCCGCTGCCCGGGAGCGACGCCCGCAGCCTGGCGCTGCGCCTGAGCCTGCAGGGCGACGAGACCCTCACCGACGCACAGGCGGACGCGGCCTGCGCCGCGGTGGTCGAGGCCATGCAGCGTGAACTCGATGCGCGCCTGCGCGCCTGAGACGCCCGCCCGCCGCCTGCTCTCCGACTTGGACGCCGATCATGGAAAAACTGGTAACCAGCCTGCAGACACCGAGCCTGACCAAGGCCGAACTGTCGGAGCTTCTGTACGAGCGCATCGGCCTCAACAAGCGCGAGTCCAAGGACATGGTGGACGCCTTCTTCGACCTCATCCGCGACGCGCTGGCCGCCGGCGAGGATGTGAAAATGTCGAACTTCGGCAACTTCCAGTTGCGCGACAAGGCGCAGCGGCCGGGCCGCAATCCACGCACCGGAGAGGTGATCCCGATCCGCGCGCGCCGCGTGGTCACCTTCCACCCGAGCCAGAAGTTCAGGGAACAATTGCAAGGCCCGTCCGAGCCCGGCCTGCCGCTGACACTCTCCGACACCATGCAGGGGTGAGCGCGAGTGATGCGCGCAGGGCCCCAGCCCGTCACCGACAGCTGATCCACCGCACCCATGACAGCCTCTTCGGAGTTGCCGCCGATTCCCGCCAAACGCTACTTCACCATCGGTGAGGTCAGCGACCTGTGCGGGGTGAAGGCCCATGTGCTGCGTTACTGGGAACAGGAATTCAGCCAGTTGCGCCCGATGAAACGGCGCGGCAACCGCCGCTACTACCAGCACCACGAGGTGCTGCTGATCCGGCGCATCCGCGAACTGCTGTACGACCAGGGCTTCACCATCCACGGCGCGCGCGCCAAACTGTCCCAGGCGCACTCCCCCGATCGTTTCGCCCCCGTCGCGCCGGCGCCCACGCCACCGGCATCCGCGCTGCCTGCAGGCGACCCCCAGCAATGGCCGGCCCCGGCACGTCAGGAACTGTTGCAGGAACTCCTGTTCTTGCGTGAACTTCTGGGCAGCGAGTAGTTCGCGCCACCTTCGCCCCGCCGTGCAGCGGGCGTGACCGTCCCGTCGGCACGCAGTGGCCGGGCCGCGGGCAGGCCGCGGCTGCGCGGGGCCGTCCGGCAAGGGTCTTGCGCATTGTCCGCGGCAGGCACACGGCGGCTGCGAAGGCAGCCCTCGATCGACATGCGAACCGCCCGTGTCCTGCCCCGGGCGCCATCGGGTGTGAGCGGGCAGCCACGCCATGGCCGGCGAGCCGCTCACCAAGGCCATCGCCCAGGTGAAGACGTTCGCCACGAAGCATCCCACCGAAGCGTTGATCCTTGACCTGAACCAGGGGTACACCAGCACGCGCGTGACACTGGCCGGCGCCAGGGATCGACGTCGGCGGAGATGCAGCGGGTCAAGGAGCTCGAGCGCGAGGTCCAGGAGTTGCGCAAGGCCAACGAGATCCTGAAACTGGCCAGCGCGTTTTTCGCCCAGGCGGAGCTCGACCGCCGATTCAAGTCCTGAGAGCCTTCGTCGACGAGCCTCGTGATCGGTGCGGGGTCGAGCCGATCTGCAGGGCCCTGCAGATCGCCCCGTCCGGCTATCGGCGTCACGCCGCCAAGCTTCGAGATCCAGCGCTGCGCAGTGCACGGGCCAAGCGTGATGCCGAGTTGGTCCCGCATGTCGAGCAGGTCTGGCAAGCCGACATGCAGGTGTACGGTGCCGACAAGGTCTGGAAGCAGATGAACCGCGAGGGCGTTGTCGTTGTGCGTTGCGCGTTGCACGGTGGAGCGGCTGATGCGCCGGCTCGGGCTGCGCGGCGTGATGCGCGGCAAGGTCGTGCGCACGACGATCAGCGACACCAAGGCAGCGTGCCCGCTGGATCGGGTCGACAGGGTCTTCAAGGCCGACAGGCCCCATCAGCTCTGGGTGTCCGAATTCACGTACGTGTCGACCTGGCAGGGCTGGCTGTACGTGGCCTTTGTCGCCGATGTGTTCGCCCGGCGCATCGTGGGCTGGCGTGTGAGCAGTTCCATGCGCACCGACTTCGTCCTCGATGCCCTGGAGCAAGCCCGGTACGCAAGGCAACCCGAGCGCGACGACGCCCTGATCCACCACTCGGACCGCGGGTCGCAATACGTCAGCATCCGCTCCACGGAGCGCCTCGCCGAGGCCGGCATCGAGCCCTCGGTCGGCAGCAACCCTTCGGGCGCAGGCGCTGCGGGCGATCTGCGGCGTTGCCCAGGCAGGCCAGGCGCCCAGCCTGGCCTTGGCCTG
>JAKAZQ010000055.1 GCA_021815805.1 Pseudomonadota bacterium | reverse complement strand
GACTACAACGGCGTGACCAAGAAGGACATCCACTTCGAGGCCGACGGCAACCTCGCCGCGCCGACCATCACGCTGTCGACCTTCCAGCATGGCGTGAAGAAGGTCGTGGCCGTCGAACAGGTGAAGTAAGCAACTGCCCACGCAGTCCTTTCGAGCTTCAAGCGCGCCGTGGCCGGATGATCCCGGATGCGGTGCGCCCTTTCAGCGCCCCTCGAGGGCGCTTTTTGTCGGGTGGGTCGCGGCGCGCGGCCCGCGCTGGCATGATGCACGCATGAGCAAGGCTTTCGTATCCGAATCCGACACCCCGCCCGACGACGACGACGCGCCGCGTCTTCCGGAATTGCCGGCGGGCACGCGCAACTACATCACCCCCGCGGGTTTCGCGCGCCTGCGCGACGAGTTGCGCAGGCTGCTCGACGTCGAGCGTCCGAAGGTGGTCGAGACGGTGTCGTGGGCGGCGTCGAACGGCGACCGCTCGGAGAACGGGGACTACATCTACGGCAAGAAGCGCCTGCGCGAGATCGATCGGCGCATTCGCTTCCTGGGCAAGCGCCTCGACGCTGCCGAGGTCGTCGACCCGGCACTGCAGCATGGCAACGAGCGCGTGTTCTTCGGCGCCACGGTGGTCTATGCCGAGGAGGATGGCAGCGAGCGCGAGATCACCATCGTCGGCGTCGACGAAGTCGATCCGGAGCACGGGCGCATCAGCTGGATCGCGCCGGTGGCGCGCGCGCTGCGCAAGTCGCGCGTCGGCGATGTGGTCACGCTGCCCACGCCGGGCGGCGTGCGCAGCCTGGAGGTGCTCGAGGTGCGCTATCCGGAGCCCGGCGCCTGAAGGCGGCGAGCCCGCATGGCGGCCGCGCCCGCGCGCCGGCACGCGGCACTCCAGGATTCAGCTGCGCGCCTTGATGCGCGCCGCGCGGGAGACGAACTTGTGCGCGCGCACCGCGCGCAGCACGTCGGCGAGGTGCTTGCGATCGCGCACCGCGAGGATGAAGCGCAGTTCGATGGTCGGCTGGCCGGCTTCGTCGTCCATGCGCACGTGCAGAATGTCCGCGTCGTGTTCGCTGATGGCCGAGGCCAGCCGGGCCAGCACGCCCTTGCCATTGCTCACCACCACCGACAGGCCGACCTGGAACGGCCCGCTGACGGCCGGCGACCAGCTCAGGTCGATCCAGCTGCGCGGGTGTTTCTGGAACAGCCGCCGCGCATGCGGGCAGTCCTGCTGGTGCACGGTCAGGCCTTCGCCCTTGCCCAGGTAGCCGAGCACGGCATCGCCCGGAATCGGGTGGCAGCAGTCGGCGTAGTGCACCGAGGCGCCTTCGCTGCCGTCGAGTTGCAGGGTATCGCGCGAGGCGCCCTCGGCGCCCGGGCCGGCGTGTTCCTCGAGGGTGCGCTGGTCGACGGCGGCCAGCTGCATCTGGATGCGCCTGGCGACGATCTCGGCGACGCGCTTGCCCAGCCCGATGTCGGCGAACAGTTCGTCCTGGGTGCGGTTGCCGCTCCAGTGCAGCAGCCGGCTCCACTGCGCGTTGTCCAGCTCGTCCAGATGCAGTTCCTGCTGCTGCAGCGCGCGGCTCAGCAGGCGCCGGCCCAGGGCCTGCGACTCCGCCTGCTGCGAAGCCTTGAGCTCGTGGCGGATTTTCGAGCGCGCGCGGCCTGTGCGCACGAAGCTCAGCCAGTTCGGATTCGGTCGCGAATGCGGCGCGGTGACGATTTCGACCACATCGCCGCTGCGCAGGTCGGTGCGCAGCGGAACCAGCTCGCCGTTCACGCGTGCCGCCACCGTCTGGTTGCCCAGGTCGGTGTGCACGGCATAGGCGAAATCCACCGGAGTGGCGCCGCGCGGCAGCGCCAGGATGCGCGACTTCGGCGTGAACACGTACACCGCGTCGGGCGCCAGATCGACCTTCACGGTCTCGATGAATTCCGCGGCATCGCGGTTCTCGTTCTGGATGTCCAGCAGCGATTGCAACCATGCCGCGGTGGTGACCTGGGCCATCGCGTCCGGGCTTTCGCCGGCCTTGTACAGCCAGTGCGCGGCCACGCCGCTTTCGGCCACGCGGTGCATGGACTCGGTGCGGATCTGGAATTCCAGCGGCACTCCGGTCGGCCCCACCAGCGTGGTATGCAGCGACTGATAGCCGTTGAGCTTCGGGATGGCGATGAAATCCTCGAACTTGCCCGGCATCGGCTTGTACTGCGCGTGCAGCACGCCCAGCGCGCGATAGCAGTCGAGCACCTCCGGCACGATCACGCGAAAGCCGAAGACATCCTGCACATGCGCGAACGAGCGATGCTTGCGCTGCATCTTGCGATAGATCGAGTACAGCGTCTTCTCGCGTCCGTAGAGCTGCGCCGGGATGCCGGCGTCGGCCAGCGACTTGGTGGTCACCGCCAGGATGCGGTCGACCAGATCGCGGCGGTTGCCGCGCGCCACGCGCACCGCCTGGCTCAGCACCGCGTGACGCATCGGATGGCTGTGCTGGAAGCCCAGATCCTGCAGCTCGCGGTACACCTGGTTGAGCCCGAGTCGGTAGGCGATGGGCGCGTAGATGTCCATGGTCTCGTCGGCGATGCGACGGCGCTTCTCGGGCGTCATCGCGCCGAGCGTGCGCATGTTGTGCAGGCGGTCGGCGAGCTTGATCAGGATCACCCGGATGTCGCGCGCCATCGCCAGCAGCATCTTGCGGAAGCTTTCCGCCTGGTTTTCCTCGCGGTTGGAAAAGCGGATCTTGTCGAGCTTGGTGAGGCCGTCGACCAGCAGCGCCACGGTGCTGCCGAAGTGCTCCACCAGCTCGGCCTGGGTGATGCCCTTGTCCTCGGCGGTGTCGTGCAGCAGCGCGGCCATCAGGGCCTGCGTGTCGAGCTTCCATTCCGCGCAGATCTCGGCCACCGCCACCGGGTGCGAGATGTACGGCTCACCGCTCGCCCGATACTGCCCCAGGTGGGCGGCGTCGGCGAAGCGGTAGGCGTCGCGGATGAGCTGGAGATCCTGCGCCGGCAGATAGCCCGAGAGCCTGTCGAGCAGGCCCGCCAGGCTCACCGCGGCGGTGCGGTCCGGCGCGGCTGGCGCCGCGGGCTCCTGCAGCGCGGCGAGCGCCGCGCGCTGTTCGGGGCTGCGGCGCACCGCCGGGCGGCTGCGTGGCGCAGCGCCGGAGCCTGCGGAGCCGGGGCGAGTTTGCATGAGGCTTGGCGGCTCGGGAGATCCGGTCTGGCCCGCGGTTCGGCCCAGCATTCGCCCCGCCACGGGGCGGCCGGACCCTGCCCGGCCGGGCGCCCGCAACTCAGGCCGGCACGCGCTTGAGCATCTCGATGCCGACCTGGCCCGCGGCGATCTCGCGCAGTGCAGTGACCACCGGCTTGTCGCGCGTCTCAACCTTCGGCGAGTGACCCTGCGCCAGCATGCGGGCGCGGTAGGTCGCGGCCAGCACGAGCTGGAAGCGGTTGGGGATCTTGTCCAGGCAATCTTCCACGGTGATTCGGGCCATGACGGTTCCTTCAGGTGCGTTGTGCCGGGGATGCGGAGCCGATTCCCAGGGCCTGGAAAACTTCCGGGTGCGCGCGGCGCTGGGCCGCGTAGCGCAGACGCTGGGCGACCACGACCGACTCCAGCTCGCGCACCGCTTCATGAAAATGACGATTCACGATTATAAAGTCGAAGTGCACCGCCTGCGCGATCTCGACCCTGGCCTCGGCCAGCCGGCGCACGATGGTGGCATCGCTGTCCTCGCCGCGGCGGCGCAACCGCGCCTCGAGTTCCTCGAACGACGGCGGCAGGATGAACACGGTGATCGCGTTGCCGAAATGCCGCCGCACCTGCGCGGCGCCCTGCCAGTCGATTTCCAGCAATACGTCGACGCCTTCGGCGCGGCGTTGCTCGAGCCACGTGCGCGAGGTGCCGTACAGGTTGCCGTGCACCTCGGCCCATTCCAGGAACTCCCCCGCCTGGGCCCGGCGCTCGAATTCGTCGCGGCGGACGAAGCAATATTCCCGTCCGTCCTGTTCCTGCCCGCGCGGTGGGCGCGTCGTCGTCGATACCGAGAGGCGCAACGCCGGGTCGCGCGACAGCAGTTCGGCGACGAGGCTGGATTTTCCGGCTCCGCTGGGGGCGGCGACGACGAACAGATGGCCGGCGTATTCCATGGCTTGGCTCAGTGTCTCACTCCAGGTTCTGCACCTGTTCACGCATCTGCTCGATGCATACCTTCATGTCCACCGCCAGTTCGCTGAGTTCCAGCACGGTGGATTTTGAGCCCAGGGTGTTGGCCTCCCGGTGCAGTTCCTGGATCAGGAAGTCGAGGCGCTTGCCGACCTCGCCACCGCGCTCCAGCACCGACTCCATCGCCTGGAGGTGGGATTGTAGGCGGCCGATTTCCTCGGCTACGTCGACGCGCAGCGCGAACGCCGCCGCCTCCTGCAGCAGGCGCTCCTGCGTGGCCTGCGCGTCGGGCTGTCCGCCGAGCCGGTCCAGAGCCTCCTGGAAGCGCGCCACGAAGCGCTCCTGCATGCGCAGCACGGCCTGCGGCGCCAACTCCGCCGCACGCTGCCCGAGTTCGCGCAGGCGGGCGCAGCGTTCGAGCAGGAATTCGCGCAGCCGCGTGCCCTCGGCGGCGCGCGCCTGCTGCAGCGCGTGCAGGGCTTGCCTGGCGGCCTGCGCAGCCGCGGCGGCGAGCGCTCCGGGCGCCTCCTGCGGCGCGGCCTGCAGCCCGGCCAGGCGCCAGGCCTCGGCCACCGACAGCGGCTGCAGTTGCGGCCATTGGCGCAGCAACTCGGACTGCGCCTCGAGCAGCGGTCGCAGCAGCGCGATGTCGGCCATCGCCGGGCTGGCCGTGGGCGCCTCCAGGCTGACCCGGCATTCCAGCTTGCCGCGGTGCAGCGCGCCGGCGAGCAGCGCGCGCAACGCCGGCTCGGCCGCGCGCAGCTCGTCGGGCAGGCGGAACGACGCATCGAGGAAGCGTCCGTTTACGCTGCGCAGATCCACATGTACGCTGAGGTTCGCGGCCGCGCCAACCGGCGCCGACGCTTCGCCGTAACCGGTCATGCTATAAATGACTTCCACTGGATGCTCCCGGGCTGAGGATTCTCGTGTCCTGGGGCCATTTTTCCACAGCCCGCAGCGGCGCCGCGTCGCGGGGCCGCCGACTGTCCCGCATGTCGACCAAGAACAAGCCCGCACCGCTGGAACCTGAAACCCGGGTCGGTGGCTACCGCGTGTTGCGCAAGCTCGCCAGCGGCGGCTTTGGCGTGGTCTATCTCGCGGTGGGCGGCGACGGACAGCGCGTGGCGGTCAAGGAATACCTGCCGGCGTCGCTGGTCGAGCGGCCGCAGGGCGAGACCGTCCCGGTGGTGCACCCGGAAAAGCTGGCGCTGTACCGGCTGGGGCTCAAGAGTTTCTTCGAGGAGGGGCGATCGCTGGCGCAGATCTCCCACCCGAGCGTCGTCGGCGTACTGAACTTCTTCCGCGAGAACGAGACGGTCTACATGGTCATGAACTACCTGGAGGGTTCGTCCCTGCAGGAATTCATCATCACCGCGCGCGACCTGCGGCGCCAGAAGATCTTCCGCGAATCGACCATTCGTTCGCTGTACGACGAAATCCTCCAGGGCCTGCGCGTGGTGCACCAGCACAAGATGCTGCACCTGGACATCAAGCCGGCCAATCTGTTCATCACCGACGATGACAAGCCGATTCTCATCGACTTCGGCGCCGCGCGCGAAGTCATCGGCCAGCAGGACAAGCGCTTCCGGCCGATGTACACGCCGGGGTTCGCACCCCCCGAGATGTACAAGCGCGACGCGTCGTTCGGGCCGTGGACCGACATCTACGCGGTGGGGGCGTGCATCTACGCCTGCATGACCGGCTATCCGCCGCACGAGGCGACACAGCGCCTGGAGAAGGATCGCCTGGGCGCGCAACTGGCAAAACTGCGGGGCATCTATTCGGACAACCTGATCGAGATCGTCGAATGGTGCATGTCGCTGGATCCGCTGGCGCGCCCGCAAAGCGTGTTCAATCTCCAGAAGGAACTCGGCGCGGAAAACCCGCGTCGCTACACCCAGCTCACGCTCAGCGAGAAACTGCGCATGCAGATCGACGAACTGGTCAACGACACCAAGGCGCGTGTGGACAAGGCCATCCGTGCCACGCGTTTCGGGGCGGGCGCACGCCGTTGACGGCGTGCGCCGGGGTCGGTTCATGAGCGCGCGGCGGGCAACCGAACGGGATTCGCGATGAGATTTTCCGTCTACCAGGTCAGCCGACGCGGCGGACGCTCCAACAACGAGGATCGGGTGGGCTACAGCTACACCCCCGACAGCCTGTTGCTGGGCCTGGCCGACGGCATGGGCGGGCACCCGCGCGGCGACGTCGCCGCGCAGCTGGCGCTGCAGACCATCTCCGGCATGTTCCAGCGCGAGGCGCAGCCCATGCTGGACGACGTGCGCGCCTTCATGCGGCGCGCCATTCTGGCCGCGCACGAACAGATCCACCGCTACGCGCGCGAGCAGCGCCTGGACGATTTTCCGCGTACCACGGTGGTGCTGTGCGTGCTGCAGAAGGGTCTGGCGCAATGGGCGCACGTCGGCGACTCGCGCCTGTATCTGCTGCGCGAAGGCGCGTTGCTCACGCGCACGCTGGACCACTCCCATGCCGAGCAGCGCATGCTGCAAAACGCCGCGGGCGGCGCGCGCGGCGGGGCGCAGCACGGCCACGCCCCGAACCGCAACGTGCTCTACACCTGCCTGGGTTCGCCTCAGGCTCCGTTCATCGAGATCGGCGTGCCGCAGAGCCTGCGCCCGGGCGACGTGCTGCTGCTGTGTTCCGACGGGCTGTGGAGCCAGGTCGACGAATCGGCCATCGTCCGCCTGCTCAGCGAGCGCGCGTTGTCCGACGCGGTGCCCGAACTGGTGGAGCGCGCGCTGCGTCACCGTACGTCCGAGTCGGACAACGTCACCGCGCTGGCCGTCGAATGGGAGGCCGACGCCGAACGCGACAGCACGCAGGGCGTGAGCACCGAGAACCTGGCGCCCGGGGTGTTCGCGTCGACCTTCCAGGCGGGGCTGCGCGACGTCGCCGTCGACGAGCTCGACGACGCGGCGATCGAGCGCTCGATCGCCGAGATCAACGAAGCCATCCGCCGTGCCGCCACGAAAAAATAGACCAAGCCTGCTGTCGTGAATTCCATGTCGAAGACCCGCCTTGACGGGCGCGCGGCCGAGCAGCTGCGCGAGATCCGTTTCACCCGCCGCTTCACCTGTCACGCCGAGGGCTCGGTACTGGTCGAGTACGGCCGCACGCGCGTGCTGTGCACCGCCAGCGTCGAGGAGAAGGTGCCGCCCCATCGTCGCGGCAGCGGCCAGGGCTGGGTCACCGCCGAATACGGCATGCTGCCGCGCGCCACGCACACGCGCAGCGAACGCGAGGTCAAGCGCGGTCGCCCGCAGGGGCGTACCGAGGAGATCCAGCGCCTGATCGGTCGCAGCCTGCGCAGCGTGTTCGATTTTTCCGCGCTCGGCGAACGCCAGATCGTGCTCGACTGCGACGTGCTGCAGGCGGATGGCGGCACGCGCACGGCGTCGATCACCGGGGCGGCCGTGGCCGCCTGGGACGCCTGCAGCGGCCTGTTGCGCGACGGCCTGGTGGCGACGCGGCCGATGCGCGAACTGGTGGCGGCGGTTTCGGTCGGGCTGCTCGACGGCAGCGTGCTGGTCGATCTGCCGTACGAGGAGGATTCGCGCTGCGACTGCGACATGAACGTGGTCGGCACCGGCACGGGCACGCTGATCGAGGTGCAGGGCACCGCCGAGGGCGCGCCGTTCAGCCGCTCCCAGCTCGATGCGATGGTGGATGCGGCGCAGCGCGCGCTCACGCGCATCCACGAGTTGCAGTTGCAGGCCCTGCAGGACTGAGCCCGGCGGCGCGCGATGCACGACACCGACCTGCTGCTGGCCACCGGCAACCCGGGCAAGCGCGCCGAGTTCCAGACGCTGCTGGGCGGACTGCGACTGCGCCTGCACACCCTGGACGACTCGGTGCCCGAATGCGACGAGCCGTTCGCCACCTTCATCGAGAATGCGCTGGCCAAGGCGCGCCATGCCAGCGGGCATGCCGGCCGGCCGGCGCTCGCCGACGATTCCGGATTGTGCGTGCGCGCGCTGGATGGGGCGCCAGGCGTGCGCTCGGCGCGTTTCGCGCCGCCGGTTGCGGGCGAGGCGGCGCTGCCGCGCGTCGAACAGGACGCGCGCAACAACGCGCTGTTGCTGCAGCGGCTGCAGGGCGTCGGCGACCGGCGCGCGCATTTCGTATGCGTGCTGGTGGCGGTGCGTGGCGTCGACGATCCCGAGCCGCTGGTGGCGCACGGCTGGCTGCACGGGCATGTCGCGCTGCAGGCGGCGGGGACGGCGGGCTTCGGCTATGACCCGCTGTTCGTGCTGCCGCAGCAGGGCCTGACGCTGGCGCAGCTCGAGCCGCAGCACAAGAACCGGATCAGCCATCGCGCGCGCGCCGCCGGCCAGATGGCGCAACTGCTGCAGGCCTTCTGGGGCGTGGCCCCGAGCGCGCAGCACCAGAGCATCTGATGGCGCGCAGCATCCCGCTGCACGCGGCGGCCGACATGGCGGGCGCCGCCGACGCGGCCGAGGCGCACGCGCAGTCGCTGCAGCGCGCCGCCGCGGCGCTGCCGCAGCACCTGCGCCCCGGCACGCTGCAACTGCGGGAACTGCCGCCGCTGGCCCTGTACGTGCATCTGCCGTGGTGCCTGCGCAAATGCCCGTATTGCGATTTCAATTCGCATGCGCGCCGTGCGGGGCAGGGCGACGTGCCGCAGGACGCCTATGTGCAGGCGCTGCTGCAGGATCTCGAAACGGCGCTGCCGCTGGTCTGGGGGCGCAGCGTGCACAGCGTGTTCCTGGGCGGCGGCACGCCGAGCCTGTTCACGCCGCAGTCCATCGACAGCCTGCTGGCCGGAGTGCGCGCGCGCCTGCGCGTCGCGGCCGATGCGGAGGTCACGCTGGAGGCCAATCCGGGAACCTTCGAGCGCGAGCGTTTCGCCGCCTACGCGGCGGCCGGGGTCAACCGGCTGTCCATCGGGGTGCAGAGCTTCGACGACGCCATGCTGCAGCGCCTCGGCCGCGTGCACGACGGCGCGCAGGCGCGCGCCGCCATCGACGAGGCGGCGCGGGTCATGCCGAGCTTCAACATCGATCTCATGTTCGCGCTGCCCGGGCAGGCGCTCGAGCAGGCCGCCGCCGATCTGCGCGAGGCGCTGGACTTCGGGCCGCCGCATCTGTCCTTGTACCAGCTGAACATCGAGCCGCAGACCGCGTTCGAGCGCCGCCCGCCGGCCGACCTGCCGGGGCCGGACCTGGCCGCCGACATGCAGCAGGCGCTGGCCGAGCAGGCCCAGGCGGCCGGGCTGCGGCGCTACGAGGTGTCGGCGTATGCGCGCGACGGCCATGCCAGCAGGCACAACCGGAACTATTGGGAGTTCGGCGACTACCTGGGCATCGGCGCCGGCGCGCACTCGAAGCTGTCGTTCGCCCACCGCGTGCTGCGCCAGACGCGCCATGCGAACCCCGAGCGCTACCTGCACGAGGCGGCGCAGGGCCGCGCGGTGGACGCCGAGCACGAGGTGCCGCGCCGCGACCTGCCGTTCGAGTTCCTGCTCAACGCGCTGCGCCTGCGCCAGGGCTTCGCGCCGCAGACCTACGTCGAGCGCACCGGCCTGCCACTGTCCACGCTGCAACCCGGCCTGCAGCAGGCCTGCGCTCGCGGCCTGCTCGAGGCTTCCTCCGAGCGCATTGCCGCCACGCCGCGCGGCTGGGACCTGCTCAACGAGGTCCTGCAGATGTTCCTGCCCGCCGAGGCGCCGACCGGCGCCTGAGCCGCCGCCCTACAATGCACGGTTCGCCGGAAGCGTGGCAGAGTGGTCGATTGCACCGGTCTTGAAAACCGGCGACGGGCAACCGTCCGTGAGTTCGAATCTCACCGCTTCCGCCATGGCGTACGAACAGGCCGTCTCAGGGCGGCTTTTTCTTTCCTGTAAGTTGCTGATTTCCCTTGCGAAAAGAGGGTTTCTCGTCTCCTGGTGTCTCAGGCCGACGCAGGGTATCGCAAGCTTGCGTCGAGTAGCTGGGCGTATAAGACTGATGGCTGTTTCCACGTGATCCAGCCTATCCGTCATGCCCCGTCTCAGCGCCGCCCAGGTCAAGCAAGAAGCCTCCCGTCGTACCGACAAAGTCCGCAGCCTGGCCGATGGCCAAGGCCTCGTCCTGGTCATCCCCAGGGCTGAGCAAGGCGGGAATGCTCGCTGGGTCCTGCGCTTTTCCTGGCAAGGCAAGGAAAGCATGCGTGGCCTGGGCGCCTACCCCGACGTCAGCCTGCTCCAGGCGCGACGGGCAGCCAGGACGTTGCGGGCGCAGATTCAGGACCAGGGACCTCCGGTTTCCAAGCTCCGGCCAACCGCCACTGCCGCCGCAGCCCAGCCCGCCACGGTCACCTTCAAGATCGCCGCTGAGCGCTGGTACGAGCAGACCTCGACGCACCTGAGCGAGAAGCACCGGGCCCAGGTCATCACCACGCTGCGGACCCACGTTTACCCCAGTCTTGGCAACAAGCGGATCGACACCATCTCGCCGGGTGACATCGAACAGATCATCCGCGACATGCTCCGCCCGCCGAACCCCATGCTCGAGACTGCGAGCCGCGTCTATCAGCGCGTGGGCTCGGTCTTCGAGTACGCGGGCCGTCAAGGGTGGTGCACGAGCAATCCTGCCTTGCTGCTGCGCCAGGAAGTTGCTCGCTTGAAGAAGCAGGTTCGGCGCAATGCTCCGCCTGGTCACCACGCTGCGCTGCTCGACGACGAGGGCATTGCTGCAGTGCTCAAAGCCATTGCGCAGTACCCGGCACTGCAGACCCGAGCCGCGCTCGAGGTCATCATCTACACCGGATGCCGAAGCGGTGAGCTGCGCCAGGCCACGTGGGACGAGGTCGACTTCGAGAACGCCCGCTGGACCATTCCGGCCGAGCACATGAAGGCCGGGCGCGAGCACGTCATTCCGCTGTCCGAGCAGGCACTGGCCCGCTTCCGGACGCTCAAGACCTTCAGTCGGGGTCAGGCCAATCTGGTGCTGCAAGGTGAACGGCGAGGGCGGCCGGTGTCGGACATGACGCTTTCCATGGCGCTTCGCCGACTCGGGTTCAAGGACCAGCAGACCGTGCACGGGTTTCGGGCGTGGCTGTCGACGAAGGCTCGCGAGGCGGGCAGCTTTCCGCGGGACGTGGTCGAGGCTGCGCTGGCGCACACGGTCGCTCGGGACGCCACGGAAGCGGCCTACCTGCGCAGCAACTTCCTGGAGCAGCGGGTTGAGCTCATGCGCTGGTGGGGCGAGTGGGTGGATGGGATGCGGGGTCAGAACCAGGAAATTTCAAAATGACTGTCTAGCAGGTCGTTGAAGT
>JAKAZQ010000025.1 GCA_021815805.1 Pseudomonadota bacterium | reverse complement strand
AACCGAGGACGCCATGCCGTAGACCGTACACTTATCCACAACTGGCCGGCCTCAGGCCGGCCTTCCTTCCCTGGTCAAAATTGGATCGGCGCGGGTGGTCAGAATTGCATCGGCGCCAACACACATGGCTCGCCTTGATGAGGGCGCATGCCGCGTCGCCGGGCCTGAAGGCAAGCGCCGCCTCACTGCCGCTGGTGATGATCACGACGAATTCGGCGCCGGCTGCGAGTTCCAGCACGACCTCGGTATTGAGTCCGTCCTGAACAATGACGTCGTCACGGCAGACCCGGCGCATGACTCAAATCGGCGAAGGCGTCAACACAGCAAGCCGGCCGCGAGAAGTGCGGCCTCGAGGAATTTGCGGGGCATGCGTAACCCGGCCTGCGAAGACGCCTCCCGGCAGACGAAGGAACCGGGTCGCCCGAGCGGGCAGCCCCTGCCGCGACTGTAGACGACTTCATCCCGCGGGTCGACGCCCGCCCGCGCAGCGCGCCGGCTCAGTAGGTCTTGTACGGCAGGAACTTGCCCGACATGAGGATCTGCACGCGGTCGCCCGCCAGGTCCCCCTGGCGTTGCAGGTCCATGCGGAAGTCGATCGCCGACATGATGCCGTCGCCGAACTCCTCGTGGATCAGCTCCTTCAGGGTCGTGCCGTACACCGAGACGAGTTCGTAGAACCGGTAGATCAGCGGATCGGTCGGCGCCGCTGTGGGCAGCGAGCCCTTGTACGGCACGACCTGCAGCAGCGCCACGGCTTCGTCCGGCAGTTCGAACAGGTCCCCAAGCACCCGGGCCTGCGCGGCGGTGAAGGTCATCTGCCCGAGGCAGCCCGCGGTGACCCATTCCTTGGACGCGCCCACGCGCTCGGCCACCTGTTCCCAGCGAAGACCCTTGCGGATCTTCGCCCCCACGATCATCTCGGTCACGTCATTGCGGTGCATCTCGGGCACTCCTTCTGGTTGCAAAGTACGGTGCCGACCGTGCGGTGCGACATCAGGTGCCGCCCGCGCGGTCCGGCTTCCCACACGGGCAAGCAAACCGCGGACCAAGCTATCGCGGCTGGCCGGACCGGCCGGCTACGGCGCGAGCCTGCGGGGTGCGGGCCCGACCCTTGGCGTGCCCTCCTGTCTGCGCGGGAAGCCCCACGCCGGGGAACCGTGCGCCAAGGATGTGCGTGGACATGGCGCTGCGCCCGCATGCGTGACAGGCACGCCCTTGGGCGAGGACTCAGAACGAGGACCCCGCGCCGGCCATCCTGCGCAGCAGGGCCAGCCCGCCGACGACGGCCGCGCTCAGCAGCGCGACCAGCAGGAGCTCGAAGGACCCCAGGTTGTGCGACGTCGGATCCCGGCCGACGTCGACGACGATGCGACCGATTACGCCGGCGCAAGCGCCCCCGCGAGGCCCACGCCCAGCACGGCGAGCCCGATCAGCACGCCCGGCCCCCCGGTCAGCAGCGTCAGCACGAGGCCGAGCCCCGCGACCATCAGCACGATGTTGCGGACCATGCTACCCCCTTTGCGGCTGCGAGGATCGTATCGCACGGGCCGCACGCGGGCGGCCCAGCGTGTCAGATCTGCGCCGGGCTGACGTTCACCGCCACCTGGAGCTCGTGCTCGCCGCCGCCCCGGATCACCCCGCGCAAGGGGGAGACGTCGGCGAAGTCGCGCCCCACGGCCACGCGCACGTAGTCGGCCGCGGGGAGTCGGTCGTTGGTGGGGTCGAACTCGACCCAGCCGTGCTCCAGGCACCAGACCGCCACCCACGCGTGCGAGGCGTCGGCACCCACCAGCCGTTCCTCGCCCGGACGCGGACACGAGCGCAGGTAGCCACTGACGTAACGGGCCGCAAGCCCCAGGCTGCGCAGCGCCGAGATCATCACATGCGCGTAGTCCTGGCACACGCCGTGCCGAAGCTGCAGGGCCTGCGGGGCGCGGGTGTGCACTTCGGTGCTCGCGGGGTCGTAGGTGAACTCGGCGTGCAGGCGGTGCATCAGCGCGTGCGCGGCGTCGAGCAGCGAGCGCCCGGGCGTGAAATCGGCGCCGGCGTAGCTCGCGGCATCCTCGAAACGCGGCGCGAAATGGCTGCCGAAGGTGAACTCCGAGGCCGGCTCGTAGGCCTGCCCGGGTCGATACTGCAGCCGCTCGCGCACGCTCTCCCACGCCGGGCTGTGCTCCCACCGGGGCGGCGGCGCGTGCACGCGCACCAGGCTGACCGCGCGCACGCTCAGCGTGTCGTGCGGCGCGTAGCAGGCGAAGAACAGGCGCTGGTTGCCAAACACGTCAGTGCTGCTGCTGCGATGCCCGGGCGCAGGCTCGATGTCGCAGCGATGCTGCTCGCACTGCTGCAGCGGCTCGAGGCTCAGCGGGCGCAGCTGCGCCAGGTGGTGCGCCAGCTCCACCGGCGCCGCGTAGACATAGCGCGTGAGGTGCTCGACGCGGTACAGCACGCCGGCGGCCTGGGCATGCACGCTGGGGTCCATGGCGGCGCGGCTCAGTACCCACCCAGCGAGCGATCGGGCGCGCCGGCATGCGCAAAATAGCGCCGGCTGATCTCGTCGGCCAGGCGCCAGGCGGCCTGCACCGCCTGCTCGAGCGAGCGCTCCAGCCAGGCGTGGCGACGGTCGGCGCCGCACAGGCACAGCTCGGCGAGCTGCCATGCCTCGGGGTCGGGAGCCAGCGCGACGAGCTGTTCGATGTCGGCGGGCTGCCCCGGCAGCCTGGCCAGGCGCGCGCGCAGCGTCTGCGTCACCCAACCCAGGCTGCGCGGGTTCTCGCGGTCAAGCATCAGCAGGTCGAGCAGCGGCGGAACCTCCAGGCGCTTCTGGTAGAGCGCGCGGTAGGTGATGGTGCTGTCGAACAGCTCAAGCACCTGGTTGAAGGCGTTCTCGGCATGCACCGCGCCGGTCTCGAAGGCGATGCCGAGCGATTGCCCGAACAGCCCGAGGCGTTCGATGTGCCGCCCGATGCTAAGCAGGCGCCAGCCGTCGTCGCGGGTCATGCGGTCGGTCTGCGCGCCGGTCATCGCGCCCAGCACCTCGGCCAGACGCTCCAGGCCGCGCAGCGCCTCGCCGACCCCGGGCGCGCCGCGGCCACCCGCGACCGGTGCCAGACGCAGCGCGGTGGCCGAGGCGATCCATTGCCGGTGATCGCTGCCCAGACGCTCGCGCACCTGCGCGGCGGCGCGGCCCATGGCCCGCAGGTTGTGGGGCAGGCCGAACGGCGAGGTGTCGCCGCCCAGGCCGTCCACGATCCGGCGCACGAACTCCCCCGCATCGTCGGCCAGCGGCGGAGCGTCTGCCAGCACCAGGCCGGCATTGCGGCACCAGGCGTCGAGCATGCCGGCGTACCCGCCGACCAGGTCGTCGTCGGTGACCGCGCGCAAGGTCAGGCGCGCCAGCTGGGTGGCGTACTCGGCGCGCTCGCAGTAGCGCCCGAGCCAGAACAGGTTCTCCGCGGCCCGGCTGGTCACCACGCGGTGACGCTCGAGCAGGTCCTGCGGGCGCATCGGAGCCGGCAGCAGGGTGGAGCGATCGACAGCATCGCCGGTGATCACCCAGGCATCCTGGCTGCTGCCGCCGTAGCGCATCGACACCGTGTTCGCGCTTCGCGAAGCCGTGCGCACCAACCCGCCGGGCAGCACCCGCCAGCGGCCGTCGCCGTCGGCCAGCGCGAACACGCGCAGCATCGCGGCACGCGCATGCATGCGACCCTCTTGCCACACCGGAACCTGCGGCAGCGGCAGGTAGCGCTGGAGCGTGACCTGTTCCAGCCTGTGGCGCACGCGCTCGCGCCAGGTGCCGAGCTCCGCAGCGCCTAGCCCGGCCATCACAGTGGCATCGAAGCCGCAATCGGCATCCACCGGCTTGACCACCCATTCCTGCAGGCGCTGCAGCGGGGCCTCGCACACTCCCGGCTCGCCGCACCACCACGTGGGCAGCGAGGGCATCTGCAGGGGTTCCCCCCGCAAGGCCTCGCACAGTTTGGGCAGGAAACCCTGCACCGCGGGAGACTCCAGGAAGCCCGCGCCCAGCGCATTGGCCAACAGCACGTTGCCGGCACGCACGGCCTGCAGCAGCCCCGGAACCCCGAGCATGGAGTCCGGGCGCAGCTCGAGGGGATCGCAGAAACCGTCGTCCAAGCGCCTAAGCACCGCGTGCACCGGCTCCAGGCCGCGCACGGTCTTCAGGAACAGGCGGTCCTCGCGCACGGTCAGGTCGCTGCCCTCGGCCAGCGTGATCCCAAGGTAGCGCGCCAGGTACACCTGCTCGAAATACGTTTCGCTGTAGGGCCCGGGGGTGAGCAGCACGATGCGCGCATCGGCCCCACCGGGCGATAGCGCCTGCACGGTGTCCATCAGCTGGCGGTAGCTCGCGGCGAGGCGCTGCACGCGCAGCGCGGCGAAGGCCTGCGGGAACAGGCGCGAGATCAGCAGGCGGTTCTCCAGCAGATAGCCCAGCCCGGAAGGTGCCTGCACGCGCTGGTTGACGACGCGCCAGTCGCCATCCGGGCCGCGCGCCAGGTCGAACGCGGCGATGTTCAGCCACACATTGCCGGCCGGCCGGTGGCCGAGCAGCGGGCGCAGGTAGCCAGGATGGCCCTGCACGAGCTGCGCCGGCAGCAGCCCGTCGCGCAACACGCGGTGGGAGCCGCAGTACACGTCCTCGAGCACCGCGTTGAGCAGCGCCGCGCGCTGCGCCACCCCGGAGGCGATGCGCGACCAGGACTGCCCGTCGACGATCAGCGGAAACAGGTCCAGCGCCCAGCTGCGGCTGGCCTGCCCGGTGTCGTCGTGCACGTTGTAGGTGACGCCGTCGTCGAGGATCTGCTGCTGCAGCGTGCGCTGCCGGCGCTCGAGGCCGTCGAAGCCGTCGGCGCCGAGCAGGTCGAAGAAGCGCTCCCAGTATGGCGCCAGGCGCGCGCCCGGCTGGCCGTCGGAGACGCGGCCGCGCAGTTCGTCCCAGTGCCCGGCGCGTGCCGGCGCCGCCAGGTCGCGCGCCAGCGCGCCGTGGGTGTCGCCCGCTGCCGAGGGGAAAAGGCTGGCCATGCGCGATTGTGACACGCCGTGTCAGGCGCGACGCAGGTCCAGGGTGAACGGGAACTCCAGGCTCGGTTGCACCGGCGCGACCCGCATGCGCCCGGGCGTGTGCCCCATGCGGAAGAACCGCGCCAGGCGCCGGCTCTCCGCCTCGTAGGCATTCACCGGGAAGGTCGCGTAGTTACGCCCGCCCGGGTGCGCGACGAAATACTGACAGCCCCCCAGCGAGCGCTGCAGCCAGTTGTCGACGACGTCGAAAGTCAGCGGAGCGTGCACGCCGATGCTCGGGTGCAGCGCCGACGCGGGCAGCCACGCGCGATACCGCACGCCGCCCACGAATTCCCCGGATCGCGCGGTGGGTTGCAGCGGCAGTGCGTGACCGTTGACGGTGAGCACGTGCCGGCTGTCGGCCAGGCCGGTGACCTTGACCTCGATGCGCTCCAGCGACGAGTCCACGTAGCGCACGTTTCCGCCGGAGGCCACCTCCTCGCCCATCACGTGCCAGGGCTCCAGGGCCATGCGCAGCTCCACGCGCATGCCGGCGGCGGTGAACTCGCCCAGCTGCGGGAAGCGAAACTCGAAGTGCGGTGCGAACCACGTGGCGTCGAACGCGAAGCCGGCTTCGCCGAGCTCGAGCAGCACGTCGTCGAAGTCCATGCGGAGGAAACTCGGCAGCAGGAAGCGATCGTGCAGCGCGGTGCCCCAGCGCTGCAGCGGCGCGTGGTAGGGCTGCTCCCAGAAGCGCGCGACCAGCGCGCGCAGCAGCAGCTGCTGCACCACGCTCATGCGCGCGTGGGGAGGCATCTCGAAGGCGCGCAATTCCAGCAGCCCGAGTCGGCCGGTGGAGCTGTCCGGGCTGTAGAGCTTGTCGATGCAGAACTCGGCGCGATGGGTGTTGCCGGTCACGTCGACGAGGATGTTGCGCAAGCTGCGATCGACCAGCCACGGGGCGACCTGGGAGCCTTCGCGGCGCACCGCCGCGCGCAGCTCGCCCAGCGCGATCTCGAGCTCGCGCAGCTGGTCGTTGCGGGCCTCGTCGACCCGCGGAGCCTGGCTGCTCGGGCCGATGAACAGGCCGCTGAACAAGTAGCTCAGCGACGGGTGGTTGTGCCAGTATGCGAGCAGGCTGGCCAGCAGGTCGGGGCGGCGCAGGAAGGGGCTGTCGGCGGGCGTGGCGGCCCCCAGCACCACGTGGTTGCCGCCCCCCGTTCCGGTATGCCGCCCGTCGAGCATGAACTTCTCCGCGCCCAGGCGAGTCTCGAACGCGGCCTGGTAGAGGAACTCGGTGTGGTCGACGAGTTCGTGCCAGTCGTGCGCCGGGTGGATGTTGACCTCGATGACCCCCGGATCGGGCGTGACCTGCAGCAGGTTGAGGCGCGGATCGCGCGGCGGCGGGTAGCCCTCGAGCACCAGGCGCTGACGCAGGCGCTGCGCCGTCGACTCCACCGCGGCCAGCAGGTCCAGGTAGTCGTCCGCGCTGGCCAGCGGCGGCATGAACACGTACAGCACGCCGCCGCGCGCCTCTACGCACAGCGCGGTGCGCACCACGCCGGCGGCGGAGCGGCCGCGCGCCGGCACGCCCGGGGCGTCGGGTGCCACCTCCGCGCCGCGCGCCGCGGGCTGCGTCGGCGTCGCGGCGGCACCCGGCCCGGCCGACGCAGCCGACGTGGCGTACTGCGCACGCAGCCGGGCGGCCGCAGCCAGCGGCGTTCGCGGCGCGAAGGGGTCGGGCGGCAGGTCGATCGCGCGCTCCGACTCCTGCGTCCAGGGCAGGGAGTCGAGCGGCAGGCGCCAGCCCATGGCCGAATCCCCCGGCACGAGGTACATGCGCTCGTCGCGGAAGAACCAGGGCCCGGAGACCCAGCGGCTGCCGCGCAGCACGGGCTCGCCCGCGTCGCGCCGCAGCGGCAGCGCGTAGCCCACGGGGCTGCGCAGCCCGCGCTCGAACACGCGGCGCAGGCGCTGGCGTTCGAGCTCGTCGTCCAGGCGGGAATCGAAGGGATCCACGTTGACGGGCAGTCGCCGCTCGCGCCACAGGTAGTACCAGGTGTCCTCGTAGCCCTCGCAGACATGCGCAGGTTCGACCGCCAGCGCATCGACAAGGCCCAGCATGAACAGGCGCGCCTGCGCGGTGTCGCAGCTGCCGGGCGCACGCTCGTCGGCGAACAGCGAGGGGTCGTGCCAGCAGGGCTGGCCGTCGCGGCGCCACACCGCCGAGAGCGCCCAGCGCGGCAGCTGCTCGCCCGGATACCATTTGCCCTGGCCATAATGCAGGAAACCGCCGGGGCCGTAGCGTCGCGCCAGCCGCTGCAGCAGTTCGCCGGCGTAGCCGCGCTTGGTGGGGCCCAGCGCATCGGTGTTCCACTCCGGGGCGTCGCGGTCGACGATGGCGACGAAGGTGGGCTCCCCGCCTTGTGTCAGGCGCACGTCCCCGTCGTGCAGCCGGCGGTCCACCTGCGCGCCCAGTTCGAGCACGCCCTGCCATTGCGCTTCGGTGTATGGCTTGGTCACACGCGGTGACTGCAGCAGACGCGTGACCTCCATGCTGTGCTCGAACGCCACCTCGCAATCGTCGAGCAGGCCCTCCACCGGCGCCGCCGAGGCTGGCTGCGGCGTGCAGGCCAGCGGAATGTGCCCTTCACCCGCCAGCAGCCCCGAGGTCGGGTCGAGCCCGATCCAGCCGGCACCGGGCAGATAGACCTCGCACCAGGCGTGCAGGTCGGTGAAGTCGCGATCGGCGCCGACCGGGCCGTCGAGCGCCTTGACATCGGGCACGAGCTGGATGAGGTACCCGGACACGAACCGCGCGGCCAGCCCGAGGTGGCGCAGCAATTCCACCAGCAACCAGCCCGAGTCACGGCAGGAACCCGAGCGCAGCGTCAGGGTCTGCTCGGGGGTCTGCACCCCCGGCTCCATGCGGATCACGTAGGCGATGTCGCGCTGCAGGCGCTGGTTCAGATCGACCAGGAAATCGACCATGGGCCTCGGTCTGCGCTCTATGCTGTCGACCAGCTCGCGCAGGCGCGGAGTCAGCGGCGCACATGCCAGGTAGGGGGCGAGGTCGGCCTCAAGCTGCGCGTCGTAGCGGAAGCCGAAGCGTTCGGCCGCCGGCTCGAGAAAGAAGTCGAAGGGGTTGTACACCGACATCTCGGCCACCATGTCCACGGTGATCTCGAGCGCCGTGGACGGTTCCGGGAACGTCACGCGCGCCAGGTAGTTGGCGAAGGGGTCCTGCTGCCAGTTGATGAAATGCCCGGCAGGCTCGATGCGCTGGCTGTAGGACAGAATCGGTGTACGGGCATGCGGCGCAGGGCGAAGCCGAATGACGTGCGGGGCAAGGTTCACCGCGCGGTCGAAGCGATAGCGCGTGACGTGATGAAGGGCGACGTGGATGGACATGTGGCACCTTGGCGGAAGTGAGGCGAACGGCAAACGTCACGGCGGCCCCGGCTGGCGTACCGGCCGCCGGCTGCGGATCAGGCGGCGAGGAAGTCCTGGCTGATATCGCTCCCCAACGCGTTGACGCGCGTCAGGAAGTCGGTCAGCCAGGCGTGCAGTCCGGTGGCCATGATGTCCTCGATGCGGCCGAACTGCAGCTGGGCGTTGAGCAGCCCGGCACGGCGCAGCGTCTCGGCCGATTGGGGGTGCGCGACCTTCACCAGATCGCTCACGATCTCGGCCATGCACGCCGCCAGCGAGCGCGGCATGCTGGTGCGCAGGATCAGCATCTCGGCCACGCGCTCGGGCGTGATGGCTTCGCGGTAGATCTTGCGATACACCTCGAAGCCCGACACCGAGCGCAACACTCCAGCCCAGTGATAGAAGTCCTGCTCCTGGCCGCGCTGGCCCGATGAACCGTGGAAGTCCGAAGCGCGCGCATGGAACTTGACGTCGAGCAGGCGCGCCGTGTTGTCGGCGCGCTCCAGCACGGTACCGATGCGCAGGAAGTGAAAGGCCTCGTCGCGCAGCATCGTGCCCGACGTGACGCCGCGCAGCAGGTGCGAGCGATGCTTGACCCACTCGAACAGCACGCCAGGGGCACGCTGAATCACTCGCTCGGTGGCGATGCGCGGCAACTCCAGCCAGGTCTGGTTGACGGTCTCCCATGCCTCCGTCGTGATGGCCCCTCGCACCGCCCGCGCGTTCTCCCGCGCGGCGTGCAGGCAGCTGCAGATGGACGAGGGGTTGGCGTTGTCGCGCACCATGAACTCGAGTACCTTTTCGGCGCTGACATCGCCGTGGCGCGCGCGATAGGCGCCGGTGAGCTCGGAGATGCCCAGCACGCCGGCCCAGCCCTCGCCAGTCGCCAGGGCCGAGGGCTGCAGCAGCGCCGACTGCACGTGCGCGTCGAGCATGCGCGCCGTGTTCTCGGCGCGCTCCGTGTAGCGCGCCATCCAGAAGAGGTGATCGGCGGTCCGGCTGAGCATGGCAAAGTTCCCTCGTGATCCCATCGTGAGCCGGCGCGCGGTCAGCTCTCCAGCACCCAAGTGTCCTTGGTGCCGCCACCTTGCGAGGAATTGACCACAAGCGAACCCTCGGTCAGCGCTACACGGGTCAATCCGCCGGGGGCGATGGCCACGCTCTTGCCTGACAGCACGAAGGGCCTCAGGTCGATATGCCGCGGCGCGATGCCCGAATCCACGTAGGTCGGGCAAGTGGACAGCGCCAGAGTGGGTTGCGCGATGTAGTGCTCCGGATGGGCGCGCAGCTTGTCGGCAAAGGCGGCGATCTGCGCATGCGTCGACGCCGGGCCGACAAGCATGCCGTAGCCGCCGGCGCCGTGCACCTCCTTGACGACCAGTTCCGGCAGATGCGCCAGCACGTACTCCAGGTCTTGCGGGTCACGGCACACATACGTATGCACGTTGTGCAGGAGGGGCTTTTCGCCCAGGTAGAACTCGATCATTGCCGGCACGTAGGGGTAGATCGATTTGTCGTCGGCCACGCCCGTGCCCACCGCGTTGGCCAGCGTCACATTCCCGGCGCGATAGGCCGCCATGAGCCCGGCGCAACCCAGGGCCGAGTCGGCGCGGAACACGTCCGGGTCGATGAAGTCGTCATCGATACGGCGATAGATCACGTCCACGCGCTGCGGGCCCTGGGTGGTGCGCATGTACACGAAGTTGTCGCGCACGAAAAGGTCCTGCCCCTCGACGAGTTCCACCCCCATCTGCTGGGCCAGGAACGCATGTTCGAAATACGCCGAGTTGTACATGCCGGGGGTCAGCACCACGACCGTGGGATCGCTGGCGCTTTGCGGAGCCACGTCGCGCAGCTTTTCCAGCAGCATGTCGGGATACCGTGCCACCGGGGCGATCGCGTAATGCGAAAAAAGGTCAGGGAACAGCCGCATCATCATGCGCCGGTTCTCCAGCATGTAGCTCACCCCCGAGGGCACGCGCAGGTTGTCTTCCAGCACGTAGTAGTGCCCCTCGCCCGCGACGTTCCCAGCGCGCACGACATCGATGCCGGCGATATGGGCGTAAATCTGGTTGGGAACGTGCACGCCCATCATCTCGGGCCGGAACTGCCTGTTGCCCAGCACCAGGTCGCGCGGCACGATACCCGCACGCATGATGTCCTGCTCGTGGTAGACGTCGTGGATGAAGCGGTTCAGCGCAGTCACCCGCTGCACGAGCCCTGCCTCCAGCGACGCCCATTCGGTTGCAGGAATGATGCGTGGGATGAGATCGAATGGAATCAGGCGCTCGGTTCCCGCCTCGTCGCCATACACCGCGAAGGTGATCCCCACGCGCCGGAAGATCTGCTCGGCCTCCTCGCGCTTGGACTGCATCGCATCCAGCGGCTGCTGGCGCAGCCAGTGGTCATACCTGGCGTAGTGGGTGCGCACCGCGCCGCTTGGCTGGTTCATTTCATCGAAATTACGCATGGCCGCCTCGCGTGCAAACTGCCTGTCATATTGTCGGGTGGTGGGCGCACGGCAAGAAGCAATTTCCAGTCCAGATCAACTTCCGGATCCACCAACGGGAGGATTGATCAAAGCGCATCAAATTGGTGCGCCAGATGCACGCGCAACGGCAACAAAAGGTGTGCGCGGATGAAGCGTGTACGGCCTGCGGTCTGCGCTCTGGCGGCAAGCGGTGATGAAGCGCGAAAGGCGCGCATTGACAAGACACCGATCGCTGCCGGTCGCGCGCTGCGGATGCTCCCGAAGGGAGTGGTTTGCGGCAGATGCTCACGAAAATCCGCAGTTCTGACACCAATCGCACCTCGCCGTTGATGTGGATCTGACGCCCGTCACTTTCTGACTTCAATCGGCGGCGTGGATCAGACTGCGCACCATGGGGTAGATCCTCTGCTGCCAGCGCTTTCCGCTGAACACGCCGTAATGGCCCACGCCCGGCTGCAGCCAGTGACTTCGCAGGAAAGGCGGGATATTCGGGCACAGGTCCTGCGCGGCCAGTGTCTGGCCAAAGGCGCAAATGTCATCGCGCTCGCCCTCGACGGTCATCAGCGCGGTGCGACGGATCGCCGCGGGGCGTAGCGCGCGGCCGCGCCACGTCCAGCGCCCGCGCGCCAGTTCGTGCTGCTGGAACACACGGCGCACGGTTTCCAGATAGAACTCGGCCGGCAGGTCGGACACCGAGCAGTACTCGCGGTAGAAGTCCCGGATCGCGTCCGCGCGCGCCGTGTCGCCATCGGCCAGCGCCTTGAAGTAAGCCAGAACCATACCCTGGTGGCGCTCGCCGTTCATGCTCACGAAAGCAGCGAGCTGCACGTATCCGGGATAGACCTCGCGCCCTGCCCCGCGCAACCGGGGCGGCACGACGTCGACGAGGCTGCGCTCGAACCATTCGATCGGGCGCTCGTTGGCCAGGCGATTGACCCCGGTCGGCCGGATGCGGCAATCGATGGGGCCGGCCATCAACACCAGGCTGGACGGCGTGGCCGGGTCATGCTCCTCGGCCAGCAGCGCGGTCGCCGCCAGGGCCTGCACGCAAGGCTGACACACGGCCATCAGGTGGGTTCCAGGGCCGAGCACGCGCAGGAAGTCCATCAGGTGGGCGACGTATTCGTCGACCCCGAATGGGCCCTCGCGCAGCGGCACGTCGCGCGCGTTGTGCCAGTCGGTCAGGTAGACATCGTGGTCCCCGAGCAAGGTGCGCACGGTATCTCGAAGCAGGGTCGAGAAATGCCCCGACATCGGCGCCACCAGCAGCACGCGCGGTCCCGGCCTCGATGTGTCCTTGCGGAAATGCAGCAGGGTACAAAACGGTGTGTGCGCGTGCGCCAACTCGCTGACCGTGACGTCGTGGCCGTCCTGCGACACGCGCTCGATACCGAACTCAGGCCTGCGGTGCCGCACCCGCGTCAGCGCGCAGGTCTCCAGCCAAGCCCCCGCGATGCGCAGCGCCCGAGGGCCGGCTCCCAGCCACTGCGCGGTGCTGTGCGCTGCCCACAGCGCGGGACCGAGCAGATCCGACTGCAGTTGATAGCCTGCGTACAACATGGCGGAACCTCCCGTGGCAACGGATGCCTGCACCAACCAGCAAGATCCGAGCCACGCTTCGGTGGCATGTGGCTTGCTTCGGATCGGTGTGCAAGGGGCGCGATGGGGTGCGACATGGCCAAGACAACGTTGATCATCAGCAGCAAGAACTATTCCTCGTGGTCGCTGCGCGGTTGGCTGCTTGCGCGCTTCGCCGGCATCGACTTCGACGAATGCACGGTGGCACCCGAGGATCCCACTTACCGGCAGGAACTCCTGCTTCTGGCCCCCTCGATGCTCGTGCCCTGCCTGCGGCATGACGGCGTCGAAGTCTGGGACGTCCTGGCGATCGGGGAATTCCTGCACGAGCTGCGCCCGAAAGCCGGACTGCTCCCGAGCGCGCGCGCCGCGCGCGCGCATTGCCGCTCGATCTGCGGTGAGATGCACGCGGGGTTCACGAATCTTCGCAGTTCCATGCCGATGAACCTGCGCGCGCATTTCCCCGGTTTCACCGTCTGGAGCCGCGCGCTAGCCGACATAGAGCGCATCACGTCGATCTGGAACGATTGCCTGCAGCGTTACGGTGGACCGTTCCTGTTCGGCGAGCGCAGAGGCATGGCCGATGCGATCTATGCGCCGGTGGCCACGCGCTTCGCCACCTACGACGTGTCACTCGACGCCGCCAGCGAAGCCTACAAGCGCACCGTGCTCGAGATGCCCGAAATGGGTGAATGGACTGCCGCGGCACTGGGGGAGAAGGAGGAAATCGATGACCTGGAAGTCGAGTTCTGACCTTTGACGGTGCGACACGCACCGAACCTGTGACCGATGCACCGATCGGGAGCGCGTATTCAGGTCGGCGATTTGCCGGAAGGACATCCTAGATCTTCTGTTCGGCGGGTGTTGGCGACCGCGGTAGGGATGCCGGTTGCCCGGTATCTCCCGCACAGATCCGTACGTGCCCAATTAAGGCATACGGCTCCTACCTCGGGCTCTGACGGCGAGCCGATCCTCTGTCCGCGGGTGAAGTATGCGTGGGGACGGAAGCCATTCGCCGGCGAGCCGATACATCTTCGCCCACGTGACGCCCGCCTGCTGGCTGCGACGCTCCAAAAAACGTCGCTAGAGCGACAGGACGTGGTGCCGGTACGCGCCGAGGGCCTGCGAGTTGGTGGGCACCGCGTGGTACGCGAAGTAGCCGGCAACGATCGTGCGCAGCCATTTCGCCTGTTCGGGGATGCTGGCGTGGCGCCGTTGGAGCAAGCCATCTTTGACCGCCTGTAGGGCCAGGCGCATCCGGTCACGTCGTGTATGCCTGCGCAGCAGGAATGCACCTCGCTGGGTCCGCAGGAAGGGCCCGTTGCCTCGATTGACTTTGCCTGGACCGGCCTGAAGAGCATGCAGAGCTACGCCGATCGTGGGTGTCTGGGTTTCCCGTGATCAATGTCTCGATGGCGCGCCGAGGATTCGGCCGACGGCGCGGCACGCCGCCCCGCCACCTGAAGCAGCTGCGCGCACACGGCTACCGCGATGCACTCCGGGGACTTGCCCGGAATGGAGTCGACACCCACCGGGCAGGCGAAGTCCTCCAGGGCGCGCGGATCCATTCCCCTCGCGGTCCAACGGTGCACGAAGCGCCCGCGCTTGGTTAGCGAGCCAATGCAACCCAACCACCCATGGTCGGCACGGCGCAGGACTTCGGTTCCGATGGCGAAGTCCAGATCGTGCCGGTGGGTCATGGCGAGATAAAAGGCACCCGCGGGCGCCACCGCTACCTCGGCCTGCGGCATGTCGGCGGTGATGTACTCGATCCGCGCAGGTCCGCCGTGATCCGTCGATGCTGCGAAGGCGTTCTCGCGCTCGTCGATCCACTGCACCTCGCAGGGCAACGTGCGCAGCAGGCGCACCAGGGCGCGCCCGACGTGGCCGGCCCCATGCAGTTGCAGGAAGAATAGCGACGGCTGGTGCGCGGGCGCGGGCAAGGGGCAGGGTGTGTAGGCCAGTTCCACCGCGCCGCCGCAGCACTGACCCAGCGCCGGCCCCAGGGCCAGGCGTTCGCGGTGTTCGACGTCCGAGGGCGATGGCTGCGGTCCCCACTGCGCCAGCAGGCGCCGCGCGGTGGCTATGGCCTGCCACTCGAGTTGTCCGCCACCGATGGTGCCCTCGACGCCGGCTTCGCTGACAAGCATGGACACTCCCGCCTCGCGCGGCGTGGAGCCGTATGTCGTCGTGACCATGACGCGTACGTAACACATGGCGTGCTCAGCCCGCGGCACGCACGGCATCGATCGCGTCGAGCAGTGCCTCGGCGGTCGCCGGCGCCGCCAATGGGGGATTGACACGTCCCTCGGAGAGCGCGGCAACCGCGTCGCGCAGAGCGAACAGCACGGAGAAGGCTAGGAGCAGTGGAGGCTCGCCCACCGCCTTCGAGCGATGCACCGTGGGCTGAGAATTGGGCCGGTCGAACAGCGCGCAGCGCAAGTCCGGCGGACAGTCGTTGGCCGTGGGAATCTTGTAGGTGCTCGGCGCATGGGTCAGGAGCGCGCCGCTGCGGGGATGCCATACGAGCTTCTCCATGGTCAACCAGCCCATGCCCTGGATGAATGCTCCCTCGACTTGCCCGATGTCGATCGCCGGGTTCAGCGACCGACCGGCGTCCTGCAGCAGGTCGGCGCGCAACAGGCGCCATTCGCCGGTTAAGGTGTCCAGCACCACCTCGCTGACGGCGGCGCCCCATGCGAAGTAGTAGAAGGGGCTTCCGCGCAGCGCTTGCGGATCCCAGTGCAATCCTGGTGTGGCATAGAACCCGTCGCTCCAGAGTTGCACGCGCTGACGGTAGGCCAGCGCCACGAGATCGTGGAAGGCCAGGCTGGAGGCGCCGACGTGTGCGCTCCCGCCGTCGAAGCGGACCTGTCCGGGCTCGCAGTCGAAGTGGCGCGCTGCCACCCCCTCCAGACGCGCGCGAATGCGCATCGCGGCGTCCAGCGCGGCCATGCCGTTGAGGTCCGCGCCGGTGGACGCCGCGGTGGCCGACGTGTTGGCCACCTTGGTGGTGTCGGTGGCGGTGCACCGCACATGCCCGACAGTGATGCCCAGGGCGTCGGCCACCACCTGCGCCACCTTGGTGTTGAGCCCTTGCCCCATCTCCGTGCCGCCGTGGTTCACCAGCACGCTGCCGTCGGTGTATACGTGCACCAGCGCGCCCGCCTGGTTGAAGTGCGGGACGTTGAAGGAGATCCCGAACTTCACGGGCGTCAGCGCAAGGCCCTTCTTTAGCACCGGGTTGTCACGGTTGAAGGCGGCAATGGCGGCGCGCCGCTCGGCATAGTCGGCGTCGCGCACGAGGCGCTCCACCATGTCCTCGATGAGCACCTCACCCACCGGCTGGCCGTAGGGAGTCTCTTGGCGCAGGGGGGTGTAGAAGTTCGCGCGCCGTACCTGCAACGCCTCGAGACCCAGATGGCGTGCGATGGTGTCGAGCAGGTACTCCATGAGCAACGCGCCTTGGGGGCCGCCGAAGCCGCGGAACGCGGTGTTGCTTTGGGTGTTAGTGCGTGCGCAGTACCCGTGCATCGCCACCTCGGGAAGGTAGTAGGCGTTGTCCAGGTGGCACAGCGCGCGGGTCATCACCGGCCCCGACAGGTCGGCCGAGTGGCCGGCGTTGGCGATCAGCGTGACCTCGCAGCCGAGCAGGTGTCCGAGCTCGTCGAAGCCGATGTCCCAGTCGTAGTCGAAACCGTGGCGGCGACCGGTAATCAGCATGTCGTCGTCGCGGTCGACACGCAGCTTCACCGCGTGCCCCAGCTTTTTCGCGGCCAGAGCGGCGCAGCAGGCGAACACCGCTGACTGCGACTCCTTGCCGCCGAACCCTCCGCCCATGCGCCGGCACTCGACCTGCACCGCATGTAGCGGGCAATCCAGCAGCGCCGCGACCACATGCTGCATTTCCGTGGGGTGCTGGGTCGAGCTGAGCACGGCCATCGTGCCGTCGGAGCGCGGCTGCGCGCAGGCGATCTGGCCTTCGAGATAGAACTGCTCTTGGCCACCCACCGACCAGCTTCCTCGCAGGCGGTGCGGCGCCTGATCAAGCGCACGTTCCAGCGCACCGGGGGAACTCTCGCGCAGCAGGTGCACGGGTTCGAGCACGTACTGGCCAAGCGCGTGGGCCTGCCGCGCCTCGAGGACAGCCGGAAGTTCCTGCGCACGAATCACCTCTCGCGCCAGCGCGGCCGCGCGTCGTGCCTGCTCGCGCTGCTCGGCGACGACCACGAACACCGGCTGGCCAAGGTAGCGCAGTGTGCCTTCGGCAAGCACCGGATCATCGTGCACGACCGGACCGCAGTCGTTGCGTCCAGGAATGTCGCGCGCGCAGTACACGCCGACCACCCCGGGCTGCGCGCGCAGGCGTTCCAGGTCGACCTCGAGCAGTCGTCCATGTGCCAGCGGCGACAGTCCTAGGGCGGCGTGCAGAGTGCCCTCGACCTGCGCCAGGTCGTCTGTGTAGGCGGCGGCGCCGGCTACGTGCAGGTGCGCTGACTCGTGCGGTGCGCTCAGGCCCACCACCGCGGCGTCGGGAAGTCGCTGGTTCATCCCATCGCCCCCATTTCCTCGCGGACCTCGCGCACGCGCAGCGAGCTTGCCGGCAAGGGGTCGTGCTCGCGCCATTGCAGCCACAGTCGCCACAGCCAGTTGCGCGCCACGCGCATGCGGTGGCCTTTGCTGGCGCGCAGGTCGTCGAGCGGCTGGAAGTCATTCTCCAGTGCGTGCATCGCGCGGCGCACCGCGTCTTGCTCCCAACCGCGGCCCAGCAGTTCGGCCTCGGCGGCGGCGGCGCGGCGCACCACGGCGGCCATCCCGCCGAAGGCCAGGCGCACATGCCGCACCACGCCGTGCTCGACGCGCAGCGCGGCGCCCAGGCTGAGAGCGGAGATGTCGCAGTCCCAGCGGCGAGAGTGCTTCTCGGCCGCGAGCAGCAGCCCCGGCCGTGGAAGCGGCACGTGGACAGCGCGCAGGAATTCGCCTTCGCGCAGTTCGTTGCGCATGTAGTCCAGGTAGAAGGAATCCAGCGCGAGTTCGCGCAGTTCGTCTCCTCGCTGCAGCAGGAGTCGCGCATCGAGTGCCATCAGCACGGGCGCTGAGTCACCGATCGGCGAGCCGTTGGCCAGGTTGCCGCCGAGGGTGCCGGCATGTCGCACCGGCGGGCCGGCGAAGCGCAAGCCCATCTCGAGCAGCTCCGGGCGCAGTCGCGCAAGCGCGGCCCAGGCATCCTGCAGCGGCACCGCGGTGCCGATGCGGAGCATGCCGTCGGTCGTTTCGATGCGCCGCAGCTCTGCGACGTCGCCCAGCCACAGCAGGTCGCCGAGGTCGCGCAACTGCTTGTTGCTCCACAGCGCGACGTCGGTGGCACCCGCGAACAGTCGGGCGCGCGGATTCCGCAGGCGCATTCGCACCAGTTCGGCGAGGTCGCGCGGGGCGAGGAAGCGATCGATGCGCGCGGCATCGTGCAGCAGGTTCGGCGCGGCGTAGATGCGCGGTGCCGAGGTGCGCTCGGCGATGCCGCGTAGCAGCGGCTCCAGCGCCTCGGCGTCCAGGCGCACGCGCGGAAGCTCGAACATGTGCTGCGCGGCGTCGAGGATCGGACGGTAGCCTGTGCAGCGGCAGAGGTTGCCGGCCAGCGCGTCGGCCAGCTCGGGGCGCTCCGCGGCGCGCCCCCGCGTCAGCGCCTGCTCGTAGGCCGCGAACAGGCTCATCGCGAAGCCGGGGGTGCAGAAGCCGCACTGCGAGCCGTGGCAGTCCACCAGCGACTGTTGCACCGGGTGCGGCGCGCCGCCGCCGATCGCCCGCAGGTCCTCGACGTCGAGCAGCGCCTTGCCGTGCAAGCTCGGCAGGAAGCGGATGCACGCGTTGACCGGCCGCAGCCGCAGCGCGCCGCAGGCGACGGCCGAGGTGTCGGCGTCGCCGGGCTGCGCCAGCTCGGCGACGACCACGGTGCAGGCGCCGCAGTCGCCCTCGGCGCAACCTTCCTTGGTGCCGGTGCAGCGGGCATGCTCGCGAAGCCATTGCAGCACGGTGGTGGTGACCGCAAGGCCTTCCACCTCCTGCACGCGCCCGCGGTGTACGAAGCGAATCGGTTGGTGCTCCATCGTGGCTGCCTCACTGGGTCGCGTCAGGCGGCACGGTGCCGTCGACGGTGTCGATTAGGCCACATCTCGCTGCGATTGCACATATGCTTGAAGGCATAGGAATTATTCGATTCCGAGCATGTTTTTGAGCCCAAAGCCATGAACAATCGACTGGACTCGATCGACCTGCACATGATCCGCGTTCTCCACACGTTGTTGACGGAATCCAGCGTTTCGCGCGCCGCCGTCCGTCTGGGCATGAGCCAGCCGGCGGTGAGCGCCGCGCTGCGACGGCTGCGCGAACTCAGCGGCGACCCGTTGCTGGTGCGCAGCGGCGTCGGCATGGTGCCGACGGCGCGCGGCACCGACCTCGTCGAGCCGATGGCGCGCGTGCTGCGCGAGGCACAGAAGCTTTCTGTGGGCTCGACGCGCTTCGACCCGGCCAGCGCGCGCCGGGTGTTCCGCATCGCCGCCGCCGATTACCTCGATCCTGCCTTCCTGCCGATGGTGGTCGCGCGTCTGCGTCGCGATGCGCCGGGATGCAGCGTCGAAGTTCTGGCGCTTCACTCCGGCTGGGACTACCGGCAGGCGTTGGCCTCCGGGGAGGCGGACATCGTGCTGGGCAACTGGTTGGAGCCCCCTACGGACCTTCACCGCGCGCCGCTGTTCGAGGACCAGATCGTTTGCCTAGTGGCCAGCGACCATCCGGCCGCCACGCGCGGGCTCGATCTCGAGCAGTACCTGCGTGCCGAACACGTGGCGCCGGCGCCGCTGCGCGCGGCCGGCGAGGGCGTCATCGACCAGTACCTACATCGCCGCGGGCTGCGGCGCGGCATCGTCGTGCAGTCGGCGTTCTTCAACCTGATTCCCGAGATGATCACGCGCAGCCGCCTGATGCTGACCACCGGGCGGCGCTACTGCGAGCACTACCTGCGCGGCGGGTTCGCGGTGTCGGTCGTCGCCTGCCCGGTCGATTTCCCGCCGCTCACCTACTACCTGCTATGGCACGCCCGCAGTCACCACGACGAGGCCCATCGCTGGCTGCGCGAGCAGGTGCGCGCAAGCCTTGCTTGACGCGTGGCGGGCCGAACTCGTATCCACTTTGCGGAGGAACTTCGTGATTGCCCATTCCCCTTCGCGTAGCGGCACGAACGTTGGCACGCGTGTCGGCGAGCGTGTCGCACTGCGCGGCGATCTGCTGTACCTGCGCGCCGATCCCGGAGCCAACGCCGACGCGGCCGAGTGCGTGCACTTCGAGCCCGACGGTTGGCTGCTGATCGAGCATGGCAGGGTCGCCGGGCTGCTGCCCGCCGACCGCGAGCCGGCAGCCGACTGGCCGCGGGAGGACTGGCGCGGCCGTCTGCTGCTTCCCGGTTTCATCGACACCCACGTGCACGCGCCCCAGCTCGACGTGATCGGCTCCTTTGGAACCGAGCTGCTGCAATGGCTGGAGCGCTACACCTTTCCGGCGGAGCAGCGCTGGGCTGACCAGCACCATGCCGAGGTCGGCGCGCGGCGTTTCGTGCGGGCTCTGCTGGCGCACGGAACGACCAGTGCCATGGTGTTCCCGACCGTGCACCGGGGCAGTGTCGATGCGTTGTTCGCGGCCGGGCAGGAGATGGGCATGTGCCTGGTCGCGGGCAAGGTGCTCATGGACCGCAATGCCCCGCAGGAGTTGTGCGACGACATCGCGTGGGCCGAGCGGGACTGCGTTGCGCTGATCGAGGCCTGGCACGGACGCGGGCGCATGCGCTACGCGCTCACGCCGCGCTTCGCGCCAACCAGCAGCGATGCCCAAATGGAGATGTGCGGCCGGCTGTTGCGCGACTTCGACGGCCTGTACGTGCAAACCCATGTGGCGGAGAACCAGGCGGAGGTACGCTGGGTACGCGATCTCTATCCGAATAGTCGCAGCTATCTCGACGTGTACGCCGGCTTCGGGCTGCTCGGGCGGCGCTCTATCCTCGCGCATGGGATCTGGCTCGACGAAACCGACCGCGCCTTGCTCGCCGAGCGCGGCAGCACGGTGGCGTTCTCGCCTTCGAGCAACTTGTTCCTGGGCAGCGGGCTGTTCGATTGGGCACGGGCCGACGCCGCCGGTATGCGTGTGGCGGTGGCCAGCGATGTCGGAGGCGGCACCAGCCTGTGCCAGTTGCGCAGCCTGGCCGACGCCTACAAGGTGCTGGCGCTGCAGGGGCAGCGCCTGAGCGCTTGGCGCGCGCTGCATGCCGTCACGCGCGGGGCCGCCGCCGCGCTCGACCTGGAGGCCGAGCTCGGACATTTCGAGCCCGGCGCATGGGGCGACGTGGTGGTGTGGGACTGGGCCGTGGGCGAGGTGCATGCGCATCGCCTGGGACTGGCCCGCGATCTGCACGAGAGGTTGTTCGCGTGGATGACGCTGGCCGACGAGCGCAACGTGGCGGCGGTGTACGTCGGTGGCCGCCGCGTCGATGCCTGAGGCGCGAGGCTCGCGCCAGCTGCCCCCGGCGGGTCGGAGGTGGCGAGCATCGTTCCGGGGTTCGCGCGCTGCCTGGCCCGCTACCGCGCCGGGGCCAGCAGATCGAGCAGGGTGCGCGCGACTACCTTGGTGGCGCGCCGGAGGTCGTCGAGCACGATGTGCTCGTCGGCGCGCTTGGCGTTGGACTCGCGTACCGTGCGCGGGCCGGCCCCGTAGATCACCGCCGGTATCCCGCGTTCGCAGTACAGGCGCACGTCGGTGTATAGCGGGGTGCCGGTTACCTCGATCGGCTCGCCGAACACTGCTTCGGCGTTGCGCTGCAGGGCCTGCACCAGCTCGCGGTTGCCCGGCAGCGGGCGCAGCGAGCGTGCCAGCAACATGCGCCGGATCTCGACGCGAATCCCCGGGTGACGCGCGGCCTCGCGCTCGATGCACTCGCGCAGCGCGTCTTCGACCTGTGCCGGATCCTCCTCCGGGATCATCCTGCGGTCGAGCTTGAACACGACCTGGCCGGGGACGACGTTGGTGTTCGTGCCGCCCTGGATGAGGCCGACGTTGAGATAGGGGTGGTCGATTCCGGGAACCTCCGAGCGCAGCTCCCGGTAGCCCCGGTTCAGCGCGTACAGCGCGCCGAGGATGCCGACGGCAGCCTGCAGCGCGTCGACCCCACTGTCGGGGATCGCCGCGTGCGCCATCACGCCGTGCACCGTGACCTCGAGCTGTAGGCAACCGTTGTGCGCGTTGACCACCTGGTACGAGAAGCCCGCGGCGATCTCCAGGTCGGGCTTGCTGAGCCCCTGCGAAAGGATCCAGCCGGGACCGAGTTCGCCGCCGAATTCCTCGTCGTAGGTGAAATGCAGCTCGACCCCGCCGCGCAGCGGCAAGCCGAGCGACTCGAGCGCACGCACCGCGAAGGTGTAGGTGCTGAAGTCGCTCTTGCTCACGGCCGAGGCGCGCCCGTAAAGCTTGCCCTGCTCGATTTCGCCGCCGTAGGGCTCGTGGGTCCACCCCTCGCCCGGCGGAACGACGTCGCCGTGCGCGTTGAGCGCGATCACGGGCCCGCCTTCCGCGTAGCGGCGGCGCACGATGACGTTGCTGATCGACTGCATGCCCTGCGCCTGCACGAGCTCGACCGGAACCGGACGCAGCTCGGCGGCCATGCCGAATTGCCGCAGCAGGCGCTGCGTCAGTTCGGCGTGCGGCGCGTTGTCCCCCGGTGGAGTGTCGGTCGGAAGGCGTACAAGTTCCTGCAGCATGCGCACCTGCTCGTTGAAATGATCGTCGACCCAGCGCTCCAGCGCTGCGTAATGGGCGGATGCGTCCGGTTTCAGCATGATCTCGACAGGTCCTCGAGGAATTGGTGCAGGGCCAGGCATGCCAGGTGCAGGTCGTCGGCGGTGCTCGACTCGAGCGGGTTGTGGCTGATCCCGGAATTTGCGCCGCGCACGAACAGCATGGCCTGCGGGATCATCCGGTGGATCTTCATCGCGTCGTGCCCGGCGCCGCTGGGCATCGCGTGCAGCGGCAGCCCCAGGGCGTCTAACGCGTACTTCCAGCGCTCCAGCAGGCCCGGGTCGCTGGGGGCGGCGGTCGCGCGCAGCGTCTCGTGCAGTTCCGGACGCACGCCGCGGCGCGCGCACAACTCGCGCAGGCCCTGCTCGAAGGCCTCGCGCACGCGGTCACGCGCGGCGTCGCTGGGAGCGCGCACGTCGAGGCTGAAGCGGCATCGTCCGGGGACCACGTTGATCGAGCCCCCAGGAACCTCGAGCTGGCCGACCGTGGCGACCGCGTCTGGTTCGGCCGCCGCGCAGCGCTCGGCCAGCAGCACCGCCTCGGCGACCGCGCACGCGGCGTCGCGGCGCGACTTCATCGGCGTGGTTCCGGCATGGCTGGCGAGCCCAACGACCTCGCCGATGCAGCGCACGCTGGCGTTGATCGAAGTCACGACGCCCAGCGGCAGGTCGAGTTCGCACAGCACCGGCCCCTGCTCGATGTGCACCTCGACAAAGCCGAGGTACTTCGCCGGGTCACGGCGCAAGGCGGCGATGTCGCCGAGCGAGGCGCTCAACCCGGCTTCGCGCATCGCCTGCACCATGGTCGTGCCGCCGGCGTCGCGCAGTTGCAGCCATGCCGGCTCGAATTCCCCGACCAGCGCTGCCGAGCCGAGGAAGGTGGCGGCGTAGCGCTGGCCCTCCTCCTCGGCGAACCCGACCACCTCGATGCCGAAGGGCAGGCGTCGCCCGGAGCGCGCGAGTTCGCGCACGCAGGCCATGGGTACGAAGATGCCCACTCGCCCGTCGAAGCGTCCGGCGTTGCGCACCGTGTCGTAGTGACTTCCCGTGAGCAGGCGCGGCGCATCGGGGCGGGTGCCGCGATAGATGCCGACCACGTTGCCCACCGCGTCGAGGCGCACGTCGTCGAAGCAGCATTCGCGCATCCAGCGCTGCAGGTCCGCCGCACATGCCCGATGCGCCTCGCTCAGGTAGGTCACGGTGAGTTCGCCGTGGGCATCCCAGGGCGGCTCGCTGTGCCGGGCCAGCGCATCGCACCAGTCGTACACCTGCTCGCCCAGCCACGGAACTGCGCCGCCGCGCTGGTTCAGGCGCATCTCGGCGATGCGGTGGATCTGGCGTAGGCTCTCGGCGAATTCGAGCTCGGCCGGTTGCTCGATGCGGCGCTGCAGCACGTCGAGGATCTCGGCGCGACCCAGACCGCTTCCGCGCGGGCCGAGCACGGCGACGATGAAGGGCCAGCCGAATCGCTGCTTGTACAGCGCGTTGAGCTCGCCCAGTCGCGCGAACTCCCGCGGGGTGCAGTGCGAAAGCCCGGCGCGCGACTGCTCGCGGGCGGAGTCGGCGGTGAGCTCGCCGGCTATGGCTGCCTTGCCGGCGAGCTCCGGGTGGGAGCGGATCAGGCGTAGTTGCTCCTCGCGCGGGGCTTCGCGCACGACCGCCGCGAGGCGCGCCTTCAGCGCCCCCAGCGAGGCGAACGGGCGCGCCTGCCAGGCGCGTTCGGCAATCCACGGCGAATGTTCATAGATGCCGTCGAGGCAGGCGACGAAGTCGTCGCGCCCGAGCCGGTTGAGTTCGTGCAGGTCGAGCATCGGCGGTTTAGTCCCAGACATGCGCGGTGGCGGCGTCGAAGGGGTGATGCTCGCGCCAGTGTCGGGCGATATCGGCGCGTCGCGCCACCCAGACTCGGTCGTGCCGCTCCACGTGGTCGAGGAAGCGTCTCAGCGCACCGATGCGGCCCGGGCGACCGAGCAGGCGTGCGTGCATGCCCACGCTGAGCATGCGGGGGGTCTCGAGCCCTTCGGCGTACAGCGCGTCGAAGCTGTCGCGCAGGTAGATGTAGAAGTCCTCGGCCTGGGCGAAGCCTTGCGGCAGCGCGAAGCGCATGTCGTTGGTGTCGAGGGTGTAAGGCACGACCAGATGCGGCCGCAGCGCGCCGTTCGAGGTACGTACCTGCAGCCACAGTGGCAAGTCGTCGCCGTAGTAGTCGCTGTCGTAGAGCAGGCCGCCGTGTTCGGCGAGCAGGCGCCGGGTGTTCGGGCTATCGCGCCCGGTGTACCAGCCGACGGCATCGACCCCGCAGGCCTGGCGCACCGCCTGCAGCCCCAGGCGCAGGTGCTCGCGCTCGGTGGCCTCGTCGATGCCCTGGTAGTGGATCCAGCGCCAGCCATGGCAGGCCACTTCGTGGCCGAGTTCGACGCAGGCGCCGGCGAGTTCCGGCAGGCGCAGCAGCGCCATGCCGACGCCGAACACGGTCAGCGGCAGGCCGCGGCGCTCGAACTCGCGCAGGATGCGCCAGGCCCCGACGCGCGACCCGTATTCGTAGATGCCTTCCATGCTGAGATGCCGCGCCGGATAGCTCGCCGGGTTGAACATCTCGGACAGGAATTGTTCACTGCCCGCGTCGCCGTGCAGTACGCTGTTCTCGCCGCCTTCCTCGAGGTTGAGCACGAACTGCACGGCGATCCGCGCATTGCCGGGCCAGCGTGCCTGCGGCGGACGGCGGCCGTAGCCGGCGAGGTCGCGGGGGTAGCCGGCGGGCAGGCGGATCGCTTCGGTGTCGCTCATCTCGGGGAGTGGGTTGGCGCGCTAGGCGGATTGGCCGAGCACTTCGCGCAGGTCGACGCTGGGGGTGCGGGGGTGGTAGAGCAGCGAATCCTCGGTGGCGCGCAGGTGGGCTTCCATCAGCGCCTTCGCGCGCGCGCTGTCGTGTGCCTCGAGCGCGTCGAGGATTTCCAGGTGCTCGTCGGAGGAATGCTGCGCGGCGCGCGAGGACTGGTACATCAGCGCGATAAGCGCGCAGCGCGAGATGAGTTCGGACAGCAGTTCGGCCAGTACGACGAGCCCGAGTCGCTGCGCCATCAGCACATGGAAGTCGCCGAGCAGGCGTGTGCGCCCGCGCACGTCGGGCCGCCCGAGCATGGCCTGCTCGCGCCGGACATGCTCGCGTAACGCGCGGATGTCGGCGCTGCCGGCCTTCTTGCAGAACTCCTCGACCAGGTGCTGCTCCAGGTGCCGGCGCACCGAGAACACCTGGCGCGCCTCGTCCACCGAGGGCGTGGCGATGAACGCGCCGCGGCCGGGGGCGAGGGTGACCAGATGGTCGCGAGCGAGCTGGTACAGCGCCTGGCGCACGATGGTGCGCGAGACGCCGTAGATGCCGGCGAGCGTCTGTTCAGTGAGCTTGGCCCCGGGCGCGAGCCGGTGTTCGACCACCGCGGCCGTGATGGCGTCGACGATCAGGCGCGTCGAGTCGGGGGTGGGGCTGCCTTCGGCACGCTCCTTGCTTGACTTTGAATCGCCTTCACGACGTGCGTGCGTCGTCGCTGTTCTGGTCGTCTTCATGGTCGATGTCTGCGCCTGCGAGCGGAGTGTGTTTCGCGGTGGTGGTTCGCTTCGTACACCTCACTGTGTGCACCAAGTGCATCCATCGTAGTGCTCAGATCTTGCACCCATGCACCGCGATGTGACCTTCCGCCGTGGTAGAGCCGAAGCTGGTTGTCATCGATGTTCACGTACAATAGCATACTATCACAACCAAATGTGTATACGATCAATGGGACAATTGACAACTCACATTCTCGACACCGCGGCCGGGCGACCAGCGTCCGGGGTGCGAATCGATCTGTTCGCCGAGCGCGACGGAGCCTGGTGCGAACTGGTCAGCGTGCGGACCAACGACGACGGTCGGGTCGACAGCCCGCTGCTGCAGGGCGCCGACCTGCGGCCCGGGCGCCATCGCCTGGTATTCCATGTCGGCGCGTATTTCCGTGGCACCGCGCAGCCCGGCGTCGAGGCGGGCTTCCTCGACCTCGTTCCGGTCGAGTTCGGCGTGGCCGATGCCGAGGCGCACTACCACGTTCCCTTGCTCGTGACACCGTGGAGCTATTGCACCTACCGCGGCAGCTGAGCGCCGCACGTATCGCGCCGGCAGGATGTGCCGGCCGGGTCGCAGCATGGCTGCACCGTCGTCTCCCGCGGGCGACACGCGACCTTCACCGCTTTCGCAGTGCCTGCCGTGGCGAGAGTCCTGTACAGCGAATGTCGAGGTATTACGGATGAACACGCTGCTCTCCACCCTGCTGCCCTACGGCATGACCTGGGCCGAAATGCTCCTGCGCTGGCTGCATGTGATCGCGGCCATCGCCTGGATCGGATCGTCGTTCTACTTCGTGTGGCTGGACAACAGCCTAGAGGTGCCGACCGACCCCGAGCTGCGCAAGCGCGGGGTCGACGGCGAGCTGTGGGCCGTGCATGGCGGCGGCTTCTACAACCCGCAAAAATACCTTGTCGCGCCCAGAAGCCTGCCCGCGCACCTGCACTGGTTCTACTGGGAAAGCTACACCACCTGGCTGTCCGGCTTCGCGCTCCTGTCGGTGCTGTATTTCTATCGCGCGGGGATCTTCATCGTCGATCCCAGGGTGTTCGCGTGGTCGTCGCCGGCGCTGGCCGGCCTGGCGATCCTCGGCTTCCTGGCCGTGGGCTGGCTGGTCTACGACACCATCTGCCGGTTGTTCGGCCAGGCTCGCGGGGGCGACCGTCTGGTGGGTTTGCTGGTGGCACTGTACGTGCTGGCCGCGGCATGGCTGGCCTGCCACCTGTTCGCCGGGCGTGCCGCCTTCCTCGTCGTCGGGGCGATGCTCGCCACCTCGATGAGCGCCAACGTGCTGTTCTGGATCATTCCCGGCCAGCGCCGCGTGGTAGCTGCGCTGCGCGCCGGCACGCATCCCAACCCGGCGGACGGCAAGCGCGGCAAGCAGCGCAGCGTGCACAACACCTATTTCACCCTGCCGGTCGTGTTCGCGATGCTGTCGAACCACTACAGCTTTCTTTACGAAGCGCGCCACAACTGGCTGGTGCTGGTCATGCTCATGCTGGCCGGAGCGCTGGTGCGGCAGTTCTTCGTACTCAAGCACAAGGGCAAGTGGAAGTGGCAGTACTGGGGCGTCGCGGTTCTGCTGGTCGGCTCACTCGTGATCGCACTGGCTCCGTTGCCGGCTCCAGCGAGTACGGCGGTCTCCGATGCTCCGGTGGCTTTCGCCCGGGTGCGCGCCATCGTGCAGCAGCGCTGCATTCTGTGTCACGCCGGGCCGGCGGCGAGCAAGGGCATACGGCTCGACGAGGACGCGTCCATCGTCTCCCACGCCCAGGACATCTACCAGCAGGTCGTGGTGACCCGAGCGATGCCGCTGAACAACTCCACCGGCATGACCGACGCGCAGCGCGTCGAGATCGCGCGATGGGTCGAGGCGGGTGCCAGGCGCTGAGGCACGAGCCCTTCGCCACCGGGTTTTAACCCTCGACTTCTGGGGGCTGGATGCGTGTTGACTCGGCGAATAGTTATGCTAAATTGCATACAGTATTTTCATATTTTGAATGCCATAAGTTCCGCCTCCGTTCCGGCCCGCCGCCGGAACGGAGATCACGGCGAGTCCCGGCCTCCACTGTCGGAACGCGCGCCTCGACTGCCCGAGAGAACGCCATGAACCCTGTGAGCGAGCAAGCGTCAGCGAGGCCCAGCCTGCTGCGCATGCAGGGAATCAGCAAGGTCTATCCCACGGTGGTCGCCAATGACCAGGTGGATCTTGCCGTCCGTGAGGGCGAGATCCACGCCGTACTGGGGGAGAACGGTGCGGGCAAGTCGACGCTGATGAAAATGATCTACGGCGTCACCCATCCCAGCGCCGGCACCATCTTCTGGAAGGGCGAGCCGGTGGCCGTGCAGAGCCCCGCGTACGCGCGCTCTCTGGGGATCGGCATGGTGTTTCAGCACTTCTGCCTGTTCGAGACCCTGACCGTGTGCGAGAACGTCGCCCTCGCGCTGGCCGATCGCACGCCGCTGCCGGAGCTGGCGCAGCGCATCATCGAGGTTTCGCAGCGCTACGGCCTGCCCGTCGATCCGGAGCGCCACGTGCACTCGCTGTCGGTGGGCGAGCGCCAGCGCGTCGAGATCATCCGCTGCCTGCTGCAGCGGCCGCAGCTGCTCATCATGGACGAGCCGACCTCGGTGCTCACGCCGCAAGCGGTGCGCGTGCTCTTCGAGACGCTGCGGCGGCTCGCCGACGAGGGCTGCGCCATCCTCTACATCAGCCACAAGCTGGACGAGATCCAGGAACTCTGCCACAGCGCGACGGTCTTACGTGGCGGGCGCGTCGTCGGCCATTGCCAGCCGGCGCAGGAAACCGCGCAAAGCCTGGCACGCCTCATGATCGGCAGGGACCTGCCTGCCTGCAAACACGAGGAGCCGGCGCAGGACGGCGAGGTGCGGCTGCGCCTGGCGGGGCTCACGCGCGAGGCACCGAGCGCCTTCGGCGTGGACCTCAAGGACATCCACCTGGAGGTCAAGTCGGGCGAAATCGTGGGCATCGCCGGCGTCTCCGGCAACGGACAGCAGGAACTGCTCGGGCTGATCTCCGGGGAGATCCCCTTTTCCGTGCGCTACCCCATCCAGATCATGGGCCGCGAGGCGGGACGCATGTCTCCCGGGGCGCGGCGCCGCCTCGGCCTGTGCTTCGTCCCCGAGGAGCGCCTTGGGCGCGGCGCGGTGCCGGGCATGAGCCTGGCCGATAACGCCCTGCTCACCGGCGCGTACACGCAGCCCTTCGTGCGCCGCGGCTTCGTCGCGGCGGCGAAGGCGCGCTCCTTCGCGCAGTCGTGCATCGAGCGCTTCGACGTGCGCTGCTCCGGCGCGGGGGCGCCGGCGCGTTCGCTGTCGGGGGGCAACCTGCAGAAATTCATCGTCGGTCGCGAGATCCTGCAGACGCCGCGCCTGCTCGTGCTGGCGCAGCCGACCTGGGGCGTGGACGTGGGGGCCGCGGCCTTCATCCGGCAGACCGTCATCGACCTGCGCAACAGCGGCTGCGCGGTGCTCGTGGTGTCGGAGGAACTCGACGAATTGTTCGAGATCTGCGATCGCATCGCCGTCATCGCCAAGGGCCGCCTGTCGCCCGTGCGCAAGGCCTCCGAGCTCGACATGGAGGACGTCGGCCTGTGGATGAGCGGCATGTGGGACGACGCCGGTGCGTCTCCTGCTCCGGCTGGCGTGCTGCTCCTGGCGCCGGAGGTGGGTCATGTTCTATAGGTTGGAGCCGCGGCCCGACGCCTCGAGCCTGATGTACTACGCCTCGCCGGTGCTTGCGCTGGTGCTGACGGTGCTCACCGGACTGGCGTTGTTTGCCGCGCTCGGCAAGAACGTGTGGGCGGGCTTCGACGCCTTCTTCATCGTTCCGCTGTCCACCTACTACGGCGTGGGCGAACTGCTGCTCAAGTCGGTGCCCCTCATGCTCATGGGCATCGGGCTGTCGTTCTGTTATCGCGCGCGCATCTGGAACATCGGTGCCGAGGGGCAGTACGTGATGGGTGCGGTGGCGGCCACGGCCTTCGCCCTGCACGCCGGACTCGGGCCGAACGTGGCCAGCGTCGACTACGGCAGGCTGTTCGGCACCGCGCTCGCCGGCATGCTCGGTGGCATGGCGTGGGCCGCCATTCCGGCGTTGCTGCGCACGCGTTTCAACGCCAACGTCATCATCACCTCGCTCATGCTCGTCTACGTGGCGCAACTCGTCGAGTCCTGGCTGGTGTTCGGGCCGATGCAGGATCCCAACGGCATGAACTACCCGCAGACGGCTGCGCTCGACCCCAGCGTGAGCCTGCCCATCATCCTGCACGGCACGCGCTTGACCCTCGCCTTTCCTGTGGCCATCGTGCTGCTGCTCGTCGCCTACGTGGTGATGAACCACAGCTACCTGGGCTACAAGATGCGCGTCGCCGGGCAGGCCGAGGACGCCGCGCGCTACGCCGGCTTCTCCGCCAATCGTCTCGTCTGGGTGAGCCTGCTCATCAGCGGCGCCACGGCGGGACTGGCCGGCATGGCCGAGGTGGCCGGGCCGATGGGCCAGCTCACCGACCAGATCAGCGCCGGCTACGGATTCGCCGCCATCATCGTCGCCTACGTCGGGCGCCTGACGCCCATCGGCGTGTTCCTCGCCAGCCTTGTACTCGCGCTGTTCTACCTCGGCGGCTACCAGGCCGAGGTCACCCTCAACCTGCCGGCCTCGATCGCCCAGGTGTTCCAGGGCATGCTGCTGTTCTACCTCCTGATCACCAGCGTGCTTATCCAGTATCGCGTGGTGCGCTCGCGCGCACCAAGTACCGCAGCACGCTGAGGCATCAAGCAAGGAGGCCGGCATGTCCCTCGCAATCATCACCTCCACGCTGTCGGCATGCGTCGTTGCCGCCACCCCGCTGCTCATCGCTGGGCTGGGCGAACTCGTGGTGGAGAAGTCCGGCGTGCTGAACCTGGGCATCGAGGGCATGATGTCGGTGGGCGCGGTGGTCGGCTTTGCCTTCGCGCATGACGCCGGGTCGATCTGGCTGGGCGTGTGCATGGCTATGCTCGCCGGCGCCCTGCTGGCGCTGGCCTTCGGCTTGGCTACCCTGACGCTGCTCGCCGACCAGGCGGCCACCGGGCTGGCGCTGACCATCTTCGGCCTCGGTCTCTCCTCGTTCATCGGCAAGCACTACGAGTCCATGGGGATCACGCCGATCGGCTCGCTGCGCATCCCGCTGCTCTCGGACATCCCGCTGCTGGGCAAGGTGCTGTTCGACCAGCAGAGCCTGGTGTACTGGTCCTGGGGCCTGTTCGCGGCGGTGCAGTGGTTCCTCTATCGCAGCCGCTGGGGGCTGGTGGTGCGCGCGGTGGGCGAATCGCCCACGGTGGCGCACGACGTCGGCTATCCGGTGATCGCCATCCGCTACCTGACGGTGGCCTTCGGCGGCGCCATGGCCGGCGTCGCGGGCGCCTTCCTGTCGGAGTTCTACACCCCCTTGTGGGTGCAGGGCATGGTCGCCGGGCGCGGCTGGATCGCCGGCGCGCTCGTCGTGTTCGCCACCTGGCGCCCGCTGCGCCTGATGCTGGGGGCCTACCTGTTCGGCCTCGTCATGGTGGCGGCACTCGTCGTGCAGGCCTCGGGGCTGCACGTCAGCATTCCCTCGCAGTTGCTGAATTCGCTTCCCTACGTTGCCACGGTGGTCGTGTTGGTGCTGATCTCCAGGCGCGAGGAAAGCATTCGCATCCACTCGCCGGCATCGTACGGCTCACCCTTCAGGCCGGAGAGTTGAGGCTGCACGAGCCTGCTCCGCCGCGCACGACCACCCCCCAAGTCCTCAAGAAGGAGAATCCCATGGATCGACGCACCGCTCTCAAACTAGCCGCATCGGGCATCGCCGGGACGCTGGCGCCCGGCCTGGCAAGCCGCGCCTTCGCCGCGGCGCCGCTGAAGGCGGCATGGGTCTACGTGGCGCCGGTGGGCGACGTCGGCTGGAGCTACTCGCATGACCTTGGGCGTCGGGCGGTGGCAAAGATCTTCGGCTCGCGCCTGCAGACCAGCTTTGTCGAGAGCGTGCCCGAGGGCCCGCAGGGCGAGCACGTGTTCCGCGACCTGGCGATGGCCGGCAACAAGGTGATCTTCGCCACCTCCTTCGGCTACATGGATCCGGTAATGAAGGTGGCGCGCGACTTCCCCGACGTGCTGTTCGAGCAGGCCACCGGCTACAAGGTCGCGCACAACGTCGGCGAGTACGACGTGCGCACCTACGAGGGCGCCTACATGGCCGGCGTCGTTGCCGGCAGGATGACCAAGAGCAACAAGCTGGGTTTCGTCGCCACCTTCCCCATTCCCGAGGTGGTGCGCAACATCAACGCCTACACGCTGGGCGCGCGCAGCGTGAATCCGAAGTGCACGACCAACGTGGTGTGGATCAGCACCTGGTACGATCCGGGCAAGGAGCGCGAGGCAGCGCTGACCCTCATCAGCCAGGGCGCCGACGTGCTGCTGCAGAACTCGGATTCGCCGGCCGTCGTGCAGGCCGCCGAGCAGAAGGGCGTGTACGCGTTTGGCTGGGACTCCGACATGCGCCAGTTCGCTCCCAAGCTCCAACTCGGCGGCGTCGAGCTCGACTGGACGGTACGCTACCGCGAGGTCATCCAGGATGTGCTCGACGGCCACTTTCCCAAGCGCAAGTCGGTCTGGTACGGGCTGGCGCAGAAGGCTATCAGGCTGGGCGACCTCAACCCCGTGATTCCGGCCGACGTGCGCACGGTGCTGAAGCAGCGCATCGATGGCATCGTGTCGGGCAAGCACCCGATCTGGGCGGGCCCGATCAAGGGCCAGGACGGCAAGGTGATCATTCCTGCCGGTTCCGTGCTCGACGACGCGCAATTGCACAAGGTGCATTTCTACGTCGAGGGCGTGCAGGGGTCGCTGCCCGTCTGAGCCACGCACCATGGAGGCAGGCACCATGCAGGCAGGCAGGCAGCCCTCGCGCGAGCAGATGTTGCGCCACCTGCGCCGCGCCAACGAGGTGGCGCGGCGCGCGCTGGTGCAGGGGCATCACCCCTTTGGCGCCGTGCTGGTCGGCCCGGATCACTCAAGCGTGCTGCTCGAGCAGGGCAATGTGGATGCGGTGAACCACGCCGAATCCACCCTGGCGCGCATCGCGGCGATGCGCTACAGCGCAGCGCATCTCTGGACTTGCACCCTGTACACCACGTTCGAGCCCTGCGTGATGTGCGCCGGGACGCAGTACTGGGCCAACATCGGACGGGTGGTCTACGCGCTCGAGGAGTCGCGCCTGCTCGCCCTCACCGGCGACGACCCGCAGAACATGACCTTCGACCTGCCGTGCCGCGAGGTGTTCGCGCGCGGGCAGAAGGCCATCGAGGTTCACGGACCCTTCCCCGAGCTCGAGGCGGAACTGGTGGCCCTGCATCGCGACTTCTGGCAGCGCGCCGGCAACTGCTGAGCGGGTGAGATCGATGGCCACGCTGGCAATCCGGCACGCCGACCTGCTGGTGACGATGGACGGCGAGCGGCGCGAGATCCGCGACGGTGCGATGCTCGTCGACGGTCACCGCATCGTGCAGGTGGGGCCCAGCGCCAGCGTCTCGGCGCAGGCCGACCGGGTGATCGACCTTTCCGGGCACATCGTCGTTCCCGGCCTGGTCAACACCCATCACCACATGTACCAGAGCCTGACCCGCGCGGTGGCCGCAGCGCAGGACGCTGAATTGTTCGGATGGTTGCGCAGCCTGTATCCGATCTGGGCTGGACTGACACCGGAGATGCTCGAAGTGTCGACTCTGAGCGCGATGGCCGAGCTGCTGCTGTCGGGTTGCACCACCTCGAGCGACCATCTCTACCTCTATCCGAACGGCTGTCGTCTCGACGACTGTATCGAGGCCGCCGGGCGCATCGGCATGCGCTTTCACGCCAGCCGCGGCAGCATGAGCGTGGGCGTCAGCCGCGGCGGCCTGCCGCCCGACTCGCTGGTCGAGGACGAGGCGTCGATCCTCCGGGACACGCAGCGCCTGATCGAGACCTACCACGACCCCGGGCCTCATGCGATGCTGCGTGTGGTCGTGGCGCCGTGCTCGCCGTTCTCGGTCAGCCGCAATCTGATGCGCGAGTCGGCCGCGCTGGCGCGCCACCATGGGGTCTCCTTGCACACCCACCTGGCCGAGAACATGCACGACGTGGCCTACAGCCACGAGCATTTCGGCATGAGCCCGGCCGAGTACGCGCAGGATCTTGGCTGGGTCGGCCCCGACGTCTGGCACGCGCACTGCGTGCAACTCGACGCGGAAGGCATCGAGCTGTTCGCGCGCACCGGAACCGGAGTCGCGCATTGTCCGTGTTCGAACATGCGCCTGGCCTCGGGAATCGCACCGATCCGCGCCATGCGCGACGCCGGAGTAGCGGTCGGACTCGGGGTCGACGGATCGGCTTCGAATGACTCCGGCCATATGCTGGGTGAGGTGCGCCAGGCCTTGCTGCTGCAGCGCGTGGGCTTCGGGCCAGACGCGATGAGCGCGCGCGAGGCGCTGGAAATCGCGACCCTGGGCGGCGCACGCGTGCTCGGGCGCGACGACATCGGTGCGCTGGGGCCCGGCATGGCTGCGGATTTCGTGGCCTTCGACTTGCACCGCCCGGGGCTCGCCGGCGCGCTGCACGATCCGCTGGCCGCGCTGGTGTTCTGCCAGCCCGGGGAAGTAGCCTACAGCATCATCCATGGGCGCGTGGTGGTCGAACGCGGGCAACTAACCACGGTCGACCTCGGCCTGCTCACCGAGCGCCACAACCGCCTGGCCAGGCGACTCGTCGAGGGGGCCTGAGCGCGGGAGCGGTGTCCCACGGTGCCGGCTCGTGGCACCCACTGCATCGGACGCGCCCCCGGCGAACCTCGCGAGGGCACCCTCCGCCGCTCATGCCGGCAGCGGGTGTTCAGCCCGCCAGCGCGCGCAGACGCAGTACCGCCTCGCGGGCCTGGTGCCCGAGCTGCGCCATGTCGAGTCCCGGGATCGCACCTTCTTCGGCCACCACGCGGCCTGCCACAAGCAGCGCGCGCAGGGTCGCGCCGCCGCTGGCCACCGGCGCGATCGCTGGATCGTGCAGCCCGAAATGGCGCGGCTGGTCGAGGCGGTAGATCGCGAGGTCGGCCGACTGCCCGGGCGCCAACGTGCCGACACCCGGCAGGCCCAGCACCTCGGCGCCGCCGGCGGTACCCCAGCGCACCACGTCATCCACCGTCGCGTCGGCCGCGCCCTGTTCGCCGGCCCCGCCCTCGAAACCGGGGCGCGCCAGGTGGCCACCGCGCGCGCGTGCCATCAGCCACGCCGCGTGTGCCTCCTGCAGCATGTCGGCGGCCTCGTTCGACGCCGCGCCGTCGACCGCCAGGGAGATCGGCGAGCCGGCCTGCTGCAGCGCCTTCACCGGCGCGATTCCGCTGCCCAGCCGGCCATTGCTCTGCGGGCAATGCGCGATGCCGGTGCGCGTGCGCCCGAGCTCGGCGATGTCGCTGTCGCTGAGCTTGACCAGATGCGCGAACCAGACGTCGCTCCCGAGCCAGTTGACCCCAGCGACGAATTCGATCGGGCTGCAGCCGTGCCGGTCGTGCGCGACTTCCTGGTAGATCACGGTTTCCGAGAGATGCGAATGCAGGCGAAGGCCGAGCGAGCGCGCATGCGCGGCGGTCTCGCGCAATTCCTGAGGTTGCATCGAGAACAGCGGCGTGGTCGGCGCGGCGACGATGCGCCGCATCGCCCGCGGCGATTCGTCGTGGTAGCGCGCGCGTAGCCGGCCGAGGTCGTCGAGGTAGTCGCGCAGCGACTCCGGCCGCTGAGCGCCGGGATGGCCGGTTTCGAACTCGCGGCTGCGCGTGGCTCCGCCGCGGCAAAGCACCATGCGCAGTCCGAGGCGCTCGGCCTCCTCGAACAGGATGTGGGGGCCGTCGAATGCGATTCCCGGCCAGTGGTAGTAATGGTGGTCCGCTACCGTGCCGCAGCCTGAAAGCGCCAGCTCGATCAGTCCGATGCGCGCGGCCAGGCGCAGCAGATCGCCGTCGTAGGCGCCACGGAAGTGGAAGGGCACAGCCTCGAGCCAGGGGGTAAGCGTGGCGTCGATGCCCCCGGGGACTCCCTTGAGCAGCGATTGCGCCAGGTGATGGTGGGTGTTGACCCAGGCTGGATAGATCACGCAGTCGGTCGCGTCGAGCACGCGCTCGCCGGGCTCCCGTTGCAGTCGGCCTACGGCCTCGATGCGATCGCCGCGAATGCGCACGTCGCAGGCACCTGCGCGTGAGGCCGTGCCGGGAAGTCCGGTGAGAAGCGCCTGTGCGCCTTGCACGAGCACGCTGGGCGTGTCGGAGTCCGAGGAGAGTGGCATCGAGGGTCCAGTTGACGGGAGGCGGTGCATCAGGGTCGGTACATCGAGACCGGAGCCTCAGGCGCCGGAATCCGCCGCGGCATGCAGCAGCGCCGACAAGTCGCGGCAGTGGCGCAGGAATTCGGGGCTGTTGCGCCATTCGTCGTCGCGCTGCGCCGGCCCTTCGATCGGCACGTCGGCTACCACGCGGCCCGGGCGCGCGGCCATGACGACGACGCGCGTGGACAAGAACACCGCCTCGGAAATGCTGTGGGTGACGAACACCACGGTCATGTCGCGCAGGCCCCACAGGCGCCGCACTTCCGAGTCGAGCCGGTGGCGGGTGAATTCGTCGAGAGCGCCGAAGGGCTCGTCGAGCAGCAGCAGCCCGGGATCGGTGACGAGTGCGCGCGCCAGCGACACGCGCATCCGCATGCCGCCCGAGAGTTCGCGCGGCCAAGCGCGCGCGAACTTGTCCAGGCCGACCAGCCGCAGCACCTCGTCCACGCGTGCGTCCGCGCTGGCCCGCGCGACACGGCGCAGGTCCAGCGGCAGGCGGGCGTTGCCGCGCACCCGAGCCCAGGGCATCAGGGTGGCCTCCTGGAACACCATCGACAGGCTGCGCCCGCCGGCGGCGCCATCGCCGTCGGCACCCTGTCGCGCGTCGACATGCGGCGGGCGCGTCGAGCCCCACCAGGCCAGGTTCCCGGCCGACGGAGTCTCGAGCCCCGCGAACATGCGCAGTAGCGTGCTCTTGCCGCAGCCCGAGGGTCCGAGCAGCGATACGAACTCCCCTTGGCGCACCTGCAGGCGCAACTCGGCCAGCGCACGCGTGCCGTTGGGGTAGACCTTCTCGACGCGCTGCGCGAGCAGCGCGGTCTCAACTTCGGGGGCCGCTTCGGCTTCTCGGCTTTCGGGGGTATCCACGCGGGGCATGTCCATCGCCGTCTCAGGCCAAGCCTGGCTCGCGGTAGCTTTCAGTCTCGCCGTGCTCTCGCAGCAGCGCGAGCAGTCGCCTACGCATCAGAAGCCCCGGGCGGTCCGAGACCATGTGCTGCTCGGTGCGCCGCTGCAGGTCGAGCGCTGCGTCGGGGTCGGTGGCCTCGAGAATGTCACGGTCCTCGTCGACGATCGGGCGGTCCCAGGCGATCAGCTCGGCGCTGCTGCAGTCCTCCTCGGTGTCGTTGCGGTACAGCCATTGCGCCAGCGAGATGTGCTCGTCGTCGATCGGCGTGGCGCAGTTGTAGATGATGTGGTGGCGTCCGCTCGGCGCGTAGACGCAGCCGAACCTGCGCACGAAAGGCAACCACCAGCGATTGTGCAGATGACGCTCGGTGTAGGGCTCGGTCGAGCCGGTCACGCGGTGGCTCGACTCGGGGTTGCGGATCGGAACCACAGTGTGCGCGCTGAAGCCGTCGGCCGCTTCGCGCAGGTCGTAGGGCGAGGGCTTGGGTTGCTCCTGGATGCCGAAATTGCTCCGGTGCACAAAGCTGAAGTGCGAGTTGTCGAAAGCGTTCTCCATGAAGCGCAGCGGACTGGTCGCCCAGGTTTCGTGGAACTGCAGGATGCGCCGGAAGCCCGGCTTGGAGTCTTCCTCGAATTCGGGGATCGGTGCCAGTGGCTCCTCGAGCGCGACCCAGGCGTAGCCGTAGCGAGCCTCACAGGCGAAGGAGTCGACCCGCGCCGAGTCGGGCACCGCGCCCAGTTCGTTCTGCGGGATGCGCACGCAGCGGCCGCAGTGGTCGTAGGTCCAACCGTGGTAGCCGCAGACGATTTTGCCGTTCTCGACGAAGCCCTTGGACAGCCGCGCGGTGCGGTGGCAGCAGCGGTCGCGCAACGCGGCGGGGCGTCCCTGCGCGTCGATCCAGAGGACCAGGGGGACGCCGAGCAAACGAAAGGCCTGCGGACCTTTTTCGATCTGGTGCAGGGGAAGGGTGGCGTACCAGAACCGGCGCAGCACCGGTTGACGAGTGACGAGCATGGTGTGTTCCCGTGGGAGTGGACAGGGCCGGAGCAATGTCCCGCAGACCAGCCGCTGACCGCTTCTACTCCACTGCCACCGAAAGCAAAGCCGATGCCAGGCCGAAGCCTTTGCGTGCATACAGTAGCGGGAATGTATACAAGCACGATGCTGTAACGGTCTTGCACCACGATGAGGCGAAGCGTCATCCGAGATAAGGAACGTGCACCAAGACAGGGATCCGAGGTGGGGCATTGCCTCTTGTGGGAATGCTCTCGGTAGGCCTGAGCAGCCGTGGCGAGCTTGGCATGCGTATTGCTAGGAAATTGCATACAGTGGTTTCGTCGAAGGAATCGAAATGCGCCTTGCAAAGTCCTTGTCCCATTGCGTGGCCGGAGTCGCCACGGCGTTCGCACTGCTGGCCCCAGCGGCCCAGGCGAAGGACCTCCCCAAGCTGACCTTCTGCACAAACTGGTTCGCCGAGGCGGAGCACGGCGGCTTTTACCAGGCGCTGGCCACCGGCCTGTACAAGATGGCCGGACTCGACGTGACCATCAAGATGGGCGGCCCGCAGGTCAACGGCCTGCAACTGCTGGTCGGCGGCAGCTGCGACTTCTACATGGGCTACCCGATGCAGGACATGCTGGCGGTCTCGCACGGACTGCCGGTGGTCACCGTGGCCACGAGTTTCCAGAAAGACCCACAAGTCATCATCGCCCACGCCGGCACGCGCAGCCTGGCCGCTCTGAAGGGCAAGCCGATCCTCGTCTCGCAGAGCGCGAACAGCACTTGGTGGCCCTGGCTAGAGCACAAGTACGGCTTCACGCAGTCGCAGGAGCGTCCCTACACCTTCAGCGTGGCGCCTTTCCTGCACGAGCCCGACGTGTCGCAGCAGGGCTTCATCGGCTCCGAGCCACTGATGATCGAGAAGGGGGGCGGCCACCCGGTGGTGTTCCTGCTCGCCGATCACGGCTGGCCGATGTACGCCGAGACCATCGATACGACGCGCGCGATGGTGAGCCAGCATCCGCAATGGGTGCGGGCCTTCGTGAAAGCATCGATCGAGGGATGGAAGTCCTACCTCGCGGACCCGGCGCCGGGCAACCGCCTGATCGCCGAGGCCGATCCGAAGCAGACGCCCGAGCAGATGGCCTTCTCCATGCGCATGCTGAAGAAGTACGGTTTCCTCACCAGCGGCGCAGCCGCCAGACATGGCATAGGCACGATGACCGACGCGCGCTGGAAGACCATGTTCGAGTTCATGGTCGAAAACAAGATGCTGCCGGCGACCTTCGACTACCACAAGGCCTACGACCTGCAGTTCATCCGCGACCTGCACGTGATGCCAGCCAAGCATTGAGCGCCACGGTCCAACGTCTACGGAAGCATCCGATGCCCGCACATCCCCTGCTGTCCGGCCCAGGCCTGCTGCGCGTGGTCGCGCCCCTCGTCGTCGGGGTCGGCTTCGCGCTGCTGTGGCAGTTCGGAGTCGACGCCGCGCACGTACCGCCCTATTTGCTGCCGGGTCCGCTGCTCATCGCAAAGGCGCTGGCGACGCATGCCGGCACGCTGTTCGGCGCTCTGCTCATGACCATGAAGGTCACTGTGCTCGCCTTCGCCGCGAGCGTGGTGCTGGGCAGCGCCACCGCAGTGCTGTTCGCGCAGAGCCGGATGCTCGAGATGAGCCTGTTTCCCTACGCGGTCATGCTCCAGGTCACGCCGATCGTGGCGATCGCGCCGCTGATCATCATCTGGATCAAGCATACCGAGCTGGCCCTCGTGGTCTGCGCCACCATCATCGCGGTGTTCCCGATCATCTCCAACTCGATCCTCGGGCTCAACAGCGTCGGCGCCAATCTGGACGACTTGTTCACGCTGTATCGGGCCTCGCGATGGCAGCGCCTGACGCGCCTGCGCATCCCGGCGGCGATGCCGTACTTCTTCGGAGGCCTTCGCATCAGCAGCGGGCTGGCGCTGATCGGCGCGGTGGTCGCTGAATTCGTGGCCGGCACGGGCGGGCAGGGCGCTGGGCTGGCCTATCAGATCCTGCAGTGTGGCTACAACCTGCAGATCCCCGAAATGTTCGCTGCGCTGGTCCTGCTCACGCTGGCCGGGGTAGCGCTATTCGGCGCCATGGTGCTGTTGTCGCGCCTGGCGCTGGGCCATTGGCATGAAAGCGCTATGCGCCGCTGAGAGCCGTGTGGCCATCCTTCCTCGCCCGTGCCGTAGTGCGCGGGTCATTTCCTCGTATCGAAACGGAGTTTGCCCATGAAAGCCCATCGCCTCGGATTCTCCCCGCCGCTGCTTGCCGCCTGCGTTCTCGCGGGCGGTGCCGCGCTGCTTCCGGCCGCGCAAGCCGCGACCTGGAACGATCCCTCGGTCCACTTCGCCTATGGCACGAAATTCGCTGAGCCGGGCTACAGCCAGTCCATCGCCAAGCGGATCGTCGGTTTCACCTATACCGGTGGGGATGCCTGGGGGGTTAACTTCTTTAACCTCGACGTGCTGATGTCGGACTCCACCGACCAGGAGGCCTGCGCGTCCGGCGCGAATTCGCCTGGATGCGCTGCCGCCGGCGCGCAGGAAATGTACGCGGTCTACCGACGCACGTGGTCCTACGACCAGATCACCGGCAAGAAGATCTCCTTCGGCCCGATCAACGACGTGAAGATGGCGATGGGAGTCGACTATTCGGCGAAGAACACGGTGTTCGGCCCGCGCGTGCGCAAGCTGCGCTTCGGCCCCATGGTTGGGCTCAACGTCCCCGGCTTCGCCGAGATCGGACTGGAGCTGTACAAGGAGAGCAACCACAACGGCTTCTCGCCCTATCCGCAGGGCGGTGACATAACCTTCAAGACGACCTACGTGCTGGCAGCTGATTGGGGTATCGACGTCGCTCCCCACGTGAAGTGGAGCGGCTACCTCGACCACATCGGCGCGAAAGGCTACGGCACCGCGCCGGAGACCCTGCTCGACACCGAGCTGATGTATGACGTGGGTTCGCTGTACGGCGCGCCGAAGAAGCTGTGGGTCGGCCTTGAGTACCAGTACTGGCGCAACAAGTTCGGCAACCCCTACTCGACGACTCCCGGGGCAAAGGCATCGACCCCGATGGTGCGGGTCGAATACCATTTCTGAGGCTTACCCCCCCCCCCCCGCGGTCCAGTTCCAGTCGGTCGCGGGGGCCGGGATTTGCCGAATCGCTGCCCCCCGCGCCGCGCCATGCTCCTCGGACGTAGCTGGCCCGGCCCCGGCGCATTCGCTCAGGTCTGCGCCTGCGCGGCCACCCAGGCTCGCCAGCCGCCGAAGTCCGTGATGTCACGGGCACCTTCGAGCCCCGCCGGCTCGCAGATAAAGCCCGCGGCGCACGTGCCGTCATCGAGCAGTACCGAGCCCAGACCCAGCGGCGCGGCGATGCCCGCAAGCAAAGCGCCAAAGGCCTGCGCCGGGAGCTCCCAGACCTCGCAGGCTATCGACTCGCCGCCGGCGGTCACGCGCAGCAGAGCCGGGCGCCGGCCATCGGCAAGCGCGTGCAGACGGTAGCAAGGCGCGGTACGCGTGGCCGCTTCGAGGCGAGCGCCACGGTCCGTGAGTTCGCGGTTCAACGGCATGCCGCTGAGATGGGCGCCGACCACCACCAAGCGCATCCAGCCGCAGGGCACCGGCGACGGAACATCGGGATCGGCCGGCGCCGGGGCGGTCTCGCGCGCACCGCAGGGCAGTCCGCGGTCGCGTTGCCAGCGCGCGGCCAGGCGCAGCAGCGGCAGATCCTGGTGTGCCGGCGCGAACACGGTCACGCCGAAGGGAAGGCCGTCACCACGCGAGCCCGCGGGCACAGCGACCGCGGCGTAGTCCAACAGGTTCATGAAGTTCGTGTACAGCCCGAGATCGGAGTTGCGCGCCACCGGCTCGGCGAGCATCTGCTCGATGCTGAAGATCGTCCCCGCGGTCGGCGTGAGCATGCAATCGACCTGCAGCCAGATCCTCGAGCACACTCGCTGCAGTTCGCGCAGCCGGTACTGCGCGGCGAAGGCGTCGGCCGCGAGCCAGCGCGCACCGCCGCCGATGATGCCAAGGGTCACCGGCAGCAGCGCATTGGGGTTGGTGTTGACGAAGTCGCGGATGGCCTGGTAGCGCTCGGCGACCCAGGGGCCTTCGTAGAGCAGGCGCGCGGCCTCGAGAAAGGGCTCTAGGTCGACCGCCACTGCCTCGCCTCCGAGCCCGCGCAGGCGCTGCACCGCCTCGGTGAACAACGCCTCGCTGTCGACGTCGCCGAAGAACTGCAGGTTGCGCGCCATTGGTACGCCGAAGCGAAAGCGCCCCGCGCTCCCGAAATCGAAACCATGCGGCTGGGCGGGGCGAGAGTAGGGGTCACGCGGGTCCTCGTCGAGCGCAATCGCGAAGACGCGCTGTGCGTCGGTCGCCGACAAGGCAAAGATGCTTGGCACGTCGAGCGACCGGCAGGCGGGAACGATGCCGTGGGTGGACAGCAGGCCGCAGCTCGGTTTCAGTCCGACCAGGTTGTTGAAGGCCGCCGGAATGCGCCCCGACCCCGCCGTATCGGTGCCCAGCGAGAAGCTCGCCAGGCCCAGCGCCACGGCCACCGCGGATCCGGAGCTGGAGCCCCCGGACACGTAGGCTGGATCGAAGGCGTTGCGGCAGGCGCCATAGGGCGAGCGGGTACCGTTGAGTCCCGTTGCAAACTGGTCGAGGTTGGTCTTCCCCATGGCGATCGCGCCGGCGTCGAGCAGGCGCTGCACCACGGCGGACGAGTCGCGCGGAGTGTAGGCGAATTCCGGACATCCCGCGGTGGTCGGAACGCCGGCCAGGTCGAAGTTGTCCTTGATCGCGAACGGCACGCCGTACAGCGCCAGCCCCTGCATGCCCATACGCTCGAGTTCGCGCGCACGCTCGCGCAGGCGCAGCCCGTCGGGTGGGCTGATCCAGACGGCGTGCCCCTCGGACTCGTCGCTGCGCTGCAGCAGCTGCTCGACCAGACGGCTCGGGGTCAGCGCGCCGCTGCGATAGGCCGCCTGCAGGGTGGGTAGGGTCAGGCTGGAAATCATTGGGGCTGCTCCGGAAAAATGGAATGGATCTCAATCAGCACGCGACGGGTCCGCGCCGACCTCCTCGCGCACCGAGTGCAGGCGGTGCAGGGTGATCTTGCGGGTCTCCTGCTGGCTGCGGTCGATGTGCGCGCGCACGAGCATCTCGGCGTTATCTGGCTTGCGGCGCTGGATGGCGCGAAGAATCGCTGCATGCTCCTCGTAGGTGCTGCTGACGCGATGCGGGTAGGTGAAGTCGAGGCGCCGGATGATGCGGATGCGGTCGGTGACGTCCGCGTGCACGCGCTGCATCTCGGGGTTGCCCGCAGCGGTGACCAGGCTACCGTGGAACTCCTCGTCGCAGCCGGCGACCGAGCGAGCCTCGCTCAAACGCTGTGACTTGTCGACCATCCAGCGTGTGGCCAGTTGCTCGAGCAGCCTGCACGCCGGCTCGGCGGCGGGAGCTGATGCGAGATGGCGGACCGCGTGCACCTCGATCAGCTTGCGCAACTCGTAGAGGTGGTCGAAGCGCACGAAGTCGATCGGAACCACCTCCCATCCGCTGCGGAAATAGCCGCGCACCAGGCCCTCGCTCTGCAGGCGCAGCAGGGCCTCGCGCACAGGGGTGCGCGACACGCCGTAGCGCAACGCGATCTCGGATTCGGTGAAGCGCGCTCCCGGCAACAGCCGGAACTCGAACACGTCCTCGCGCAGGCGCGCGTACAGCGCCTTGGCGCGCGAGGCCTGGCGCGGCGCTTCGGGGGAAGGTTCCGGACTCACGGCTGCATCCAACTGACATGCGCGGCAACCACGCGCCAACCCTCGGGGAAGCGTACCCAGGCCTGGCTCTGGCGGCCGATGCGTGTGTCGCCGTCGCGTACGAACTCAATGTTGGCCACCACGAAGTCGCGCCCGAAGCTGCACAGGCTGCGGCGCCGTATGCTGCGCGCCAGTCCCCGTGGGCTGCGCGCGGCGCGGAACGCGGCGATCTCGTCGTGGCCGTACAGGTTTTCGCTGGTACCGTAGCGCAGCGTGCGGTCGTCGCGCCAGAACAGGCGATCCAGCGCCTGTACGTCGTTGGCGGTTAGCGCGCGTTCGTACTCCTCGAATGCGGCCTGCACCTCGGCGAGTACCTCGGGCACATTCACGGACTGCTCGATGATCATCGCGGGACCTCCGCCACGCTAAGCCCGGCCTGCTCGAGCAGGCGCGCCGCGTGCAGCGCGACATGCTCACGCCCTGGAGCGGCGATCAACTGCACGCCCAGCGGCAGTTCGCCGGGTTGGCCGCGCACCGGTGCGGCCACCACGGGCAGGCCGATGCACGATATCGGCTGGGTTAGCAGCCCCATGCTTGGGCGCGTGGGCAGTTCGCGGCCGTCGATCTCGAAACTCTCGCTGCCCAGGGGCTGCGCGGGCACCGGAGTGGACGGCGCCACCAGCAGGTCGAAGCGCTGGAACATGCGCTGCGCCTGTGCGCGCGCCACGCCGCGAACGCGCTGTGCGCGGATGTACGCTGCAGCCGGAAGCATCGCTCCGGCGACCAGGCGGTCGCGCGACAAGGGCTCCATCAGCTCGTACTGTTCCCGCAGATGCTGCAGATGTAGTTGCGCCCCCTCGCTGGCGGTGATCACGAAGGCTGCGGCGCGCGCCGCGGCGGCAGCGCCGAACTCGACCACGTCCTGCGCATTCAGGGCATGCGCGGCGGCGCGCGCTGCGCGCTGCGCCTGCGCACCCGCATTGTGCTCGAAATAGCCTCCGAGCAGCGCCACGCGCAGGGGCGGCGCCTCGCGCGGCGCCTGCCGCACTCGAGCATCGCCGAGCAGCGCGGCGTGGCAGCGCTCGAGGTCGTCGACGCTTCGCGCGAAGGGCCCCACGTGGTCGAGACTGTAGACGAAGGGGTAGCTGCCGCCGCGTGGCAGGCTGCCGAAGGTTGGCTTGAGCCCGAAGATTCCACACAGCGAGGCCGGAACCCGTATTGATCCATTGGTGTCCGATCCCAAGCTTAGGGGCACCATGCCGGCAGCGACCGCGGCGCCGCATCCACCCGACGATCCGCCGGCGCAGCGCTGCGGTGCATGCGGGTTGCGCGTGGCGCCGGCGTGGCTGTTCTCGGTGGTGAAGCCGTAGGCGAATTCGTCCATGTTGAGCATGCCTACGAGCACTGCGCCGGCACGCTCCATGCGCTGCACGAGCACCGCATCGCTGCGCGCGGCGGGCTGCGAGGCCAGCACACGTGAGCCCGCCAGCGTGACCTCGCCAGCGACGTCGAACAGGTTCTTCACCGCATAAGGCACCCCGGCCAACGGGGGCAGCGGCTCGCCGCGTTGACGTAGCGAGTCGATGCGCCGCGCCTGCTTGCGCGCCCTGTCCGCGGTGACCGTGGTGAAGGCATTGAGCGATGGATTGCGCTCGGCAATACGCTGCAGCACCTGCTCGACGATGTCGGCCGCAGTGGCCTCGCCTGCAGCCACTGCCGCGGCAATCCGGAGCGCAGAATCCATCATGGCGAGGCCTCGGCGCCAGGAACGAACTCGGGGGCCAGCTGGTCATGCGCAAGCAGCGCCAGCGCATCGAGCTCGGCGACGACGGCCTGCAGGCGTAGCCAATGCGCTGCCACGCGGCCCAGCGCCGACGAGTCCATTGCCAGGCCCATGCTGCGCGCTCCGAGCTCGACCGCCTCCGCGGCCTGCTGCGCGGCCCGCTCGGCCGATTCGCGATGATGCATCTGCTCATCTCCTGTTGAGGCACTGCGCCAGTGCCGCGCCTTGGTGCGTCGTGCACCGCATTCACCGCCAGCACGCACTGCCCCGGTGCCGGCGGGCATCCGGCCTGTGCCCGATTCACGGCGAAGCCTTGGCCTTGGCCACATGTATACAAGGAGTTATGCAAGGCGCATGCCAAGGCCGTCACTCCATGATGCTGCCGGTGCATTTGCCCCGTAGACCCATGCCGTGGTGCCGCTCGCGGCCGCGCCATGCGACCTGCGGCTCGCCGACTGGCATGGCCCTTGCTTGGATGCAGCCATCCACCATGTATGCATGATCGCATCCAAGCAAGTTTCCATGCGGGTACAACTTCTCGGAATCAGTAAGCGTTTCGGCTCCGTGCTGGCCAATGACGATGTCTCGCTGGACATCGGCGAGGGCGAGGTGCTGGCACTTCTGGGCGAAAACGGCGCCGGCAAGAGCACCTTGATGAAGGTGCTCTATGGCTACCACAGCGCCGACGCCGGCCAGATCATGGTCGACGCACGCGAGGTGGCCATCGACTCACCGCGCGACGCGATGGCCCACGGCATCGGCATGGTGTTCCAGCAGTTCAGCCTGCTGCCCGCGCTGAGCGTGCTGGAGAACCTGCTGTTGGCTTACCCTCGCGCGCCGGCATGGCACAGCGAGCGCAGCACCGCGCCGGCGGTGCGCCTGCTCGCCGAGTTTGCCCCCGGGGTCGACCCACGGCGGCGAGTCGACTCACTTTCGGTAGGGCAGAAGCAACAGGTGGAACTGGTCAAGGTGCTGAACCTGGACGCGCGCCTGGTAATCCTCGACGAGCCGACCTCGGTGCTCGCGCCAGGGGAAGCTCAGCGTTTGCATGAGGTGGTGCGACGACTCGCGAAGTCGGGGCGAAGCGTGGTGTTCATCACCCACAAGCTCGAGGACGTGCGCGCCTGCGCCCATCGTGTCGCGGTGATGCGCGGCGGGCGTCTGGTCGACCAGTGCGACGCGCGGGGGGTCGATGACGGCCGACTCGTCGCGCGCATGGTCGGGGAGGCCGGTCTGCGCCCGGTACGCCGGCTCGACGCGCCGGGCGACGAGCCGGCACGGCTATGGGTGCGCGCACTGCGCTGCAGCAGCGAAACGCTGAAACTGGAGGACATCGAATTCGAAATCGCCCCCGGCGAGGTGCTGGGAATCGCAGGGGTCTCGGGCAACGGGCAGGACCTGCTGGCCGACGCACTCACCGGCATGACGCCGATCGAGTCCGGCGAGGTGCTGCTCGACGGAGAGTTGCTGCACGGCCCCGGCGTCGCGAATCCGCACGACCCGCGCCAAGGCTACATCCCCGAATACCCGCTGCGCAACGCGGTTGCCGAGGATATGAGCAATGCGCTCAACCTCTCGCTGCGCCGCCTGCTCGGGCTCCCGCTGTTTCCGCGCTGGGGCGAGCTCGAGACGCGCGCCGCGCAACTCATGGAGCAGTTCGACGTGCGCCCGCGCAACGCCGCGCTGGTCAGTGGTCGCCTGTCGGGCGGCAACCTGCAGAAGCTGGTGATCGCGCGCGAGCTCTCGCAGGCTCGCCGCTTCGTCGTCGCCTGCTATCCGACCATGGGTCTGGACCTTCAAGCCACGCAAGCGATTTACGACGCGCTATTCGCCCAGGCCGCCGAAGGAGCCGCGGTGCTATGGATCTCGGAAGACCTCGACGACCTGCTGCGCTATGCGCACCGCATCGGCGTGCTCTACCACGGCCGCCTGGCCGCGGTGCTGCCCGCCGCGCAGACCGACCGCGTACGCCTTGGACATCTGATGACCCATGGAGCCGAGGCATGAAACCCCGCGATGTCGCCGCGCGACTGATCGCACCCGCTGGCGGGGTCGGCGTGTTCATCGTGCTCGCCGCGGGGTTTTTCTATGCCAACGGCTATGCCCCACTGGACATCTTCTCGCAGATCGCCCAGGGAGCCTTCGGCAGCGCGCTGTCGATCAACACTACGCTGACCAAGACCATCCCGATTCTGTTGTGCGCCATGGCCACCGCGCTGCCTGCTCGCATGGGGCTGATCTCGGTCGGCGCCGAGGGCCAGCTGTATTTCGGCGCTCTGGCCGGAACCGCCGCGGTGCTGCACCTGACGGCGGCGCCGGGCTTCGAGCTGCTGCCGGCCGCGCTGGCGCTGACCCTGCTCGGCGGTGCGCTGTGGGGAGCGATTCCCGGGCTGCTGCGCGCCAGGCTGGGCGTGAACGAGACCATCGTCACCATCCTGATGAATTACCTCGGGATCCAACTGGTCGAATACGCGGTGTACGGCCCCTGGAAGGACGCGGGCAACCTCGGCTGGCCCGCGACCATCGCCTTCCCCTTCGC
>JAKAZQ010000054.1 GCA_021815805.1 Pseudomonadota bacterium | reverse complement strand
GTGACGCCGTCGGGCGCGGCGTCCAGCACGTGGCCGCGCGCCTCGAAGTAGGCGAACAAATTGGCCACCAATGCGTGATTGTCTTCGACGACGAGCAACTTCATGGGGCGGTGGCGAGGGGTTGCGGTAGGCAGCCTGCCCGGGTACCACGGGCCCGGCCAGACACCGGTCCGGGAATCGACATGGCAGCGGGCAAGAGGCTCGCGCCACTGGGCCAGAAACGCGTTCCTGCAACCGGGAAATCCCCTGGCAAATCATCATTCGTAAATTCGTTGGAGTGCTCGCATGCAATCCCGCGAGATCAAGGATTGGTTCGTAACGTGGCAGCCCGCGCAAGGTGCTTCGCGGCCATCGTCTGGCACCATGCATCGCCGCCGCTCCACCGCGAATACGACCAACCAAGGCATGAAATTTGCATTTCGGTCATCATGTCGCTGCCCCTCAGGGATCCCAGAAAACCCACCGTCGCGGTGGTGATGCACGATCCTGCCCGCTCGGCAGGAACAAGTTTCCGGGGCGCAGCGGGCATGGCCCGAGGTGCCGCGCTGGTGCAAGGATTGCAGGACGCAGGCTACACGGTGGCCGCGCTGCTGCCCGCGGATGCGGATCTCGACGCGCGCGTGGTCGACCTGCAGCCGGACCTTCTCATCGTTGACGCCGAGTCGTGCGTGCGCGACCTGCTCGAGCACGTCGTGCTGGCCACTCGGGACACGCCACGACCCATCGTGCTGTTCACAGACGACGACGATGCCGAGACGGCGCGCCTGGCCGTCGACGCCGGCGTCGCGGCTTATATCGTCGACGGACTCAAGCCGAGTCGGGTCAAGCCCGTGATCGAGGTCGCGCTGGCCCGTTTTGCCCGTGAGCGAGCGCTGCGGGCCCAGCTCGACGAGGCAAGGCAGCAGCTGAGCGAACGCAAGAGCATCGAACGCGCGAAAGGCCTTGTGATGAAACGCCTGCACATTGGCGAGGAGGAAGCCTACTCACGCATGCGGCGCCAGGCGATGGAGAGGGGCCTGAAGCTCGGCGACATCGCGCAGCGCATCCTCGACGCGGCGGACCTGCTATGAGCCATGCACCGAAAACGTGCATCTGCGCCTCGAATCCGTGCGCGCGCCGATCGACGCCCCGCCTCGCGGCGCACGCGCGGCGCGGCGCAGCCTGACGCCATGGCCCATCCAGCATCCTGCACATTGCCCCAGACGTTGTTCGGCGTCCCCGAACTCGATCAAGTGCGCGTGGGCTTCATGGCCCTGACCGACTGCGCACCCGTGGTCATGGCCTCGATCCTGGGCTTCGACCGCAAGCACGGCGTGCGCATCGTTCCCTGTCGCGAAGCCTCGTGGGCGGCGGTGCGGGACAAGCTGCTGCGTGGCGAGCTGCACATGGCCGACATGCTGTACAGCATGGTGTACGGCGTGCACCTGGGCATCGGCAGTCCGCGCAGTGACATGGCGGTGTTGATGGGCCTGAACCGCAACGGCCAGGGCATTACGCTGTCTCGGCGCATGGCGCGAGAGGGTGTGATGACGCCGGCCCAGCTCGGCGCGGCCGTGCGTGCCGGTGCGCGTCGCTACACCTTCGCCCAGACCTTCCCCACGGGCACGCACGCGCTGTGGCTGTCGTACTGGCTCGCCAGCCTGGGCGTGAACCCGCTGCGAGACGTGAGGCAGATCGCCGTGGCGCCCCCGCTCATGGTGGCGGGTATGCGTGCCGGCGCCATGGACGGCTTCTGCGTGGGAGAACCGTGGAACGCCGCCGCGGTGGCCGACGAGGTCGGGTTCACGGTGGCCACGAGCCAGGATGTGTGGCCGGATCACCCGGAAAAAGTCCTCGGCGCCACGCGGGGTTTCGTGCGTGAACACCCCCAAACGACGCGCCGCGCGATGGCCGCCATGCTGGAGGCCTGCCGCTGGATCGACGCGTCGAACGGCAATCGCACCGTCACGGCCGGCACGCTGGCCGGCGCGAGCTGCGTGGACAGCACCGTCGGCACCATTCTGCCGCGCATCCTGGGCGACTATGCCGACGGCCTCGGCGGGCGGCGGACCGACGCCCATGCGATGGCCTTCCACGCCGAAGGGCAGGTGAACTTTCCGTGGCTGTCCGACGGCATGTGGTTCCTGACCCAGTTCCGTCGCTGGGGCCTGCTTCGCGAGGATCCGGACTACGAGGCGGTGGCGCGCGCGGTGAACGACGTCGAGCTCTACCGCGAGGTGGCCAGCGCACTCGGGCTTTGTGCCCCGGGCGAGGTCATGCGCAGCTCGACGCTCATCGACGGACGGGTCTGGGACGGCAGCGACCCGAAGGCGTACGCTGCGGGGTTCGACATTTGTGCGCGCGGCGCTTGATGCCGCCTGCGCGCCACACAAGCCGCATGACCGTGGAACTAGTGCCCAGCCCCGCCGCCGACTGCACGACCGACTCCGCCGACCCCGCCGTCGACGTGGCCGCGCTGCTGCGCGTGATCGGCCGCGGCTCGCGCGGCGGCCGCGACCTGGACGCCGCGCAGTCCCAGGCGCTGATGCGCGCCATGCTGGGCGGCGACGTGGCCGAACTTCAGCTCGGCGCCGTGCTGATGGCGCTGCGCCTCAAGGGCGAGAGCGCCGACGAGATGCTGGGCTTCGCGCGGGCCGTCGACGAGACCTTGCCGCGGCTCGACGTCGCCCGGCCGGTGGTCGTGCTGTCCAGTGTCAACGGCGCGCGCCGCATGGCCAACCAGGTGCCGTTGCTGTGCCTGCAGTTGCAGCAACGCCGCATCGCCAGCCTGGTCATCGGCGACGAGCACGACGACGGACGGCTGCACACGGCGGCGTTGTGGTCGGCGCTGGGCATGCCCAGCGCGCGCGGGCCGCGCGAGGCCGAGGATGTGCTGGGGCGCGGCGAGCCCGTGTATGTCGACCTGCGCGGGCTGCATCCCGGCCTGGCGCGCCTGACCGCGTGCCGGCACCTGCTCGGCGTGCGCAACGTGGGGCACGCACTGGTCAAGATGCTGTTCCCGCCGAGCGGGCCCGGGCTGCTGCTGAGCGGCTACACGCACGGCGAGTACGGGCCGCGCATGCGGCAGGTGCTCGACGCACGCGCCGTCCCCGCGCTGCTGCTGCACGGCTGTGAAGGCGAGGCCGTTCCGCATCCATCGCGCCGCAGCGAGCTGGCGTGGAGCCGCCCCCCTGCCGGGTTCGACGCGCCTGGCGAACTGCCCGGCGTCGATGGCGGCGACCTGCCGCAGCTCGGCACCGACCTGGGCGCCCAGCGCGACTGGACCCGCGAGGTGCTGGCCGGGCGAGCCGCCCTGCCGGCGGCGCTGGCGGCCTTCCTCGACATCGTGGCGGAGGCCATTGCCGCCCTGTCCGCGCAGGCTCCACCGGCGCGCTGAGTCGCGAGCCATGCGGCGAGCGGCTCGAGGGCCGGCCGCGCGCCGCCAGGTGTCAGGCGGGCTCCTGTTCGAGCAGGCCTGCGCCCACCGGCTTGAACGCAGGCGCGGCGATGCCGCCGCGCGTGCGGTACAGCAGCGTGGTCAGTACCAGGCAGGCCGCGGCCAGCACCACGTAGACGAGGTAGCCGCGCGCGTAGCCGACCTGCCCCATGGTCTGCGCCACGTGGCCCAGGATCGGCGGCATGACGAAGCCGCCCAGCGCCCCGAGTCCTCCCACCCAGCCCGCGGTGCCGCCGACGGCATGGGGAACGTAGTGAGGCACCAGCTTGAACACCGCGGCGTTGGCCACGCCCATGCCGGCGCCGATCAGGATCTCACCGAACACGCTCCAGGCCAGCACGCTGGACAGGCTCATCAGCGCGGCGCCCACCAGCACGGTGGCGAACGACAGCAGCGCCACGCGTTCGCCGCCGAGCCGGTCGGACCAGGCGCCTCCGGGCACGCGGATCAACGACGACAGCAGCGAGAACCCCGCGGTCAGGGCCAGCGCCAGCCAGTGCGGAGCCGCGTAGTAGGTGCTCCAGAACGTGGGCAGCCAGGCCGTCAGCGCGAGAAAGCCGCCGAAGGACGTGAAATACAGCCCCACCAGCGGCCAGGTACGCCAGCTGCCGGCGGCGTCGCGCAGCGTATGCATCACGCTGGGTGCCGGCAGCAGTTCCTGGCCGAGCGCGCGTGCCTGCACGGCGGCCTGCCGCGGCTCCAGGCCGTGGGCGCGCAGCTGGAAATACGGCGCGTTGTAGCCCAGCGCCAGGTACAGCGCGAGACCTGCGAGCACCACACCGAGCAGCACGAGGTAGCCCATGCGAAGTCCGCCGAAGGCGATGATCAGCGGCAGGCCGATCGCCACCAGGCCCGGAGACGTATTGCCCAGGCCCGCATACATGGCGAGCGCGCGACCCTGCCGGGCCTTGGGGTACCAGTACGAGACCTGCCCGATGCCCACCGAGAACGTGGCGATGCCGCAGCCGCCGAGCGCGCCGCAAAGCAGCAGCAAGGGGTACTGGGCACGGGTCAGGTGGGATGGATACAGCTCGAGCAGCATCCAGTACAGGCCCGCGATGCCCAGTACCGAGGCCAGAAGCAGGAGCAGGAACGGCAGCTTGCCGCCGTTGCGGTCGACCCAGGCGCCGAAGGGGATGCGCAGCAGCGACCCCGTCAGCATCGGCATGGCCACCAGCAGCCCGACCTGCTGCGGCGACAGTCCCATGAGCGCCACGAAGCTGTGTGCGGTGGGACCGAACAGCGAGACGGCTCCGAATCCGATGAAAAAGCCGGAGGTCGCGCCGAACAGCGCGCGCGACGCGCTGCCGGCGATCTGCGGCGATGGGGTGGCTGGGGAGTGCATGGTGGTTCTCCTTTCCGGGTTCAGGCGGGTTCAGGCGGGTTCAGGCGGGTTCAGGCAGACTCAGGTGAAATCAAGCTTCAGCGCGTGGTCGCAAGGCTCGAGCAGGCCTTGCATCGCGGCATCGAGTGCCGCGCCGATGAGCATCACGCAGGGACTCCCCAGGCCGGCGGCATGCAGGTCGGCTTCCAGCGAATCAAGGTCGGTGTCGACGCGGCGCTGCTGCGGCGTTCCCACCGACTGCAGCAGCATCGCCGGCGTGCCGGGCGGCATACCGCCGTCGAGCAGCGCGCGGCGGATGGCCGGCGCCCCCGCCACGCCCATGTAGATCACAAGGGTCAGGCGCGAGCGCACCAGCGAGGCCCAGTCGACGCCCTCGCCCTGCGCGGTGTGCCCGGTGACGAAGGCCACCCCATGGCAATGGTCGCGGTGGGTCAATGCCGTGCTGGCGGCCGCGGCCGCCGCCACGCCGGCGGTGATGCCGGGGATCACCTCGACCTCGATGCCGGCGGCTCGCAGGAAGGCGATCTCCTCGCCGCTGCGGCCGAACATCCCGGGGTCGCCGCCCTTGAGCCGCACCACGCGTTCGCCGCGCCGAGCCTGCGCCACCATCAGGCGCTGGATGAACTCCTGCGGCGTGCTCGCGCAGCCACCGCGCTTGCCGACGTGCACGATGCGGCAGGTGGCGCGCGCCGGGCGCAGGCACGCCGGCGCCACGAGGTCGTCGACCAGGATCACCGTGGCCTGGCGGATGGCGCGCAGCGCCTTGCGGGTCAGCAGATCGGGGTCGCCGGGTCCGGCACCCACCATCAGCACGGGAAACATGCCGGAGGGATTCATGCGGGACGGATTCATGCCATCTGCTCCTGGGACACCAGGCGCCGCAGCGCCGGAAGACACGAGCCGCACTGGGTTCCGCAGTGCAGGCTGCGCTGCAGCCCGGCCAGGCGCTGGGTCGCGTCGCCCGGCAGGCGCTCGAGTGCCGAGACGATCTCGGTTTCATGCACGTCGAAGCAGTTGCAGACCTGCGCCCCGCGCGAGCGGCCGCCCTTCGGGGGCTTGCGGCCGGGGGCCAGCAGCAGGCGGCCGAGCGCGCGCGCGGCGCCCGCGGATGTCAGCAGTTCGTACAGCCAGGTCCGCGCGGCGGTGGCCGCCACCGACCCGGTGAGCAGCACCGCGGCGAGGCTGTCGCCCTCCAGGCGAACCGCGCGCTCGTCCAGGCTGCGACCGTCGCGGTAGCGCAGCACGCCCGCAGCGTCGAGCCCGAACACGTCGGCGACCGTGCGCAGGGCGATCACGCTGGCGCGCTCGGCGCCGGCGGCGTGCAGCGCCAGGCCGCAACGCTCGCGGCCGAAGGGTACGCAACTCACGTAGGCCAGCCCTTGCAAGGCCTGCATCAGCTCGCGACGGGCGGCGTCGAGCCGCGACGCGTCGATCCAGCCGAACGCGGCCAGGCGCCAGGGCAGCTCGGCCTTGAGCAGCTTGACGGCCGCGTGCTTGAACTCGGGCTGGCGCGACACCGGGTCGAGCGCATCCAGGGTGACGGCATTGACCCCCAGCGTGGGCCGGCCGTTGCCCGCGCTGCCGGTGACGAACTCCGGTCCCCAGTGCATGGCGGCGAATGCCTGGCCCGGCGCGATGCCGTCGTCGGCGCGCGCCGGCAGGATCTGGGTGCCGCGCCGCGACGTGACCTGCACGAGGTCGCCGTCTTCGAGTCCGCGCCGAGCCATGTCGCCGGGGTGCAGGTCGATGGACGGTCCGGGACGGTGCGCGAACAACTGCGCGACGGTGCCGCTGCGGCTCATGCCATGCCAGTGGTCGCGCAGGCGCCCGGTGGTCAGCGCCACCGGGAAGCGCAGGTCGCGCGGCTCGGCCACAGGCTGATAGGCCGGGGCGGCGAAGCGCGCGCGGCCGTCTTCGGTGGCGAAGCGCCCGTCGGTGTACAGGCGCGCGCGGCCTTGCCGCGCTCCTTCGGCGAACGGCCATTGCTGCGGCCCGTCGCGCTCGAGCAGTTCCCAGCTCAGGCCGCTGATGTCGAGGTCGCGTCCGCGCGTGGACTCGCGATGCTCCTGCCACACCGCCTGCGCGTCGTGCCATGCGAACAGCGACGGGCGGTCCGGGCGCAGCACGGCTTCCAGGCGTCGCCCGAGATCCGCGGCGATCTCCCAGTCGGGGCGAGCCAGCCCCGGCGGCGCGATCGCCGCGCGTACGCGCGAGATGCGGCGCTCGGAATTGGTCACCGTGCCTTCCTTCTCTCCCCAGGCCGCCGCCGGCAACACGACGTCGGCCAGGCGCGTGGTCGCGGTGTCGGCGTAGGCCTCCTGCACCACGACCAGCTCGGCACGCCCCAGCGCGGCGCGCGTGAGCGCGGCGGCGGGCAGGGATTGCAGCGGGTTCGTGCAGGCGATCCACAGCGCCTTGATGCGCCCGTCGGCGGCCGCGCGGAACATCTCCACCGCCGTCAGGCCGGGCTCGGCGGGAACCGAATCGACTCCCCAGAACGCCGCCACCTGCGCGCGGTCCTGCGGGTTGGCCAGGTCACGGTGCGCGCTCATCAGGTTGGCCATGCCGCCGACTTCGCGCCCGCCCATGGCGTTGGGCTGCCCGGTCAGCGAGAACGGGCCGGCGCCTTCACGTCCGACTTGCGCGCAGGCCAGGTGCAGGTTGAGCAAGGCCTTGTTCTTGTCGGTGCCGCAACTGGACTGGTTCAGCCCCTGGCAGTAGAGCGACAGCGTGGCGGCCCGCGAGCCGTCGTGGCGCAAGCCCGCGAACCAGCGCGCGGCCTGTTCGATCCGGCTCGGCGCGAGGCCACAGATCTGCCCCGCCAGCGCCGGCGTGAAGTCCCGCACGCGTTCGCGCAGGGCTTGGAAGCCCTGCGTATGCGCGGCGATGAACGCGTGGTCGACCAGTGCCTCGCGCAGCATCACGTGCAGCATGCCATGAAACAGCGCGACGTCAGTTCCGGGCTCGATGGGCAGGTGGAGATCGGCGATCTCGGCGGTCTCGGTGCGGCGCGGATCGACGACCACGATCTTCATCGACGGCCGCGCCCGGCGTGCCTCCTCGACGCGGCGGAACACGACCGGATGTGCCCAGGCGGTGTTGGAGCCGGCGATGAACAGGCAGTCGGCCCTCTCGAGGTCGTCGTAGCAGGTCGGCGGTGCATCCGCGCCGAACGCATGCTTGTAGCCGGCCACCGCGCTGGACATGCACAGGCGCGAGTTCGAGTCCAGGTTGTTGGTTCCCAGCAGGCCCTTGGCCAGCTTGTTGAACACGTAGTAGTCCTCGGTCAGCAACTGCCCCGAGATGTAGATACCCACGCTGTGGGGGCCGTGCCGGGCGATGATGTCGGCGACGCGCTCGGCCACGTAGGCCATCGCCGGCTCCCAGGCCACCGGCTGCCGCGCGGCGTCGCGCGAGCGACGCATCTCGGGCCGCAGCGCGCGCGCGCGTTGCTGCACCTGCGGAGTGGCGCTCAGGTGCAGCACGGCCCCCTTGCTGCACAGCCGACCGCGGTTGGCGGGGTGGTCGGGGTCGCCGCGCACCCCGGTGATGCCGCGTTCGTCGCTGGCGATGAGAACGCCGCAGCCCACGCCACAGTACGGACAGGTGGAGCGCGTCTCAGCCATGGCCGCAGGCCTCGGGCGTCAGGGGATCGCGCGCATGCTCGCCCTCGTGGTCCCCGGCGAGCTCGTCGCCGCGCAGGTAGACCCGGCCCTGCTCGATGCGCACGGCGAAGCTGCGCGCGCAGCCCTCGTCGGGCGCGGCGGCGCGGCCGTCGTCGAGCGCGATGGTCCAGTTGTGCAGCGGGCACGCCACGCTGCGCCCGAACACGATGCCCTGCGAAAGCGGCCCGCCCTTGTGCGGGCAGCGGTCGAGCAGCGCGAACACCTCGTCGCCGGCGGTGCGGAACAGCGCCAGGGCCCCGCCGCCGGCGCGCGCCACCGTGCGCGCGCCCAGGCGGGGGATGTCCTCGACGCCGCAGATTTCGATCCAGTCTTGCATGGCGGGCCTCAGGCGGGGACGAGGGGAATGAACTGGCGCGCGTCGACACCGGCCTGTGGCATGGCATGCCAGGGGTCCGGCAGGTCCTCGATGGCCGCGCGCAGACGCCCCCACAGCGCGCGCCGGCCCTCGCCGTCGTCGACGACGCGGCGCTTGACGTGGTCGAGCCCGACGCGGGCGACGTAGTGCACGGTGCGCTCCAGGTACCAGGCTTCCTCCCGGTACAGCTGCAGGAAGGCTCCGGCGTGCTCGAGCACCTGCTCGTGGTCGGGCACCTTGACCAGGAATTGCGCCACTTCGGTCTTGATGCCGCCGTTGCCGGCGACGTAGATCTCCCAGCCGGAGTCGACGCCGATCACGCCCACGTCCTTGATGCCGGATTCGGCGCAGTTGCGCGGGCACCCGGAAACCGCCAGCTTGACCTTGTGCGGAGCCTGCATGCGCCACAGCGCGCGCTCGAGTTCCTGGCCCATGCGCGTGCTGTCCTGCGTGCCGAAACGGCACCATTCGCTGCCCACGCAGGTCTTCACCGTGCGCAGGGCCTTGGCGTAGGCGTGCCCGCTGGGCATGCCGAGGTCGCGCCACACGGCGGGCAGGTCCTGCTTGCGCACGCCGAGCAGGTCGATGCGCTGCCCGCCGGTGACCTTGACGGTCGGAATCGCGTACTTGTCGACCACGTCGGCGATGCGGCGCAGCTCGGCCGCGCTGGTCACGCCGCCCCACATGCGCGGAACCACGCTGAACGTGCCGTCCTTCTGGATGTTGGCGTGCGCGCGCTCGTTGATGAAGCGGCTTTGCGGGTCGTCCTCGGCCTGTCCGGGCCACGTCGACAGCAGGTAGTAATTGATCGCCGGGCGGCAGCTCGCGCAGCCGTTGGGCGTGCGCCATTCCATGAAGTGCATCACCGCCGGGATCGACAGCAGGCGGTGCTCGCGAATGGCGTCGCGCAGCTGCTGGTGGGTGACGTCGGTGCAGCCGCACACGGCGCGTTCCCTGGGCGTGGCCGAATAGTCGCCGCCCACGGTGGACATCAGGATCTGCTCGACCAGGCCGGTGCACGAGCCGCAACTCGCGCTGGCCTTGGTGTGCCTGCGCACGTCGTCCAGGGTGAACAGGCCGTGATCCTTGATCGCGCGCACGATCGCGCCCTTGCACACGCCGTTGCAGCCGCAGACCTCGGCGTCGTCGGCCAGGGACGCGGCCTTGTTCTGGCCCTGGTGGCCGGAGTCACCCAGCCCGGACTCCCCGAACATCAGCCGTTCGCGCAGCTCGCCGATGGCGCGCCCCTCGCGCAGCAGCTGGAAGTACCAGGCGCTGTCGACGGTGTCGCCATACAGGCAGGCGCCCACCAGGCGGTCGTCGCGTATGACCAGCTTCTTGTAGACGCCGCCGGCCGGGTCGCTGAGCACGATCTCCTCGCTGCCGTCCCGGGCCATGAAGTCGCCCGCCGAGAACAGGTCGATGCCGGTGACCTTGAGCTTGGTCGACACCGCGGAGCCGGCGTAGCGCCCGATGCCGAAACGGGCCAGGTGGGTGGCACACACCCTGGCCTGCTCGAACAGCGGTGCCACCAGTCCGTAGGCCACGCCGCGGTGCGACGCGCATTCGCCGACGGCGTATACGCGCGGGTCGGTGACCGTCTGCAGCGTGTCGTCGACCACCACGCCGCCGTCGCAATGCAGGCCGCAGGCGGCGGCCAGCCCGGCTTCGGGCCGGATGCCCGCGGCCATGACCACGAGCTGGGCGGGGATCTCGGTTCCGTCGTCCAGGCACACCGCCCGTACCCGTCCCCCGGCGTCGCCGAGCAGTTCGCGGGTACGCGCCTGGAGACGAAAGCCGATGCCGCGCTGCTGCAGCGAGTCCCGCAGCATCGATGCGGCGGCTTCGTCGAGCTGGCGCTCCATCAGCCACGGCATCAGGTGCACGACGGTCACTTGCATGCCACGGGCCATCAGGCCGTTGGCCGCCTCCAGCCCGAGCAGGCCGCCGCCGATGACCACGGCGTCGTGGTGGCGCGCCGCGGCGTCGATCATCGCCTGCGTGTCGGCCAGGTCGCGGTAGCCCACCACGCCGTCGAGTTCGCGGCCCGGCACCGGCAGCATGAACGGGCGCGAGCCGGTGGCCAGCAGCAGGCGGTCGTAGCTGACCTCCGTGCCGTCGTCGGCGCGCACGACGCGCCGGCGACGATCCACGCCGATGACCTTGCATCCGGTATGCAGGGTGATGCCTTGCTCGGCGTACCAGCTGCGCGGGTTGAGCACGATCTGCTCCGGAGTCTGCTCCCCGGCGAGGACTGGCGACAGCAGGATGCGGTTGTAGTTCGGATGGGGCTCGGCGCCGAATACCGTGATGTCGTAGAGGTCGGGAGCCAGCTTGAGCAGCTCCTCCAGCGTGCGCACCCCTGCCATGCCGTTGCCGACGAGAACGAGTCTGGGTTTCATGCGAGTCGAATTGCAGCAGGCCAAGAAAAAAGGCGCCTTCCGCACCCCGAAGCGGGATACGTGAGGGCGCCTTCGCCAGTGCAGGGTCCCATCGTCGGGGCCGAGCGGGTTTCCATCTACGGGGCGACCGTCATTGGCCGCTGTCACTCCCGTGAAGCAAATGGCATGCCACGTCGTGTCCGGAACAGGGCAAGGGCGCGCCTTCGGTAATCCGCACAATCAAGAAACAACATCGCACTGCGTCGGTGCAGCGACGCACAGAATTAGGGATCCAGCCATGCGCCCTCTTGTCGAACAGCTCCCGACGAGCGCCCTTCGCGTAACCTGCGTTCGATCACAGCAGATCGGCGAAATCGCGCCGCGCCGCCTCGAGCGCCGGCAGCAGCTGCTCGATGGTCTGCTGGCGAGTCAGGCGCGAAGTGGCCACCGACAGGCTCATCGCTGCGATCACGTCGCCACGT
>JAKAZQ010000024.1 GCA_021815805.1 Pseudomonadota bacterium | reverse complement strand
AACCAGGCCTCGTAGCTGAGCAGCCCGGGCACGCCGGCCTGCAGCGCGGCCGGCAGCGCGTCGGCGTCGCACAGCGCCACCCACTGGCGCACCCCGGGGCAGCGCGACGCGATGGACTGGATGATCGGCGCGAAGCTCATGTCGAAGGCCAGCACGCGGTCGTCGGCGTGGTTGACGATCCAGGCGATCTGGTCGGCGTGCAGGCGCGGGTTGATGGTGTGCAGCACGCGCCCGCTGCCCGACACTCCGTAGTACAGCTCCAGGTGGCGGTAGCCGTTCCAGGCCAGCGTGCCCACGCGATCGCCGCGTCGCAGCTCCCAGCGGTCCAGGCCGTGCGCCAGGCGCATGGCGCGCCGGCGCACCTCGGCCCACGTGGTGCGGTGACGATCCCCCTCCACGCGCCGCGACACGATCTCGGTGTCGCCATGGAAGCGCGCGGCGAATTCGATCAAGCCGGAGATCAGCAGTCCGTGCTGCTGCATCAAACCCATCATCTCGTCGTCTCCATTCGATTGTCGTGATGCGGCTCGGCCCGGCCGCTGGTTGCGCCCGCAGATCCTGCGTGCGACATGTCGATCGACTGTACTACGAGCCATGGAGGATGGGTCTCCCGGCATCCGCGCATATTCCCCTGGATTTTCTACGGGTTTTAATACTGCGCGGGGTTCCGGTCCGGCCGAGCGGTGCGCCGGCGTCGCCCCGGCGGTCGCGCAGCCTTGACTCTTCGCAAGCCGCGCGTCGCGGCGAGCTGGTTAAAATTGGTGTTTTCCCCACATCTGACAAGCCAAGGCAGAACATGACATTCGTCGTGACAGAAAACTGCATCCGCTGCAAGTTCACCGACTGCGTGGATGTGTGCCCTGTGGATTGCTTCCGCGAGGGGCCCAACTTCCTCGTGATCGATCCCGACGAGTGCATCGATTGCGCGGTGTGCGTCCCGGAGTGCCCGGCCAACGCCATCTTCGCCGAGGAGGACGTGCCCGGCGACCAGCAGGATTTCATCCCCCTGAACGCCGAGCTCGCGCGCAAGTGGCCGAGCATCACCAAGCGCAAGCCCGCCCCCGCCGACGCCGAGGAGTGGAACGGCAAGAGCGACAAGCGCCCGCTGCTCGAGCGTTGATGCAGGTCGCCGCATCACCAGCCCCGTGAGTCCCATGGAAATGCACATCGACCCGGCGATCAGCCAAGCCGCCGTGCCCGGCACCGCCGTCCCGCCGATCGAGACCGATGCCGTGATCGTCGGCGCCGGCCCGGTCGGGCTGTTCCAGGTGTTCGAACTCGGCCTGCTCGAAATCAAGGCCCACGTGATCGACAGCCTGCCCCACCTCGGCGGCCAGTGCATCGAGCTGTACCCCGACAAGCCGATCTACGACATCCCCGCGGTGCCGGTGTGCACCGGCAGGGAACTCACCGACAGCCTGCTCAAGCAGATCGAGCCCTTTCACCCCACCTTCCATCTCGGTCAGGATGTGACCGAGGTGCGCAGGCTCGACGACGGCCGCTTTTTCGTGGCCACCAGCAAGGGCACGACCTTTGTCACGCGCACCGTGTTCGTCGCCGCCGGCGTCGGCTCGTTCCAGCCGCGCACGCTGAAGGTCGACGGCATCGAGCGCTTCGACGGCACGCAGCTGTTCTACCGCGTGAAGGGCCCGGAGCAGTTCGCCGGCAGGAACCTGGTGGTCGTCGGCGGCGGCGACTCGGCCCTCGACTGGGCGCTGCATTTCGCCACCGCCGCAGACCCGGCGCAGCGCGCCGAAAGCGTGGTGCTGCTGCACCGTCGCGACGGCTTCCGGGCGGCGCCGAGTTCCGTGGCCCGCATGCACGCGCTGTGCGAACAGCACGAAATGCAGTTCGTGGTCGGCCAGGTCAGCGGCTACGAACAGCGCGACGACCGCCTCAGCGAAATCAAGGTCACCGGCAACGACGGCATCACCCGGCGTCTTCCCGTGGACATGCTGCTGGTGTTCTTCGGGCTCAGCCCCAAGCTGGGTCCGATCGCCGACTGGGGACTGGCGCTGGAGCGCAAGCAGATCGTGGTCGACACGGAAAAGTTCGAGACCAGCGTGCCGGGGATTTTCGCGGTGGGGGACATCAACACCTACCCGGGCAAGAAGAAGCTGATTCTCTCCGGCTTCCATGAAGCGGCACTGGCGGCATTCGGCGCAGCCAACTACGTGTTCCCCGAGAAAAAGGTGCACTTGCAGTACACCACCACCAGCCCGAAGCTGCACAAGGTGCTGGGGGTGGAGACGCCGGTGTTCGACTGAGCACGGCGCCGGCCGGCCTGCGGGCTATCATCCGGCCACGCCGGAAGCCTCGTCGAGCAGGCTGTTGAAGTACCCCAGGGGGTCGCATTGGTGCAGACTCGGGATGATGGACGCGCGCCGGATCGCAGCGCGGGCTGGGCGCCCGCGCAAGATCGTGGGTGCGCACAGCGCCCGATTCCGCACCAAGCCTTCGGGCGCAGGCGCTGCGGGCGTTCCCCGGCCGCCGTGTGAAGGCGCCCTCCCCGGTGCCCGAGCGTATCCGACCCATGCGTGGCCGCCCAGGGTGGGCGGCCCACCCGCCATCGAGCCCCGCCCCGCCATGTCTGCGCTATTCGCCCTGCCCGCCTTTGCCGCGGCCATCCTGACCGCGATGCTGCTGAGCAGGCTCCGGCCACCGGCGGCACCGCGCAAATGGCGTACGCTGGACGGCCTCCGCGGCATCGCCGCGACCGCGGTGTTTCTGCATCACAGCGCCATCTGGTTCGCCTATTCAAAGTCCGGTAATTGGCTGCCGCCCCCGACCAACCTGTACAACCAGCTGGGACAAGGCGCCGTGAGTGTTTTCTTCATGCTCACCGGGTTCCTCTTCTGGGCGAAGCTGCGGGAAACTCCCGAGATGGACTGGGAGCGACTCTATATTTCCCGCGTGCTGCGCATCGCACCGGTCTATGCGGTGTCCATGCTGGTGCTTGTCGCGGTCGCCTGGCTGGCGGCGGGGCGACCCTTGCACATCGGGAATGCGACACCGTTCCTGGAAATCGCATCGTTCGCCAACACACCGGATCTCTTTCATCTGCGGAACACCTTTGTCATCAACGCAGGCGTGGCCTGGACGCTGCATTACGAGTGGTTCTTCTATTGCATGCTGCCATTCCTGGCGCTCGCCTTGCACAGATTCCGCGGATTTTCCGTGCGAAGCCTGCTGTATCTCTGCTTCAGCGCGGCCGGCGCCCTGCTGATGTGGCATTACTACATCATCCGAATCATGCTGCTGTTCTTCGTGCTCGGGATCGGCAGCTACGAGATCGGCAGAGCGACTCGGGAAACACGCTTGCACAGGCTTCTGGAATCCTGGCCCGGGACTCTTTGGATATTCGTCATGCTGTGGCTCATCGTCAGCCGATTCCACGATGCCTACAACCCGCGGGCCGCGCTGCTGTACGGCGCAGCCTTCCTGCCCATCGCCGCAGGCAATTCGATGTTCGGCGTGCTGACCACCGTCACACTGCGCAAACTGGGCGAGATTTCCTACAGCCTGTATCTGCTGCAGGGACTCGTGCTCTACGCTTTTTTCCACGCCTCCGGCGCCACCCAGACGCTGCGCCAGCACTGGGGCCTGGCGATTCCCGCCGCGATTCTTCTGGTCTGTCTCGGCCAGATCAGTTTCTCGTGGGTCGAGCATCCCAGCATGCACGCCGTGGAGCGTGCGAGGAGCTTTTTGCGCCAATTCGCACCGTGGCGCCTGATGTTTTCTCGTCCGGCCTCACTGTCGTAACGAACCGGGCTTTCCTGCCCTGCCTCGCGCACCCTGTCGGGCGAGCGGCGCCGGGCCCGCAGCCTCGAACGGGCGCGTCGCGGTGCAGGGTCCGACGAGAAGCTTCGGTCACCGCCGCCTGCAGGCTTTGTGCTGCATCGGGTGGGCGGCCCCAGCAGGCCCGATGCGCAAGCGCCAGATGCCTGCCGAGGGCCGAAAGCAAGGTCGCGGCGCGCCGTCCCATCGCTATAGAATGCGGCTTTTCCTTGCCGTTCCGGCAGAAGCTGCGAAGGGCGCAGGCCGGCGCCGCAACCGATGCCTTGACCAACTGTTTTACGCGGCCATGTCCCTAATGCGTCTCATTTATCGCCGGCTTCCGATCCCCAGGGCCGCGAAAAGATCCATCAAACGCACGTTGTTCCAGCGCTTCCCGCGGCTGTTTCGCCATACCAATGTCTACCATCAATGGCTTGCCACCGAAGGCCGGCCGGAAGGCGACGGCGACGACGTCGACCTGCGCCCGAGCTCCGGGGATGCGACCTTGCGCAGCTATGCGGCCCAGATTCTGCACAGATCCGTCGAGAGGAATGCCTGCGCCGTGGCGCCCCTGCGTTTTCCGCCACAGCCGGACCGAAAGCCCTCGGTGCGCAGCATCGCCTTCTATCTTCCGCAATTCCACCCGATCCCGGAGAACGATGCATGGTGGGGCCCGGGATTCACGGAGTGGACGAATGTGACAAAGGCGGTTCCCCAGTTCGTCGGTCATTATCAGCCGCATCTGCCCGGCGATCTCGGGTTTTATGATCTACGACAGGCTTCGACCATTCAGCGCCAGATCGAGCTGGCGCGCTTCGGCGGCGTCGAGGGTTTTTGCATCTACTACTACTGGTTCGCCGGAAAACGCCTGCTGAACGCGCCGCTCGACCTGTTCGCGGAAATCGAGAAATCCTTTCCCTTCTGCATATGCTGGGCCAACGAGAACTGGACCCGCCGCTGGGACGGCCTGGACACCCATGTCCTGATGGCCCAGGAATACGACGAACGAGGTGGCCCCGGACCGATCGAGGACATGCTCCAGTACCTGCGGTGCCCGAACTACCTGCGCATCGGAGGCCGGCCGCTGATCGTCATCTACCGCCTTCACGAGATTCCGGCCGTCGCCGAGATGATCCGGCGCTGGCGCGAGATCTGCAGAAACGCCGGCCTCGGCGAGATCTTCGTCGCAGCGGTGCGCCACGAAGAACATCTCGCCCCGACCCTCGGCGTGGATGCCGCGGTGGATTTTCCGCCGCACCGGATCGCAAGCGGCCTGCCGCCGCGGAATCGAAATCTTCCGATCGTCGCACCGGGATATGCGGGCTACGTCGTTGACTACGAGGAGATCGTGCAGCGCTCGGTGACGGGCAAACCCACGCATATGCCCTGCTTTCGCGGCGTCATGCCGGGCTGGGACAACGAAGCGCGAAAGCCGGGGCGCGGCTTCACGGTGCATGGATCCAACCCCGCGATCTACCGTGCCTGGCTGCGCCAGATGGGACGCAGCGCGCGCGCCCATCCCGTCAGCGGCGAGAGCGTGGTGTTCGTGAACGCGTGGAACGAATGGGCCGAGGGCGCCCACCTCGAGCCCGACCGTCGATTCGGCTATGGCTACCTGCGAGCCCACCGCCAGGCCGTCTGCCTGCCGGATGCCGGCGCCGCGGGAGGCACGCCGAAACGCATCTGCGTGATCGTGCATGCGTTCTATCCGGAACTGCTGGCCGAGATCCTTCAACGCATCGGTCAGTGGAGCGTGCCCTGGCGCCTGATCGTCACCACGCCGCAGGACAAGGTCGACACCGTGCGGGAAATCCTGGGCGGCGCGAGGATGCAGGCCGAGATCATCGTGGTGGCCAACCGCGGCAGAGATATTCTGCCCTTCCTGAAGGTGCTCGCACGCGGCGGCTTCGACGACGAGATCATTCTCAAGCTTCACACCAAGCGCTCCCTGCATCGCCAGGACGGCGAGCATTGGCGCATGGAACTCGTGAACACGCTCGCCGATCCGGTCGCTGCAGTCCGCATGCTCGAAGCCTTTCAGCGCCACCCCGACCTCGGGGTGATCGGCCCGTCCGGACATTGTCTGAGCCTGTCGCGTTACTGGGGCAAGAATGCCGCCAACGTGGCGGGACTGTGTGAACGCATGGAACTGCCCATCACCGATCTGCACGGCGAGTTGTTCGTTGCAGGATCCATGTTCTACGTTCGCCCGCAGGCGCTGCGCAAGCTGGTGCAACTGCAGCTTTCCGAGCACGACTTCGAAGCGGAGGCCGGGCAGGTCGATGGCACGATGGCGCATGCCATCGAGCGCTGCTTCGCCATGCTGGCGTGGTCCGAGGGCTACGCCCTGGCCTCCTCCGCGGCGCCGGATGACATCGTGCTGAGTGAGTCCTCTTCCTATGCCTTTGCCGAAGCCTCGGACGAAGATCTCAGCCATGCCTGAGGCAGGCGCGATCCTTCGTCCTCGGCACGCGGAGCCTGCGCGCAGGTTGCACTCCCCTGAGCGGCGGGCTGCGCGTCCTGGCCTTCGTTGGCTGCGCCCACCGACGCCCGCCGTCTGGACGCACCCCTGGGCGATGTGCGAGGCTCGCCCCCGCAACGAGGGCAGGCCATGAACTACGCAGTGGTGCTCGCGACCTACAACGGGGCACGTCACGTGCAGGCCCTGCTCGAATCCATCGCCCGGCAGAGCATCCGGCCGCAGAAGATCATCGCGCGGGACGACGGTTCCACCGACGCCACCAGGGAACTCGCCACGGCGGCGGCACAGGCTCTGGGTCTGCCGCTGGAATGGCTGCCGGGCGAACGCCAGCTGGGGGCCTGCGCGAGCTTCTCGGAGACTCTGCGGCACGCCCTGGATCATCCGTACATCTTTCTTGCGGATCAGGACGATCTGTGGGTTCCGGAAAAGGCGCGGGTGATGCTCGAGGCCCTGCGCGACGCGGAGGCCCGCTTCGGCGAGGAATGTCCGATGCTCATCCATTCCGACCTCGTCGTCGTGGACGAAAACGCTGCCATGATGGCGCCGAGTTTTTTTCGCTACCAGGGATTCTCCTTCCCGCAGCACAGCTTCGCCTCGCTGCTTCTGCAGAACACGGCAACCGGCTGCGCCTGCGCGCTGAACCGCAGCCTGGCACGGCTGGCGCTGCCGATCGACCCCGCCGCCGTGATGCACGACTGGTGGCTGGCTCTGGTCGCCCAGGCATTCGGCCGCAAGATTGTGCTGCCGGCTGCGCTGGTTCTGTATCGGCAACACGGCGGCAACACGATCGGCGCGAAGCGCTGGGGCCTGTCGCATATTGTGCGGCGTGCTGTCGCCGTCTTGACCGTACGGGGCGCGCGGGACGTGGTCGGCCCGCTGGCGCGGCAGTCGCTTGCTTTCAGCCATCGGTACGGCGCATCCCTGTCCGTCTCCCTGCGGCAGCAACTGGACGCCGTGAGCCTGCTGGGCAGCCGCCGACTGTCGAGGCGGTTGTTGGGCGTCTGGCGCCTGCGCGATGCGAAACAGGGACTGGTGCGAACCGCCGGACTCGCCGTCGCGGCGTGGCGCAGCGACGGCGCGTTCCCGCCGTGAAAGGGCCCGACCCTGTTTGCGTACCCGTGAGCCGGGACAAGGCCCGGCCGCCCGCGTCGACGCTGCGCGACCTGCGGTGGACTCCGCGTGGAACAACCGGCGCCCGGCAGGTCGTCGCGCTTCAGCTCGATGCCTCGTACGCGTCCACGACCTCGTCGACGTCGCCGAACATGCGGGGCCGGCCTCGCTCCATCCACAGCGCCTTGTTGCACTGCTCGCGGATGACCCCGCTGTTGTGAATGGCCAGCACGACGATCTCGGCACGCTCGTGGAGCTGCGCGAGCCTGGCGTTCGCCTTTTCCTGAAAACCTGCGTCGCCCACACCGAGAACTTCGTCGAGCAGGAGAATCTGCGCCTCCACCGCCGTGGAAACCGCGAATGCCAGGCGCAGCCTCATGCCGCTGGAGTAGGTTCGCAGCGGCAAATCCAGGTAATCGCCGAGTTCCGTGAACTCGGCGATCTCCTCGGCCTTGTCGCGGATCTCGCGGTCGCTCATGCCGAGCAGCAACGCGCGCAAGCGGATGTTCTGGCGACCGGTTGATTGATCGTCCATGCCGAGGCCGATATCGAGCAGCGGCACCGCCTTGCCCTCGACGATCACCCGGCCGGCCGTGGGTGGATAGATCCCGGCCATCACGCGCAGAAGGGTGCTCTTGCCCGCGCCATTCTGGCCGATCAGGCCCAGGCGATCACCGGTCTGCAGACGGATGTTCAGATCGTCGATGGCGCGCACGATGACGACACCGGCGTTGTCTTCGGCGATCCTGTTGCGCCTGCCCATGCGCATCACACGCTTTTTCAGGGACTGCGCGGACACATCGAAGATGGGGAGATCGAGGTGGACGCCCTGTAATTGAATGCTTGCCGTCATGGGTTGATCATCCATGGCCCGCATGGGCCGTATGGGGAATTCGGCCCGGCTTCGTCGCCACCGTCGGGCACCGCGAACATGACGCAGGTACGCACCGCGCGCGGGCATGCGATGCGAAGTGCGAAAACGGGGCCGACGGGACTCAAGCTCAAATCCAGTAGGGAATTCGCTTGTGGTACTTCCCCGTGGCTCCGAGCGCCAGGATCCAGCCGACCACGCACATGCCCAGCGCAAACGCCCATGTCGACCAGGGTGGCGCCTGCCCGAGCAAGGGTTCCCGGGAAATGTCGATGAGATAGGCCAGCGGGTTGTACTCGACGATCCAGTGATGCTTGCCGGTCAGCATGGTTCCGCTGAACAGGATCGGCGTGACGTAGAAGGCCACCTGCAACAGTGCCGCGACGATCTGTGGCAAATCACGGAAGCGGGCCGAAAAGAGGCCGACGAACGCCGCCATCCAGGCCGCATTCAGCAAAAACAGCAGGAGGCCCGGTACGAACAGCGGCAACACCTCCCAACGCTTCACACCGAACAGGACAAGAATGACCAGCACGATAGCGAAATTGTGCAGGAAGATGACGAAATTCCGCCACACGACCTGGAGCACGTAGATCAGGCGGGGCGTATGGACCTGCCGGATGTAATTGCCGCTGGCGATATACGCGTTACTGCCCTCGCTGACGATGCCGGCGAACAGGGACCACAGCACCAGGCCGATCGCGACCATCGGCAGATAGTTCCCGATCTTTTGCCCGAACAGCGTCCCGTAGACCACCCCCATGGTTCCGACCAGGACCCCCATGCTGATGGTCAGCCAGAACGGCCCAAGTTTCGAACGGGCATAGCGCTGGCGAATCTCCAGCCACCCCAGCAAGCTCCAGAGGCGCCACGCCCTGAGGCTTTGGAGAAGATCTCGAACCGCGACGACGATAGAGGACATAGGCCGATCGGAAAATACGCCTGCGTGTAGCAGCAGGCATTGTCTCTCGTTTGGAAAGGCCGGCGCATGCACACGGCCGCACGGGGTTGGTCTTTCAGCGCTGCGGACGCGCGGCGCTCCAGTAATTCGAATGCATGCTCATGCGCACGCGCCAGGCTGCCGGAAGACTCGCGGAATGCCGCCCAGCCTTGTAACCGAGGTACTTGCACAGCGTGCGCAGGAATGCCTCGGGGATGCGCCACGGGGCTGTTCGGCCGAGGTAGCGCCATTCCGACAGCACGAAGCGCAGGCCCTCCCCCTCCGGCTTGCCGAAGGCGTCCAGCAGCCATCGCTGATCGCTGTGCAACACCCCGATGTCGAAGTAGCGCCTGAACTCCTGCAGCACGCTGTACGCGTGGGAGTGAAGCACGCGGGACTCTGCCACATAGGCCACGACCTTGCCCGCCTGGAGCATGCGCGCCGCGGCCACCATGTCCTCGGCGAGGATCAGGCGTTGCGGGAAACCTCCGGCGGCGAGCAGATGTTGCGTGCGCCAGGCGCAGTACGAATTCGATGCGAAGGCGGCCTTCAGACCCAGCGTGGCGGCGTCGGCGAGCCTGCAATGCCGGCTGCGTGCGGGGTAATTGAACAAGCGCGCATGAGCCTCGATCGGGCCCGCGCCGCGCCGCGGCAACTGCCGCCCGTAGGCCGCGCCCACCTGTGGGTCGTCGAAGGCTCGCAGCAGCAGCATCAGGGATTCGGGGTCGGCCAATTCGGCGTCCTGCGTGAGATAGACCAGCACATCGAAATCCCGGCAACGCAGTGCCGCCATCTGCCGGGTGCCCCCGTGGTCGAAGTCCTCGACCGGTATGCCCAGCACCTCGAAGCCATGCTCCCGCGCAATGCGCGCGCTGTCGTCGGTGGAAGCCGAATCCACCACCAGGACGTGGTCCGGTTGCCGCGACTGCGCACGCACTGCCGCGGCAATGCGCGGCCAATCCCTGCCTGCGTTGCGCACCGGGATGACCAATGCTACGCGCAGCGCGCCCGGCGCCGATGCCGCTTCAGTACGCATTCTTGTGCACCAAACCCTTGAATAACGTCAGAGCAAGAATCTTGATATCCAGGGCCAGCGACCAGTGCTGGATGTAGAGCATGTCGTACTCGACACGGCGCCGCATCTTCTCCGGGGTGTCGGTTTCTCCGCGATAGCCGGATATCTGCGCGTAGCCGGTGATCCCCGGTTTGACCATGTGCCGCGACGCGTAGCTCGGCACCTGATCGATGTACAGCTGGTGGTGCTCGACCGCATGCGGTCGCGGGCCGACCAGGGACATGCGTCCCTGCAGCACGTTGATCAGCTGCGGAAGCTCGTCCAGGCTGGTGCGCCGCAGGAAGCGCCCGAAACGCGTGATGCGCGGGTCATCGCGCGTGGCCTGCTCCAGTCGACCCGGCTGCGCGATGGCATGTTCACGCATGCTGCGGAACTTGTAGATGACGAACTCGCGGCCCGACCAGCCGATGCGGCGTTGCCTGAACAGCGCCGGCCCGCGCGACTCCAGCTTCACGCCCAGCGCAATGGCCAGCATCAACGGGCTGGCGATCAGTAGCAGCAGGCTGCCCAGCAGCAGGTCTTCGGTGCGCTTGAGCAGCCTGTTGACTCCGTCCATCGGCGAGACCGACAAGTCGAGCATGGTCACGCCGCCGACTTCCGAAGCCGCATGGTTGAGCAACTCGTAGCCGTACAGGTCCGGCGCGTAGCGGATGTTCGCCGTGCTGTGGCGCAGGGCCTCGAAGGTCCTGCGCAGGTACTGCTCGTCCCGCAGCGGCATCGCCACCCAGACTTCGTCCACCTCGCACTCGCTCGCGTAGGTCTCCAGATCCTCCAGCATGCCGACGCGGCCGGCGAGCGTCTGCGCCGGGGGCTCGTGCACGCCGAACCATGCCGAGATCCGGTACCCGAGATCCCCGCGTGCATCCACCAGCGAGCGCAGGCGAAGCGCTGCGTCGCCGTCGCCCACCAGGCACACGCTGCGCAGGTTGAAGCCGTGCCGGCGCAGCGCGCGCAGCCCGGATCGCAGCATCACGTGCGACAGCGCGAGCAGTGCGGCGGCCAGGCTGAACCAGGTGGCGACCCAGAGTCGTGAATACTCGGCCCCCATCTTGAGCGCGAACAGCAGTCCGGTGAGCACGAGGAAGGTGATGCCCCATCCCGTCCACAGCAGGCCGACCTCCCGCGCCAGCTTGCCGCTGCGCCACGAGCGGTACAAGCCGAGTTCGGCAAACGCGAAATGGGCGAGCAGCAGCGCGATGACCAGGCTGACCGCCTGCGTCTGGCTCAAGCGGACGCTGTCGAAGCGAATCCACGCGGCCAGCAGGGCCGAGACGATGATCACCACGGTGTCCGCGAATCGCTGCAGCAGCGTGAGTTCGCTGGAGAATTCCTTCAGTCGACCGCGTTGAAAGGACATCGGGGCACAAGCTGGGGAGACACCGCGCTCCGGCCCCGCATCGGGCATGCCGGCGGGAACGCACCGTAACCGCGTAGCATAATGCCTCCCCCGGGAAAATCCTCACCCCGGGGCCGGCGCGCCAGCGCCCCGGCGCCGGCCTCAACCGGCGTTGAACTGCGGCGGCGGCGTGACGCTGAACAGCAGATCCGGCGCGCGCCACGCCAGCGCGCGGCGCCCCAGATTCAGCGACCCGGTGCTGGCCAGCAGGCACACCGCGCGGTGCAACAGCACCGGCTGCGACGCCGCCTGATGGCGTACCCAGGTGCCGTTGCGGCTCATGTCGGCGAGCATGTAACTGCCGTTGCGCCAGATGATGACGGCGTGCTGGCGCGAAATCGCCGGGTGCTCGATGACGACGTCGGAGCGTGCGTCGCGGCCGATGCGGATCGGCCGCTCCGGGGTGAAGCTCAGGTGGATCCGGCCGTCCGGGCTGCGCAGGTTCAGCCACAGCGGATCGGCCGCCCGCGGCAGCGACGTGTCGTCGTAGACGAAGCTCCACGCCGTTCCGACATGCGCGAAGCCGGGCGGCGGCACGCTGCGCTGGACCCGCGCGGCAAGTTCGGGCGGCAGCGCCGCCAGCACTCCCTGATCCATCAGGATCTCGCCGCCGTGCGCCGCGGCGGCCAGCGTGGAGGCGCGCAGCAGGGTCTCGCCCTCGAAGGCCGGCGGGCGGCACAGCACGGTCCCGCTGCTCAGGCCGACGTCGATCGGCAGGTCGAACTGCGCATCCACGTTGAGGCACCAGGCGCGCAGTTCCTCACGCAACAGGCAGGCGGTGCGCAGCGCCTGCTCCGCCTGCTCGAACAACACCAGCAGCGAACTGCTGTCGCTGCGCGCGACCAGCCCCGAAGCTGCCGCGGCGCTGTGCGCAAGCCGGTTGACGGTGTGTCCGAGGAACTCGCGGGCGCGCAATTCGCCCAGACCGACGAACAGGTCATGGGTGCTTCCCAGCACCGCCTGCAAGGCCACGAGGCGTGTACTCGGGCGCAATCCGAACCAGCCGCGCAACACGTCTTCAGGCTCCGTGCGAGCGCGGCGGCGCATCCAGGGGCAGCAGGGACAGCGGCTCCGGGTCGTGCGCGCAGGCCTCCACGCCCGGCTCCGAGACCGGCTCGAGTTCGCTGATCCAGCAGTCCAGGGCGGCGTCGCCGGGGCGATGGCCGGGCCGGCAGACGCGCAGCGTGCAGCGCCTGCCCGGTTGCGTGGGTGCGGCATCCAGCGGAAGGACGCGAAAGCGCTCGCCGGGCGCGAGCGGCTCGGGGGTGACGATGCTCAGCGTGCCGTCCTGCTGTTCGCCCACCTGCACCACCAGCATTTCGTCGCCGCCCGGGGTCTGCAAGGTCAGCGTGCGCGGGCGGAAATGTCCGCGCGGATCGAGCAGCAGCGCCTCGACCTGGATGCGCAGCCTGAGCGGGTCGTGCGCAGGCGAACCGAAGCGGGAGTTCTTCCCGCCCTGCCGCGCCTGCCCGGCAAGGCTCGAGTCGCCCCGCCGAGCGCCCGCGCCGCCCTGCTCGATCGTGTTCTCTGTCCTGTCCATCCCCGCCGCCTGCCCGATGGTCGTCCCTTGCGCCTGCCGCCGCCCCGCTCCGGCATTCCGCCGCGCGGCCCCGCTCAGGGCGAAACGCGGTTGCGTCCCAGGCGCTTGGCTTCGTAGAGCGCGCGGTCCGCGCGCTCCAGCAGATCCCCGCTGCGTCGATCCTCGGCGCATGCATGGGCGCATCCTATGCTTACTGTAACCCGTACGCCGGATTGTGCATCGATGCTGTAGCTGCTGTCCTGCACCGCGCGGCGAATGCGCTCGGCAAGCTGGCGTGCGCCGCCAGCGTCGGCGCCGCGCAGCATGAGCAGGAATTCCTCGCCGCCCAGGCGCCCGAACTGGTCCTCGCCGCGACGCGAATCATGCACCGTGGCGACGAACTGGCGCAGCACCTGGTCGCCGCCGGCATGCCCGAAGGTGTCGTTGACCTGTTTGAAATGATCCAGGTCCAGCAGCAGGATGGACAGTGGCACATACCCGCGACGGTCGCGGCGGAGTTCGAGTTCCTGGTCGAGAATCTCGAGAATGCGCCGCCGACCGAGCAGCCCGGTGAGGTGATCGTGGCTCGCCAGGCGCTCGAGTTCGCGTTCCATCGCCTTGCGCTCGGTGATGTCGCGCCAGATGCCCTCGACCCCGGCGTACTCGCCACGCTCGTCGCGCAGCGCCTGGGTGCTGATCGAGATGTCGATGATCGCACCGTCCTTGCGCCGCATGCGCCCGGGAAAATCGCGCACGAAGCCGTGCGCGCGGATCGCCGCCACCAGCGCGTCGCGCTCGGCGGGGTCCGGGTAGAACGCGGCGGCCGGCAGACCGATGATCTCCTCGGCGCTGTAGCCCAGCACGTTCTTCACGGCCGGACACACGTAGCGCGTGATGCCTTGCGCGTCGGTGCGATAGAACACGTCCTGCATGGTGTCCATGATGCGCCGGAAATCCTCGTCCGTGCGACGCAGGCGCTGCTCCATGGCCGCGCGTTCGGTCATGTCCACGAAGGCGGCCAGCACGCCCGGTTCGCCGTCGACGACCAGCGGCTTGCTCGTGATCACCAGGGTGCGCTCGGTGCCGCGGCAATCGAACAGGCGCATGCTGGTCGGCGGATTCTCCCCGGCACCCGATTGCGCACGCTGGATGCGCGCCAGGATGCGGTGCGAGTCCAGGGGGTGCAGGAACTCCTGCACCTGGCGTCCCAGAAGCGCGGCGGCGGACGGTGCATGCAGCAGGGCCACGGCAGCCGCGTTGACATAGCGCAGGCGCTCGCGCACCACGAGCACCACCGGCGCGGGCAGCAGATCGAGCCAGTCCACTTGGGGTCGCACGGCGGTGGGCTGGGGGTCGGGTCGGGACATGCTGGGCGGTGGGATCGGCACGGCGGCGGCACGACACGTGTCGAGCAGATCCCGCCCGGGTCGGGCGAGTGTAAACAAGCAGGCGATCGTGATCTGTGAAAGATTTCACGATTTCTTCCGCTTTCTGACTTTCTGCGCAGCCAGACTGGAGCCGCCCGGCATCGGGTGTGCGGGCGGCCGACGATCGCTCCCGCAGGCCCCCGAACGAAATGCCAAGAATCTGCGCGACGGGACACTATCGTAGATTACGCTCCGTGCCCATGACACCCCCGCCCCCCACTCCCCTGCTCGACGACCAGCGGGTGCGCCGCCAGAGCCTGCTGCTGTTCGCCGCGGTCCTGCTCACGCTGGCCATCATCACGAGCTGGTTCCTGGTGGCGTCGTGGGGTCAGCAGTTGCGAAATGAACGGGCCGAACTCGCCGAAACCGCGCAAATCGTGCAGGTTGCGGTGCAGAACCAGCTGAACCAGTACGCCACGGGCCTGGCGTTTCTGTCGGCCAGGATTCGCGCCCACGCCTTGCAGACGACTGTCGCGGGCGGAGCGCCGCAGGCCCTGCTCGATTTTTGCCGCAGCGAGCCCGATGTCGCGCGCCTGGCGCTGCTCGACTGGCAGGGCAGGCCGCTGGACGTTCCCGGTTGCGGCGCGCCGCCGAGCGGGCCGCCCGGCGCCGACCTGCGCGGGCTGCTCGATGCGGCGCGCAGACACCCCGGGTCGCTGCAACTGGGGCGCCCGCGGGCCGACGCCGGCGGCACGCGCCTGATGCTGCCGCTGGCATGGGCGCAGGCCGCCCGCGGCGACCAGCCCGGCTTCCTGCTGTCGGGCGAACTGGACCAGCGCAAGCAGAACCGGCTGTATCGCGCATTGCGCCCCTACGACAGCAACCTGCAGCTGACGTTCGGTGTGATCGACGACCAGGGCTATCTGCTGGGGCGCTGGCCGATGCCGGCGACGCGCGAGGGCGCCAGGTTTTTCACGCACCGCCACGATGGCCTCGTGGCGCGTGCGCTGCGGGCGGGCCCGGCGCGAAGCCGCCGTTTCGCCGAGGGCACCGAGGATGGCGACCCGAGCGGGCGCAGCTATATCGGCGCGCTGCACTCGCTCGCCGGCTACGGGCTCACGGCCTTCGTGGTCACGCCGCGCGATGCCGTGGCCGCGGCATGGTGGCATCGCGTGCGCCTGCCGCTGGGAGGAGCGCTCGGCCTGGCCATGATCCTGGTCGTGCTGCTGGCGCGCGACCTGATGATGCAGCGCGACTGGCTGTCCCGGGCACGCTCGCTGCTGCTGCGCAGCGAGGAGGCGCGGGAGGCGCAGCGCAAGGACTCGGGACTGTTCACGCAGGTCCTGGACAACCTGCCGGTCGGCTTGATCGTGTTCAACCAGACCGGCGTGGCGCAGTACTGCAACGAAGGCTTCGCGCGGCTGCTGCGGCTTGCCGGATCGCCGCGCGATCTCATCGGCAAGTCGTGGCGCGCGGTCTGGGAACAGGTGGCGCCGCTGCACGCCGGCGGCAGCGATGCGCTCAACCAGGTGACCATCCTGTTCCGCGAGCATCGGCCGGCGGTCGAGGAGGTCTGGCTGAACGACGGGCGCATTTTCCTGCGCCACTACACGCCGCTGCACGATGCCCGCGGCGATTCGGCCGGCGCGCTGTGGACCATCCAGGATGTCACCGAGCGCAAGCTGCAGGAGCAGCGGATCCGCGAACTCGCGGAGCGCGACTCGCTCACCGGGCTGAGCAACCGCGGCACCTTCGAGGAGGTGCTGGCACGCACGCTGGAGCAGCGCGAGGACGTCGCGCTGGGCATCGCCGACCTCGACGATTTCAAATCCATCAACGACCGCTTCGGGCATGCGGCGGGCGATGCGCTGCTGGTCGAGGTCGCGGCCCGCCTGCGCGGCGCGCTGCGCCTCTCGCATCAGTCCCGGCAGGGCCGCGGCGCCGACGTGCTCGCGCGCATCGGAGGCGACGAGTTCGCGCTGCTGCTGCCGGTGGGCAAGGACACGCAGCGTGTGCAGCGCATCGCCGAGCGCGTCATGGGCGCGCTGCGTGCACCCATCGAGATCGAGGGGCAGTCGCTGTCGGCACGCATCTCGCTGGGCCTGGCCCTGCGCACCCAGGGCGAGGACGCGCAGACCCTGCTGCGCCAGGCGGACATCGCGCTGTACGCGGCGAAGGCGCGTGGTCGCAACCAGGCCTGCCTGTTCGACCAGACCATGCAGGCCGATGTCGAAGCCCGTCAGGGCTGGCTGACGGCGATCGAGCAGGCGCTGCAGCACGACCGGCTGCAGTTGCACGTACAGCCGATACTCGGCGTGCCGCGGCAGCGCGACGGCGAGGCCTCGGTGCATCAGGTGGAAGGCTTGCTGCGGCTGCTCGACGGCGACGCGCGCCTGCACACCGCGGGGGCCTTCGAGCATGTGCTCGACGAGCCGCGCGTGGCCGTTCCGGTGGGGCGCTGGGTCCTCGAGCAGGCGGCGCGCTGCATCCAGCGCTGGCAACTCGCCGGCCTTGACCTCGGCATGAGCGTGAACATCAGCCCGCGCCACTTCCTCGGCGCGCACTTCGTCGACGACGTGCGCGAACTGCTGGCGCGGCACCCGCGCATGCGCCCTTCCAGCCTCAGCCTCGAGCTGACCGAACATGGCACCCTGCTGGACGGCGAGGCCACACGTCGACGCATCGAGGAATGCCACGCCCTTGGCGTGCAGGTCAGCCTCGACGATTTCGGCACCGGCAGTGCCTCGCTGACCCACCTGCAGGGGCTGGCCGTGTCGACGCTGAAGATCGAGCGCCGCTTCGTCAAGGACCTGCTGCATGACGCGCGCGACCTGAGCATCGCCTACGGCATCCTGCGCACGGCCCAGCTCATGGGCGTGCGCGTGGTGGCCGAGGGCGTCGAGACTCCCGAGCTGGCACGCGTGCTGGTGGCCATGGGCTGCCGCTACCTGCAGGGCTACGCGATCGCACGACCGATGCCGGCCGAGGACCTGCCCGAATGGATCGCCGAGTGGCCGCAGCGCCTCGGCTGGAGCGCCGATCTGGGCAGGGGCAGCGCACTCGGGCCGGACGGCATCGAGGCCATCGTCTCGGTCGGCACCATGCTGCGCCAGCTGCTGCAGGGGGCGCTGGACGCGGACAGCGCGGCGGCGCTGCGCCAGCCCGACGCCCACCTGCGCACGCCGCTCGGACAGTGGTGCCAGCATCATGCCGGGCGCTGGCGCCACCAGGCCCAGTTCCAGCAACTGCTGCAGCGGCACGCCGACCTGTACGCGCTGGTGCGGCGCTGGCTCGACGAACCCCTGGCGCGCCCGGCTCTGGAGGTCGAACTGCACATGGCCAGCGACGAACTGCGCGAGGACTTCTGGGCGCTGACCGTGCAGGGCTCGGCGGCCGCCGCGGTGTTCATGCTGCAACCCGGCGCTTCCGCCTGACGCGCGGGCGCCGGCGCAGGCACAATCGGCCCCGGGCTGCAAGGCGCGGGCCGCGCCGGCAGCCACCTTGTCACGTTGCCAGGAGAACCCCACGCATGCAGACCTGTGCGATCGTCACCGGACATTCCCGAGGCCTCGGCGCCGCCATCGTCGCCGAACTGCTGCACCGCGGCATTCCCACGCTGGGCCTGTCACGCGGCGTCGTCGGCACGCCTGCCGGCGCGCCCACGGGGCTGTTCGACGAGGTCGCGCTGGATCTGCGCGATCTCGATGCGCTGCGCGCGTGGCTGGCCGGACCGCGCATGGCGAACTGGGTGATCGGACGCCACCAGGTGCTGCTGGTCAACAACGCCGCCATGCTCGAGCCGATGGGGCCGCCGCCGTTGCAGGACACGCTGGCGGTGGCGCATGCGGTGAGCCTGAACGTGGCCGCGCCGCTGATGCTCAGCGCGGCGCTCGCGGGCATCGCCGCCGCCGGCCAGCAGCGGCGCATCCTGCATGTCTCCAGCGGCGCGGCGCGCACGCCCTACGCTGGCTGGAGCGTGTACTGCGCGACCAAGGCCGCGCTCGACCAGCACGCGCGCGCGGTCATGCTGGATCAGGTGCCGGGGCTGCGCATCTGCAGCCTCGCCCCCGGCGTGATCGACACCGCCATGCAGGCCGCGCTGCGCAGTGTCGACGCGGCGCGTTTCCCGCTGCGCGAGCGCTTCCGCGACCTGCATCGCGAGGGGCAGCTCAGCGCGCCGGCGGACTGCGCGCGCAGGCTCGTCGCCTACCTGCTGGACGAGCGTTTCGGCGAACAGCCGGTGGCCGACCTGCGCGGCGTCGCGGCGCCCGCCGGCTGAGCCGGCACGCCACCGCTCAGGCCGGCACCACGGTGGCGACGTAGCCGGCGCGCTGCACGGCCTGCAGCAGATCCTCCTGGCCCGCGCTGCCGCGCACCAGGGCATGCGCGTCGTCGAGGCTGACCTCCGCCGCGTCCACGCCGGCGACACCCTGCAGCGCCTTCGTGACGTTGGCCACGCAATGCTGGCAGCTCATGCCTTCGATCATCAGGGTGGTGGTCTGCGACATGCTGGAACTCCTCGAAGGTGGTTGAGATGAAGTGGATTCGGGCGACGCCGTCGGCTCGGCGGGCGCGACGGCGGGTGACGTGGTGTGCGGCGCGCCCGGCCAGGCACGCAGGCGCCGCAGGCGCAGGCTGTTGCCCAGCACGAACACGGAGGACAGGCCCATCGCGATGCCGGCGAGCATCGGGCTCATGTGCAGCCCCCAGGGTGCGCCGGCGCCGGCGGCCACGGGAATCAGCAGCACGTTGTAGCCGAAGGCCCAGAACAGGTTGCCGCGAATGGTACGCATGGTTCGTGCCGCCGCCTGCAACGCGTCGACCAAGGCCCCCAGGTCGCCACGGGTAAGCGTGACATCCGCCGCCTCCATGGCGATATCGGTGCCGCTGGCCAGTGCCATGCCGACGTCGGCCTGCGCCAGCGCCGGCGCGTCGTTGATGCCGTCGCCCACGAACAGCACGCGGCGCCCCTGCTGCTGCAGGCCGCGCACGACCTCGGCCTTGCCCTGCGGCAGCACCTCGGCGTGCAGGGCCGCGATGCCCACGCTGCCCGCCAGGGCCTGCGCGGCGCGCGCCGAATCCCCCGTGACCATGTGCACCGCGAGGCCCCGCGCGCGCAGCTGCGCGACCACCGCCACCGCTTCGTCGCGTGGCGGATCCGAGACCCCCAGAACCCCCACGGCGCGCCCGTCGCGTGCCACCAGGATGACCGTGGCGGCCGCCTGCTGCAGCGCGTCGACCTGCTTCAGCAACGGCCGCACGTCGACTCCCGTGGCTTCCAGGTAGCGTGCCGAGCCGACACTCACCAGGCTGCCGCCGACGCGGGCCTGCGCGCCATGCCCGGCACGCGCCTCGAAATCCTGCGGCGCCCCCGGATGCAGGCCGCGCTCGCGCGCGGCCGTCACCACCGCGACTGCCAGCGGGTGCTCGGAAGCCGACTCGACGCCGGCCGCCCAGCCCAGCAACTCGGACTCGTCCACCCCTGGCACGGCCAGCAGCGCGGTCAGGCGTGGCTTGCCCCGTGTCAGTGTTCCGGTCTTGTCGAGCAGCACCGTGTCCACGTGCGACAGCGCCTCCAGCGCCTCGCCCTTGCGGAACAGCACGCCGAGTTCCGCGGCACGCCCACTGCCCACCATGATCGCCGCTGGCGTGGCCAGACCCATGGCGCAGGGACAGGCGACCACCAGCACGGCCACCGCCGCGAGCAGCGCATGTCCGAGCGCCGGCGCCGGTGTCAGCAGCATCCAGGCGGCGAAGCTGGCCAGCGCAAGGCCTAGCACCACCGGTGTGAACACGCGCACCACGCGGTCGGCAAGGCCCTGGATCGGCAGCTTGCCGCCCTGCGCCTGCTCGACCATGCGGATGATCTGCGCGAGCATGGTGTCCGCGCCGACCGACGCCGCCCGCACCACCAGCCTTCCCTGCTGGTTCACCGTGCCGGCGCGCACGCTGCTGCCAGGCTGCTTGTGCACCGGAATCGGCTCGCCGCTGAGCATCGACTCGTCCACATGCGAGGCGCCCTCGAGCACCTCGCCGTCCACCGGCAGGCGCTCGCCCGGGCGCACGACCACTTCGTCGCCCGCGCGTACCTCGGCGATCGGCAGCTGGCGCTCCTCGCCGTCGCGACGTACCCGCGCGTCGCGCGCCTGCAGACGCGCCAGCGCGCGCATCGCCTGCGACGCGCGCCCCTTCGCGAGCTGCTCGAGATACTTGCCGAACAGCACTGCGGCGACGACCACCGCCGCCGAATCGAAATACACATGGCGAGCCTGTTGCGGCAGCGCCTGCGGCAGCAGCAGCGCGACCATGCTGTACAGCCAGGACACGCCGGCGCCGGTGGCGACCAGCGAATTCATGTCGGGCGACAGGTGCCGATAGGCCAGCCAGCCGCTGCGGAAGAAGCGCCGGCCCGGGCCGAACAGCACGATGCTCGCGAGCAGCCCCTGGATCACGGCCCCGAGCCGCGGCACCGGCATGCTCGCGGCGAGCCGCCCGGCCACCCCGGGCAGCAGCATGCCGCCCATCGACAGCACGGCGACGACCAGCGCCAGCCCGGCGGCCAGCCAGGCATCGCGCCGCATGACCCGCAGCAGGCGCTGCTTGTGCGCGTCGGCGTCTGCGGCGCCGCGCGCGGCGTCGACGTCACGCGCGCGGGCCTCGTATCCCGCGGCGTGCACCGCGGCGAGCAGATCGGCCAGACGCACGCCGGCGGCGAGAAATTCCACCGTGGCGGTCTCGGCGGCAAGGTTGACGTCGGCGCGCAGCACCCCGGGCAGCGCGCGCAGTGCGCGCTCGACGCGCGCCACGCACGACGCGCAGGTCATGCCCTGGATGTCGAGCTGCAGCGTCGTGGTGCGCGGCGTGTAGCCGCTCGCGCGCACCGTGCGCACCAGCGCGCCGGCGTCGCTGCGCGTGGGATCGAAGCGCAGGCGCGCGCGCTCGGTGGCCAGGTTGACGCTGGCCTCGACACCCGGCAGCGCGTTCAGCGCCGCCTCGACGCGCGCGCTGCACGACGCGCAGGTCATGCCGTCGATGTCCAGGCTGAGTTCACACAGCGGCGCCGCCGCGGCGGCCGGCGCGTCCGCGGGGCGCCGCGCAGGCGTGCTCATGGCGCAGCCTCCGGCGCGCCGAGCGCGGCGAGAATCGGGCAGTCGCTGACCGGGCCGTGGCCGGGGCAGGCCTGCAGGAGTTGCTGCAAGCCGTCGCGCAGACGCCGCAGGTCGGCCAGGCGCTGGTCGATCTCGGCCATGCGCTGGGCGGCGACGGCACGCACCTGCGCCATGTCGGCCGCGGCGTCGGCGTGCAGCCCGAGCAGCTGGCGGATCTCCGGCAAGGAAAAGCCGAGCGCCTGGGCGCGACGGATGAACCGCAGGCGTCGCAGCGCCGCGTGGTCGTAGAGCCGATAGTTGGAATCGCTGCGCCGGCTCGGCTGGATCAGCCCCAGGCGCTCGTAATGGCGCAGGGTTTCCGGCGCCAGCGCGGCGCTGCGCGCCAGCTGGCCGATGGTCAGATCGTGCGACGAATGCATGGCGGGACTCGACGTGGCGGCGCGATGTTGGACACCAATGGATACATCTATTGTATTCGACTGTAGACTTTAGTCCTTGAGCGGGATCAAGGCTCGACGCCCGCGCTTGTGGCATGCATGGCATACTTCCGGGTCCCGCCGCACGGGCGCACCGCGCCTTTCCGTCATGCAACTGCATACCTGGCTGTTGTACCTGCTCACGGTCAGCGTGATCAGCGCCATTCCCGGCCCCAACATGCTGCTGGTGATGAGCCACGGCGCGCGCCACGGGCTGCGCCGCGCCGTCGCCACGATGGCCGGTTGCCTCAGTGCGCTGCTGCTCATGATGAGCATTTCGGCCGCCGGCCTCGGCGTGTTCCTGCAGGCCTGGCCGGCGCTGTTCCACGGCTTGCGCCTGGCCGGCGCGGCCTACCTGATATGGCTGGGCGTGCGCACCTGGCGCAGCGCGCACTCGGCGCAGCCGGGCGCGAGCGCGGCGCAGCCGCTGCCGCGCAGCGCCGGGCCCTCGGCCTGGGGACTGTTCCGCAATGGCTTCGCGGTGGCCAGCAGCAACCCCAAGGCGATCCTGTTCGCCGCCGCGCTGCTGCCCCAGTTCATCGACCCGCAGGCCCGCGCGGCGCCCCAGTTCGCCACGCTGCTGGGCAGCTTCGCGGTGATCGAGGTCAGCTGGTATCTGGTGTATGCCGGCAGCGGCGCGCAACTCGCGCACTGGCTGCGCCGCGCCGGCGTCGCGCGTGCATTCGGGCGTCTCACCGGCGGCCTGTTCATCGGCTTCGGCACGGCAATGGCGCTGCTTCACGACTGAAAGGCGGTTCAAGCGCGGCGCGCAGGCGCCGTGCCGCGCCTCGGGCGTTCAGCGCAGCGGCCGCTCCATCAGCTGCCGCAGCAGGCCGGCGTAGCGCTGCACCAGCAGCGGGTGCCCGGGCCGGAAGCGCGCGATGGCCGCGCGCTGCGCCGAGCGATAGGCCTGCCAGTGGCGGTCGTGCTCCGCCAGCACGTCGCGCAACAGGCGCGCTGCCGCCTGCACGTCGTTGCCCGGATAGTAGTAGCCGAGATCGCGGCACAGCTCGGCGTTGTGCAGCAGCGGAAAGCCCTGCCAGCACACCTCCAGATAGAGGTAGTTCAGCGGATTGCCCCACTGGTGCGAGACCACCGCGTCGCTCATCTCGGCCAGGAACAGCGGCGTCTCGAAGCGCCCGACGAAGGTCGCCTTGTGGTCGCGCACCAGGTCGAGCTGGTTCATCAGTGCGATGAAATCCGCATTGCCGGAGGCGAATCGCTGCGCGTTGGTGACCTGCAGCAGGCGGATCAGCTCGGGGCTGCAGCGGTAGGCCTGTTCGACGATCAGGATCGGATACAGGCAGAACTTGACCACGTCCAGGTTCGGTTCCATCACGGACACACGCGCCGCGCCGTCGCGCGGCCGGTAGGTCCCGCCGGCAGCGCAACCGGCGCAACGTTGCTGCAGCAGCAGCGGATCCCAGACCAGCGGCACCACCTCGGCCTGGCGTTGGCGCAGCACCTCGAAGAACCCGCGACTGTTGTGCGCCACCTGCGGCACCATCCAGATCGCGTCGTAGCGCTGGTTGATGAACAGCCCGGCCGGCCACAGCGGACGATCGAACAGCACGGCCTGCATCGCGCTGATGTATTCGGAGCCGCAGCAGTAGGACACCAGTCGCGTGCCCCGGCGTTTCAGGGTCTCGGTCTGGGCGGCGTCGACCTGGGCCCCGAGTTCGATCAGCACGTCGAGCTCGTCGCACACCTGCGAGAAGGTGTACAGCGGTTGCCAGTCCCGATCCCAGGGCAGGTGCGCGGGGAGCGGCGCCGCTGCGACGCTGACCAGGCAGGCCCACTGCACGTTGTCGGCCGCCTGCAACGCCATGCACAGGAACAACGCGTTCTGCTTGATGCCGTTGCTCCACAGGCTGTCGTCGGCATCCCGGATCGCGACCGTGACGCCGATGCGCAGGCCGGCGCGCGCCGGCCGCTGCGGCGTGCCGGTGACGGCACTTGGGGACTGCTGCATGAAAATATCCCGCAGGATTTGAAAGGTTTGTCGCGCACGCCGGCGCAGGAATATCGTCGGCACCTCGCAGGATATTCATCGACGGTGCATTGCAGCCGCGCAATGTAAACCAGGGAACCACCCCGAAAACCTCGATACGAAATATCACCGGGAATTTAACCGGCCTTTCACAGGCCGTTAAAATACTCCATTGGATATTTTAACGGCCTGTTATTCAGGGCATAAGCGTCAAAATGGTCATCGAGCCCTTGCGATGCTCGCGCTGCTTCGGCGGTTTGCCGCCACCGGAGGATCACGAAACCGCCGTGGCGCATGCCGGACAAAATCCCTGCCGACGCGTCGATCATCAGGGCATACAACCCTGTCGAGGTATGTGTTCGCGGGCGCTGTTACGGTTCCCGTCAGCGTTCCGGTTCCGTCATGGGCGCGGCCACGGAATCCATCACGCCATGGTCCCGCGACGGAATCAAGCCGCGATGCAAACACGCCATGCTTGCGCCATGGCATCACGCCTCCGCCTCGTGCACGAGCCGCCGCTGCACGGCCCGATCGAAGACCTGCCGCGCGCCCGCGCGGCAACACCGCCCGCACGGCAACACCCCATGGCCCTGCACCGACTCGATGTCATCGCCATCGTCCTGTATTTCGCGCTGACCGCGGTGATCGGCCTGTGCGCCACCCGTGCCCGGACCACGTCCCTCGAACTGTTTCTCGCCGGGCGCTCGCTCGGCCCGCTCGCGGTGGGCTTCTCGCTGTTCTCGTCCAACATGTCCTCCGACACGCTGCTCGGCCTGCCCGGAGCGGCCTACCGCAGCGGCATCTCGGTGGCCAACTACGAGTGGATGGCCAGCCTGACCCTGGTGGTTTCCAGCTTCCTGATCCTGCCGTTGCTGCTGCGCGCGCGCATCTCGACCATCCCCGAGTTCATGGAGCGACGCTTCGATGTCCGGCTGCGCAAGTACCTGTCGGGCACCGCGCTGCTGCTCGTGCTGGTGGTGGACACAGCGGGCGCGTTGTACGCGGGCTCGCTGGTGCTGCGCACCTTCGTGCCGGGCCTGCAACTGCAGCACGCCACGCTGGCCATCGCGCTGTTCACGGCGGCCTACACGGCGGCCGGCGGGCTGCGCGCCGTGGTCTACACCGACGTCATGCAGACCGTGGTGCTGCTGCTCGGATCGGCCGCGCTGGCGTGGATCGTGTTCGGCAAGTTCGGTTTCTCCTGGGGCGAGGTGCTGCAGCGGGTCCCCGCCGAGCACCTGCACCTGCTGCGCCCCGGCGACGACCCCGGCGTGCCCTGGATCGGGCTGCTGACCGGCGTGCCCGTGGCCTGCATGTACTACTGGAACCTGAACCAGCACATCGCCCAGCGCGTGCTCGCCGCCAGGGATCTCCCCGCGGCCTCGCGCGGCGCGATGATCGCCGCGGCGCTGAAGCTGCTGCCGCTGTTCCTGATGACCCTGCCCGGCGCAATGGCCATCCCGCTGCTGCCGGACCTGCAGCAGGCCGACCAGGTCTGGCCCACGATGGTCGCCCGCTTCGCTCCTCCGGGCATGGCGGGGGTGATCCTCGCCGGCCTGCTGGCCGCGTTGATGTCGACCTGCTCGGCCACGCTGAACTCCGCGGCGACGTTGCTGTCGGCGGATTTCGTGCGCCCGGCCTTTCCCCGCATCTCGACGCGGCATCTTGCGCTGTTCGGGCGCGTCGCGACCCTGCTGTTCGCGCTCGCGGCCGGAACCTGGGCGCCGGTCATCCAGCATTTCGCAGGCTTGTGGGCCTACCTGCAGGAGATGATGGCCTACGTGGTCTCGCCCATCCTGGCGCTGTTCGCGCTCGGCCTGACCTGCCCGTCCTTCGGCGCCAGTGCCGCGCTGCGCACGCTGGTCAGCGCGCACGCCGCCAGCGCATTGCTGTTCGCCGCCAAGCTGGCCGGATGGCTGGAATTCCACTTCGCCGTTGTGGGTGGAGTGGTGTTCGCGATCACCGGCCTGCTCGCGCTGCCCTGGCTGCTGCTGCAGCGCCGCGCCGATCGCCCACCACCGCACGGCGGGCAACTCGCGCTGGTGCGGCGCGACAACCTGCCGCGTCTGCCGCGGGACGTGCGCATCGCGGCGCTGCTGGTGCTGCTGGGCGTGGCGGCCCAGCTGCTGTACTTCCGCTGAGCGTCGCTGCGCCGCGCCGTCGCGCGCGGCGCACCCGGGGGTCGGGTTTGCCCAGGGGTACGGCGCCTTGCGCCCCCTGCATGGCGCCTTCTATCATTGACCGACCGGTTGGTTGAATTTGCCGATCGACCGCATGCCATGCCCCCGGCCCCGCCTCCGTGCGGCGGCGCAGGTGTCCCAGCCTGCGCAGACCGGCACCGATGCCTCTCACGACCCATCGTCCGCCATGTACACGCAAGCCATGGACCTCGGTCCACAGGAAAACGCCCAGGCTCCGCGCCACGCCGTCGAACAGGAGCTGCTTCGCCGCTTCGATGCCCGCATCGACGACGGCGGCTTCATCGAGGCCAAGGACTGGATGCCCGATCACTACCGCAAGACCCTGGTACGCCAGATCAGCCAGCATGCGCATTCGGAAATCGTCGGCATGCTGCCCGAAGGCAACTGGATCACCCGGGCGCCGACCCTCAAGCGCAAGGCCATTCTGCTGGCCAAGGTGCAGGACGAAGGCGGCCATGGCCTGTATCTCTACGCCGCCGCCGAGACCCTCGGCACTTCGCGCGACGAACTGCTCGACGCGCTGCACCAGGGACGCGCCAAGTACAGCTCCATCTTCAACTACCCGACCTTGACCTGGGCCGACGTCGGGGTGATCGGCTGGCTGGTCGACGGCGCGGCGATCATGAACCAGGTGCCGCTGTGCCGCTGCTCCTATGCGCCGTACGCACGCGCGATGATCCGCATCTGCCGCGAGGAAAGCTTTCACCAGCGCCAGGGCTACGACGCGTTGCTGACCATGATGCGCGACGGCACGCAGCGGCAGCGCGACATGGTGCAGGACGCGGTGAATCGCTGGTGGTGGCCGAGCCTGATGATGTTCGGGCCTCCCGACAGTTCCAGCACGCACAGCGCGCAGAGCATGCGCTGGGGCATCAAGCGCATCTCCAACGACGACCTGCGCCAGAAATTCGTCGACGCCACGGTCGAGCAGGCCAAGCTGCTCGGCGTATCGCTGCCGGATCCGCAGCTGGCCTGGAACGAGCAGCGCAATCACTACGATTTCGGCCCCATCGACTGGGACGAGTTCCATCGCGTCATCGCAGGCGACGGCCCCTGCAACCGCGAGCGTCTGGCAGCGCGCGTGAAGGCGTGGGAAGACGGCGCCTGGGTGCGCGCAGCGGCGCAGGCGCACGCGGCGAAGGCCGCCGCGCGCAGCACCCCGCTGGCCGCATGACTCCACCGATCCGAGGAAACGACACCATGAGCGAACCGCATCCCCCCCAGACCGAGTGGCCCCTGTGGGAAGTCTTCGTGCGCAGCAAGGCGGGACTCGACCACAAGCACTGCGGCAGCCTGCATGCCCCGGATGCGCGCATGGCGCTGGAACTCGGGCGTGACGTCTACACCCGGCGCCAGGAGGGCTGCAGCATCTGGGTCGTGCGCTCGGACCAGATCACCGCCAGCGACCCGGGCGACAAGGACATGTACTTCGACCCGATGGAGGACAAGGTGTACCGCCACCCGACCTTCTACAAGCTGCCCGCCGAAGTTGACCACATGTGAGCCTGCCCGCGGCTGCCGGCACGCGCGGCACCCGCCCTTCGCAAACCCGCCATGCAAGATTCCATCCGCCCGCTCGAAGACCCCGCCGTGCGCTATCTGCTGCGCCTCGGCGACCTCTGCCTGATCCACGCCCAGCGCCTCGGCGAATGGACCGGCCACGCGCCCGTCCTCGAGGAGGACATCGCGCTCGGCAACCTGGCGCTGGACCTGATCGGCCAGGCGCGCGGCGTGCTCACGCGCGCCGGGCAGCTCGGCGGTGGTTTCGACGAGGATCAACTCGCCTTCCTGCGCGAGGAGCGCGACTACTTCAACCCCACGCTGGTCGAACTGCCACGCGGCGACTTCGCCTGGGCGATGGTGCGCAACCTCATGGTGGCGCTGCTGCTGGAACTGCTCTGGCAGGGTCTGCAGGATTCGCAGGATGCCGAACTCGCAGCCGTGGCGCAGAAGGCGGTGAAGGAAGCGCGCTATCACGTGCGCCATGCCGCCGACTGGGTGCTGCGCCTCGGCGACGGCACCGAGACCTCGCACCTGCGCACCCAGCAGGCGCTGGATGCGCTGTGGCCCTATCACCAGGAGCTGTTCGAGCCGGACGCGATCGACGACGCCGCGGCGACCAGCGGACTCGGCCCGCGCTGGTCGGATCTGCGACAGCCATGGCTCGAGCGCATGCGCGCGGCCCTCGAGCAGGCGACGCTGCGTGTGCCGCAGGACAGCGCGTTCCGCAGTCGTGGACGCCACGGCGTGCACAGCGAGCACATGGGCCATCTGCTGGCCGAGATGCAGTACCTGCAGCGCGCCTATCCGGGAGGCGCCTGGTGAACATGCCGGCGACCGCGCCGGCGCGCACGCGCCGTGCCTGGGAGGTGCTGCAGGACGTCGCCGACCCCGAGATCCCGGCGATCTCGGTGTGCGACCTCGGCATCGTGCGCGACGTCGCGGAGGCCGACGACGGCAGCCTGCACGTCGTGCTCACGCCGACCTACTCCGGCTGCCCGGCGACCGAGGTCATCGAGCACGACGTGCGCCGGGCGCTGCTCGAGGCCGGTCTCGGCCCGGTGCAGACCGAACTGCGCCGGGCGCCGGCCTGGAGCACGGACTGGATCAGCGCGGCGGGGCGAAGCAAGCTGCTCGCCTACGGCATCGCGCCGCCCCAGGCGCGCTGCGCCACGGCCGCGGCGGGCGCTGACGCGACGCAGGCCGTGATGCTGCTGCACCGCGATGCCGCGCCGCCATGCCCGCGCTGCGGCAGTGCCCGCACCGCGCAGCTCGCCGGGTTCGGCTCGACCCCCTGCAAGTCGCTGTGGCGCTGCCTGGACTGCGCCGAGCCCTTCGACTATTTCAAACCCCTTTGACCGGCTGCCGGCCGCAGCCTGCAGCGCCGCCCCCATGGACACCCACTTCTATGCCCTGCGCGTACGCGCCATCGAGCCGGACACGGACGAAGCCGTGATTGTCAGCTTCGACATTCCCCAGGATCTGCGCGAACGCTTCGCCTTCACGCAGGGGCAGTACCTGACGCTGCGCGCCAGTGTCGGAGGCAAGGAGATTCGGCGCTCGTACTCCGTATGCGCCGGACTGGACGACGACATCCTGCGCATCGGCGTGCGCAAGGTGCGCGGCGGCGTGTTCTCGAACTGGATCGCCGACAGCCTGCGCGCCGGGGACAGCATCGAGATCATGCCGCCGCAGGGCCGCTTCTACGTCCCGCTCGATCCGCACGCGGCCCGCCACTACCTGGGCATTGCCGGGGGCAGCGGCATCACCCCCGTGCTGTCGATCCTGAAGACCGTGCTGGCACGCGAGCCGCGCAGCCGCTTCACGCTGCTGTACGGCAATCGCAGCCTGCGCTCGACCATGTTCAAGGAAGAGCTGGAGGACCTGAAAAACCGCTTCCTGGCACGCCTGCAACTGCATTACGTGTTCTCGGACGAGCAGTCGGAATCGGCGTTGCACCAGGGGGTGCTCGACGCCGAGCGGGTGAGCGCCTTCCTGCGCAGCGTGGTGCAGGCCCCGACCGTGGACCACGCCTTCGTCTGCGGCCCGTACCAGATGAACGACCAGGCCGAGGCCGCGCTGCGCGCCGCCGGCGTGCCGGCCGAACGCATCCACATCGAACGCTTCGGCGTGGCTCCCGGCGAAGCACGGGACGGCGCCGGCGGGGCGGTGATGCACCACGCCGAGACGCGCGATCCGCCGATGGCGCGTGTCACCATCCGGCGCGACGGACTCAGCCACGTCGTGGATTTCCGCCAGGGCGACCCGAGCATTCTCGACGTCGCGACGGCGGCCGGCCTGGACCTTCCCTACTCCTGCACCTCCGGCGTATGCGGCACGTGCCGCGCCCGGCTGCTGTGCGGGGAAGTGCGCATGGACCGGAATTTCGCGCTGGAAAAGGCCGACATCGACGCCGGCTTCATTCTCGCCTGCCAGGCCCATCCGCTGACCGAGCAGGTCGAGATCTCGTTCGACGAGCGCTGAACGCAGGCCGGCGCCGCTGCGGCATGCGGCACCCGGCATGCCCGCGGTTCCCGCTGCGCCACCAAGGTCGGCGGGCGCATGCTGCAATGCTCGGGCAGCGTGCGCTGGCGCACGCGTGGAGCCCAGCATGCCGACCGCCGATCCGCACCGCCAGCCCCCCGCAGCCGCCCCCGCAGCCGCCCCCGCAGCCGCACCCGCACCCGTACCCGTACCCGCGCGCACACCCGCAACCGGACCCGCACGCACCCCTGCACGCACCCCTGCAGGCAAGCTCGCGCACGCGCCCGGGTTCGCGTGGCGCCGGCGCGGACGCGCCGTCGCCGCAGGCCTCGGTTGCGCGTTGCTGCTGGGCTGCGCCTGCTCGGCCGCGGCGATGGCGCGCCCTGCCGGCCCGCCGGGCGGCTTCGAGCGCATCGTGGTGTTCGGCGACAGTCTCAGCGACGACGGCGCCTACACGCTGGCCGCGCTGCTCGTCTACCCCAGCGGCACGCCCTACGAACTACCCTACGCACGGGGCGGCCAGTTCAGCGTCAACGACCTCGACAGCGCGAACTGGAGCGACCGGCTGGCGGCGCGCCTCGGCCTGCCGCTGAGTCCCAACCTGGTGGGCTTTCGCGTGCTCGACTGGGATCTGTTCCTGACTCCGGCCGGAACCGTCGGCGACGCCGACGCGGCGACCTGCGCCTTCGACCTGTCGGAGCCCGAGGCGCCGCGCCACTGCACCAACCATGCGCAGGGCGGCGCGCGCGTCACGCAATGGCAGGGCATCGGCCACGAATACGGCGCGCTCACCTATCCGGTACGCGAGCAATGGCGGCGTCACCGCGAGCAATTCGGCGCGCTGCGCGAGCGCGATCTGGTCATCGTGCTGGCCGGCAGCAACGACATCCTGGCGGCGTTGGCGCTGCCCCGCGACGCGGCCGTGCAGCAGGTGGGCCGGGCGGCCGACGACTTGGCCGGACTGGTGCGCGACATGCTGACACTCGGCGCCAGCCACCTGCTGCTCGCCACCCTGCCCGATGCCGCGCTGACGCCGTTCGGCCAGCATCTCGGGGCCGCAGCCTCGTGCGACCGCAACGACCCGGCGACGCCCTGCCACGCCCTGTCGCGGCTGGTCGACGTGTTCAACACGCGACTGGCCTCGCAACTCCAGGCACAACCGGTCGCGTGGCTCGACCTGCACGCGCTGTTCGAGCGCCAGATGTCCGAGCCGGGCCGCTTCGGGCTCGACAACGTCGCCGATCCGTGGTGCGATCCCGATCTCGAAACCTCGCTGCTGTGCAACGCGTCGACCCCGAACCCCGGCGCCGGCGCGAACCTGCGCAGCCTGCCGCACTGGCTGTTCGCCGACTCGCTGCACCCGACGCCGGCCGGACACCAGATGCTGGCCGACGCGGCGTGGCGGCAACTGCGCGCCAACGGCTGGCTGACGCCTGCGCCGGGCTCCGGCGGGCTCAGAGCACGCGGAACACACGAATGAACACGTGCTCCGGAGTACGCACGCCAGATCCCAGAAACATGTGTTCGGTCACCCACTGCCATGCCGGATCGGCGACGTCGAAGCGCGGCGCGCAGCGAAAGTACACCTCGTCCGGCGCCACCGGCTCGCCGCGCACCAGACGGCTCGTGACCTGCTCGGGCGCACAGCGCAAGGCATGGTTGTGCACGTAGATGAGCACCCCGGAATCGGTGCGCAGCATGTAGCGCGCGTCGAGTTCGGCCAGGCGCGGCGTGACCACGCATTGCACATCGGCGCCGCCGGGCAGCACCTCGCCGCGCCAGCCTTCGCCGCGTACCGTGCCGCCGAGAATGGGAATCAGGCGCCGCAATCCATGCGCCGTGCGTCCGACCTCCTGCGGCGCGCCCACGGACACCTCCAGGTCGGCGAAGAATTCGAGTCCGGGCGTCGCGATGGGCTGCATGGCATGTCTGCGGGCCGCGGCGCGAGGCGATGCTCGCGCCATGCGGCCGCAGCGTCAGACGTGGTAGGGATGCAGATGCGTCTGGATGCGCACCTGCGGATCGTCGGCGTGCTCCACCGTGAGATAGCGCAGCGCAAAGCGGCTTCCCGCCGGAGCGGGCAGCCATTGCGCGCCGATCAGCGGCGTGGTGGCCACATTCGGCACCGGGCCGGCGCGGAAATTCACGCGGCCGACCACCGTGACCACATCGAGCTCGCGGATCGCCTTCACCACGGCCTGGCGATCGGTCGGCGCGCCGCTGCGCGCCAGTGCGGCGAGGCCGACGTCGAACAGGGACAGCGATCCGCCCAATTGCTGGGTCCACTGCTTGCCCGAGGACTTGGTGTACGCGTTCGCCAGCGCCTGCCCGCCGAGCCCGGTGCTGGGCGACACGTAGGGAAAGGCCGGCGACCAGTAGGCGCCGGTGGTGATGCCATGCCCGAGTCCGCCCAGCGCCTGCACGTCCGACGGGAACAGCCCGACCTTCGCGGGCGTGACGATGCGCAGCTGGCGCGCCAGCCCCTGCTGCGCGGCCTGACGCAGGAACACCGCGAAATCGTTGGGCAGCGGCGCGCCGGTGAGGATCTGCACCCCGGCGCTGCGGAACTTCTGGATCTGCGCCGAGAAGTTCGTGGTTCCGTCCTGGTAGGCGCCGGGATCGATCACCTTGTAGCCGGCCTTCACGAGCTGCGGCACCAGGTGCTCGCGCAGCGCGTTGCCGTCGGCGTCGTTCGGATACAGCGCGCCCACCACCTTGTTGCTCGGCAGCAGGCCCCAGATCGACAGGTACATGCGCGCGAACTGCGCGACGCCGAACGAAAAGTGGTACGTCCAGTGGAACGGCGAGGGCTCGCGCGGCTTGGCACCACGCCCGAAGTACCACGACTCCCAGGGATCGACCGTGGACAGGCAGGGCACGCCCGCCGCCTCGCAGGCGTCGGCCACAGGGTTGACCACCTCGGGCGTGGAGGTGGCCAGCATCAGGTTCACCCCATGGTCGTTGATGAGCTGCTTGGCCAGTTGCGAGGCGCGCGCCGGATCCGACTGGCTGTCGCGCGCCAGGATCTGCAGCGGCCGGCTGGCGCCCGCCACGTGCAGGCGGCCGCCGGTCTTGCGGCGCACCAGATCCACGATGAACGGGTCGGTCTGCCCGAACCCGGCGAGCGGTCCGGTCAGCGGACTGATGAACCCGACGCGCACCTCGGACGTGGCGGCGCGCGCCGCCGCCGGCCAGGCCAGCGCCGCCGCGCTGGCGCCGGCAAGGCCGAGAAACCCGCGTCGGCCCGGGGTGGAGGGGTCGCGTGTGCTGGGGTGGGCTGGATCGTGCGGGGTCATGGCAAGCCTCTGGTCGAAGGGGTTCGCGGGGCTGCGACAGCCCCGGCGCGAGCCTCGGCCATGCGCCTGGCCCGCGCGTCGATACATCCGAGTTTAGTTATCCGTTTGAACCATTTCGCCCGGGAAAACCATGGTGCGCCGGACTCGGCGACCTGCCCGCGCAGCGCGCTTGCAAGCCACGCCGGGCGCGATATGCTGCCGCCGGCATCCCGACATCCGCGGTTGCATCCGAATATTTCCAGGCACCCGCGTCGCGCCGGGTCGCCCGGCCGACCACGGAGGACCTGGCGCGTGAACCCGAGCACGGCAAGCGATTGCGACGTACTGGTCGTGGGCGGCGGCATCAACGGTTGCGGCATTGCGCGCGACCTCGCCGGACGCGGCCTGCGCGTAGTGCTGTGCGAACAGCACGATCTCGCGGCGCATACCTCGTCGGCCTCGAGCAAGCTGCTGCACGGCGGGCTGCGCTACCTCGAGTTCGGCGAGTTCGCGCTGGTGCGCAAGGCCTTGCGGGAACGCGAGGTCCTGCTGCGCGCGGCACCGCATATCGCCCACCCGCTGCGCTTCGTGCTGCCCCACGATCGCATGCTGCGCCCGCTGCCGCTGATGCGCGCCGGCCTCTGGCTGTACGACCACCTGGCGCGGCGCGGCGGGCTCGCCGCGTCGAGCCTGATCGACCTGCGTCGGCATGCCGCCGGCGCCGCGCTGCGGCCCGAATGGCATCGCGCGTTCCTGTATTCCGACGGCTGGGTCGATGATGCGCGACTGGTCGTGCTCAACGCCATCGACGCGGCGCAGCGCGGCGCGGACATCCGCACCCGCACCCGCCTCGAACGCCTGCAGCGCGGCCCGACCCACTGGCAGGCGCTGCTGCGCGGACCCGGCGGCAGCGCACAGGAGTTGCGGGCCCGCGCCGTGGTCAACGCCGCGGGCCCGTGGGCCGACCGCATCGCCGGCATCGCCGGCGTCGCCGGCGCGACGGGCGCGCCGCTCCTGCGTCTGGTCAAGGGCAGCCACATCGTGCTGCGCCGCTGGTTCGACATCCGGCATGCCTACCTGCTGCCCAACCCGGATCGTCGCGTGGTTTTCGTGCTGCCGTTCGGAGCCCATCATGTGCTGGTCGGCACGACCGAGCAGGACTACCAGGGCGACCCCGCCGATGCCGCGATCCTCCCGTGGGAGATCGACTACCTGTGCGCCAGCGTCGGGCGATTCTTCGCCGTGCGCCCGGATGCGCGCCACGTGGTCTGGACCTACTCGGGGGTGCGCCCGCTGCTCTACGATGCCGCGTCCGACGCCTCGGCGGTGACGCGCGACTGGCGCCTCGAGTTCGATGCCGCCGCGGGAGCGCCGCTGCTGCAGGTCTGGGGCGGCAAGCTCACCACGTACCGCCTGCTCGCCGAACAGGCCGCCGGGCGACTCGCCGCGCATCTGGGCTGCCACGCCGCCGACTGGACCGCGGCGCCGCCGCTGCCCGGCGGCGACCTGCACGCCGCGCTCGGCCGAACGCAGGCGGGACAGCACGATTTCGACGCCTTCGAACACCAGCTGCGCCTGCGCATGGCGTGGATGGATCGCAGCACCCTGCATCGCCTCGCGCGTGCCTACGGCACGCGGCTGCTGCACTGGGCCGGCCCGGCACGCAACGCCGGCGCGCTCGGCGCCGAGGTCGTGCCCGGGGTGTTCGAAGCCGAGCTGCAGTACGCTGTGCGAGAGGAATGGGCGCGCTGCCCCGAGGACTTCCTCTGGCGCCGCAGCAAGTGCGGCCTGGACCTGGCGCCACGCCACGCGGCCGCCATCGAGGCCTGGTTTGCACGCAATGTTCGCGCGCCGCTCACAGGAGATACGGCATGAGCGACTATGTGGGCGCCATCGACCAGGGCACGACGAGTTCGCGCTTCATGGTGTTCGACCGCGAAGCCCGCGTGGTCGCGATGGCCCAGCGCGAACACCGCCAGATCTGCCCGCAGCCCGGATGGGTCGAGCACGATGCCGAGGAGATCCTGCGCAATGTGCAGGATCTGGCGGCCCAGGCGCTGCGCGAGGCAGGGCTGCGCGGCGCCGACCTGGCCGCCGTGGGCATCGCCAACCAGCGCGAGACCACGCTGCTCTGGGAGCGCGCCAGCGGACGCCCGCTGGGCCATGCCCTGGTGTGGCAGGATTGCCGAACCGACGATCTGGTGCAGAACATCGTCCGGCGCCACGGCGCGCAGGGCTGGCGCGCGCGCACCGGGCTGCCGCCCGCCAACTACTTCTCGGCCTGCAAGCTGCAATGGCTGCTGCAGGCCTGGCCGCAGGCCCATGCCGCGGCGGCGCGTGGCGAAGTCCTTTTCGGCACCATGGACTCATGGCTGGCTTGGCAACTCAGCGGCGGCGCGGCCGACGGGGTGCACGTCACCGACGTGACGAATGCCAGCCGCACCAACCTGTTCGACATCCGGCGCCTGGCGTGGGACGAGCCGATCCTGCGCGAACTCGACATCCCCGCCGCCTGCCTGCCGCGCGTGATCTCGTCGGCGCAGCGCATCGCGCGCATCCGCGGCGGCGCGCTGGACGGCGTGCAACTGTGCGCGCTGCTGGGCGACCAGCAGGCGGCGCTGATCGGCCAGGCCTGCTTCGCGCCCGGCCAGGCGAAGGTCACCCATGGCACCGGCTCGTTCCTGCTGATGCATACCGGCACCACGCCGGTCGACTCCGCGGCCGGGCTGCTGAGTACCGTGGCCTATCGCTTCGACGGCCAGCCGGCCTGCTACGCGCTCGAGGGCTCGGTGGCCGTCAGCGGTTCGCTGGTGCGCTGGCTGCGCGACAACCTCGGCCTGATCTCCGAGTCGTCGCAGGTCGAGGCCCTGGCGCGCAGCGTGCCCGACAACGGCGACGTGTACTTCGTGCCCGCCTTCTCCGGCCTGTTCGCCCCGCACTGGCGCCCGGACGCGCGCGGCGTACTGGTCGGCCTGACGCACCACGCCACCGCCGGGCATGTGGCGCGCGCGGCGCTCGAGGCGACGGCCTACCAGTTGCAGGAGGTGGCCGAGTTGATGCAGCACCAAAGCGGCATGGCCATGCAGCAGTTGCGGGTGGATGGCGGCATGAGCGCCAACGAACTGCTGATGCAGTTCCAGGCCGACATCGTCGGCACCGAGGTGGTGTGTCCCGAATGCGCCGAGACGACGGCGCTCGGCGCGGCCTGCGCGGCCGGCCTGGCCGCCGGCTTCTGGCGCGACACCGACGCGCTGCGCGCGCTATGGCGTGCCCGCCGCAGCTGGCGCCCGCGCATGCCGCAGGCGCGGCGCCAGCAACTGCGTGGCCGCTGGCAGGACGCGGTGCAGCGATCCCTCGACTGGACCGCCAACGCGCCGACGGGCGCCGACGCCGCGCCGCTCGACTAAGCTGGCGCGTGCCGGTCGCGGCGCGCGCCGGCATCCGAACCATCCCCTCTGCCCTGCTCCTCCCCCCGATGACTCCGAACTCCATGCCGCGCGCCGCCGCGCTGCTGTGCCTCGCGCTGTGCGCCGGCGGCGCGCATGCCGCCGACGTCGACGCGGCGGCCATGCTCTCGCTCGCCCGAGCCTCCGGCTGCCTGGCGTGCCACGCCGTGAATCAGCGCAAGATCGGCCCCTCGTATACCGAGGTCGCCCGGCGCTACAGCGGCCAGCCGGGCGCGCTGCAGACCCTGCAGAATGCGATCCTCAACGGCCACAGCGGGACCTGGGGCATCATCCCGATGCCGGCTTACGGGGGTTCGCAACAGGTGCTCACGCCGGCGCAGGCCGGCGACCTGGCTCGCTGGGTGCTGAGCCTGGCCGCGCACCAACCGGCGCCGAAACCCTGACACGGCGGTCCGGGGCCGACGCGGCACGCAAGCTGACGCAGGTCATGGCCCGCGACGCGGGCCCGCACCTAGGCTGCGAGCCAACGGCCTTCTGCAGCGGGCGCATGCAGGCGTCGGCGCAGGGGCCGGGCCACCTGTTCGCGAGGTACCGCCATGCGCCGCCCCCGTCGATACCTGCCCCGCCTGCTCGCGGCCGGCCTGGTCGTACTGGCGGCAAACGCCCTCACCGGCTGCGCCCAGGCACCGGTGGGGCGCGGCGCCGCGACCTCCGCGCCGGCACAGGCCGGCGACGCGCGGGTGTTCGGCCGCATCGCCTATTTCGTCGACGGCAAGCAGCAGCACTGGGGTAGCGGCCTGTTCGCCGACGGCATCGCCATCGCCTTGCGCTCGCTGGACAGGGATCAGGTGGAGGGCTATCGCATCAAGGGCGACGGCAGTTTCGCCTGGTCGCTGCCGCCGGGCAACTACGTGATCGCGGCATTCCGGCGCAACAACCTGACCGGGCGCCTGTGGGTGCGCTTCCAGGTTCCGCCGCCGGGGCATGCGCGCTACATCGGCGAGTTGCGCATCTTTTCCGACAAGTCCCGCTACTGGTTCGACGTGCGCGACGACCCCGCCGCGCGCCAGGCCGACGGCGGGGCGCAGGCGGGAGCGCAGGCGGTGCCGTTCGACACCGCCCTGATGCAACGCGAAGCTCGCCTGGGAAGCTACCGCGACGTGTGGCCGATCTGCTCGGCGCGCGCAGGCCTGCCTTGCGGCTTCGGTCGACACGGCGTCGAGCCGCTGCTGGCGGGTTCCGCTTCCGGGCACCCGCAGGTGGATTCACGTACCCCGCTGCTGGCCTGGAAGCCCTCGGATCGCGCCGGCATCACCTATGACGTCGCGGTCTACGAATCGGTCAGCCTGAGCTCGCTGAGCTTCGGCATCGGCAGCCAGCGCGGCCCGCTGGTGGCCTACGCCCAGAATCTGCGCGAGCCGCGCTATCGCCTGCCCACCCCGCTGGCGCCCGGCAAGTCCTACGACTGGTCGGTGCGCCTGCGCGACGGCGATACGGTGTCGGACTGGTCCACGTCGGGCTACCTGGCGTTTTTCGTCGTCGGCTATGTCAGCCAGCGCGGGCGCTGGTTCGGCTTCTCGATTCCGGCGGCGCGCTGAACCGGTCGCCGGCGCGGGGTCGCGCACCGGCATGGCCCGCCCGAGCCCGCGCTTGCAGCGCGGCGGCGGCATGCGCCCGGTATTCGCAATATTTATCCGCATCTGGCGGTAAAAGCAGGGTTGCCCGTGGAGGATTCGCCGATCCTTCGACGAAACATCGGGATACGCCACCGTGAGCTCCCTGCTTGGACAATTCTCCAGGAGCTAAGACCGTCGGGTCACCCGCCCCTCCCAGCTCGTCTACTCCATGGACCAGCGACCGCCCTACGCGGTGGCGTTCGCGCTGGCGCTGCAGCACCTGGCCATCCAGTCGATCTACTTCGTCATCCCCACGGCGATCGCCGGGTTGCTTGGGGCCGACCCTGCTTCGGCTGCACGTTTCCTGAGCCTTTCGATCCTCGCGTCGCTGGCGTGGCAGGCCACGCAGCTGCTGACCCCGCGGACCGGTCGGCTCGGGGTACCCGGTACCCGGCACGCACACCGCGACCTATCTCGGCGCCTATGCGCTGCTCGGCGTGCAGGGCGGGGGCTTCGCCGAGGCCGGCGGATTGTTGCTGCTGGCCGGGTTCGTCAGCCTGCTGCCGGCCATGCTGGTGCGGCGCCTGCGCGTCGTGCTGCCCAACGAGGTGGCGGGCGTGGTGGTCATGCTGATCGGCGTGGCGCTGGCCGTGCTGGGCGCCCAGCGCCTCGGCCTCTACCACGCCAAGGCGCTGCCCGGCGCGGCGGCCCTCGAGGTGCTGGCGATCAGCCTGGCCGTGATGGTCGCGACGCCGCTGAGTCGCACCCGCCTCGCCCCCTTCGCGGTGCTGGTCGGCGCCGCCGTGGGATGGCCCCGTGCGTGGTGGACCGGCCAGACGGTGCACGGCTGCGCGACGATCCTCGCCGCACAGGCCTGGCTGGCATGGCCTCGCCCGTGGCTGCCGCGCTTCGACGCCTTTCATCCGGTGATGCTGCTGGCCTTCCTCGTGCCCCTGATCGCGATCCACGCCACCGCGGTCGGCAGCCTGGTGGTCGCGCAGCGCGGCAGCGACGCCGATTGGTCGCGCCCGGACGCCGCGCCGATCCGGCGCGGCCTGCTCGCGAATGCGCTGGCCATGATGGGCGCCGGGGCGATCGGCGGTGCGTGCCCGGGACCGGCGACCGCCGCGCTCGGCATCTCGGTGGCCACCGGCACGCTGGCGCGACGCATCGCCTGGGCCGCAGTGGCCATGCTGCTGGTGGTGGCGATGAGCCCCAAGGTGCTCGCGCTGGCCATCCTGATGCCCGAGCCGATCAAGGCGGCGATGCTGTTCTACGTGGCCGGTTTCATCATGGCCCAGGGCAGCCAGCTGGTCACCGCGCGCATGCTCGACACACGCCGCATGCTCGTGGTCGCGCTGGGCCTGTGCGCCGGCATCGTCAGCGCCGTCGCGCCGAAGGCCTTCGCGGTCGGCCTGCCGGCGCTGGCGTCGCCGCTGTCGGCCGGCGCGCTGGTGGCCTTTGCCGTCAACCTGCTCACGCTGCCGCTGGTGGCGCGCAACGCCACGCTGGATCTGAGCGCCGAGGCGGTGACGCCGTCGCGCCTGCATGACTGGTTCGACAGCCTGGCGGCGAGCTGGGCCCTGAAGCCGCAGACGGCACGCGCCGTGCAGCAGTCGCTGCCGGAACTGGTCGACCTGCTGCGCGAGCGCGGCGCGCGCGAGCTGCGCCTGGGTGCTCGCGCGGCCGAGGATCGCGTCGAGCTGACCCTGGGCTGGCTCGGAGCCGGACTCCCGGAGATGCCGGACGCGGTCAACCCGGAGGATCTGCTCGGCCCGGACGATGCGCGCCACCGCTTCCAGCTCTGGATGGCCATCAAGCACGCGCAGGGGCATCGCCGGCGCACGTCGGCGGCGCGGCAGGAGATCTGGCTCGCCTTCGACGACTGACTGGCCGGGAGCGGACGCGCAGCGCTCCCAGGCTGCGCCGACCCGGCAGCGTGCGCGACGCGCACGCTGCCGCCCTGCTTCAACCGGGTTCGCTGTAGCGCGTGTTGTGCGCGGGAAAGCGCACATGGCCCTTGAGCATGTAATGCCAGTACATCAGCGGCAAGCCGGTGATCTTGATCCACCAGTTGATCCAGCGCTGCTTCGACGGCACCAGCGGCAGGGTCGGCGTGACCTTGCCGCCGTAGATGAACTCGGCCAGGATGGCCTTGTCCAGGGAGGTGGTCAGCGGGCACGACGCATAGCCGTCGTACACCCGCGACGACGAGGTGCCGGCGATCGCGGCGAGAATCGCCTCGGCCACCACCGGCGCCTGCTTGCGCACCGCCGCCGCGGTCTTGGAATTCGGCGTCGACGCGACGTCGCCGAGGGCGTGGACGTTGTCGTAGCGGACATGGCGCAGCGTGCTCTGGTCGACCTCGACCCAGCCCGCGGCGTTGGCCAGCGGGGACTGCCGGATTTCCTGCGGCGGACTCTGCGGAGGCGACACGTGCAGCAGGTCGAAAGGCACGGTATGCCGTTCGCCCTTGCGCGCCTCGCCGACGAACTCGAAGGTGGCGCTGCGGGCCGGCCCGTCGACCGCGACGAGTTGCTGCTGCACGTGCACGCCGATGCCGTAGTCGGCAGCCACCTTGTCCAGCGCGCGGGCGAAATACGGCACCCCGAAAATCGCCGGGGCATGGGTGTGGAAGTCGACCGTGCAGCGCTCGAGCATGCCGCGTCGGCGCAGGCGGTCGGCGATCAGGTAGGCGATCTTCTGGGGCGCGCCGGGGCACTTGAACGGCATCGGCGGCTGCGTGCACACGATCTTGTCGCCTTCCTTGATGTTCTGCACGCATTCCCACGTATAGCCCACGGTCTGCGGCGAGTAGTTGCTGCAGACTCCGTTGCGCCCGAGGGTCTCGGCCAGACCCTCGATCTTGTCCCAGTCGAGTTTCACGCCGGTGCACACCACGAGGTGGTCATAGCGCAGCTCGCGGCCATCCTGCAGCACGACGGTGTTGCTCTCGGGCTCGAAGCGGCTGGCCGCGCCGCGCACCCACTGCACGCCCGCCGGAATCAGACGCGCCTCCGGCCGCCGCGTCTTGTCCAGCGGGTAGACGCCGGCCCCGACCAAGGTGAACGCCGGCTGGTAGTAATGCTGCTCCGAGGGCTCGACGATGGCCACGTCGATGTCCGGTGCGCGGCGGCGCAGAATCGCTGCCACGGTGATTCCGGCCGCGCCGCCCCCGATCAGCAGCACCTGATGATGTCCCTGGCCCATTGCGCTCCCCTTGGCGAGTTGTCGTTGTCGTGGCGTGCCGGGTGACCCGATGCAGGCTGCGGCACACTGGATACTGTATTTTTCACGGCGGCATAACGAACTCCGAAATTACCCGACCCGACCTTCGTGCGCAGGTCGCACGCGCGAGCGCCGCGGCGCCCCGCGCATCGCGCCGCGGCGGCCGCGGCGATACCTCCCCTTGAATTCGTCGCTGCTGCTCAGCTACCGTACGCCTGACGCGCAACTCCCGCGCGGCCCCAGCAGGCCCCCTCCCCAACCCGCCGCGAAGCCCGGATCATCATGAATTCCCCCGAATTCCCCCCCAATTACTTCAACGGCCTCAACGAAAAGCTGCTCGCCCGCATTCCGTCGTCGAGCCGCCGGGTGCTCGAGTTCGGCTGCGCCAACGGACGACTCGGCGCCGCCTTCAAGCAGCGCAACCCGCAGGCCCGATGGACCGGCGTCGACATCAACGACGACGCGCTGCGCATCGCCGGCCAGTATCTCGACGAGGTGATCCGGATCGACCTCAACTCCGGGGATCCGTCGCTGCAACTGCGGCAGAGCTACGACTGCATCGTGTTCGGCGATCTTCTCGAGCACCTCGTGCACCCGGAGGCCTTCCTGCACGCGCTGTCCGGGCTCGCCGAACCCGACGCCGTGGTGGTCTGCTGCGTGCCGAACATGGCCCACGCCAGCGTCATCGCACGCATGCTCAGCGGCGATGTCAGCTACGACGACGCGGGGTTGCTCGACTCCACGCACCTGCGCTTCCTGTCGCACGCCTCGGTGACCAAGATGTTCCTGGACAACGGCTGGCTGCCCAACGTCGCCGACAGCTATGTGGTCGGGCATCAGCAGGAATTCATCGAGCAGTTGTGCGCCGCCGGCGGCGCGCTGGGCATTCCGCGCGACACGCTGCTGCGCAACGTCCTGTTGTATCAGCTGATCATGGACTGCCGCAGGTCCCCGGCGCCGAGCAGCACCAGCCCGCGCGACGACCGGATCAGCGTGGTCGTGCCGATCACCAACCAGCAGCAGTTCGAGCTCAACATCGCCCGCTCGCCCGGACTGCGCGAGATCGGCGCGGAAATCATTCCCGTGCAGGGTGCGCCGGATCCGGCGCAGGCGCTCGACGCCGGCATGCGCCACGCCCGGGGGACCTGGATCCTGTTCTGCCACCAGGACGTGTACGTCCCGCGCGGCAGCGGCCACATGCTGCAGCAACTGGCGAGCACGGCGGGCCGCGAGGACCCTGCGGGTACGCTGATCGGGTTCGCCGGGCTGCGCGCGGATGCCGGCGCCGGCGCGCACGCCGGACTGGTCATCGACCGCCTGTCGCGCTTCGATCACCCGCGCGCGGAGCACGTGGCCTCGCTCGACGAATTCGCCATCCTGCTGTCCAGGCAGAGCCTGCACCGCATCGATGGCTCCATCGGGTGGCATGCCTGGGGCACCGATCTGTGCCTGGCCGCGCGCTCGGATCCGCGACGCAAGGTGCGGGTCGAGCGCGTTCCGCTGTTCCACAACTCCTACAACGACTCGAAGCTCACCGAGGGGTTCCATCAATCCATCCGGCGCCTGTTCGACAAGTATCCGGGCGTCGACCGCCTGGACACCCTGAACGGAAGCTTCGAGAGGCCGCGCGCGCAGCCGCGGATGACCTTCAGCTACTCCGCGCAGCCCGGCACCCAGGGCACGCGCATCGACATCGTGCCGCCCGGCGGCGGCGCCTGAGGACGCCGCCGCCGGCGCAGCGCTCGCCGGCTCCGCCGATGCTGCGTAGCATGCCGGCCCATGAACCCGAAAGAGCCCATGCAACACCTGGTGGATGTCGACGGACTGCGCGCCGCGCTCGAGGCGTTTGCCGCGGAGCGGGACTGGCAGCCCTTCCACAACCCCAAGAACCTCGTCCTGGCGCTGGTCGGGGAAGTCGGCGAACTGGCAGAGATCTTCCAGTGGCTGAGCCCCGCCGCGTCGGCCGCCGCGGCGTCGAACCCGGACACGGCACAGGCGGTGCGCGATGAACTCGCCGATGTGCTGCTGTACCTGGTGCGCCTCGCCGACGTGCTCGGCGTCGACCTCGACGCAGCGGCCCGCGCCAAGATGCGGACCAACGCCGTGAAATATCCGGCCGAGCGGTTTCGAGGCAGCAGCCGGAAATACGACACCCCCTGAGCGCGCGAAGGCCGCCGGCGTGGCGCCGCCCCGGCCGGCTCACGACCCCGGGCGCGCGCGCCTGCAGCCCTCGCTCGGCCCCGTCGGAAGCGGCGCGCGAGCACCTGAAGCCGCCCTTGGTGGCGATACTCGGATTTCCAGTCGTGCATGTCGTCGATCTCGACGCACTCCGCCTCCGGCTCCATTGCATACAGGGCGCCGAACGGATGTCGCAGCACGACGAGCAACCCACACAGCGGAGGTCAGGCGGGCAGCTCGGCGCTGGTGTTGCCTCGGGCTGGTGTCCTGTGCCGCTGCAGGGGTGCGGCCAGCTGCGGCGCGGCGTGCTTGTCGGGGGATCTCCGCGAAGTCACGCGCCTTGCCATGGCGGGCGACGCGCCGCCACGCCGCCGCAACGCCGGCGACCCGGCACCGCCGGGACTGCCGCGCTCGCGCCAGCCTCGCCGGCGCGGGCGTCGGCCTGGCGCAATGGGTCGTTCAGCCCGGGAAATTCCGGATCTGGGCGATCTGCCCGCTCGACAGATCCGCGGTCACCGGGCTGCCCTTGAAACAGCCGAGGGTGTACGGATATTCCGGCGTGAGCACATAGTGGTACATGTCCACCAGCTTGCCCTGCCACATGACGGGGCTGGTGGTGCCGTGGCAAGCGTCGAGATCGGAATCGTGAAGGGTCTTGCCGGTGCTCAGGTCCTTCTCTCCATAGATCCCGAAACCATCCAGCGCATACCCCACCAGGTTCGGGGTGTCGACGTTCGGCATGCAGCTCGACGGGCCGTGGTAGTGGTACTGGCCCCCACTTTGCGGATGCCCCTGGCAGCTGTCCTGAGTTTCGTGCGCGGCCGCGTCGTTGCCGGCATCGTCCAGCGCGTTGTAGATCGCCACTCCGGTGGTCGTGAACCCGATCATGCCCATCGGCAGGCAGGTCGGCGCTGCCGCCACCGTGGGACTCGCCGGCAGCGTCAGCTGAATGCTCTGCGCGACGATGGAATTCGGGTTGGTGTCGTACTGATACGCCGGGTCGGTGCGCTGGATCGGAAACACGCCCGTGGTCGCCGGCGGCAGCGGCAGGTTGTTCGACACGATGGTCGTGGTCGAGCCGGCCGTGGAAATGCTCGTCGCCGCCGCGCTCCAGCTGACCGCGCCCTGCACCGCGACCTTCTGCGCCGGATACCAGTACGTGCCCACGATCCAGGGCCCGCCATGGCTGGTGCTCTTGGCGAACGTGGTGCTGCACGACATCAGTTCGCCTTGCGTCGGCGTCGTGCTGCGCAAGCCGTCGCCGAGCGGCAAGGCCCCCGCCGGCCACGCTGCCTGGTCCATCGTGATGGGCAGCGCGGACGTGGCGCTGGAACTGCCGGAGGAACTGCCCGAGGAACCACCTCCGCCACCGCAGGCCGCAAGTACCAGCGAAGCGCAGGCAACGCACGCAAGACGCAGCGGGGGAATGGCTTTCACGTGGCTGGCTCCTTTTTCCGGGAATGCCGCGGCGAATGCAGGTTCGGGGTCTGGTGCACGCGATGCGCGGGGGGTCCGCGCAGGCCGACATGCGGTGCAAGCCCCCTCTTCGCTGACGCTGCGGCTCGCTGGTAGCGAGTATAAATTTCCCGGTTTTGCGCGCCGACGCGCCCGGTATCGGGCCAGGTGCAGGCGGCACGGGACCGGCCGGTCGTCGCGGGCGCCGCGCCGTGGTCTCGCGACCCGTGGGGGAGCCGGCCGCGCCGGATTGAGCAGCGTGGGGATGACTCCCCCAGCCCTCTCACACCACCGGATGTCCACGGTTCAACGGCGAACAGGGCAGCCCCCTCAGATCAAACCGGCGACCAGCAGCAATGCTCGCTCGACCATCTTCATCCGCTCGTCATCGAGGCGGCCAATGGGTTCGCCGAGTTTGGCACGCGGCAGCGTCGAGAGTTTGTCCACCATGACTTGCGAAAGCCTGCGCAAGCCATTGGCTGGATTCGGCTCCACGGTCACGCGAAAGGCCGCATTGCGCACAGCGCTGGTGACCGGACACAGCACAACGCTCTCCAACTCCGCCAAGAGGTCGGATTGAACGATCAAGGCCGGTCGCGACTTGCCATGGTCGCCTTGCAGAAAAACCGTGACCAAGTCGCCCCGTTGCGTCATTCCCAGCCCTCGACATGAGCTGCCACCTGCTCGGTGAAGTGCAAGACATCTGCTTGCGCCGAGTCGCCCTTGAGGCCTTGGCACTGCTGCCGAAGCTGTGCCGCGAACTCGGGCGAACGGGTGTCCGGCACCCAGAACTGGACAGGACGCAGCCCGGCAGCACGCATGCGCTGGCGGTGACGCGCGACTTTGCTGGTTGGTTCATGGGGGGATGGCATGATGCCCCTTTTGTCGGTTGCAGGCTTGGTTACATGATACGTAACATGCAACCAGGAGACCATTCACGCCGAACAGTCGCTTCGCGCCGAGGACTTTTGCGAAAGCCCTTCATCTCGCGGCACTTCGTGGCGGCGAACTTTGCGGCCGAACATTCCACGGGCGCACCGCCGCAAGCGATCTCGTCGCCGCAGTCGATCGCGCATTCCGATCAGGATCCGCTCGACCTCGTCCAGGCTGCCCTGGTCGCCGCGCCGGTCGTAGAGCCCGGTGGTGCGCGCCGACTCGTGGTTGGCCATCTGCTGCGCGTGGCTTGCTTCAGACCCGCAGTCGCCCGCGGAGCCCTTGCCTTCGGCCAACCGTTCCCCTTGCCGGGCCGGTAGCGGACTTTCACCTCCAGGCAGGTGCGCCCTGCCGGGCGCACAAAGAGGGCGCACAAAGAAAAAGGCGCCAAGCAGAAACTGCTTGGCGCCGTGTATGGTGGAGCCGGGGGGAATTGAACCCCCGTCCGCAAACTCTCCATCGCAAGCTCTACATGCTTAGTGTCATCGTTTGGATTTAACCGCCCGGGCGCGGATGCACACGCTACCGGACAAGCGATCCGCTGGATTTAATGACGGAGCACGCGGCGCGCGCCATCACGATCTGATGTGCATGACCTCGCAGGTGTTGCCACCCCGGCCCATCAGCGAACCGTTGCGAGGCTCGCGGCCGTTAGGCTGCGAGAGCGAAACTATTGTCGTTCGCGTTTAACTTGATTCCAGTGGATTAACGAGCGTACTGGTGCTCGGCATGCACTCCACAACTTCAACATTCACGTCGAAACCGGATCGGCCCCGTGAACCCCGAATGGTACTGCGAACCGGGGCTTGACTGCTATGTAGGGCCTTTCAGTCGGACTTCAAGTCCGCCGCGCCGCGCCCGATGCCGTGGTAGACCAGCCCCGCCGCGCGCACACTGGCGGGGTCCCACAGGTTGCGGCCGTCGAACACCACGCGCGCCTTCAGCCGACGCGCCAGCTCGTCGAAATCCGGGGAGCGGAAGGCCAGCCATTCCGTGACCACGACCAGCGCGTCGGCTCCATCCAGGGCCTCGGCGGCGCTGGCGACCAGTTCCAGCCCCTGGCGCGCCGGCCAGAGTCGGCGCGCCGCGTCCATGGCCACCGGATCGAAGGCGCGCACCCGCGCCCCGGCCCCCAGCAGGGCCTCGACGAGATCGATCGACGGGGCATCGCGCAGGTCGTCGGTGTTCGGCTTGAACGCCAGGCCCCAGACCGCGAAGGTGCGTCCCTTGAGCCCGTCCGCCGCGAAATGCGCGGCGATCTTCTCGAACAGGCGTTGCTTCTGGCGCTGGTTCACCGCATCCACCGCCTCCGCGAGTTGCGCGTGCAAACCCGCCTCGCGCGCCATGAAGGCCAGCGCCTTGACGTCCTTGGGAAAACACGAACCGCCGTAGCCGGCACCCGCGTAGAGGAAATGACTGCCGATGCGCTGATCCACGCCGATGCCCAGGCGCACCTGCTCGATGTCGGCGCCCACCGCCTCGGCCAGCCGCGCCAGTTCGTTCATGAACGAGATGCGCGTGGCCAGCATGGCGTTGGCCGCGTATTTGGTCAACTCCGAACTCGGCGCATCCATGACCATGATCTTTTCGTGATTCCGGTTGAACGGGCGGTACAGCTGGCGCATCAGGGTCACCGCGCGCTCGTCACGGCTGCCGAGCACGATGCGATCGCCGCGCATGAAATCGTCGATCGCCGAGCCCTCCTTGAGAAACTCCGGATTGCTGACCACGCGCACCCAGTGCTGCACGCCGCGCGCGGCCATTTCACGATCGATGATCTGCTGCACCATCGCCACCGTGCCCACCGGCGCGGTGGACTTCTGCACCACCACCAGCGGGCCGGACACGGCACGCCCGATCTGCGCCGCGGCCTCGCGCACCTGGCCCATGTCGGCCTGCCCCGTCGGCAACGGCGGCGTGCCCACGGCGATGAAACACACCTGGGCATCGCCGAGCCCTTGCGCGACCTCCGGCACGAAACGCATGCGCCCGGCCGCGGCATTGCGCGCCACGAGTTCGCTCAGCCCCGGCTCATGGAAGGGAACCTGCGCCTTGCGCAGCGAATCGATGCGCGCAGGATCGCGCTCGACGCACACCACGCTGTTGCCCACGTCGGCAAAGCAGGCCGCGGTGACCAGGCCGACGTAGCCCGCGCCGATGACGGTGACGCGCATGGTGCAATCCTCGCGAGGGGGTACTGGAAATGTCCGTCCGGTATTGTGCACGCAGGCACGCGGCGCGGCGTCGCCCACCGCGTTGCACGGCGCGTCTGCCGGCTTGACGCATGTCAAGCACGTCGTCGCGGCGCAGCATTACAAATGACGCATGTGTGGGCTGCGAGCACCTGGGAGACCGACATGAAGCCACAGCGGAACCCACAGCGTTCCGGCGCCCGCAGCGCCGGCGCGCGCACGCCGACCCCGGCGGCCGCAGCGCCGGCGCCGGCCGCCGTGGCTGCCGCGCCGGCCGCGGCGACGCCCGCCACGGCCCCGCCGCCCCGCCCCGACGCCGGCATCGCCAAGCTCATCGACCGCACCGCGCACGCCATGCAGGCGCGGCGCACGCT
>JAKAZQ010000053.1 GCA_021815805.1 Pseudomonadota bacterium | reverse complement strand
CCCGCGCCGGTGCAGCGGCCGCGTCGCGCCGGTGCCATGCCCCCGCGCAGGCTGCGCGGCGGGCGCCGCGCATGAGCACGGCCGGGCGCGCGCCGCTGCTGCATCCGGTGCTGCGCGATCTGCCCTGCGCGGCGCTGCCGCCGCCGCTGGTCACGCTGACGCTGCAGCCCGGCCTCGACGTCAGCTACGAGGTCGAGCGCCTGGTCGACGACCGCAAGCTGCATGCGTCGCGCTACCGTTTCGACCCCGGCGGCAACGGCATCAACGTGGCGCGCGCGCTGACCCGGCTGGCGCTTCCGGCGCATGCCTGCATGCTGGTGGCCGGCGAGATCGGCAGCCTGCTGCGCCGACTCGTCGCGCGCCAGGTACGCCATGTGCACGCCACGCGCATCGCCGGGGAGACGCGCATCAACGCCGCGGTGCGGCAACTCGATCCGGCGGCGCAGTACGAGTTCATCGGTCGCGGACCGGCGCCGACGCCGGCCGAGCTGCGCGGCGTGATCGAGCAGTTGCTGCAGCTCGGTGGCGGCGGCGTGGTGGCGCTCACCGGTTCGCTGCCGGACGGGGTCGCGCCGACGCTGTACGCCGAGCTCGCGCAGCAGCTGCATGCGCGCGGCAGCCGCGTCGTGCTGGACATGCAGGGCGAGGCGCTGGCCGCCGCGGTGCCGCGCCGGCCGTTCCTGATCAAGCCGAATCGCTGGGAGCTGGAGCAGCTCTGCGGGCAGGCCCTGCCGCGCATCGCCGATGTGCGCCGCGAAGCCTGCGCGCTGGTCGGCGCCGGGGTCGCCAACGTGTGCGTCTCGCTCGGCGCGCAGGGGGCCCTGCTGGCCTCGGCCGACGGGGTCTGGCGCGGCCTCGCGCCCGCGGTGGCGGTGCGCTCCACGGTGGGTGCGGGAGACTCCATGCTGGCCGGCCTCGTCGGCGCGCTGGCCTGCGGTGCCGCGGCGCCCGACGCGCTGCGCCTGGGGCTCGCCTGCGGCAGCGGCACGGCGGCGCAGCCCGGCACCGAGCTGTTCGACCCCGCGCAACTGCCGGCCCTGCTGCGCGCCACGCGCGTGCGACGTCTCGGCGCGGCCTGAGGCGCTGCCGGGCGCCACCGGGCGCCCCACGTGGGACTGCGTGCGACCACGTACGACCATGCAGGAGGACCACGCAGGACCACGTGCGGCCCCATGCCACGACGCGGCGGCGTCAGGCGGCGCCGAGCGAAGCCGCCAGGCCGCGCCGGCTGCGCGCCAGCTGGCGCGCGCCCAGCACCGCGAGCAGGCCGAGCCCGCCGAAGGCGCGGAACTGGCCGACGTCGAGCAGCGCGGCCAGCGCGCTGGCGATCGCGCCGGTGGCGTTGATCACGCTGGACAGCCAGGCCACGCGCAGGCCCATGTCCTGGTGCGCACGCTCCAGCACGGCGCGAAACAGCGGCGCCATGAGCAGGCCGGCGCCCAGCATGAACACCCCGTACAGGCCCACCACGACCATCACGGGGGCGAGCAGCAGCGCCGCCAGCAGCGTGGCGCCGATGCCGCCCAGGCAGATGTCGAGCGCGGCGCCCAGCAGCACCTCGCGCGGGTACAGGTGCAGCATGCGCGCCACCAGGCGCGTACCCGCGATGTAGCTGCCGCAGGCGTACAGCTGGGCCCAGACGAAGCCGGAGGCGCCGCCGCGTTGGTCGCGCAGCAGGAACGGTCCGCTGACCGACCACACCACCATCACGGTGAACACCAGGCACCACACGCCGAGCAGGCACATCAGCGGGCCGTTGCGCAACAGCGCGACGTAGCTGGCGGCGACGCGGCGCGCCGACACCGGGGCGCGGCCTGCGGCGTCGACGGTTTCGGGCATCCAGCGCCACAGCAGCAGGAACAGCGCGCCGGCGGCCGCGCCGAGCAGCACGAACATGCCCTGCCAGGGCGCCACGAGCATGAGCCCGGCACCCAGCGCCGGGCCGAGCGCCGGAGCCAGCACGGTGACGCTGTTCATCCACGCCTGGATGCGGATCGCGGTGCGCGCCTCGAACAGTTCGTGGATGCCGGCGTAGCCGGCGCTGATGGCCCAGATGCCGGCGCAGCCCTCGGCCACCCGTGCCGCGAGAAAGCCGCGGTAGCCGGCCGTCAGCGCGCATGCCAGGCAGGACAGCGCGAAGCCGGCGACCCCGGCCAGCAGCACGACGCGCCTGCCCAGGCGGTCGGATGCCGGTCCGGTGACCAGTTGCACCAGCGCCGCGCCGGAAGACCACGCGGCGACGCTGAACTGCGCCGCCGGAGGATCGACGCCGAACCACGCCTGCACCACCGGCAGCGCCGGGAGGTACATGTCCTGCGACAGGTAGACGACGACCTCCAGCAGCATCAAGGCCAGCGGGAATCGCCACCACGGGGAGAAGGCCACGGGTGCGAACGACATGAAGGGACAATGAAGCGACGTGCTGGGCGCGCGCCGTTTCAGCGTTCGCTCGAGCAACGATTGTGCGCAATGCCCTCGACGGACGCCGGGCGCGCCCGCGATTCACCGAATTGCTGCGTTCTTGACAGGGTCGGGCAGGCGACGCCTCAGCGTGCGCCCTTGTGATCCTTCTGCCCGCTGTTCTTGTGCCGGCCGGCGATCTGCCGCTCGGCCTGCTTCTCGCGCGCGCGCTGCGCGTCGGCGCGCGGCGCGCGCTGCGCGGCAGGGGCCTTGGGCGAAACGGCGGGCGCGGTGCCGGGCTTGGCGGATGCGGGCATGATGGTCTCCGGTGGCGTGGCCGCGCACCATGCGGGCTACGGCCGCACCATACGCGGCGCAAGCGCGCCCGGCGCGGGCTCTCGCGCCGGCTTGTTGATGCCGCGCGTGCTCGAGGCGCGATACCGGCGCGCGATACCGGGGCGGGATATCAGGGCGCGATCTCCACCACCACCTTGCCCATCACGCGGCGCGCGGCCATGCGCTCGATGGCGTCGCGCGCCTCGGCCAGGCCGACGCGCTCGGTGATCGGCGGGCGCAGGCGCCCCTCGGCGAACCAGCGCACCAGTTGCTCCACGTCGGCATGGTGGCGCTGCGGTTCGCGCTGCAGCGCGTCGCCCCAGTACACGCCGAGCACGCGGCGCTCCTGCAGCAGCACCAGGTTCAGCGGCAGGCGCGGGATGTCGCCGGCGGCGAAGCCGACGACCAGGAAGGCGCCGCGCCACGCCGTGGCGCGCAGCGCGCTTTCGCTGAAGGCGCCGCCGACCGGGTCGACGACGACGTCGGCGCCGCGTCCTGCGGTGAGCCCGAGCACGCTGCGTCGCAGATCCTGCGTGGCGTAGTCGATGCCGTCGTCGGCGCCGTGCTCGGCGGCCAGGCGCAGGCGCTCGGCGCTGGAGGCCGCGGCGATCACCCGCGCGCCCATGGCCTTGGCCACCTCCACGGCGGCCAGCCCGACGCCACCGGCGGCGCCCAGCACGAGCACGTTCTGCCCGGGTTGCAGCGCGGCGACCGTGCGCAGCGCGTGCAGCGCCGTGCCGTAGGTCAGCAGGAAGGCCGCGCCCTGCGCGAAGTCCATGCCCGCCGGCAGGCGCAGCAGGCGCGCGGCGTCGACCGCGCAGCGCTCGGCCAGCCCGCCGTGCCCGGCGAAGGCCAGCACGGCATCACCGGGGCGCAGCGTGTCGACCCCTTCGCCGACACGCTCGACCACGCCGGCGAACTCGGCCCCGGGCGAGAACGGCAGCGCCGGCTTGACCTGGTACAGCCCCTGCACGATCAGCGCGTCGGGGAAGTTCAGCGAGCACGCGCGCACCGCGACGACGACCTGCCCGGGCCCCGGCTCGGGGTCGGGAACCTGTTGAAGACGCAACTCGGCGATGGGGCCGAAGGCGTGGCAGAGAAGGGCGTTCATGGAGTCTCCGGCGCAACGGCGGTTTGGGGTTGTGCGGCTTGCGCGATTTGCGCAAAGCGCTCGGCCACGGCCTGCGCGATGCGCCGGTGCGGCAGGATGTAGAAGCGCTGCTGCGCGATGGCGTCGAAGGCGATGCGGGCGATGTCGTCGGCGCTCAGTCGCCCGGCCTGCACGGCATGCTCCATGCCCTGCGCGTACGCGGCCGATGCCGCCGAGGCATCGCCGGCGTGGCCGAAGCGCGGCGGGCGCACGCGTTCGCTGGCGTGGATCGCGGTGGGCACCCAGGCGGGGCACAGCACCGACACGCCGATCGGGCTTTGCTGCGCCTGCAACTCCGCGCGCAGGGTCTCCGACAGCGCCACCACGGCCTGCTTGCTGGCGTTGTAGGCCGACATGCCGGGGGTCGACACCAGCCCGGCCGCCGACGCGGTGTTGAGCACATGCCCGGGCGCGCCGGCGGCCTGCATGCGCGGCAGGAAGTGGCGGATGCCGTGGGCCACGCCGAACAGGTTGACCCCGATCACCCACTCCCAGTCGGCTGCCGAGTGCTCGGTGGCCAGGCGGCTGAAGCCGACGCCGGCGTTGTTGCACAGCAGGTGCACGGCGCCGAAGCGCGTGAAGGCGGCGTCGGCGAGCGCCGCGACATCGGCGTCGCGGCTGACGTCGGCGGCGTGCAGCAGCACGCGTGCGGGATCGGCGCCGAGCTGACGCCGCGCCGACTCCAGCGCCTGCGCGTCGAGGTCGGCGAGCACCAGCCGCATGTCGCGCGCCAGCGCCTGGCGGGCCAGCGCGAGGCCGATGCCGCCGGCGCCGCCGGTGATCACCGCGACGCGGTCGGAGAATGCCTGCATGTCGTCGTCTCCAGGGGTGTCAGGGCAGCGCGCGCAGACTGGCGTCGGCGTAGCGCTGCAGGTGATGGCCGCTGTCGCCGAGCCACAGTTGCGCCAGGCTGAGGCTCTTGAACCAGTGGCTGAGCTGCAGCTCGTCGCTCAGGCCGATGCCGCCGTGCAGTTGCACGCTCTGCTGCGAGATCTCGCGGCAGGCGCGCCCGACGCGGGCCTTGGTCGCCGCCAGCAGCATGCCACGGCGTGCCGCCGGCTCGTGCTCGAAGCGCTGCGCCGCCAGCCAGGCCATCGAGCGCGCCTGTTCGAGCTCGATCCACAGCTCGGCGCTGCGGTGCTGCAGCGCCTGCAGGCGCGCCAGCGGCTGGCCGAACTGCTGGCGCGTGTTCAGGTAGGCCACGGTGGCGTCGAGGCTGGCCTGCAGCAGTCCCACGGCTTCGGCGCACACGGCGGCCAGCCAGAGGTCGCGCAGCACATCGGCCAGCGCCGCGCCATCGCCCGGCAGGCGCGCAGATGCCGGCACGCGCACCTCGCACAGGCGCAGTTCGGCGGCGTCGCGCGCGTCCAGCAGGGCATGCGCGCGGCACGCGATGCCGGGCGTGGCGGCGGGCACGGCGAACCAGGCGCAGCCGGCGTCGTCGCAACGCGCCGACACCAGCAGCAGCTCGGCCTCCTTCGCCTGCAGCACCAGGGCCTTCGCGCCGTCGAGCACCCAGTGCCCGTGCTCGAGGCGGGCGCGACAGCACGGGCGCGCATGCTCGAAGCCGGCATCGGGTTCGAACACCGCGACACTGCCGATGGCGCCGCCGGCCAGGCGCGGCAGCCACTGCCGCGCCGGCTCGCCGCCGGCGTGGCGCAGCATGAAGGTGGCGAGCACGCAGCTGCCGAGCACGGGCTCGGCCACGCAGGCCGGCGCCAGCACCTGCAGCGCGAACAGGGCATCGGCGACAGGCGCCTGCAGGCCGCCGTGGCACTCCGGCACGAGCAGCGCGGGCAGGCCGAGTTCGCACAGGCGTTGCCAGCGCCGCGCATCGAAGGCCGCGCCGCCGGCTTCGTGCCGGCGCCGCTCGAAGGCGTAGTCGCGCTGCAGCAGGCGCTGCAGCGCGTCGCCGAGCTGGACCTGCTGTTCGGTGGGTTGCTGGAGCATCGCGGGTGGTGGCGGGATCACAGGCCCAGCGCGCGCGCCAGGAGGTTGAGCTGGATTTCGTTGCTGCCGCCGTAGATCGACAGCTTGCGCCAGTTGGCGTACTGCGCCGCCAGCAGCGCGTAGTCGTCGCCGGCCACCGCCGCGAAGCCGTCGCCGGGCGCGAAGGCCTCGGGCTCGAAGGGCAGCGCGCGCGCGCCGGCCACGCGCACCAGCAGTTCGCTGGCCCGCTGCTGCAGGCGGCTGCCGATGATCTTCAGCATGGAGGCCTCGGCGCCCGGCGCGCGCCCCGGCTGCAGCATGCGTGCCTGTGTCGTCTCGAGCGCCAGCAGTTCGATTTCCAGCTCGGCGATGTCGGCGCGCAGCAGCGGGTCGTCGAGCGCGCGTCGGCCGAGCGCGTCGGCGCGCGCGGCCAGTTCGCGCAGGCGCTGCAGTTCGCGCTTGACCACGCCGATGCCGGCGATGTTGGCGCGCTCGTGGCCGAGCAGGTACTTGGCGATGCTCCAGCCCTGGTCGGCTTCCCCGACCAGGTTGTGCGCCGGCACGCGCACGCCGTCGAGCCAGACCTCGTTGACCTCCTGCTCGCCGTCGAGCAGGCGGATCGGTCGCACCTGCACCCCGGGGCTGCGCATGTCGACGAGCAGGAACGAAATGCCGCGCTGCGGCCGCGCCGCGGCGTCGGTGCGTACCAGGCAGAACATCCAGTCGGCGTGTTGCGCCAGCGTGGTCCAGGTCTTCTGGCCGGACACCACGTAGGCGTCGCCGTCGCGCACGGCGCGCGTCTTCAGCGAGGCCAGGTCGGAGCCGGCGCCGGGTTCCGAGTAGCCCTGGCACCACCATTCCTCGCCGCGCACGATGGGCGGCAGGAAGCGCTCGCGCTGCGCGTCGGTGCCGAAACGCAGCAGCACCGGCCCGAGCATCTTGAGACCGAAGGGAAGCTGGCGTGGCGCGCCGGCGAGGCTGCACTCCTCGTCGAACACCGCGACGCGCGCGGCATCCCAGTCCTGGCCGCCCCACGCCTGCGGCCAGTGCACGGCGCCGAGGCCGGCGCCATGCAGGATGCGCTGCCACTGCAGGTAATCGTCGCGCAGCAGGCGGCGGCCGCCCAGCACCTTGCGCCGCAGTTCGTCGGGCAGCAGGTCGCGCAGGCGCTGGCGCAATCGGGCGCGAAACTCCGAGAGTTCGCCCGGGAATTCAAGAGACGTCACGGATGGAGTACCGCAGTGCGGAACAGTGTTCCGAATTGGTAGAATGGGGCCGATTCTTTCGCCCGGTGCGGTGGGCTGTCAAGGCGACGGCCCGCGGCGCCGCGCCGGCAGCCGATTCCGAGGACCGACCGCATGCCCGCACGCCGTCCCGCTTCCACCGCCCGCCCGGCCGCCCCGGCCGCCGAGCGGCAGTTCGTCACCGCGCTGGCGCGCGGCCTGGAGGTGCTGGCGTGCTTTCGCGCGCGCGACCGCGCGCTGGGCAACCAGGACATCGCCAAGCGGTGCGGCCTGCCGAAGTCGACGGTGTCGCGCCTGACCCACACGCTGACCCGCCTGGGCTACCTGAGCCTGGATGCCGAAAGCGGCAAGTACCGCCTGGGCAGCGCCACGCTGGCGCTGGGCAGCAGCGTGCTGGCGCGCATGGACATGCGCCAGCTGGCGCGCCCGCTGATGCAGCAACTGGCGGATGCCACGGGCACCATGGTCTCGCTCGGGGTGCGCGACCGGCTGTCGATGATCTACGTCGAGAACTGCCGCAGCGCGTCGGCGCTGACGCTGAGCCTGGACGTCGGCTCGCGCATCCCGCTCGGCAGCACCGCGATGGGGCGCGCCTACCTGGCGGTGGCCGCGCAGCACGAGCGCGAGGCCCTGCTGGACGAACTCGCCGCGCTGGGGGCGCCCGACTGGGCGGCGCAGCGCGCGGCGATCGACCAGGCCTTGCGCGACTACCGCGGCCTCGGCTGCGCCTGCTCGTTCGGCGACTGGCAGCCCGACGTGAACGCCATCGCCGTGGGCATCGACGCCGGGCGCGGGATGCCGCGCATGGCCATCAACTGCGGCGGCCCGGCGTTCCAGCTTTCGCCGGCCTTCCTGCTCGAGCAGGCACGGCCGCGCCTGCTCGAGCTGGCGCGCCGCCTGCAGCAGGCGGCGCGCGCCTGAGCCGGGTGGCGGCGCGCGCTGCGGGCGCGGCGCGGGCGGCCCGGCGGGCCGGCTTTACAAGCGCTGCGGCGGCGCAATAGCATGGTCGCAGTCCTGACCACAAAACAATGTTCCGCAAAGCGGAACGCCGATGCGCGCCGGGCCTCGCGGCGCCCGGCGACAGCCTGGAGACCTCATGCCCAGCGTGCACTCCCATCGTGACGGCGACATCGCCGTGCTCACCCTGGACAACCCTCCGGTCAACGGCTTCGGCCTGCAGCAGCGGCGCGCGCTGATCCAGGCGCTGGATGCCGCGGCGGCCGATGCCGAGGTGCGCGGCGTGGTCGTCACCGGCGCCGGGCGGCTGTTCAGCGGCGGCGCCGACATCCGCGAGTTCGGCAAGCCCGAGATGACCGCCTCGCCGCACCTGCTGGATGTGCTGCAGGTGGCCGAGGAGTGCCCGAAGCCGGTGGTCGCCGCGATCAACGGCACCTGCATGGGCGGCGGGCTGGAGTTCTCGCTGGCCTGCCACGGCCGCGTCGCGCAGGCGTCGGCGTCCGTCGGGCTGCCCGAGGTCAAGCTCGGCCTGCTGCCCGGCAGCGGCGGCACGCAGCGCCTGCCGCGCGCGCTCGGCCTCGAGCGCGCGCTCGAGCTCATCGTCTCCGGCGACCCGGTGGCCGCCGCCGAGCTGCGCGACGCCGCACTGTTCGACGCCGTGGTGGACGACGACGTGGTCGGCGCCGCCTGCGCGCTGGCGCGCCGCCTCGCCGACGGCGCCACGCTGCCGCGCCTGCGCGAGCGCGACGTGCCCGACGCGGCGCAGGCCGCACCACGGCTGGCGCAGCGTCGCGAGCAGGCCGCGCGCAAGTACCCGAACCAGCCGGCGCGGCTGCACGCGATCGATGCCGTGGCCGCCAGCTGCGGCGATTTCGACGCCGGCATGGCGCTCGAGCGCTGGCTGTTCTTCGCGCTGCTGGCGACCCCCGAGTCCCACGCCATGCGTCACGCCTTCTTCGCCGAGCGCGCGGCCGCGCATGTGCGCGGTGTGCCGGAGGACACGGCGGTGCGCGAGGTGCGGCGCGTCGGCGTGGTCGGCGCGGGCACCATGGGCGGCGGCATCGCCATGAATTTTCTCAACGCCGGCATGGACGTCGTGCTGGTCGAGGCGCGCCAGGACGCGCTCGAGCGCGGCCTGGCGACCATGCGCGCCAACTACGAGCACTCGGCGCGCCGCGGCCGTCTCAGCGCGCAGCAGGTGGAACAGCGCATGGCGCTGCTGCATCCGAGCCTGGAGTACGGCGCGCTGGCCGACTGCGACCTCGTGATCGAGGCCGTGTTCGAGGATCTGGAGGTCAAGCGCGAGGTATTCGGCCGGCTCGACGCGGTGGTCCGCGCGGGCGCCATCCTGGCGTCCAACACCTCCACGCTGGATCTCGACGCCATCGCCGGCTTCACGCGCCGGCCGGGCGATGTCGTGGGCATGCATTTTTTCAGCCCGGCGAATGTCATGAAGCTGCTCGAGGTGGTGCGCGGCCGCGCCACCGCGCCCGACGTGCTGGCCACGGTGATGCGACTGGCGCGGCGCATCGGCAAGACGGCGGTGGTGTCGGGCGTGTGCGACGGGTTCATCGGCAACCGCATGCTCGAACACTACGGGCGCATGGCGCATTTCCTGGTCGAGGAGGGCGCGTCGCCGCAGCAGGTCGACCGCGCGCTGGAGTCCTGGGGCATGGCCATGGGGCCGTTTCGCATGAGCGACCTGGCGGGCAACGACATCGGCTGGGCGATCCGCAAGCGACGCTATGTCGACAAGCCGCAGATGCGCTACTCGCGACTCGCCGACCGGCTTTGCGAGCTCGGGCGCTTCGGGCAGAAGACCGGCGCCGGCTGGTACCGCTACCAGCCCGGCAGCCGCGAGGCGCTGCCCGATCCCGAGGTCGACGCGCTGATCCGCCAGTACCGGCGCGACATCGGCGTGCAGGCGCGCGCGGTGTCGGACCGCGAGATCGTCGAGCGCTGCATCTATGCGCTGGTCGGCGAGGCCGCGCGCATCCTGCAGGAAGGCATCGCGCAGCGCGCCAGCGACATCGACATGGTCTACCTCGCCGGTTATGGCTTCCCGGTGTGGCGCGGCGGGCCGCTGCTGTGGGCCGACATGCAGGGCAGTTTCATGGTGGCCCGACGCATGCGCGAGTTCGCCGCGCAGCCGGGCGGCGATGCCGGCTTCTGGGAGCCGGCGCCGTGGCTGGCGCAGCGCGCCGAGCGCGGAGCCGGATTCCACGACGCCTGAGCACCGCCCGTGGCGGCGCCGGCGGCGCCGCGCCTGCCTGCCTGCCTGCCTGCCTGCCTGCCGAGCCATGCGCCAGACCCTCGACTTCCTGCTCCACGACTGGCTGGACAGCGATTCGCTGTGCCGGCGCGAGCGTTTTGCCGAGCACTCCCGCGACACCTTCGGCCAGGTGCTCGACCTGTGCGAGCGCATCGCCCGCGAACGCTACGCACCCTTCAACCGTCTGGTCGACGAGGTCGAGCCGCGCATGGAGCAGGAGCGCGTGGTGCTGCCGCGGGCCTCGCACGAGGCCTGGCAGGCCTATGTGCAAAGCGGCATGCTGGCGGCCGCGCAGGACGCCGCGTACGGCGGCATGCAACTGCCCTGCGTGGTGGAGGCGGCGGCCAACGCCTTTTTCGCCAAGGCCTCGGTGAGCATCCATGCCGCGTTGCTGACCACCGCCAATGCGCGCCTGCTGCTGGCGCATGGCAGTGCGGCGCAGCGCGAGGTGTTCGCGCGCCGCGAGTTCGCCGGCGAGTGGGCCGGCACCATGTGTCTGAGCGAGCCGCAGGCGGGCTCCGGCCTGGGCGACATCACGACGCGCGCGCTGCCCGACGGCGCGCAGGCCGGCGACGACCCGCTCGGGCCGCGCTACCGCCTGTTCGGAACCAAGATGTGGATCTCGGCCGGGGATCACGAACTCACCCCGAATATCGTGCATCTGGTGCTGGCCAAGATCACCGCCGCCGACGGCCGCCTGCCGCCGGGCACCGGCGGCATCTCGCTGTTCGTCGTGCCCAAGTACCTGCCGCCGGAAGCGGGCCCCGGCGCCGGCACGCGCAACGACGTCGCGCTGGCCGGGCTGAACCACAAGCTGGGTTGGCGCGGCACCCCGAACACGGTGCTGCAGTTCGGCGAGGGCCGCCACGCGGTGCGCGGCGCCGCCGGCGCCCTCGGCTGGCGCGTCGGCGCGCCCGGCGAGGGCCTGCGCATCATGTTCCACATGATGAACGAGGCGCGCATCGGCATCGGCATGGCCGCGGCGATGCTCGGCATGGCCGGCTACGAGGCGTCGCTGGACTACGCGCGCCAGCGCCGGCAGGGGCGCGCGACGGGGCGGCGCACCACCGCGGAGGCGGTGCCGATCGTCGAACATACCGACGTGCGCCGCATGCTGCTGGCGCAGAAGGCCTACGCCGAGGGCGCGCTCGCGCTGGGGCTGTACTGCGCGCGCCTGGTCGACGAGACGAGCAGCGGCGGGCCGGACGACGCGCGCGCGGCGCGCGAGTTGCTGGAACTGCTCACGCCGGTGGCGAAAAGCTGGCCCAGCCAGTGGTGCCTGGAGGCCAACAGCCTGGCCATCCAGGTGCTCGGGGGCTACGGCTACACGCGCGACTTCCCGGTCGAGCAGTACTGGCGCGACAACCGCCTGAACATGATCCACGAAGGCACCCACGGCATCCAGGCGCTGGATCTGCTGGGGCGCAAGGTGTTGCACGACGGCGGCGCCGCGTTGCGTGCATGGCTGGCGCGCCTGGAAGCCACGGCGCAGCGCGCGCAGGACCTGCCCGACGACAGCGCCCCGTGGCGGACGTGGGCGGCCGCGCTGCGCGAGGCCGGCGAGGCGCTGCGGCGGGCCGCGGCGAGCGCCGCCGCGCAGCCGGCGCCGCACACCCTGGACCATGCCACGCCGTTCCTGCAGGGCTTCGGGCATGTCG
>JAKAZQ010000004.1 GCA_021815805.1 Pseudomonadota bacterium | reverse complement strand
GGCGTTGTCTCGATGCGGGAGCGCGTCGTTGCCGCGGGCGACGCCGTGATGGCGGGAATCCGTGACGCCATGACGTTGCGGCGTTGCGGCGTTGTGGCGTTGTGGCGTTGTGGCGTTGTGGCGCCGTGCACGGACGCGGCGGCGTGTCGGTGTGCGGGGATCGTAGGCGAGCCTGCGAGCACCTCGCGCACAGCGGGGCATTCAGGGCTTGCGCCCGCGCCAACCCTGGATTCACGCAGGTATGCGCGACGGACATCGCGGCGCTACCGCGCGTCTGCGCATTGCGCGGCCGGCGTGCCGGCCGGATCGTGACAATCGCGGCTGGACGGCTCTCGTCGCCTCGCCATGACACAGCGATCTTCCGGCCGGTCTCCCGCTGCACGGCTTCGCAACGTTCGAAGGGCGCAGCTCGTGCGTGCGCTAGCGTTCGGCCTGGTACGCCTGCTGAGCGTGGTCGCATGCCTGCCGCTGCTCAGCGCCTGCGACGGCAGCGCGCCGCGCACCACGGTCATGGTCTACATGGTGGGCTCCGATCTCGAGGGCGATGCGCCCGACGCTGCCTTCGGCAGCCAGAGCATCGAGCAGATGCTGCAGGCCTCGCGCAGCGACGGTTTGGAGGTGCTGCTGGAAACCGGCGGATCGCAGCTCAGCCACGGTCCGCTGGGCATCGACTGGACGCATGTGCGTCGCTACCAGGTGAGCCACGGAGAACTGCGCTTGCTGCAGGACCTCGGCCCCGACGATGCCGTCGACATGGCCCGCTCCGCAACGCTCGCCGGCTTTGTTTCCTGGGCCGGGCGGTTCGCGCCCGCGTCGCGATCGGTGCTGATCCTGTGGGGGCACGGCGGCGGTCCGAACGGGGGCTTCGGCGTCGACGACATCACCGGGCACACGCTGTCGCTGCGCGGCCTCGTGTCGGCGCTGCAGGCCGCGCCCGCCCGTCTGGACCTGCTCGGCTTCTGGTCCTGCCAGATGGGCAGCGCGGAGGTCGCCGCGGCCCTGGCTCCGTACGCACGCACGCTGGTGGCCTCCGAGGATCTGATGCTCGTGCCGGGCTTCAACTTCACTGCGCTGCTGGATTTCCTCGAGCACAACCCGCAGGCGGGCGGCGCGGCGATCGGCCGCGTGATGACCGATTCCTACGTCGACGCGGACATGCCCGATCCGATCACCCTGTCGGTGGTCGACCTGGATCGAATGCCGGCGCTGGTTCGGGCGATGGACGCTTTTTCCCGCGCCCTGCAGCCCTATGCCACATCCTCGATGCTGTCCTGGCGCACGATCGCCGAAGCGAGGAGCCGCAGCCTGGACTTCTCCGCCCCGAACCTGTTCGACGCACGGGCCGCCCCGCGCGATCTGGTCGACCTGCGCCAGCTTGTCGACAACATCGATCAGGCCATCACGCGGGCGATCGGACCGGATGCCGCACTGGATCGAGCCCGAGCGCAGACGGATGCTGCGCTGGATGCCGCCGTGCTGTACACGCGGGGCACCGCGGGGGACGCCGACGCGACCGGCCTGTCGGTGTACTTCCCGGCGATCCTGTCGCTCTATCCGCAGGTCGACTACGCCAGCCAGCTCACGCTGGGCGGCGGTGACCTGTTCTCCGCTCCCTACGCCACGGCCTTGCTGCCCGCCTACTTCGCCAGCTACCTGGCGTGGCGTCCCGGCCTGCAGGCGAACCTGACGGTCCAGCCGGTGCGTGCGGCCTCCTTCGACGCCAGCATCGAGAATCCCTTCCGCTACACGCTCGTGGCCGCGGGCAAGATGTCCTGCCGCCTCGCGCAGACCGGCGCGGATGGCGCGCCGCGCCCCTGCCTGGAGTCGATGCAGATGGCGCAGGACTACAGCCATGCGAAGGGTTCGGCGCTGTGGCACTACCGCTTCGCGTTGCCGGGACGCTGGCCTATGCTCTACGGGCAGCCGATCTCGCTGATCCCGGATGTCGCGGTGTTCAAGGGGCAGGCATCGATCCGCTATCTCGTGCCGGTGTACCTGGATGCCCGTGAAGGGCCGCCACGGGACGACAACCCGGGCACGCCCTTTCCCAAGGGATTCCTGCGCGTCGAGCCGCAGCAGGCAGGGGGGCGCACGGTGTATCGCGTGGTGGGCATCCAGCGTCTGGGCGATGCCGCCAGCATGCTGCTGCAACTGGCGGCCGGCGAACGCTACTTCCTGGCCGACTTCGCTCCCGATGCCAGCGGGAGGTGGCGCTTCCAGCGCAGCAGCCGATCCATCACGCTGCGCTCACCAACCCCCGAGGTGTCGATGGGCACGCTGGCGCCGGCGCCGGACAGAACCCTGGACTACGTGGTCGACGACGTCACCGGCGAGTTGAGCCTGGGCCCGCCGCAACCCTACTGAGCCCCCGGGGCCGGGCTGCGCCCGGCCCGCCCCCCATGGGGGTCAAGCCATCTTGGGGCGGCCCGGCGATGGCTTGAGCAGAGCCCCCGGGGCCGGGCTGCGCCCGGCCCGCCCCCCATGGGGGTCAAGCCATCTTGGGGCGGCCCGGCGATGGCTTGAGCAGAGCCCCCGGGGCCGGGCTGCGCCCGGCCCGCCCCCCATGGGGGTCAAGCCATCTTGGGGCGGCCCGGCGATGGCTTGAGAGGGCGCGGGCGAGCGCGCTCAGTCGCGGCCGGGCCTCGTCGCATCGCTGCCGGGGGCGGCCGCCGCGAGCACGTCGTCCAGCGACTCCCCGGGAGTCCACGGGCGGCCGAGGCGCTGCTCGATGTAGGAGCGGATCAGACGCCTGACCACCTGCGAGGGCGTCTGGTCCTCGCGTGCGCACAGGTGCTCGAACACCTCCTTCTTGCGCGGATCGATGAGCACGGTCAGCCGTGTGGTGCGTTGTTCCATGGGACGTTCGCAAACGATGCGGTTTGTATTAACATCTGATGTGCATACTATGTGTTTTTTATGCGAAGGTAAAACCCATGGACCCGAGGCAGTCGATTCCCCTGGCGCTGGCCGCGGTCGGCGCCTGGGTGATCCTCGGCGCTGCCGGGCTGGCGCGGCCGCGCGCCACGCGCTGGGTCGCGCACCGGCTGTTCCCGCTGGGCGCGCTGGTCAGCCTGGTGGTGGCCGGAGTCGGGTTGCAGGGGCTGTTCCAGCCCGCCACCGACCTCGTGCTCGGACTCGGGCTGCCGGGGCTGCCGATGCATCTGCACCTGGATGCGCTGAGCGGGTTCTTCCTGCTGCTGCTGGGCGCCAGCAGTGCCGGCACGTCGATGTTCGCCGCCGGCTACTTCCGCGACGGCGAGGGCACGGCTCCCGGCCTGCTCGGCATGCAGTACCACCTGTTCCTCGCCGCCATGGTGGTGGTGCTGCTCGCCGCGGACGCCTACACCTTCATGCTGGCCTGGGAGGTGATGGCGCTGTCGTCGTACTTCCTGGTGCTGACCCAGCACCGCCTGCCCGAGATCCGCGCCGCCGGGATGCTGTATCTGCTGCTCGCGCACCTGGGGGCCATCTCGCTGTTGCTGTGCTTCGGCGTGATGATGCGCGGCGGCATATCCGGCCTGACCTTCGCCGCCATGCGCGGCGCCCACCTCAGCGAGGCCTGGGCCAGTCTCGGCTTCGCGCTCGCGACCCTCGGATTCGGCGCCAAGGCCGGGCTGGTTCCGTTCCACGTCTGGCTGCCCGAGGCGCATCCCGCGGCACCGTCGCCGGTATCGGCGTTGATGAGCGGGGTGATGCTCAAGACCGCGCTGTACGGGCTGCTTCGCGTCAGTCTCGACCTGCTGCACGCGCCGGCCTGGTGGTGGGGTCTGCCGCTGCTCGCGCTCGGGTTGTTCGGAGCCTTGTACGGTGTGTTGTTCGCCGCCGTGCAAAACGACATGAAGCGACTGCTGGCCTATTCGTCCATCGAGAACATGGGCATCGCCTTCGCCGCGCTCGGCCTGGCCCTCGTGTTCCACGGCACGGGCATGGCCGCGCTCGCCGCGCTGGCGCTGGCGGCCATGCTCTACCACGCGCTGAACCATGCGTTTTTCAAGAGCCTGCTGTTCTGCGCCACCGGCTCCGTGCTGCATGCCACCGGGCGTCGCGGCCTGGGCAGCCTGGGCGGGCTGTTGCGGCGCATGCCGTGGGTCGGCTGGACGGCGCTGGTGGGAACGCTGGCCATCGCGGGCCTGCCGCCGCTGAACGGCTTTGTCGCCGAGTGGCTGCTGTTGCAGGCCTTCCTGTTCACGCCGCGTCTGCCGCATCCCTTTTTCAACCTGCTGATCCCGCTGGGCGCGGCCCTGCTGGTGCTCACGTCGGCGCTCGCCGGGTACGTGATGGTGAAGTTCTACGGCATCGTGTTCCTCGGGCGGCATCGCGAGGCGCACCTGGAGCAGGCGCACGACGCCAATCGGCTCGAGCGTGCGGGCCTGAGCTGGTTCGCGCTCGCCTGCGTGCTGCTGGGGCTGCTGCCGGGGCTGGTGCTGCGCCTGATCGACCCGGTGGCCACGCAATTGCTCGGGCAGGGGCTTGCCCGTCCCACGGGCTGGCTGCGGCTTGTCCCGGTGAACGCCGCGCAGGCCGCCTACGACCCGATGGTGCTGGTGGTGGTGGTGGTGGCCGTGGTGCTGTTCACCGCCTGGGTCACCCACCGCCTGTTCGCCGGCACCACGCGACGCGTCGATCCGTGGGACTGCGGCGCGCCGGATGCCAACCCGCGCCTGCAGGACACCGCAGAGGGTTTCGGCCAGCCGGTGCGGCGCCTGTTCGCGCCGTTTTTCCTGAGCCGCGTCGAACTGCCGGCGCCGGATGACACGGTGCCGCGGTACCGCGTGCAGGTAGGCGACCGCATCCACGCCCAGGCCTACCGCCCGGCGGCCGCTGCCGTGCTGTGGCTGGCGCAGCAGGTCGGCCGCCTGCAGCAGGGACGCATCGCCGTGTATCTGCTCTACAGCTTCGCCACGCTGCTGGTGGTGCTCCTGGTGGTGGTGCGATGAGCGGACTGGCCGGACTTCCCGGAATCTCCCTGACATGGTCGGATCTGCTGACCCAGTTCGTGGTGGCGCTGCTGTCGGTGGCGCTGGCGCCGCTGTTCTCCGGCTGGCTGGCGCAATGTCGGGCCTGGCTGAGCAACCGCAGCGCGCCGCCGATCTGGCAGCCCTACCTGCGCCTGCGCAAGCTGTTCGCCAAGCAGGCGGTGCTGGCGCACGACGCCTCGCCGCTGTTCCGCGCCGTGCCGTACCTGCTGTTCGGGCTCATGGTCGCCGCCGCGGCCATCATCCCGTCGCTGTCCACCGACCTGCCGCTGGCCGCGGTGGCCGATGCCATCGCGCTGGTCGGCTGCTTCGCGCTGGCACGCGTGTTCATCGCGCTGGCCGGCATGGACATCGGCACCGCCTTCGGCAGCATGGGCTCGCGGCGCGAGATGCTCGTGGGATTCCTCGCCGAACCGGCCCTGCTGATGGTGCTGTTCACGTCGTCGCTGGTCTCCGGCAGCACCCTGTTGCCGACCATCGCCGAGCAACTGCGCAGCCAGGCGCTGGCCATCCATCCGAGCCTGGACTTCGCCGCCGTGGCCTTCGTGATGGTGCTTCTGGCCGAGAACGCGCGCATTCCGGTGGACAACCCGAGCACCCACCTCGAACTGACCATGATCCACGAGGCGATGCTGCTGGAGTATTCGGCGCGCCACCTCGCGCTGGTCGAATGGGCCAGCAGCCTCAAGCTGTTCAACTACGCCTGCATCGGCTTCGCGCTGTTCCTGCCGTGGGGCATGGCCGGGCACGCCGACGGCCTGCTGTGGCTGCTGCCGGCGTTGCCGCCGCTGCTGCTCAAGCTGGCGCTGGCGGGCATGGGCATCGCCGTGCTCGAGACGGTGAGCGCGAAGATGCGCATCTTCCACGTTCCGGAGTTCCTCGCCAGCGCCTTCCTGCTGGCGGTGATCGGCCTGCTCGTGGGCCTGATGCTGGAGCGCTGACATGCTGCCGCTGTCGACCCAGCTGATCCACCTGTGCGCGGCGCTGCTGCTGCTGCTGGCCTTCGCCATGCTGGCGCAGCGACGCGTCGCCAACCTGGTCGGCCTGTTCGCGGCGCAGGGCTTCATTCTCGCGGTATGCGCCGCGGTGGTGGCGCGCAGCACGGGGCAGGGCGAGCTCTACGAATCGGCCGCGCTCACGCTGCTGCTCAAGGTGCTGGTGCTTCCATGGGTGCTGCGCCACCTGATCGCGCGCCTGCAGGCGCAGTGGGATACCGAGACCCTGCTGCGCATCCCGACGATCCAGATTCTGGGCATCCTGCTCGTGATGTTCGCGTTCGTGCTCGTGCAGCCGATCTCCCGCTACGCCGGCGCGGCCACGCGCGGCACGCTGGGCATCGCGCTGGCCGTAGTGTTTCTGGCGCTGCTGATGATGATCGTGCGGCGCACCGCGATCGCCCAGGTGATCGGCTTCCTGGCCATGGAGAACGGGCTGCTGTTCGCGGCCACCAGCGCCACCTACGGCATGCCCATGGTGGTCGAACTGGGCATCGGGCTCGACGTGCTGGTCGGCGTGTTCGTGCTGGGCATCTTCTTTTTCCAGATCCGCGAACAGTTCGACAGCCTCGAACTGCGTCACCTGGAAAACCTCAAGGACGATTGAGTGGAACTGAGCGCCGTCCTGCTGCTGCCGCTGCTGGCATCCGCGCTGCTCGCGCTGCTGGGCCATCGCCGCTGGGCGCCGCACCTGAACCTGGCGGCGAGCGCGGCGACCTTCGTCGCGAGTTGCGCGCTCACGCTGCGGGTGATCGCCGGCGGGCCTTTCCAGGCCTACGACGGCCAGTTTTTCATCGACCCCTTCAACGTGTTCCTGGTCGCGCTGACCGCATTCATCGGCATGACCACCGCCGGCTTTTCCCGCCCCTACATGCGCATCGAGCAGGAGCGCGGGCGCGTCGATGCCGCGCGCCTGCGGCTGTACCACAGCATGTACCAGCTGTTCATGTTCACCATGCTGCTGGCACTGACCACCAACAACATGGGCCTGCTGTGGGTGGCGATGGAGGCGGCGACGCTGTCCACGGTGCTGCTGGTGTCGCTTTACCGCACCAAGTCGAGCCTCGAGGCAGCCTGGAAGTACTTCATCCTGTGCGGCGTCGGCATTGCACTGGCGCTGTTCGGAACCGTGCTGTTGTACCTGGCCGCCGAGCAGGTGCTCGGCGCCAGCGGCATGAGTGCGCTGCTGTGGACACGCCTCGACGCGGTGCGCGGCCAGCTGCAGCCGGGGATCGTCGGCATCGCCTTCGTGTTCCTGCTCGTCGGCTACGGCACCAAGGTCGGCCTGGTGCCCCTGCACAGCTGGCTCCCGGACGCCCACGCCGAGGGGCCGACGCCGGTCTCGGCGGTGCTGTCGGGCCTGCTGCTCAACGTGGCGCTGTACGCCGTGGTGCGCTGCAAGGTGCTGGTCGAGGGCGCGGTGCACGCGGCCTGGCCCGGAGCGGTGCTGATGGCCTTCGGCCTGCTGTCGGTGGTCATCGCCTCCTTCCTGCTGTGGCGCCAGAAGGACATCAAGCGCCTGTTCGCCTACTCGTCGATCGAGCACATGGGGATCATCACCTTCGCGTTCGGCATGGGCGGGCCGCTGGCGAATTTCGCGGCCCTGCTGCACATGACCGGGCATGCGCTGACCAAGAGCGCGATCTTCTACAGCGCCGGCCACGCGGCACAGAAGGCCGACAGCCAGCGCATGGACGCCATCGAAGGCCTGTTCGAGCGCTCGCCGGCGCTGGGCTGGGCGCTCATGCTGGGGGCGCTGGCCATCATCGGCATGCCGCCGTTCGGCGTGTTCGCCAGCGAATTCCTGATCCTCACCCAGGCCATGCAAACCCAACCCTGGGCCACGCCCATCCTGCTGCTGGCGCTGGGCGTGGCCTTCGGCGCCATCTTCCTGCGCGTGCAGGGCATGGTGTTCGGGCGCGTGCGCCTGCGTCGGCTGCCGCATCAGCCGTGGATGCTGCCGGCCTTCGTGCACATGGGGCTGGTGCTGCTGCTCGGGCTTTGGATTCCGGCCTTCCTGGCATCGTGGTGGCATCTCGCGGCCGGCATGATCGCGGGGGTCTCGGGATGAGCGCCGCGCAGCAGCCCCACGATGCCGCGCCGGCGTCGCCAGCCGGGCGCGGCATGACCGAGGCCGCGACGGCCGCGTCCGCCGTCGAAGGGCCGCGCGTGGCCGCTGCGCCGTGGTCGCTGCAATGCCACGCGCTCGATGCCGCCGCATGGCGTGCGCTGGCCGAGCGGCAGCACGCGCGCGGCGCGCGCCTGCTCAGCCTGTGGGGCCAGGTCGCGGGCACGGGACACCGCATCCGGGCCTGCTGGCTGGATGGTGAACAGCTCGTGCTGGGCATGCTCGAGCTGCCCGCCGGCACGCAGCGGTATCCCGGCCTGCACGACCTGTTCCCGGTCGCCGCCAGGCTGCAGCGGGCGCTGCGCGATCTGCTAGGGCCGCAGGCCCTGGGCATGGACGAGCGGCCGTGGCTGCGCCACGACGCGTGGGCGGCCGACTGGCATCCGTTGCGTGACAGCGGCGCGCCCCCGGCGGGCGAGCGCCAGCCCTATGCCTTTGTCGAGGTGGATGGCGTCGGCGTGCATGAAATCGCCGTCGGGCCGGTGCATGCCGGGGTCATCGAGCCTGGGCAGTTCCGCTTTTCCGTGGTCGGCGAAAAGGTGCTGCGCCTCGAACAGCGCCTCGGCTTCACCCACAAGGGCGTGGCGCTGCGTTTCCAGCAACTCGATCTCGCCGGCGGCCTGCGCCTGGCGGCCCGGCTGAGCGGCGACAGCGCCGTAGGTTTCGCCTGGGCCTACTGCATGGCGGCGGAGTCGCTGGCCGGCGTGCAGCCGCCGCCGCGCGCGCTGCATCTGCGTGCGCTGCTGCTCGAGCGCGAGCGCATCGCCAACCACGTCGGAGATCTGGGGGCGATCGCGAATGACGCCGGCTTCGCCTTCGCGCTGGCACAGTTCTCGCGCCTGAAGGAGGATGTGCTGCGCCGCAATGCCGAGTTGTTCGGCGCGCGCTATCCCATGGACATGCTGCGCCTGGGCGGCGTCGCCGGCGATCTCGACGCCGCCGGCGTGACCCGCCTGCGCGAGCAGGGCGCCAGCCTGCGCGAGCAGCTGCTGCGCCTGCGCGACATCCTCGACGAGCACGAGGGCCTGCACGAGCGCCTGCGCGGCACCGGGCGCGTCGCGCCGGAGCTGGCGCGGCGCCTGGGCATGCTGGGGCTGGCCGGCCGCGCGAGCGGACAGGCGCTGGACCTGCGCAGCGCCGCCGGCTGGGCTCCGTACCAGGCGCTTGCGTGCGAGGTCGCGGTGGAATCGGGCGGCGACGTCGCCGCGCGGTTCGCGCTGCGCTACCGTGAACTGCTGGAATCGCTGCGGCTGTGCGAGCGCCTGCTCGACGGCCTTCCCGGCGGCGGGGTCCAGGCCGAGTGGCCCGCGCGGCCGGCGCCCGGGCTGGGCATCGGGCTCGTCGAGGCCTGGCGCGGCCCGCTGCTGCTGGCGCTGCATCTGGGGCAGGACGGGCGCATCGAGCGCTGCCATGCGCACGATCCGTCGTGGCAGAACTGGCCGGCGCTGGAGTGGGCGGTCGTCAACGACATCGTGGCCGATTTTCCCCTGATCAACAAATCCTTCAACCTGTCCTACTCGGGACACGACGGCTGAGGAGCAAGGCATGTGGCAGACTCTCCGGCAGATCGCGCGCGTCGGCCGCATCAGCGAGCCGGCGCCGGACGCCTCCGGCGCGCTCGCCGATGGCGACGCCGCGCCGCTGCAGGCGGAAATGGCGCGCCTGCTCGGGCGCGCGCTGGCGGTGCGCGTGGTCGACGCCGGTTCGTGCAATGCCTGCGAACTGGAAATCCAGGCCCTCGGCAACCCCTACTACAACCTCGAGGGGCTCGGCGTGCACTTCGTGGCCAGCCCGCGTCACGCCGACCTGCTGCTGGTCACCGGCCCGGTCACGCGCCATATGGAGCAGGCCCTGCAACGCACCTACGCCGCGATGCCGCAGCCGCGCCTGGTGGTCGCGGTCGGCGACTGCGCGCGCGACGGCGGCGTGTTCGGCTGCAGCTACGCCTGTCGGGGCGGGGTGCAGGGCCTGTTGCCGGTCGACGTCTACGTGGCAGGCTGTCCGCCCACGCCGCGCGACCTGCTGGCCGGCATGCTGCGCGCGGTGCGCGCGCGCCGCGACTGAGTCGCCGCGTCCCGATTCAGCCGGCCGGCGCGACGCCGCTTTCGGCGTGCAGCGCGCGGGCGAGATCGGCGAAGCCAGCCGGCCGCGGAACGTCGAGCTGGCGTGCCTCGGCCAGCCCGGCGAAGTTGCGCCGCATCGACGCCTCGTAGCCCGGGTCGTAGTGCAGGGTCAGCAGTTCGCCCACCAGTCCGTCCAGGTCGCCCTGCGCGGCGAGTGCGCACCAGTGCTCGACCAGCGCATGCCCGCGCAGCGCGCGCAGCGCCTGCAGCCGCTGCTGCAGGCCGGGCAGGTCGGCGCCGAGCGCCGCGTAGTCCTCGCGCAGGATGCGCACGCGCACCGCGTCGCTGGCGCGCAGGTGCAGGCAGGGCGAAGCCCGCATGGCGTCGAGCAGCGCGTCCGGGATCTGCAGACGCCCGATCTTGCGGCTTTCGCTCTCGACGTACACCGGACGCGTCGTGTCGAATGCGCGCAGGCGCTCCCAGATCGCGGTCTCGAAGGCCTTCTGGGTCGGCTGCTCGCAGTCCGGCAGCGCGCCCAGCACCGAGCCGCGATGCGCGGCCAGGGCCTCCAGATCCAGCACCTGGGCTCCCTCGGCATGCAGCGCCTGCAGCAGGCGGCTCTTGCCGCTGCCGGTGCGGCCGCACACCACCAGCAGGCGCAATTCGGCGGGGCGCCGAGCCAGCTGCGCCACCAGCGCCGCGCGCAGCGCCTTGTAGCCGCCGCGCACGACGGCGACGCTGAAGCCGACCTGGGCCAGCACATGGGCCATCGCCGCCGAGCGCTGGCCGCCGCGCCAGCAGTACACCAGCACGCGCTGGCCGCGCGGCCACGCCGCCGCCTGCTGCTCGATGTGCAGCGCGATGTTGCGCGCCGTCAGCACGGCGCCCAGGCGCCTGGCCTCGAATGCGCCCTGCTGGTGGTACAGGGTGCCGACGCGCGCGCGCTGCGCGTCGTCGAGCACCCACCAGTTGTCCGCCCGCGGCAGATGATCCAGCGCGAACTCGCCGGGGCTGCGCACGTCGAGCACGGCGTCGAACGCATGCAGGCTGTCCAGCGCCTGCGGCGCCTCGAGCGGGCGCGGGTTCATCGGTGGCGAACCCGACCTTGCTGCAGCAGGGGCTCGAGCACCGGCCACACGTTCGCCAGCAGCACCGGCTGCGCCTGTGCCGTCGGATGGATGTCGTCGCTCTGGAACCAGTCGGCATGGCCGACCACGCCGGCCAGCAGGAACGGCACCAGCGGCACGTGCTGCAGGCGCGCCACCTCGGGGAAGATGCGCGCGAAGCGCTGGGTGTAGGCGGGGCCGTAGTTCGGCGGCATGCGCATGCCGATCAGCATCACGCGGGCGCCGGAATACTGGCACGCGCTGACCATCGAGCGCAGGTTCGATTGCGTGGCATCCAGCGACAGCCCGCGCAGAGCGTCGTTGCCGCCGAGTTCGATGATCACCACGGCGGGGTGGTCGCGCCCCAGCAGCGCCGGCAGGCGCTGCATGCCGCCGCTGGTCGTCTCGCCGCTGATGCTGGCGTTCACCACGCGCCATGCCATGTGCTTTTGCTGCAGTCGGTGCTGCAGCAGCGCCACCCAGCCGCTGCCGCTGTCCAGGCCGTAGCCGGCCGACAGGCTGTCGCCCAGCACCAGCAGCACCGGTGCATGCGGCGCGGCCGGCGCGGCGGCGGCGGACGGCCCGGCGCCTGCCTGCGCCGGCAGGCAGCGCAGCAGGCCCAGGATCACGATTCCTACAATGAGGCTCCATCTACGATGCATGCCATGTCCTCGAAAAGCGTTCACGCAGCCATTGTCGCCCAGCATCTGCGCAAGAGCGTGCGCGATGCCGCGGGCGAACTGGTCGTGCTCGACGACGTCAGCCTGGAGCTGGCGCGCGGCGGCAGTCTGGCCATTGTCGGGCCTTCGGGCTCCGGCAAGTCGACCTTGCTCGGACTGCTCGCAGGGCTCGACCTGCCCAGCGCCGGCAAGGTCTGGATCGAGGGCGTCGACCTGTTCGCGCTGGACGAGGACGCGCGCGCCGCGCTGCGCGCCGCGCGGCTGGGTTTCGTGTTCCAGAATTTCCAGCTGATCGAGCACCTCGACGCGCTGCACAACGTGCGTCTGGCACTCGACATCGCTGGCGGCCGCGACGACGCGGCCAGCAGTGCGCAGGACATGCTTCGTCGCGTCGGACTGGAGGGCCGTGAACGGCGCCGGCCCGGCGTGCTGTCGGGTGGCGAGCAGCAGCGCGTGGCGCTGGCCCGCGCTTTCGTCACGCGCCCGGCGCTGCTGCTGGCCGACGAGCCGACGGGCAATCTCGATGCGGCCACCGGTGCGCGCATCATCGACCTGATGTTCGAGTTGCAGCGCCAGCAGGGCACCACGCTGGTGCTGGTGACCCATGACCCGCAGCTGGCGTCGCGTTGCGATGTCGTGCTGGAATTGCAGGCCGGGCGCGTGGTGCGTCTGGCGCCGAGCGCACCCAATCGCCCATGAGCCTGAAACTTCTGTACGGATTCCACGCCGTGGGCACGCGCCTGCGCGCCGCCCCGCAGAGCATCCGCGAACTGCTGGTCGACGGGTCGCGCCACGATGCCCGCATGCGCCAGTTGCTGGCGCGCGCCGAACAGGCCGCGCTGACCGTGCAGTCGGTGGACGCGCCGCGCCTGGATGCCCTGGTCGGCGATCGCCGCCATCAGGGCGTGGTGGCGCGGGTCGAGGCGCTGGCGCAGGCCGCCACCCTGGACGCGGTGCTCGACGCCGTGGCGGGCACGCCGTTGCTGCTCGGGCTCGATGGCGTGACCGATCCGCACAACCTCGGGGCCATCCTGCGCAGTGCCGATGCGGCCGGTGTGCATGCGGTGTTCGCGCCGAAGGATCGAGCGGTCGGACTCACCCCGGTGGTGGCCAAGGTGGCGAGCGGCGCGGCCGACACCGTGCCGTATCTCATGGTCACCAACATGGCGCGCGCGCTGAACGGTTTGCGCGAACGCGGCGTGCGGGTCGTGGGCATGGCGGGCGAGGCCGACGCGAGCCTGTATGCCTGCGATCTGCGCGAGCCGACGGCGCTGGTGCTGGGTGCCGAGGGCAGCGGCCTGCGCCGCCTGGTGCGCGAGAGCTGCGACCTGCTGGTGCGCATCCCCATGCTGGGCAACGTGGACAGTCTGAACGTCTCGGTGGCGGCCGGCGTGTGCGTGTTCGAGGCGCTGCGCCAGCGCGTCGGCTCGCCGCCCGCCGCCTGACGCAGCACGCGGGCGTGCGCGTCAGGAGCCCTCGGCGCCCATCAGGTGGCGGTGGGCGCGTCGCAGCCCCAGCCATACCAGCAGCGCGAGACCCGGAATGGACCAACCCTGCGCCACCTCCGGGTCGATGTGCAGCCAGGGTTGCGCGGCCGCGCACAGGTGCCCGACGAGCGACGACGTGTAATAGGTGATCGCCGCCACCGACAGGCCCTCGACCGTCTGCTGCAGGCGCAGTTGCAGCGACTGGCGCCGGTTCATCGAGGCCAGCAGTTCGCGGTTCTGTTGCTGCATCTGGACTTCGACACGCGTGCGCAGCAGGTTGGAGCAGCGGGAGATGCGCTCGGACAGGCCTTGCAGGCGACGCGCCGTGTGGGCGCAGGTCTGCATGGCCGGGCTGAGCCGCCGATCCATGAACTGGCCGATGGACTGCAGCCCGCCGAACGGCACTTCGTGCAGATCCTGGATGCGACGGCCGACCAGATCGTAGTAGGCCGCCGCCGCCGTGAACCGCGCGTGATGCTGGGCGTACAGCCCTTCGACCGCCGACGCCAGGCGCGAGAGCTGCTCGAGGGTCGGGCGGTCGCGCTCGCCCTCCGCGCTGCGGATGGCGTCCATGATCTGGGCGAGTTCACGCTCGAAGCCGGCGAGTTGCGGGCCGATGGAGCGTGCCACCGGCAGTGTCAGCAGGGCCAGCAGGCGGTAGGTCTCGATTTCCAGCAGGCGTTGCACCAGCCGCCCGCGCCGGCGCGCCGAGATCTCGCGCGTCAGCACGACAAAGCGGGCGAAGCCGTCGGCGTGGATGTGCAGGTCGCTGAACACCCGCGCCTGCGCATCGGCCACCTCGGAGGCGACCAGCGCCTCGGCGTCGAGCACGGCGTCGAGATCGCCGGCCGCCCAGTCGCGGCTGGCGGCGATCTCCGCCGGCAGCGCGACATGGATGGCGCACAACAGCGCGCCGGGAATCGCCTTGCGCCAGCTTTCGGACAGCGCCAGCGCGGCCGTGCCCGCGAACCACTCGGACGCCGCCTCGGGCAGGCCCGGGCGGATCACGGTGTACGAGACGAACTCGCCGTGGCGCTCCCAGCGCAGGCGCACCGGGCCGACCTGGGCCGAATAGAAGCTGCTGTCGGCCGCCGGGCGCGGCAGGTGGTGGTCGTCGAGCAGGCGACACAGGTGCTCGTGCGCCTGCGCCTGCTGCGCCGCGTCGGCGAGGAACGCCATATGACTGACCAGGGCGGGCGCCGACAGACGCTCGAACGGGCGGGCGTGGATTTCGTTGTGCAGTTGCTGGCGCAGGGCGTGTTCGTGCATGGCTTGGGCGGGATCGGATGCGGCGGCGGTGTCGCGCGGGCCGGCCGGCAGCATAGCGCCTGTGCCTTTGCGGGCGCCGCATGCCGCGGTGCAGCAGGCGTTCGTGTCTATAATGCTTTGGTTTTGTCGGGAAGCAGCCGGAAGCACCCGCGCAGCCGCATGCGGCGCATGGCGCGGGCGCGAACGGCGTTGCCGACGAGCCGCTGCGGCGTGTCGCGGCGAAATTCGCGAACCGGCCCGACCAGGTGCCCGGCGCGGGCGAGGGCCGAGGAGCCCTGGCGCGCGCGGGTGAGGGGCCGGCTTTCAGACCCAACCTAGGAATCACCGATGTCCGTTTCCATGCGTGAAATGCTCGAGGCCGGCGTGCACTTCGGGCACCAGACCCGGTTCTGGAACCCGAAGATGGCGCCGTTCATTTTCGGCCACCGCAACAAGATCCACATCGTCAACCTCGAGAAGACGTTGCCGATGTTCCAGGACGCGTGCAAGTTCACGCGGCAGATGGCGGCGCGCCGCGGCACCATCCTGTTCGTCGGCACCAAGCGCCAGGCCGGCGAGATCGTGCAGGCGGAAGCCCAGCGCTGCGGCATGCCTTTCGTCAATGCGCGCTGGCTGGGTGGCATGCTGACCAACTTCAAGACCGTCAAGGGTTCGATCAAGAAGCTCAAGGACATGCAGACCCAGATCGCCGAGGGCGCGCTGGAGCATATGACCAAGAAGGAACAGCTGCTGTTCCAGCGTGAGCTGGCGAAGCTGGAGAAGTCCATCGGCGGCATCCAGGACATGAACGCGCTGCCCGATGCGATGTTCGTGATCGACGTCGGCTATCACAAGATCGCCGTGGAAGAGGCTCACATGCTGGGCATTCCCATTGTCGGTGTGGTGGATACCAACCACTCGCCGATCGGCATCGACCATGTCATCCCCGGCAACGACGACTCGGGCAAGGCGGTGGCGCTGTACTGCCGCGGCATCGCCGACGCCATCCTCGAGGGGCGCAACGACGCGCTGCACGAGGTCGCGCAGGGCGCTGCCGAGGAGGGCGCCGAATTCGTCGAGGTGCCCGACGAATCGGCGTCGGCCTGAGCACGGCCAGCGGCCATCCGAACGCCAGGCCCGGGCGCGCGCGCGCCCCGGCCGAGTTTCCACAGGGGGCTGTTCGCAGCCCCCTTGTTCAATCCAGGATCGAATCAGGAGTGCAATATGGCGGCAATCACCGCATCCATGGTCGCTGAGCTTCGCGCCAAGACCGACGCCCCGATGATGGAGTGCAAGAAGGCCCTGACCGAGGCCGACGGCGACATGGCCCGCGCCGAGGAACTGCTGCGTGTCAAGCTGGGCAGCAAGGCGAGCAAGGCGGCCGCGCGCATCACCGCCGAGGGCATCGTCGCGGCGCACATCGACGGCAAGGTCGGGGCCCTGGTGGAGATCAACTGCGAGACCGACTTCGTCGCCAAGAACGACGATTTCCTCGCCTTCGGCAACCTGCTCGCGCGCCTGGTGGCCGAGCGCGACCCGGCGGACGTCGCGGCGCTGTCGGCGCTGCAGGTGGACGGCAGCACCATCGAGGCGCAGCGCACGACCCTGATCGGCAAGATCGGCGAGAACATGACCATCCGCCGATTCAAGCGTTTCGCCTCCGACGCCAGCCTCGCCAGCTACCTGCATGGCACGCGCATCGGCGTGGTCGTCGAATACGATGGCGATGCGGTGGCGGCGAAGGACGTGGCCATGCACGTCGCGGCGATGAAACCGGTGGCGCTGTCGTCCGCCGAGGTGCCGGCGGCGCTGATCGACTCCGAGCGCTCGATCGCCACGCAGAAGGCTGCCGAGGACGCCGACAAGGCGCGCGCCGAGGGCCGCCCGGTGCAGGCTCCCGAGATCGTCGCCAAGCGTGTCGAGGGCGCGGTGCAGAAGTACCTGAAGGAGGTTTCGTTGTTCAACCAGGCCTTTGTCAAGAACGACAAGCAGACGGTCGAGCAGATGCTGGCGGCGGCGAAGACCAAGGTGCGCGGCTTCACGCTCTACGTCGTGGGCGAGGGCATCGAGAAAAAGTCGGAAAATTTCGCCGACGAGGTCGCCGCGCAGATGGCTGCGGCGCGCAGTGCCTGAGCCGACCTTCGCGGCAGTCCGCAGGCCTTGTCCTTTGATTCGCCCCATCTCCCGGAGAAACCTGGCATGAGCGGTTACAAGCGTGTGTTGCTCAAGTTGTCGGGTGAGGCCCTGATGGGCGACGACCCGTACGGCATCAATCGCGCGACCATCGTGAAGATGGTCGAGGACATCGCCCAGGTGGTGCAGCGGGGTGTGCAGCTGGCCATCGTCATCGGTGGCGGCAACATCTTCCGCGGGGTTGCCGGCGGCGCCGTCGGCATGGACCGCGCCACCGCCGACTACATGGGCATGCTGGCCACCGTCATGAACTCGCTGGCGCTGGCCGACGCGATGCGCCATGCCGGCCTGGTGGCGCGGGTCATGTCGGCCATCAGCATCGACCAGGTCGTCGAGTCCTACGTCCGCCCGAAGGCCTTGCAGTACCTGGAAGAGGGCAAGGCGGTGATTTTCGCCGGCGGCACCGGCAACCCGTTTTTCACCACCGACACCGCGGCGGCGCTGCGCGCCGCCGAGATCGGCGCCGAGGTCATGCTCAAGGCCACCAAGGTCGACGGCATCTACAGCGACGATCCGCGGCGCGACCCGCAGGCCACGCGTTACGAGCGCATCAGCTTCGACGAGGCGATCATCAAGCGGCTGCAGATCATGGACGCCACCGCGTTCGCGCTGTGTCGCGACCAGGGGCTGCCGATACGCGTTTTCAGCATCTTCAAGCCGGGGGCCCTGCTGCGCGTCGTGCAGGGCGAAGCCGAGGGCACCCTCGTGCATCTTTGAACCGAGCAACCCGAGTCTGCCATCATGTCCATCGCCGAGATCAAGAAAAGCTGTGAACAGCGCATGCTCAAGTCCCTCGAGTCCCTGCGCGCCGACCTCGTCAAGGTGCGCACGGGGCGTGCGCACGCGGGGCTGCTCGACCATGTGATGGTCGACTACTACGGCAGCCCGATGCCGGTCAACCAGGTGGCCAACGTGAACCTGGTGGATGCGCGCACGATCAGCGTGCAGCCGTGGGAGAAGAAGATGGTCCAGGTCGTCGAGAAGGCGATCCGCGAATCCGATCTCGGGCTGAACCCGATGACCCAGGGCGACGTCATACGCGTGCCCATGCCTGCGCTGACCGAGGAGCGCCGCCGCGACCTGGTGAAGGTGATCAAGCACGAGGGCGAGGCGACCAAGGTCGCGGTGCGCAACCTGCGGCGCGATGCCAACCAGCAGCTGAAGGATCTGGTGAAGGCCAAGGAGGCCTCCGAGGATGACGAGCGCCGGGCGCAGGAAGACATCCAGAAAATCACCGATCGCTTCATCGCCGATGTCGACAAGACCATCGCGCAGAAGGAATCGGAGATCATGGCCGTCTGAGCCGCGCCATGCTGCCGCCCATGCCCAGCAAGCGTTCCCCGCGCAAGAGTCCGGCCGTGGTGCCCCGCCATGTCGCCGTGGTCATGGACGGCAACGGGCGCTGGGCCACGCGGCGCCTGCTGCCGCGCACCGCCGGGCACAAGTTCGGCGCCGAAGCCCTCAAGCGCCTGGTGCGCGGCTGCGTGCAGCACGGCGTGTCCTACCTCACGGTGTTCGCGTTCTCCTCGGAGAACTGGAAACGCCCGGCGGAGGAGGTGACCGCGCTCATGGCCCTGTTCGTGCAGGCGCTCGAGCGCGAGACCGCGGAGCTCGCCGCGCAGGGCGTGTGCCTGCGTTTCGTCGGTGATCGCAGCCCGTTGCAGGAGTCGATGCGCAGCCTCATGCAGCAGGCGGAGAATTCGGTGGTGACCGAGCCGCGCCTGCGCCTCACGGTGGCGCTGAACTACGGCGGGCGCTGGGACATCGTGCAGGCGGCGCGCGCCGCGCTGGCCGAGGGCGCCGAGCTCACCGAGCAGAGCCTGGCGCGCCACATGTGCCTGGCGGACATCCCGGAGCCCGATCTGCTGATCCGCACCGGCGGCGACCACCGCATCAGCAACTTCCTGCTGTGGCAGCTGGCGTACACGGAACTGTATTTCAGCAGCACGCTGTGGCCGGATTTCGACGAGAAATCCCTTGCCGACGCGCTGGACGACTTCGCCCGTCGCGAGCGCCGTTTCGGCCGCGTGCCGACGCGGACCGATCCGTCCGGGCTTCGCGTGGCCTGACGCGCGCGGGCGGCCGCCGATGCTGCGCACCCGACTGATCACGGCGTTCGTGCTGCTGGCGCTGCTGGCGCCGCTGCTGGCGTTCGCCGGCACGCGAGCCTTCGGCGCGGCCGCGGGCCTGTTCGCGGCCGCCGGCATGTGGGAGTGGGCGCGCCTGGCCGGCATGCGCAATGCCGCCGCGCTCGGCTGGGCCGTCGCCTGGATGCTCGGCGTCGCGCTGGTGCTGTTCACACCGCTGGCGCGCCTCGACCCCGATGCCAGTTTCGCGCTGGCGGCGCTGGCCTGGGGCGCGCTGCTGCTGGGCAGCCTGCCGCGCGCTGGCCTGCCGCGCGGGCTCGGCGCACCGGTGGTGCTGTGCCTGCTCGGTTTCGTGATCCTGTTCGCCGCCTGGGTTGCGTTGTGGCATGCGCGCGCCATCGGCGTCGGCTTTCTGCTGTCCGTGCTGATGCTGGTGTGGGTGGCCGATGTCTGCGCGTATTTCGGTGGGCGCGCCCTCGGCGGACGCCGGCTGGCGCCGCGCATCAGCCCCGGAAAGACGGTCTCGGGCGCGCTGTGCGGCGTGCTCGGCGTGCTCGTCTACACCGCCCTGTGCGCGCGCCTGCCGCAATTGCACGACACCCTCGGCGCGCGCCTGGACGCGCGCTGGGGGCTTGCGGGAGCCCTCGCGGCATGCGCGCTGCTGGCGGCGCTGAGCGTGGCCGGCGACCTGTTCGAATCGCTGCTCAAGCGCCGCGCCGGGGTGAAGGACAGCAGTCGGTTGCTGCCGGGCCACGGCGGCGTGCTCGACCGTATCGATGCGTTGCTGCCGCTGCTGCCGGTGGTGATGCTGCTGGTGCCATGAAACGTGTGACCATCCTGGGCAGTACCGGATCCATCGGTCGCAGCACGCTGGACGTGCTGCGGCTGCATGCCGATGCGTTCGAGGTCTTCGCGCTGGGCGCGCGGCGCAGCGAGCAGCGCCTGCTCGAGCAGTGCCTGGAGTTCGCGCCGCGCTATGCCGTGCTGGAGGACGCGCAGGCCGCCCAGCGACTGTCGCGGGCACTGCGCGAACACGGCGCGCGCACCGAGGTCCTGGTCGGCGCGCAGGCGTTGGCGCAGGTCGCCGCCGCGCCCGAGACCGACATCGTCATGGCCGCCATCGTCGGCGCCGCGGGGCTCGAGTCCGCGCTGGCGGCGGCGCGCTCCGGCAAGCGCGTGCTGCTGGCCAACAAGGAGTCGCTGGTCGTCGCCGGCGAGTTGTTCATGCAGGCCATGCGCGACGGCGGCGGTGAATTGCTGCCGATCGACAGCGAGCACAGCGCGATCCTGCAAAGCCTTCCCGAGAGCCGGCAGTCCTGGGCGCACGACGTGCGCGACATCACGCTGACCGCCTCCGGAGGGCCGTTCCGCACCACCGACGCGGCGCTGCTGGCGTCGGTCACGCCGCAACAGGCGTGCGCTCATCCCAACTGGAGCATGGGGCGCAAGATCTCGGTGGATTCGGCCACCATGATGAACAAGGCGCTGGAGGTGATCGAGGCTCACCATCTGTTCGGCATGCCGCCGCAGCGCATTCACGTGCTGATCCACCCGCAGAGCATCGTGCACTCGATGGTCACCTACGTCGACGGCTCGACGGTCGCCCAGCTCGGCGCCCCCGACATGCGCACTCCGATCGCCTACGGGCTGGCCTGGCCGCGGCGCATGGCCTCGGGAAGCTCCTGGCTGGACCTTGCGCGCATCGGCCGCCTCGACTTCGAGCAACCGGACGCCGCGCGCTTTCCCGGGCTGTCGCTGGCCTATGCGGCGCTGGAACTGGCGGGAGGCGCCTGCGCCGTGCTCAATGCCGCCAACGAGGTGGCGGTGCAGGCCTTTCTCGACGGCGCGCTCGGGTTCACCGACATTCACCGCGTGAACGCCCGGGTGCTCGAGGCCCTGGGTGCGGCCCCGGCGCGCGAACTCGGCGCGTTGCTGGAGCTCGATGCAAGCGCGCGTCGCGCGGCGGCCCTGCAGGTGCACGCGCTGGCGCGTTGACGCGCGCACAATGCGCGTTGCGGGAGCCCGTGCAGCCCGGCCGTGACGCCGGGGGTGGCCGCGGGCGGCACGCGCGACCTCGCGCCTCGCACTGACGGGACACCTCGCCGATGCTCACTCTGTTCGCTTTCTTGTTCGCCCTGGCGCTGCTCATCGCGGTGCACGAGGCCGGGCACCTGCTGGCCGCGCTGTCGTGCGGCGTGCGCGTGCTCAAGTTCTCCATCGGCTTCGGTCCGGCGCTGCTGCGTCGCCGTTTCGGCCGCGACGCCACCGAGTTCGTGCTGGCCGCGGTTCCGCTAGGCGGTTTCGTGCGCATGCTCGACGAACGCGAGGCGCCGGTGGCGGCGCAGGAACTGCACCGCGCCTTCAATCGCCAGGGCCCCTGGAAGCGCGCCTGGGTGGTGGTCGCCGGGCCGGCCGCGAACCTGCTGCTGGCCTCGCTGCTGTTCGCGCTGGTGGCGCTTCTCGGCGTGCATCAGCCGCTGCCCCTGCTCGGCGCTCCGGCGCCTGGCAGCCCTGCCGCGGCAGCCGGCGTGCGCGCCGGTCAGGCGGTGCTGGCCACCAGCATCGACGGCGACACGCGCGGCGTGCGCAGCTGGCCGCAGCTGGAATTGCGCCTGCAGCAGGCGGCGCTGGACGGCCGCCGTGTCGGGTTGCGCGTGCGCGACGCGGCACGCGAGCGCGAGTTGTGGCTGGCGGCGCCGCGCCCGGGCGTCGCGTCGCGCGGCGTCGATGCGGCGCGGGCCTACGGCCTGCGACTGCAACAGCCGCCGGCGCGCATCGAGCGCGTGCTGCCGGGCCAGCCGGCCGCGCAGGCCGGGTTGCGCGCCGGCGACGTCGTGCTGGGGGCTGGCGCGGCGCAGGCTGCCGCGCCGGCCTTCGATGCCCGGCAGTTGCTGCAGGCCATCGCGCGCTCCGCGGGGCATCCGCTGAGCCTGCGCGTGCAGCGTGCCGGGCAGGTGCTCGATCTCGTCGTGCGGGCGCGGCGCGAGGTCGATGCGCGCGGTGTCGCGCACTGGCGCATCGGGGCCATGCTGGACGAGCGCCTGCCCAGCGTGCTGGTGCGCCTGGCGCCCGGGCCGGCGCTGCAGCAGGGCGTGCGGCGCACCTGGGAGCTGAGCATGCTGAGCCTGCGCACGCTCGGACGCATGCTGATCGGGCGCGCCTCGCTCGACCAGCTCAGCGGCCCCGTGACCATCGCCGACTACGCGGGCCGCAGCGCCGAACTGGGATGGGTGCCCTATCTCAGCTTTCTCGCTGTGGTGAGCCTCAGCCTGGGGGTTCTCAACCTGCTGCCCATACCGGTCTTGGACGGGGGGCATCTCTTGTATTATGCGTTCGAGATTCTGACACGCCGGAAGGTGCCGCAGCGCGTGCAGGAGCGCCTTCAACAGGGCGGCCTGGCCCTCATAGCGCTGATGATCGCGGTGGCTTTGTACAACGACATCGCCCGCGTGCTCGGGCCGTTCCACTAAACACCCACGCCGAGGTTAATTTGAGGCTTCGTCACGCATTGCAGGGTACTGCCGTGGCCGTGCTCGCCATGGCCTGCGCCCAGGCCTACGCCGCCGACACCTTCGTCATCAAGGACATCCGGGTCGACGGCCTGCAGCGGACCGAGCCGGGCACGGTGTTCACCTACCTGCCGTTTCGCATCGGCGATCGTTACACGCCGGAACTGGGTGCGGCGGCGATCCGCGCGCTGTTCGCCACCGGCTTGTTCAAGAACGTGAGCATCCGCACCGTCGGCGACGTGGTCACCGTGGTCGTCGAGGAGCGACCGGTGATCGCCAACGTGGATTTTCTGGGTACCAAGGAATTCAAGAAAAAGGAGCTGGTGGCGGCGCTCAAGCAGGTCGGCCTCGGCGACGCCCAGCCGTTCAACCAGGCGCTGCTCGACCGCGCCGAGCAGGAACTCAAGCAGCAGTATCTGGCGAAGGGGTATTACGCGGCCAGCGTCACGGCCACCGTGACGCCGCTGCAGCGCAATCGCGTCGACGTGACCTTCAACGTCCAGGAAGGCGGCGTGGCCAAGATCCGCTCGCTGCGCATCGTCGGCAACCATGTGTACAGCGAGCACACGCTGCTCGGCCTGTTCACGCTGTCGACGCCGGGATGGCTGACCTGGTACACGAAGGCCGACCAGTATTCGCGCTCCAAGCTGAATGCCGATCTCGAAACCCTGCGCACCTACTACCTCAATCGGGGCTACCTCGATTTCCGCATCGAGTCGACCCAGGTTGCGCTGTCCGCGGACAAGGAATCCATCCACATCACGGTCAACGTGCATGAGGGCAGGAAATACGTCGTGTCCGGCTACCGGCTGGACGGCAACTATCTGGGGCTGGACGACGAGTTCCGCGCCCTCGTCGACCTGAAGCCGGGCGATACGTACAGCGCCAAGAAGCTGGACGAAAGCGTCAAGGCGATGATCAACAAGTTCGGCGTGTACGGTTACGCCTTCGCCCGCGTGGATCCGGTGCCGCGCATCGACCGCCAGCACCACGAGGTGTTCTTCACCATCGATGCCGACCCCGGGCGCCGCATCTACGTGCGCCACATCGACATCGGCGGCAACACCCGGACCAGCGATAGCGTGATCCGGCGCGAGTTCCGGCAATTCGAGGATGCCTGGTACGACGCCGACCGAATCAAGCTGTCGCGCGACCGTGTGAACCGCCTGGGCTTCTTCCAGAAAGTGCAGCTGGGCACCCAGGAGGTCCCCGGCACCAGCGACGAGGTCGACCTGGACATGCAGGTCAAGGAGAAGCCCACCGGCATGCTCGGCCTCGGGGTGGGCTTCTCGAGCGCCAACAAGCTGTCGTTCAATGCCTCCATCTCGCAGGACAATGTGTTCGGCAGCGGCAACAACCTCAGCCTCAGCCTGGACACGTCGAGCTACTACCGCACGCTGGCGCTGAGCAGCACCAACCCGTACTTCACCCAGGACGGCATCAGCCGCACCCTGAGCGCGTATTACCGCACCATCCGTCCCTACACCTCGCAGGGCAACAACTACAAGATCGTCACACCGGGTCTGAGCGTGCAGTTCGGCGTGCCGTTCACCGAGCTCGACCGCGTGTTCTTCGGGGTCGGGTTCGAGCAGTACACGCTGGATCTGGCGCCCGGCGCCCCTGCCTCCTACATCTCGTATGTGAACGAGTTCGGGCGCTCGTCGTCGGGTTATCCGCTGACCCTCGGCTGGCAGCGCGACAGTCGCAACAGCGCGCTGGTGCCCACCGACGGTCGCTACCAGCGCCTGAGCGCCGATTTCAGCCCGTTCGGCAGCCTGCGCTACGTGCGTGCCAGCTACCAGTACGAGCAGTTCTTCCCGGTCACCCACCTGACCAACCTGGCGGTGAACGGCCTGATCGGCTACGCGCGCGGCCTGCACGGCCAGCCGCTGCCGATCTTCAAGTACCTGTATGCCGGGGGCATCGGAACCGTGCGGGGCTTCCAGCAGAGCTCCCTTGGACCGCGCGATGCGCAGGGCAACGCGCTGGGCGGCGCCAAGCTGCTGGTCGGGGACATCGAGTACCAGTTCCCGTTCCCCGGATCGGGGGCCGACCACAGCCTGCGCATGTCCACCTTCCTGGACAGTGGCTACGTCTGGGGCGAGAACCAGAAAATCCAGCTCAGCGACCTGCGCGCCGCGGTCGGCGTAGCGGTGTCCTGGATCTCCCCGATCGGGCCGTTGAAATTCAGCCTGGCCAAGCCGGTGCGCTCGCGCCCCGGCGACCTGACGCAGACCTTCCAGTTCACCGTCGGCACCGCGTTCTGAGCCTGTTCCATGACACCTTTCGCAACCGCCATCCATCGTGCCGCGAGGGCCGGACTGTTCGTCGCGGCATGCCTGTTCGCGGCGGGCGCGCCGGCGCTCGGCGCCACTCCCGCGGCGGCCGCCAGCGGCGTGCCCTCGGGCAAGATCGGCTTCATCAACACCGAGCGCATCCTGAAGGACTCGCTGCTCGCCAAGCAGGCCCAGCACAAGCTGGAGGCTGAATTCTCCCAGCGCGATGCGAACCTGCGCGCGATGGCCGCGCGCATCAAGGCGCTGAGCGCCAAGCTCGACAAGGACGGGCCGGTGATGAGCGACAGCGAGCGCAGCAGTGCGCAGCAGAAGCTCGGAGACCTGAACCGCGAATTCCAGCGCAAGCAGCGCGAATTCGCCGAGGACCTGAACGCGCGGCGCAACGCGGCGCTGGCGGCCGTGCTCGACAAGGCCAACCAGGTGGTCAAGCAGGTCGCGCAGCAGGGCAACTACGACATCATCTTCCAGCAAGCGGTGTACGTGAATCCGCGCATCGACATCACCGACAAGGTCCTGAAGGCGCTCGACGCGCAGACCCCGAGGCCATGAGCCACGCGGCCGCGGGCGCAGGCCAGGGCCTGCCGATCGCTGACATCGTCGCGCGTCTCGGCGGCACGCTGCACGGCGACCCCAGGCTGCGCGTTTCACGCCTGGCGCCGCTGGAGCGCGCGCAGGCCGGGGAGGTGAGTTTCCTGGCGCGCCGCGAGCAGTCGCGCCTGCTCGAGTCGAGCCGGGCTTCCTGCGTCATCGTCCCCGAGGACGTCGAGCCGGATGCGCGCTTCGCCGCCGTCATCCAGGCGCGCGACCCGTATCTCTACTACGCCCGACTGTCGCAATGGCTGCAGGCGCTGGCCGCGCCGGCGCCTGCGCCGGGACGCCACGCCACGGCGTGCGTGCACGACAGCGCGCAGGTCGCGCCGGATGCCTGCATCGACGCCTGCGCGGTGATCGAGCGCGACGCCGTGATCGGCGCACGCGCCTACGTCGGAGCCGGCTGCTTTGTCGGCGCCGGATCGCGCATCGGCGCCGACACACGCCTGCTGGCGCGCAGCGTGGTGATGCACGACTGTGTCATCGGCGAGCGCTGCACGCTGCACCCGGGGGCGGTGGTGGGCGCCGACGGATTCGGCTGGGCACGCGACGAGCAGGGCGCCGGGGTGCGCATCGCGCAGACCGGGCGGGTGATCGTGGGCGACGATGTCGACATCGGCGCCAACACCACGGTCGACCGCGGCGCGCTGGACGACACGCGCATCGCCGACGGCGTGAAGATCGACAACCTGGTGCAGGTCGCGCACAACGTGCAGATCGGACGCCACACGGCGCTGGCCGGCTGCGTGGGCATCGCCGGCAGCGCGCGCATCGGCGCGTACTGCTTCATCGGCGGTGGCGTGGGCATCGCCGGGCATCTCGAGATCGCCGACCACACCGTCATCGGAGGCATGTCGCTGGTCTCGCGCTCGGTACGCCAACCGGGTCACTACACCGGGGCCTTTCCGCTGGACCGCCACGAGAACTGGTCCGCCAATGCTGCCGCGTTGCGTCATCTCGCTGAATTGCGCAACCGTATCCGGCAACTCGAGAGCAGGCTCGAGTCCCACGAGTCCCAGAAAACACCCGTCCAAGAAAAGCCATGACCGTGTTCGACATCAACCAGATCCAGAAACTCCTGCCACACCGCTACCCCTTCCTGCTGGTCGATCGCGTGGTCGAATTCGTCAAGGGCGAGCGCATCCTGGCCTACAAGAACGTCTCGTTCAACGAGCCGTACTTCACCGGGCACTTTCCGCAAAAACCCATCATGCCCGGCGTGCTGATTCTCGAGGCGCTGGCGCAGGCGGCGGGCATCCTGGCCTTCGGCACGCTGGATGTGCAGGCGGCCGAGGAATCGGTGTACTACCTGGTGGGCGTGGATGGCGCGCGGTTCAAGCGCCCCGTGGAACCCGGCGACCAGCTGATGCTGGACGTGCGCCTGGGGCGCCACATGCGCAACATCTACAAGTTCCAGGCCCAGGCGCGGGTCGGCGACGAAATGGTCGCCGAGGCCGAACTGATGTGCACCGAACGGCTGATCGACTGAGGCGCGGGCCGGAGCGAAAGCCTTGCAGCGGATCCATCCCACCGCCCTGGTCGATGCCGGGGCAGAACTTTCCGAGGGGGTCGAGGTCGGCCCTTATTGCGTGGTCGGCCCGGAAGTGCGCATCGACAGCGGAACGCGCCTGATCGGGCACGTGGTCGTGCAGGGACGCACGCGCATCGGTCGCGACAACGTCGTCCATCCGTTCTGCTCCCTCGGGGCGCCGCCGCAGGACAAGAAGTATGCCGGCGAACCGACGGAGCTGCACATCGGGTCGCGCAACACGATTCGCGAGTGCTGCACCATCAACCTCGGCACCGCGCAGGACGTCGGCGTCACGCGCATCGGCGACGACAACTGGATCATGGCCTACGTGCACGTGGCCCATGACTGCCAGGTCGGCGATCACGTGGTGTTCGCCAACAGCACCCAGCTGGCCGGCCATGTGCATATCGGCGACTGGACCGTGCTCGGCGGCTTCACCGGGGTGCATCAATTCGTGCGCGTGGGCGCGCATGTCATGGCCGGAATCCATTCCGTGCTGACCCAGGACGTGCCGCCCTTCATGCTGCTCGGGGGAACGCCGGTGGCGCCACACGGCATCAATGTCGAGGGCCTGCGCCGACGCGGGTTCACGCCGCAGCGCATCGCCGTGCTGCGGCGGGCCTATCGCGTGCTCTACCGCCAAGGGCTGAACCTGGAGCAGGCCTGCGAGCAATTGCACGAGGACGGCTCGGCGCAGCCGGCCGAAAGCGCGGACGACCTGCGGCTGCTGCGCGAATTCGTGCTGTCGAGTCGGCGCGGCATCATGCGGCCGTGAGCGGTGCGCGGACGATGCCCGCACAGCTGATCGCGATGGTCGCGGGCGAGCCCTCGGGCGACCTGCTGGCCTCGCATGTGGTGGCGCAACTGCATCGCAGCTTTCCCGCGGCACGCTGCGCGGGCATCGGTGGCGAGCAGATGCGGGCACGCGGCTTCGAGGCGTGGTGGGACAGCCAGCGCCTGGCCGTCAACGGCTTCGCCGCGGTATTGCCGCGGCTGCCGGAGTTGCTGCGCATCCGCTCCCGGCTGGCGCGTCGCCTGCTGGCCCAGCCGCCGGCGGTATTCGTCGGCGTGGATGCCCCCGATTTCAACCTCGCGCTGGAGGCGCGACTGCGCCGCAGCGGCGTTCCGACCGTGCATTTTGTCAGCCCCTCGATCTGGGCCTGGCGGCGCGAGCGCATGCAGCGCATCGAGCGCGCGGTGGATCACCTGCTGTGCGTGTTCCCGTTCGAGCCCGCGCTCTACGCCGGCACGAGCGTGCGCGCGACGTACATCGGGCACCCGCTGGCCGAGGTCATCCCGCGGCGCCCCGATGCCGGCGCGGCGCGCACCCGGCTCGGCTGCGCGCAGGCCGCCGCGGGCGTGCTGGCGCTGCTGCCGGGCAGTCGCGCCGGCGAGGTGCAGCACATCGGCCCGGCCATGCTCGAGGCGGCGCAGCGCCTGCAACGCGCGCGCGGCCTGCACGTGCTGGTCGCGGTCGCGCATGGCGGGCTGCTGCCGGCGCTGCAGCGCATGGCGCAGCGCCACCCCTCGTTGCGCCTGCAATGGATCGTCGGAGATTCGCACGGTGTGCTCGAGGCCTGCGACCTGGCGCTGGTGGCCAGCGGCACGGCGACGCTGGAATGCGCGCTGTACAAGCGGCCGATGGTCATCGGCTATCGCCTGCCGTGGCTGTCCTGGCGTCTCATGAAGGATCGCGGCTACCTGCCGTGGGTCGGCCTGCCGAACATCCTGGCCGGCGAAGCGCTGGTTGACGAACTGCTGCAGCATGCCTGCACCGGAGAGGCGCTGGCGCGCAGCGCCGCCGCACTGCTCGACGATCCGGCGCGTTGCGTGCGCCTGCGCGAGCGCTTCGAGCACATGCACGCTGAGCTGCTTCGTCCGACCGCGGCGCTCGCGGCGCAGGCCATCGCCGAGGCGGCAGGGCTGTCGCCGTCGCCGCGCGACGGAGGCGCCGCGTGAGCCGGACCGGGCCTGCGCCGGTGGCGGGCTGCGACGAGGTCGGGCGCGGCACCTGGGCCGGGCCCGTGGTCGCCTGCGCGCTGATCCTGGATCCACGGCGCGTGCCGTCCGGGCTGGCGGATTCCAAGACCCTGTCGCCGCGCCGCAGGCAGGCGCTGGATGGGGCCATCCGCGACTGCTGCGTCGACCTGGCCATCGGCCTGGCCGGCGCCGACGAGATCGACCGCATGAACATTCTGCAGGCCACGCTGCTGGCCATGCGGCGCGCCGTCGACGCGCTGCGCCAGCGGCCCGCGCTGGTGCTGGTCGACGGCAACCAGGCGCCGGCGCTGACCATGCCGGTGCGCACGCTCGTCGGCGGCGATGCCACGGAGCCGCTGATCAGCGCGGCGTCGATCGTCGCCAAGGTGTGGCGGGATGCGCACATGACGCGCCTCGCCGAGCGCCATCCCGGATACGGCTTCGAGCGCCACTTCGGCTACGGCACCGCGCAGCATCTGCAGGCACTGCGCACGCTCGGCCCGTGCGCCGAGCATCGCCACAGTTTCGCGCCGGTGCGCCGCGTTGTCGCGCTGCGCAGCGGCACGGCTCCCGTCGCGCCATGAAGCTCATCGAGTCGGCCGACAACGCGTTGTTCAAGAACCTGCGCGCGCTGGCGCAGGATCCATCCGCCGTGCGGCGCCTCGACCAGGCCTGGCTGGAGGGCGTGCACCTGGCATCGGCGGCGCTCGACGCCGGGCTGACGCCGCTGGCCCTGGTGTGCACCGCCGAGGCGCTGCGGCAGCCCGAGGTCGCGGCGCTCGCCGCGCGTGTCGGCGACCCGCTCGTGCTGCAGTTGCGCGGCGCCTTGTTCCGTCAGTTGTCGGGAGTCCGCCAGGGGCGCGAGCTCGGACTGCTGGTGCGCCGTCCGGCGCCACGGGCGGCCGCCGCGGGCGTCGCCGTGGTGCTCGACCGCGTGCAGGACGCCGGCAACGTCGGCGCCATGCTGCGCACCGCGGCTGCCGCGGGCGCCGGCGTGGTGTATTGCCTTCGCGGGTGTGCCGGCGCCTGGACGCCGAAGGTGCTGCGCGCCGGCATGGGCGCGCATTTCGCGCTGTCGGTGGTCGAGGATGTCGCCTGGCAGGACATCGAGCCGCGCCTGCCGCGTCCGTGCTACGCCACCGCGGCGCAGGCCGAGCTCGAGCTGTACGGGCTCGACCTGCGCGACGCGGTGAGCTGGGTGTTCGGCAACGAGGGGGGCGGCGTGGCCCAGGAGGTGCTGGCGCGCTGCGACGGCCGCGTGCGCATCCCGCAGGCGGGCCGCATCGAGTCGCTGAACGTGGCCGCCGCCGCCGCGGTATGCCTATACGAGGGCCTGCGCCAACGCCTGGTGGCGCAGGCGCGCTGAGCAGACGCGCGGCCCAGCCTCAGGCCGCGGGCGGCAGGTACAGCGCCACGCTGAGCGAGTCGGCCGAGGCCCAGATGCGACCCGCCGGGCTCATGTGGGTGAGATGCATGATGGTGCGCGAGGCGATCGCCTGCTGGCGCAGCGCCTCGAACTCGGGCCAGGCCTGAAGCTCGCGCAGGCTGCCATCGAAGCTGACCTGCAGGCAGGCGCCGGGGGCGCGCTGCGCCCGCAGCAGTTCCGCGACCTGTTCGAATACCAGCACCACCGAGGCGCGCCAGTTTTTCGCACGGTGGTCGCTGAACATTCCGCGCGCGTCGGCCTCCAGTACAGGTGCTCGGTGCAGCAGGTGGCGCAGCGGACGGGCGCAAGCCTGTTCCCAGGGCCCCAGCGATCCCTGGTCCAGGCGTTGCAGCACGGCGAGGGTGTCCGCAGGATACTGGGGCAGCAGCCACAGGCGGGTGTGATCGCGCAGGCTGTGGCCGCGCCGCGTCACTTCGGCCGGCGACACTCCGGCCTCCAGCATGCGCAGCAGCATGCGCGCCTGCAGCGCGGTGCCGGCGAGCAGCGAGCCGCTCTCGACCAGCACCAGATGCAGCGCCTCGTCGAGCCCGCGCTGCCGACGCATGTCGCGGATCTCGTCGGCGTGGCCGTGCAGCATCTGCTGCAGCGCCGGCGCGACGTCGATCAGTTCGTGGCGCGTGCCGAGGTGGATCAGCCAGTCGGCGTTGATCGCCAGCGGTGGAAACAGGCGGTATTCCAGCGAGTCGATCGCGGGCGCGGACACCCGCGCCTCGCGCAGCGCTTCCCGGCCGAGATGGCGCAGGCGCGAGCGCGTGCCCTTGTCGAGCAGGGTGCGTCCCGGCCAGCGCACCGCGAGCGGAAGCACGCGCAGGCGCGGATGGTTCAGCATCGACGACGACACGTCGGCCGAGGCGTCGACCAGCACGATGCCGAAAGGCTGGCTGAGGCGCGTCGGATCCACCGGCAGCACCGATTCGCGCTGCGCTCGCTGCTGCTGGGTCGACGCGAAACCCAGCAGGTACTCGTTCTTCGGGGGCTGCTGTGTTTGGTCGCTCATGGCTCGCGGGGGGCGTGGGGTGGCGGCTTCAGTACTCCAGCCGATCCGGACGGATCTGCTGCAGGATGGTGGTGGCGATTTCCTCGATCGACTTGTTCGTCGACGACAGCCAGCGCACGCCCTCGCGGCGCATCAGGCGCTCGGCCTCCGCGACTTCCTCGGTGCAGTTGGCGAGCGAGGCGTAATGGCTGTCCGGCTTGCGCTCGTTGCGGATCTCGCTGAGGCGCTCCGGCGCGATGCTCAGGCCGAACAGCTTGCCCCGATGCGGCACCAGTTCGCCCGGTAGGGTCATGCGCGAGAAATCCTCCGGGATCAGCGGGTAGTTGGCCGCGCGCACTCCATGCTGCATGGCCAGGTACAGCGACGTGGGTGTCTTGCCGCTGCGCGACACGCCGACCAGGATCACGTCGGCCAGCGCCAGGTTGCGCGACGACTGGCCGTCGTCATGCATCAGCGCGAAATTGATCGCGTCCATGCGCGTGTGGTAGCGCTCGCTTTTCGAGATGTCGGAAAACTGTCCGATGCGGTGGTTCGACTTGACGCCGAAGGCCACCTCCAGCGGCTCGACGAAGGTCGTGAACATGTCCATCACCATGCCGTTGCAGCCGCGGATGACCTCGCGCACGTCGGGATCGACCAGGGTGATGAACACCACTGGCGGCTGTCCCTCCTGGCGCGCCGCCTGATCGATGCGCATGACGGCCTGGCGGGCCTTCGCCACGTCGTCGACGAAGGGCAGCCGCACGCGATGCGGCTGCAGGTCGAATTGCGCCAGGATGGAATTGCCGAAGGTCTCGGCCGTGATGCCGGTACCGTCGGAGACGAAGAACACGGATCGATTGGGCATGTCGCACCGCACAAGATCAGCACACTAGAATCCCCGGCATCATGCCTGACTCGCGACCCGCTCACGCGCGGCCGTGCCGGAGAACTCGAACAACACCGGCCGGACACGCGACGAGCCCCGGGCCCGCGGCGTCGACGCCACGCGCTGCGACGACTGTCGCGACCCCGACCCGGCGGGCACACCGATTTTGTTCATTCTATTGAGGGTATTCCATGTCCAACCAGATGCAGCAACTGCACGAGCACGCGACAGCGTGGGTGATCCCGTTCGAACGACTGCGCATGCAGGATGTCGAGATCGTCGGCGGCAAGAACGCCTCGCTCGGCGAGATGATCAGCCAGCTCAGCGCCAGCGGCGTGCGCGTGCCCGGCGGATTCGCGACCACGGCGCATGCCTTCCGCGAGTTTCTGCGGCACGGCGGGCTGGATGCGCGCATCGCGCAGGCCCTCGCCGCACTCGACACCGAGGACGTGCGCGCGCTGGCGAGCACCGGCGCGCAGATCCGCCAATGGATCATCGACACGCCGCTGCCGCAACCCCTGGAGCAGGCCATCCGCGAGCACTTCGCCGGCCTGTGCGAAGGCCAGCCGGACGCCAGTTTCGCGGTGCGCTCCTCGGCCACCGCCGAGGATCTGCCCGACGCGTCGTTCGCCGGGCAGCAGGAGACCTACCTGAACGTGCGGGGCATCGACGGCGTGCTCGACAAGGTGCGCCACGTGTTTGCGTCGATGTTCAACGACCGCGCGATCTCCTATCGCGTGCACCAGGGCTTCGAGCACTCGCAGGTGGCGCTGTCGGCAGGCATCCAGCGCATGGTACGCAGCGACATCGGCGCCGCCGGCGTGATGTTCACCATGGACACCGAGAGCGGGTTCAACGACGTGGTGTTCATCACCTCGTCCTACGGACTCGGCGAGACCGTGGTGCAGGGCGCCGTCAATCCGGACGAGTTCTATGTGTTCAAGCCCACGCTGCGCGCGGGCAAGGCCGCCGTGATCCGGCGCAACCTGGGCTCGAAGCTGCTGCGCATGGAATTCGCGCCTGCCGGGTCGAGCGAGCTCGTGCACACCGTCGACACCCCGACGGAACTGCGCAATCGCTACAGCCTGAACGACGACGAGGCGACCGAGCTGGCGCGTTTCGCGTTGACCATCGAGCAGCACTACGGGCGCCCGATGGACATCGAGTGGGGCAAGGACGGCAGCGACGGGCGCCTGTACATCCTGCAGGCGCGTCCGGAGACGGTCAAGTCGCGCGCCCACGGCCGCGTCGAGCAGCGCTATGCGCTGGCCCAGCGCAGCACCGCGCTGATCACCGGCCGGGCCATCGGCCAGAAGATCGGCGCGGGTCCGGTGCGCGTGGTCGCCTCCGTGCAGGAAATGGACCAGGTCCAGCCCGGCGACATCCTGGTCACCGACATGACGGATCCCAACTGGGAGCCGGTGATGAAGCGCGCCGCCGCGATCGTCACCAACCGCGGCGGTCGCACCTGCCACGCCGCCATCATCGCGCGCGAACTCGGCATTCCCGCCGTGGTCGGCTGCGGCGACGCGACCGAGGTGCTGAGCGACGGCATGCTGGTCACCGTGTCGTGCGCCGAGGGTGACACCGGCATCGTCTACGACGGCCTGCTGGAGACCACGGTCACCGAGGTCAAGCGCGGCGAGATGCCCGAGATCCCGGTGAAGATCATGATGAACGTCGGCAATCCGCAACTTGCCTTCGACTTTTCGCAGATCCCCAACGCCGGCGTGGGCCTGGCGCGCCTGGAATTCATCATCAACAACAACATCGCCATCCACCCGCGCGCCGTGCTCGAGTATCCGAATGTGGATCCCGACCTGAAAAAGGCGGTCGAGAGCGTCGCGCGCGGCCACGCCAGCCCGCGCGCGTTCTATGTCGACAAGCTGGCCGAGGGCATTGCCACCATCGCCGCGGCCTTCTATCCCAAGCCGGTGATCGTGCGTCTGTCGGACTTCAAGTCCAACGAATACAAGAAGCTCATCGGCGGCTCGCGCTACGAGCCGGACGAGGAGAATCCGATGCTCGGCTTCCGTGGCGCGTCGCGCTACGTGGCCGCCGATTTCGCCCAGAGCTTCGAGATGGAGTGCGTGGCGCTGAAGCGCGTGCGCGAGGACATGGGCCTCGACAACGTCGAGATCATGGTGCCCTTCGTGCGCACGCTGAGCGAGGCGCAGGGCGTGATCGAACTGCTCGGGCGCAACGGACTCAGGCGCGGCGAGCACGGGCTGCGCCTGATCATGATGTGCGAGGTGCCGTCGAACGCGGTGCTGGCCGATCGCTTCCTGGAGTACTTCGACGGCTTTTCGATCGGCTCCAACGACCTGACCCAGCTCACCCTCGGGCTGGACCGCGACTCCGGGCTGGTCGCGGCCGCCTTCGACGAGCGCGACCCGGCGGTGCTCGCGCTGCTGCAACAGGCCATCGCGTCGTGCCGCGCCGCCGGCAAGTATGTCGGCATCTGCGGCCAGGGGCCGTCGGATCACCCGGACCTGGCGCGCTGGCTGATGGAGCAGGGCATCGCGTCGATCTCCCTGAACCCCGACACGGTGATCGGCACCTGGCAGTCGCTGGCCCAGACCGCTTCCTGAGGCCGGCCGACTCGTATATACTCGAGTGTTTCTTTGCCACACCAGGGCTTGGGCAGAGCAGTGACCTCGCCCGTTCGCACCTGGGTGGCTTGATCCGCAAAGAAGCCCGGCCGCCCCGGCCGGGTCAAGGAGAAGCCATGCGTCACTATGAAATCGTGCTGATCATTCACCCCGACCAGAGCGAACAGGTCGGGGCGATGATCGATCGCTACAAGAACGTCGTCACCAGCAAGGGCGGTGTCGTGCACCGCTTCGAGGACTGGGGTCGCCGCCAGATGGCCTACCAGATCCAGAAACTGGCGAAGGCTCACTACGTGTGCCTGAACATCGAGGCCGACCAGGAAGTGCTGGCCGAACTCGAGCATGGTTTCAAGTTCAGCGATGCCGTGCTGCGCCACCTGGTGGTGCGCATGGACAAGGCCGAGACCCAGCCGTCGGTGATGATGCGCTCGGTCGAGCGTGAGGAAGCCCGCAAGGCGCATCCGGAGCAGGCAGCCTGAGCATCAACCGCGTCGAGATTCGCGCCGAGCTGCGCGAGCTCGGAGCCCTGCGCTACACACCGGCCGGAGTGGAAGCGCTGGATCTGCGGGTGGGACACCAGTCCACGCAGGCCGCTCCGGGAGGGCCGCAGCGCATAGAACTCGAGTTGCAGTGCGTGGCGTTCGCCGACATGGCGCGCCGCCTGCAGCACGCGAAAGCCGGACAGGTGCTGCACCTGGTCGGGTTCCTGATGCCCAGCCGCCGTGGCGCGCGCGTTCTCAAGCTCAACATCATCGATTGGATCCAGGAGGGCGATCATGGCCTACTTCAAGAAAACCGACCGTAAGAACAAGCCCAAGCGCAACCAGCAATCCTCGCTGTTCAAGCGCAAGCGTTTCTGCCGCTTCACCGTCGCGGGCGTGGAACGCATCGACTACAAGGATGTCGACACCCTGCGCGACTTCCTGGCGGAGAACGCCAAGATCATCCCGGCGCGCCTGACCGGCACCCGCGCGATCTACCAACGTCAGCTCAACACCGCGATCAAGCGTGCGCGTTTCCTGGCGCTGCTGCCGTTCTCGGATCAGCACAAGAGCTGAGTCGCCGCGTCAACCGCAAAGGACATTCCATGCAAGTCATCCTGCTCGAAAAAGTCGCCAACCTGGGCAACCTGGGCGACGTGGTGAAGGTGCGCGACGGATACGGGCGCAACTTCCTGATCCCGCAGCGCAAGGCGCGCACGGCCACGCCGCAGGCGCTGGCCGAATTCGAGGCCCGGCGCGCCGAACTCGAGAAGGCCGCCGCCGAGAAGCAGGCCGCGGCGCAGGCGATGGCCGCCAAGCTCGACGGCCTGACCGTGCAACTGGTGCAGAAGGCCGGTGTCGACGGACGCCTGTTCGGCTCCGTGACCACGCAGGACATCGCCGCGGGCCTGGCCAAGGCCGGCTTCGACCTGCACAAGTCGGTGGTGCGCCTGCCCGAGGGGCCGCTGAAGACCGTCGGCGACCACAGCGTGCAGCTGTCGCTGGCCACCGATGTCGACGTCACCATCACGGTGTCGGTGCTGGGCGAGCATCTCTGAGTCGCAGCCGCGGCGCGTGACCGTTCGGGCCGCAGGGCCCGCGACGTGTCGCTGCCTTGCCGCCCCGAGCTTCGCCGAGCCGCGCCCCGTGCGCGGCTTTTTCATCCGCGGTGCCTGACGACCCGCGCACGTCGCACGCAGGGTGCGGGCGATGCCGCGGCATGGCGTGGGCGACCCGCAGGAGCCCCCTTTGTTAAGCTAGGTTCCATGTCCGCCACCCTCGATCCCGCGCTGGAGAACCTGCGCACGCCTCCCCACTCCGCGCAGGCCGAGCAGTCCGTGCTGGGCGGCCTGTTGCTGGACAACGAGGCCTTCGATCGGGTGGCCGATCTGCTGCATGTCAATTTTTTCTACCGCCACGAGCATCGCCTGATCTACCAGGCCACGGCCGACCTGATCCAGGCCGGCAAGCCGGCCGATGTGGTCACGGTGCTGGAGGCGCTGCGCCTGCACGGCCAGGACGAAGCCTGCGGCGGCCTGTCCTACCTGAACGCGCTCGCCCAGAGCGTGCCCAGCGCCGCCAATATCCGGCGCTACGCGGAGATCGTGCGCGAGCGTGCGGTCTTGCGCAATCTGGTCACGATCAGCGACGAGATCGCGCAGAGCGCCCTCAATCCGCAGGGACGCGCGGTGCAGCAGATCCTCGACGAGGCGGAATCGCGCATCTTCGCCATTTCCGAGGATGGCGCGCGCGGCAAGGCCGGCTTCCAGCCGATGAAGCAGCTGCTCGGCGAACTGCTGGATCGCGTGCAGGAACTGTCGGAGCAGGGCGGCTCGGAGATCACCGGTGTGGCCAGCGGGTTCCTCGACCTCGACCGCATGACGGCCGGCATGCAGCCCGGGGATCTGATCATCGTGGCCGGGCGTCCGTCGATGGGCAAGACCTCGTTCGCACTGAACATCGCCGAGCACGTGGCGGTGCACGAGCAGTTGCCGGTGGCCGTGTTCAGCATGGAGATGGGCGCCTCGCAGCTCGTGCTGCGCATCGTCGGCTCGCTCGGGCGAATCGACCAGTCGCATCTGCGCACCGGACAGCTCAGCGAGGAGGAGTGGACGCGTCTGCCGGAGACCATCGAACGTCTCGACGACGTGCAGATCCACATCGACGAGACCCCCGCGCTGAACCCGCTCGAGGTTCGCGCGCGCGCGCGCCGTCTGGCGCGCCAGTGCGGCAAGCTCGGGCTCATCGTCGTCGACTACCTGCAACTCATGACCTCGGCGCGGGACGGGGAGAATCGCGCCACCGAGATCTCGGAGATCTCCCGCTCGCTGAAGGCGCTGGCCAAGGAACTGCAGTGTCCGCTGATTGCGCTGTCCCAGCTCAACCGGGATCTGGAAAAGCGCGCCGACCGTCGTCCGGTGATGAGCGATCTGCGCGAATCGGGGGCCATCGAACAGGATGCCGACGTGATCCTGTTCATCTACCGCGACGAGGTGTACAACAAGGACACCAAGGATCAAGGCATTGCGGAGATCATCATCGGCAAGCAGCGTAACGGCCCGATCGGCACCGTGAACGTGGCATTCCTGCGCCAGCTCACGCGTTTCGAGAACCTGGCGCGGCCGTTCTAGGGCGCCCCGGCAGGTCCCCATCGACCCTGCTGAGGGCAGGGCGCTGCGAAACGGGCATGATCCGGTCTGCCCGCCCGCCACAAGCGGCGTTTTGCCGCGGGCCTGCCAAGATGACATCCTTTGCCTTGAGGCTTTGCCGGGAGATCCTCGTCGCAAGCCTGCTGTCGGGCGCTGCCGCGCAGGCGGCGCCGCATTCCTCCCCGGGTGCCAGCGCGGCCACCGACGGCAGCCTGAGCCTGCTCGGATCGCTGCCCGCACGACATGTCGCGTACCAGCAGGTGCTGGACTCGCCGTTGGGCGATTTCGTGTACGCCGTCGACCCGCAGGCCGCCGTGATCGACGTCTATGGCGTGCAGCCCGACGGCGGGCTCGCCTATCGCGCCACGATCGGCGCGGCTGCGCCGGGCCCCGTGCGGGCGCTGGCCCTGGCTCCCTCCGGTGGCTTCGCATATGCCTACGTGAAGGACGGGGGTAGCCATTTTCTCGTCACCTACAGCGTTTCACACTCCGACGGCCTGCTGCACTACCTGCAGACCACGCCGATCACGCAGGGCGGCGACCGCAACGGCCTGAGCATGACACCCGATGTGCGGCGCATCTATGTCACCAGCGTCGACCGCAGGCTCGACTGGTTCAGCGTCGACAAGCGCCATGGGCTGCCGGCCTGGCAGGGGCAGCAGCGTGTGGCGCGAAACCTCGTCGGACGCCTGGCCTTCCGCCCCGACGGCACACAGGCCTATGCCATCGATTCCGACAACCGGCTGGAGCACTTCGCGGTGCAAGCCTTCCAGGGGCGCCTCGATGCGCGCGGCACCACGTCGGTAGCGGTGCCGGCGGCGGCCGTCGTGATCTCCCCCGAAGGCTCGCATCTGTACGTCGCAAGCGCCGACGCCAACGCGTCGGGCCTGCTCGCCGATCTCGACGCCGGCGGCGCGCCCGGGCCCTGGCGCCAGGCCGGCTGCGCAGCGAGCGGCATGGCCGCGGCGGACATGGCCCCGGATGGACGCCTGATGCACGCGGCGGGCGCCGACGCCATGCTGCACTGGTACCGGGTGGCCGCACCGCCGTTTCCGGCTGGCAGCTACCTCGACGGTTGCAAGTCGGCGCACTACGACCCGTCCGTCGGAACCGTCTCGGCCTTGTGTCCGACGCCCGAGGGCGACATGGTGCGCGCGACCACGTGGTATCGCGACCTCTGCGATCCCGGGAGCACCATGTCGAACGAGGACGGGGGCCTGGTGTGCGACGTGCTGAACGCCGGACCCCAGGGCCCGTACAACGAAGTCTGCGACCACGTCGATTTCGCGCATGGCGTGCTGTGGACGGATTGCAGCGTCATGGGGGCGGACTATCCCCGCATGCTTCTCGACTACGCCGATGACTGCAGCCCGGACGCGCTGGTCTACTTCGGACGACGCTCGGCCGTCGGGCTGCCCGGTCTGTACTGCATGGATGCCGCGGCCGGGGCCGGGGCCAGCACAGGCCCCGGCCCCGGCGCACGGCCTCAGTCCAGCGCGAACAGCGTGCCTGCGGGCGCCGCCGTCGACGCGACCGGGTCGCTGGCGATGCCGTACAGGTAGCCGTTGGCGCCCAGCAGCAGGCGCCCCGCCGGACGCTCGCTGGATCCACGGGCGCCGAAGGCCGTCAGCACGCTGGCGCGACCCGACGGGCTGACCCGGTACACGGTGCCCCTGGAGTTCGCCCCTCCCGCGGCGGTCACCCCGTACAGCGCGCCGTCGCTGGCCTGGATCAGCGCGCCGCTGGGTTGCTGGCCGTCGGCGGCACCCTGGAAATCATGCAAGCTCTGGACGGCACCCCATGGCGTGACGCGAAACACCGTGCCGACATGGTAGGCGCCGCCCTGCGGCGCGACGCCGTAGAAGTTGCCGTCGCGGCCCCGGACCAGGCCGAACTCCAGGGCTCCCGCGCCGACCAGAGCGGCGTCGGCCGACATCACCACCGCGACCCTGCGGGTCGAGGGGTCGAAGCGGTAGATCCCGCCACGCCCGGATGCGCCGCCGGCGGCGCTGGTGCCGTAGATCATGCCATCGGCATCCTGCACGAGGCGTCCGCCCGGAGACGACAGATCCGACGCCGACACGCCGAACGAGTGCACGAGTTCGAAGCGCCCGGACGGGTCGATCCGGAACATGGTGCCATGGCCGTGCGCTCCGCCCCGGCTGGTGACGCCGTACAGGCTTCCGTCACGCGCGCGCAACAGGATGCCCGAGGGCTGCAGGCCATTCGCGGTGCCCGCGGCGAAGGCATGAAGCGCGCACTCGCGCCCCTGGGCGTCCAGCGTGAACACCACGCCCTGGCCGTTCGCGCCGCCACCGAGGGTCACCCCGTACAGGGTGCCTTGCGGGCCCGGCCCCGCGGTCAGGCCATGGGCCGGGCGTGCGCCATCGTGGCCACCGGCGAAGGAATAGACCACCGACTTGGTGCCGTCGGCGGCGACCTTGTAGACCGTACCCGCGCCGTGGTTTCCTCCCGCAGCGCTGATGCCGTAGAGCGCGCCGTCGCGGCCCTGGATCACGTCGCCATGCGGTTGCGCGGCGTCGGTCGGGTCGCTCGCGAATCGGGCCACCGAGCTCAGTGCGCCGGCGCGGCATTGCACCTGCACGTCATGCACATTGCCCGTGATGCTGCCGCTGCCGTTGGACACGTCGCACCATTGCGCCGGTGGATGCGTGCCGACCGTCACGGAGTAGGAACTGTGCCAGGACTGCAGCTTGCCGAACGTGAACGGCCCGGGCTGGGTCAGCGACAGCGCGTCGTCGCCGTTGTTCAGCAGGCGCAGTTCGCCGCTGAACCCGGTGGCGTCGCCCCCCACGCTGTAGCTCCGGAACAACTGGCCGCCGCCGCATGCCGCGAGGCCGGCGCACAGCAGGGTCAGGGCGCAGGCGCTGCGTGCGCGTGCCGGGGCCTGGCGGCGGACCTCGTCTCGGCAGGATGACTGCTGGATGGTCTTGGACATCGGGCGCTCCTTTTCCGTACGCGGATCAGGGTTTGATCGACGATGGGCCGTGTCCGGTCCATGCCGACGGCAAGCGCCGGCGAGGCTCGCCGGCTCCTGCCGGGAGTATCCCGGAGAAGCGCCGAACTCGATGCCGAAAGGGTCTTGCAGCCCGCTGCGGCGGGGCTCGCCGACGGCCCCCGAACGGGGGTCGTGGATCAGAGGATCTCGGTGGCGTAGTCGGCCAGGCGGCTGCGTTCGCCGCGTGCCAGCGTGATGTGGCCGGAGTGCTTCCAGCCCTTGAAGCGATCCACCGCGTAGGCCAGCCCCGAGCTTCCTTCGGTGAGATACGGCGTGTCGATCTGCGCCAGGTTGCCCATGCAGATGATCTTGGTGCCGGGTCCGGCACGCGTGATCAGGGTCTTCATCTGCTTCGGGGTGAGGTTCTGCGCTTCGTCGATGATCACGTACTTGTTCAGGAAGGTGCGCCCTCGCATGAAGTTCATGCTCTTGACCTTGACCTTCGAGCGGATCAGTTCCTGAGTCGCGGCGCGTCCCCATTCGCCACCGTGGTTGGTGCTGCCGGACTGGTTGAGAACCTCGAGGTTGTCGTCCAGCGCCCCCATCCATGGGGACATCTTTTCTTCCTCGGTTCCCGGCAGGTAGCCGATGTCCTCGCCCACCGGGACCGTCACGCGGGTGATGATGATCTCGTTGTAGCGCCGCTCCTCCAGCACCTGTTGCAGCCCGGCGGCAAGCGCCAGCAGGGTCTTGCCGGTGCCGGCCTGGCCGCTCAGCGTGACGAAGTCGACCTCCGGGTCGAGCAGCAGGTTGAGGGCGAAATTCTGCTCCCGGTTGCGCGCGGTGACGCCCCACACGCTGTTCTTGGGATGGGTGTAGTCACGCACCACCTGCAGCACCGCGGTGGAGGCGCGTATTTCCCGCACCCGCGCGTACAGCGCGCTGGCGCTCGGCGCCTCCCAGTACACCGCCTGGTTGACCAGCATCGACGACACCAGCGGGCCCTGCAGACGGTAGAAGGGCTGGCCGCCCTGTTGCCAGCTCTCGAGGGACTGCGCCTGGCGCTCCCAGAAGTCGTCCGGCAGTGCCAGCAGGCCGGTGTACAGCAGATCGGCGTCGTCGAGGGTCTTGTCGTTGGCGTAGTCCTCGGCGTTCAGGCCCAGCGCGCGCGCCTTCACGCGCATGTTGATGTCCTTCGACACCAGCACCACCGAGCGCTGCGGAAAGGCCTGCGTGAGGGCCTGCAGCACGCCGAGGATCTGGTTGTCCGCCTTGCCCTGCGGCAGCGCCTCGGGCAGGCGCGCCTCGTGCGCGCGGGTCTGGAAGAACAGGCGCCCGCGGGCTTCGCCGTGGCCGCTGTGGTCGAGGCGGATGCCCTGCTCGATGCCGGCTTCCACGCCGGCCACGAGGGCGTCGAGTTCGCGGCTGGCCTGGCGGGCATTGCGCGCGACTTCCGACATGCCCTTCTTGTGCCCGTCGAGTTCCTCGAGCGTGACCATCGGCAGGTAGACGTCGTGCTCCTCGAAGCGGAACAGCGACATCGGATCGTGCATCAGCACGTTGGTGTCGAGCACGAACAGCTTGTCGGCGTCGGCGTCGGCGCGGTCGCGGCTCTTGCGCGGCGGCGTCTTGCGCGCCACGGCGGACTTGCCAACCGCCTGCGCAGGCGTCGTGTCGCGCTGACGCGGGGTGCCGGGCGCACGCGCCGCCACCTCGGCAGGCGCAATCGGGCTCGCCGCGGGCGCGGCCGGGCTCACAGCGGGCGCGGCTGCAGTCCGCGGCGCGGTGGCCGCGCCGCGGCCCTTGCGCGCCGGTGGGCGTTCGAGCACCGCGCTGGGCGCTCCACGCGCCGGCTGGGCGGGTTCCTCCGGCGTGGCGCGCGCGCCCGGCGCGCTGAGCAGGGAACCGAGTTTGGTGGGGGGCTTGGGCAGCGGCATGGCGGCAGACAGGAGCAGGAACAGTCGGTGTGTTCGCAGCCGCCGCGGCAACCTGCGGGCAAGCCCGCGCCGGCCGCGGCTGCGACGCTACGTTCCGGTGGCGCGCGCGCGTCCCCGGGGGCCGGAAGAGGGCGTGGCGGGCAAGAGCCTGGCGCCGATGTGTCTCAGAGCTTGCGCACGGCGTCGAGCACTTCCTGCACGTGCCCGGCCACCTTCACGCCGCGCCATTCCTGGCGCAACACGCCTTCGGCGTCGACCAGGAAGGTGCTGCGCTCGATGCCCTTGACCTTCTTGCCGTACATGATCTTGTTCTTGACCACGCCGAACATGTGGCACAGCTTTTCCTCGGTGTCGGCGATCAGGTCGAAGGGCAGTTCGAACTGGCTGCGGAACTTGTCGTGCGAAGCCAGGTTGTCGCGCGACACGCCGAAGATCACGGCACCTGCCTCGGTGAATTCGGCGTACAGATCGCGGAACTGCTGGGCTTCGGTAGTGCAGCCCGGGGTCATGTCCTTGGGGTAGAAGTACAGGATCAGATTCTTGCCCAGATAGTTCTTCGGGCTGAATTTGATCTCGCTGGTGGCGATTGCCTCGAAGTCGGGAACCACTTTGTTCAGAACCAAAGCCATGAAGTCTCCTGTTAGCGTCGGCCGCGCCGGCTTCCCCCGGTATGCCGCGCTGCGCCGCCTCGCAGTGCGGCGCAGCGCGGGGAGCCTGCGCGTCGAGTCACGAAAGCCATTTTACCAACTCAAGTTACAAATCACCCTGCATGCGTCGCCGGACGTCGCGCCGGCGCGCGCGTTGCAGGCCGCCGATCCTTCAATCGTGGGCCGGCGCATCGACCAGCAGGGCGGCCAGCGCACGCCGTCCTTCGCCGACCAGGATGTTGTAGGTGCGGCAGGCCGCGGGAGTGCTCATGACCTCGAATCCGATGCCCTGCTGGATCAGCGCGCGCAGCAGCGAGGCCTTGGCGAATCGTTGTGTCGCTCCAGTGCCGACGACCACGATTTCCGGACGGGCCTCGGCCAGGCGCGCGAAGTCCTGTTCTGTCAGCGACTCGAAGCCGCCTTCGCCCCAGCGCTCCGGAGGTTTGTCCGGGCCTACGCAGATGCCTTGCACGTAGCGCACGCGGTTGACCTCGACGAAGCCCTCACCATGGGCGCTGACGGTGTAGGCGGCCTGGTTGTCTTCAGCTTGGAATTTCATCGCGGTCTCGTGGAAAGACCCGATCCGCCGTACGGTTTGCGGACCCGATACGGCACGGGTCGGGTCCGGCGCGGCGGCCGGGCCCGGGAAACTCTCGCGCCGGACGGGGCGCGCGAATACCGAACGGGTACATTATAGGGTTCGCCCTCGCCGCGCGGCGTGGGCGGCGGCGGCGGGCCCCGGGGCCCGCCCGCGCCGGGCGGATCCGGCAGCACGGCACACGCGCGCCACCCCGGAGGCGCATCAAGGCGGGAATCGGCATGGCGACGCGGGAATTTCGCAAATCGGACAAACTGGCGGACGTCTGCTACGACATCCGCGGCCCGGTGCTGGACAAGGCCCGGCAGATGGAGGAAGACGGCCAGCGCATCATCAAGCTCAACATCGGCAATCTGGCGGTGTTCGGCTTCGACCCTCCCGACGAGATCGTGCAGGACATGATCCGCAACCTCGCGGGGGCCGCGGGCTACACGGATTCCAAGGGCCTGTTCGCGCCGCGCAAGGCGATCCAGCACTACACGCAGGAAAAAGGCATCGCCGGGGTCGAGATCGACGACGTGTTCGTGGGCAACGGCGCGTCCGAGCTGATCACCATGAGCATGAACGCGCTGCTGAACAACGGCGACGAGGTGCTGCTGCCGGCGCCCGACTACCCGCTGTATACCGCCGCGGTCTCGTTGTCCGGCGGTCGCCCGGTGCACTACGTGTGCGACGAGCAGAGCGAGTGGCTGCCGGACCTGGACGACATCCGCCGCAAGATCACGCCGAACACCAAGGCGATGGTCGTGATCAATCCGAACAACCCGACCGGCGCGCTGTATCCGCGCGAGATGCTGCTGGAACTGGTGGAGATCGCGCGCCAGCACCAGCTCATCGTGTTCGCCGACGAGATCTACGACAAGACCCTGTACGACGGAAACACCCACACCAGCATCGCGTCGCTGGCCGACGACGTGCTGTTCATCACCTTCAACGGCCTGTCGAAGAACTACCGCTCGTGCGGCTACCGCGCCGGATGGATGGTGGTGTCCGGCGACAAGCGCCATGCACGCGACTACATCGAGGGCCTCGGCATGCTGGCCTCCATGCGGCTGTGCGCCAACACGCCGGGGCAACTCGCCATCCAGACCGCGCTCGGCGGCTACCAGAGCATCAAGGACCTGGTGGCCCCCGGGGGCCGGCTCGCGCGCCAGCGCGACCTGGCCTACGAGCTGCTGACCCAGATCCCCGGGGTCAGCGTGGTCAAGCCGAAGGCGGCGCTGTACATGTTCCCGCGCCTGGATCCGAAGATCTACCCGATCGCCGACGACCAGCAGTTCGCCTTCGACCTGCTGGCGCAGGAGCGCGTGCTCATCGTGCAGGGCAGCGGCTTCAACTGGCCGCGGCCGGATCATTTCCGGCTCGTGTTCCTGCCCAGCGCCGACGACCTGCACGAGGCCATCGGGCGCATCGCGCGTTTTCTCGACCGTACCCGCAGAAGTCTGGTGGCGGTGGCCTGAGCCGCCGCCGCAACAGGTGTACCGAGCGCGCAGCCGTGCGCGCACGGACCTTCGATGGTCTTCTGCATGAGCCACCCGTGAATCCCACATGAAACCTATGCGAATCGCACTGCTCGGCGCCGGAACCGTGGCGTCGGGCGTGGTCCGCGTCCTGCGGCGCAACCAGGATGAACTCTGCCGCCGCGCCGGTCGCGGCATCGAGGTCGTGGCCGTGGCCGCGCGCAACGCGCAGAAGGCGCGGCGCTCGATCGGCGACGACCTCGCGCTGACCGACGACTTCCGCGGCCTCGCCACGCGCGACGACGTGGACATCGTGGCCGAGTTGATGGGCGGCATCGAGCCGGCGCGCGAACTCGTGCTGGCCGCCATCCAGGCCGGCAAGCATGTGGTGACGGCCAACAAGGCCCTGCTCGCGCTGCATGGCAACGAGATCTTCGCCGCCGCGCAGGCGAGCGGGGTGATGGTGGCCTTCGAGGCCGCCGTCGCCGGCGGCATCCCGATCATCAAGGCGCTGCGCGAGGGCCTGGCGGCGAACCGCATCGAGTGGGTGGCCGGCATCATCAACGGCACCACCAACTTCATCCTGTCGTCGATGCGCGACCGTGGCGTGGATTTCGCCACCGCGCTGGCCGAGGCACAGCGCCTCGGCTATGCCGAGGCCGATCCGGGCTTCGACATCGACGGCGTCGACGCCGCGCACAAGATCACCCTGCTGTGCGCGATCGCCTTCGGCGTGCCGGTGCAGTTCGCGCGCGCTCATGTGCAGGGCATTCGCGACCTCGACACCGCGGACATCCGCTATGCCGAGCAACTCGGCTACCGCATCAAGCTGCTCGCGATGACGCGGCGCAGCGAGCAGGGCATCGAGTTGCGCGTGCATCCCACGCTGATCCCGGCCACGCGTCTGGTGGCCAACGTCGAGGGCGCGATGAACGCGGTGGTGGTGCAGGGCGACGCCGTAGGTCCGGCGCTGTTCTACGGCAAGGGCGCGGGCTCGGAGCCGACCGCCTCGAGCGTGATCGCCGACCTCGTCGACATCACGCGCCTGCATACCGCCGATCCGGGCCATCGCGTGCCGCACCTGGCGTTCCAGCCGGGCGCGCTGGCGGATACGCCGATTCTCGACATGCCGCTGGTGCGCACGTCGTACTACCTGCGCATCCGCGTGCGCGACGAGGTGGGCGTGCTGGCCGAGATCACGCGCATCCTGGCGGACTGCGGCATGTCCATCGATGCGCTGCTGCAGCGTCCGTCGGCAGACCACGACGAACATACCGATGTCATCTTGCTCACCCACGAGACCCTGGAGCAGCGCATGGACGAGGCGCTGGCGCGCATCCAGGGGCTCGATACCGTGCTCGCGCCGGTGGTGAGACTGCGCAAGGAGGAGTTGCGTTGATGCAGTACCAGAGCACGCGCGGCGCGGCGCCGCGGCTGTCGTTCGCCGAGATCCTGCTCGAAGGCCTGGCGCCCGACGGCGGGCTGTACCTCCCCGCCAGCTATCCGCAGTGGACGCCGGTGCAATTGCGGCGCATGCAGTCGATGGACTACGCCGACCTGGCCTTCGAGGTGCTGCTGCCCTTCGTCGAGCCGATGCCGGCCGAAGTGCTGCGCGCGCTGCTGCGCCAGACCTACACCGCGCAGGCCTTCGGCAGCGACGCGATCATCCGCCTGCAGCGTCTGGACGATCGCATCGGCCTGCTCGGCGTGTCGCAGGGCCCGACGCTGGCCTTCAAGGACATGGCCATGCAACTGCTCGGGCGGCTGTTCGAGCACGCGCTGGCGGCCGGCGACGCCGAGTTGAACATTCTCGGGGCGACCTCGGGCGACACCGGCAGCGCCGCCGAATACGCGATGCGCGGACGCCGCGGCATCCGCGTGTTCATGCTGTCGCCGTTCGGACGCATGAGTCCGTTCCAGACGGCGCAGATGTACAGCCTCGACGAGCCGAACATCCACAACATCGCGGTGCAGGACGTGTTCGACACGTGCCAGGACATGGTCAAGGCGGTGTCGGCCGACCTGGCGTTCAAGCGGCGCTGGCGCATCGGCACCATCAATTCCATCAACTGGGCGCGTGTCGCTGCGCAGGTGGTGTACTACTTCGCCGGCTACCTGCGCAGCGTGCGCGACGTCGGCGAGCCGCTGGACGTGACGGTGCCGTCGGGCAACTTCGGCAACATCCTCGCCGCCCACCTGGCACGCGGCATGGGGCTGCCGCTGCGGCGCCTGGTGCTGGCGACCAACGAGAACGACGTGCTGGACGAATTCCTGCGCAGCGGTGTGTACCGGCCGCGCGCGACGGCGCAGACCCATCACACGTCGAGCCCGTCGATGGACATCTCGAAGGCCTCGAATTTCGAGCGCTATGTGTTCGACATGCTCGGGCGCGACGCGGCGCGCACGCGCGCGCTGTTCGAGGACGAGCTGGCGCAGCGCGGCTTTTTCGACCTGTCGGCCGACCCGGCGTTCGCGCGCATGCGCGAGGGCATGGTCTCCGGCAGCAGCGACCACGCCACGCGCCTGCGCACCATCCGCGAGACCTGGCAGGGCAGCGGCGTGATCATCGACCCGCACACGGCCGACGGCGTCGCCGTGGCGCGGCGCCACCTCGAGCCGGGCGTACCGATGCTGGTGGTCGAGACGGCGCTGCCGGCGAAGTTCGAGGCCACCATCCAGGAGGCCATCGGACGCTCCCCCGAGCGCCCGCGGGCGGCCCACGACATCGAGCGCAAGCCGCAACGCTTCGTGGTCATGAAGCCCGACGTCGAGGCGCTCAAGACCTACATCGCCGAGCATTGCTGAGGCCCGCAGCGATGTTCGTCGTCGGTTTCGTCGGTTTCTCCGGCAGCGGCAAGACCACGCTGATCGAAGCCCTGCTGCGCGAGTACGCGGCGCGCGGGTTGCGGGTGTCGGTGATCAAGCATGCGCATCACGGCTTCGAGCTCGACCGCGAGGGCAAGGACTCGTGGCGCCACCGCAAGGCCGGGGCCTGCGAGGTGCTGGTGGCGTCGCCCCACCTGCTGGCGCTGCAGCGCGAGACGCGCGAGCCGCGGGAGTACGAACTGCCGGAACTGCTGCGGCGCCTGGATGCGGTGGATTGGGTGTTCGTCGAGGGATTCCGGCACGCCGAGATGGCCAAGGTCGAGGTCTGGCGCGCGGCCACCGGCAAGCCGCTGAGTCGCCCCGACGACGCGCGCGTGCTGGCGGTGGCCAGCGACGGCCCGCTGCCGGCGGGCGTGGCGCGCCCGCGACTGGATCTGCAGGATGCGCCGGGCATCGCCGACTGGCTGCTCGAACGCCGAGCCCAGTTCGTCGTCGGTCGAGACTCGCGCGCGCCGGCGCACTGATCCGCCGGGGCTTCGTATCATCGGCGTGTCGCGGCGCGGTCGGCGCCGCATTCCTGCGAGGCCCACGATCCGACGATGTCCCAAGCCGATTCCGATGTTCTCGATGTCGAACCCGCGCTGGCGCGCCTGCTCGAGCAGGCAACTGCGCTCGGCCCGGCGCAGCGCGTGCCCACCGAGCAGGCGCTGGGTCGCGTGCTGGCGTGCGACGTGCTCAGCCCGATCGACGTCCCCGGCATGGACAACAGCCAGATGGACGGGTATGCGGTGCGCAGCGCCGACGTGCGCGAGCCGGGCGCGCGCCTGGCGCTGACCCAGCGCATTGCCGCGGGTCAGGTCGGCCGCGCGCTGGCTGCCGGCGAGGCGGCGCGCATTTTCACCGGCGCGCCGATTCCCGACGGCGCCGATGCGGTGGTGATGCAGGAGCAGTGTCGCGGTGGCGACGACCATGTGCTGGTCGACCATGTGCCGCAGCCGGGCGAGTGGGTGCGCCGGCGCGGCTTCGACGTGCGCAGCGGCAGCGTGGTGCTGCGGCGCGGACATCGGCTGCGTCCCCAGGATCTGGGCCAGGCCGCTTCGGTCGGCGTGGCCGAGTTGCAGGTGGCTCCGCGACCCCGAGTGGCGCTGCTTTGCACCGGCGACGAACTGGCGATGCCCGGGCAGGCCCTGCGGCCCGGCGGTGTGTACAACAGCAATCGCTTCATGCTGCGCGCCATGCTCGAGGCGCTCGGTTGCCGGGTCAGCGACCTGGGACAGGTCGCCGACACGCTGCAGGCCACGCGCGATGCGCTGGCGGCAGCCGCGCGGGACCATGACCTGGTGCTCAGCTCCGGCGGCATGTCGGTGGGGGGCGAGGATCACGTGCGTCCGGCCGTGCAGGCGCAGGGCCGCCTGACGCACTGGCGCATCGCCATGAAGCCGGGCAAGCCGCTGGCCTTCGGCGAGCTTCGGCGCGTCGATGGCGGCGCTGCGCATTTCATCGGCCTGCCCGGCAATCCGGTGTCGAGTTTCGTAACCTTCGCGGTGTTCGTACGCCCGTTCGTACTGGCGCTGCAGGGCGCCGCCGAGCTTGCGGCGCCGTCGCTGCTGCTGCCCAGTGCCAGCGACTGGCCACGCCCCGACCGCCGCCGCGAGTTCCTGCGCGCGCGGCTCGATGCACAGGGCCGCGTGGAACTGTACGCGCAGCAGAACTCGGCCGTGCTGAGTTCCACCGTGTGGGCCGACGGCCTGGTGGACAATCCGGCCGGGCAGGGTTTCGCCGCCGGCGATGCGGTGCGCTTTGTTCCGTTCTCGAGCCTGCTCGGCTGAACCGGGGGAGGCTGCACGATGCAAACAACCATTCGCTACTTCGCCAGCGTGCGCGAAGCCGTCGGCTGCGCCAGCGAGACCGTGGATCTGCCGGACAGCGTGCGCACGCTGGCCGATGCGCGCGCCTGGCTGGCCGCGCGCAGCGAACGACACGCCGCGGCGCTCGGCGCCACGCGCGTGCTGCGCGTGGCCTGCGACCATGTGATGGTGGCGGCCGACGCGCCGCTGCAACCCGGGCGCGAGCTCGCGTTCTTTCCCCCTGTCACGGGTGGCTGACGGCGACGCGCCGCAGGATCGACGAACCATGTTCCAGGTACGTATTCAGCACGCGGCCTTCGATGCCGCCGAGGAAAGCCGGCGCCTGCGCGCCGGCCGGGTGGACATCGGCGCGCTGGTGGTCTTCGAGGGTATCTGCCGCGATCACGCCCCGGGTTGCGACGGGCGGCCGGTGCAGGCGCTGGAACTCGAGCACTATCCCGAGATGACCCAGGCCAGCATCGAGCGCATGGTCGAGCAGGCGCGCGCGCGCTGGCCGCTGCAGGCCGCGGTGGTCGTGCACCGCATCGGACGCCTGCAGCCGGGCGATCCGATCGTGCTGGTGGCGGTGGCCACCAGCCACCGCCATGACGCCTTCGAAGCCTGTGCCTTCCTGATGGACTACCTGAAGACCCAGGCCCCGTTGTGGAAGAAGGAGTCGACCCCGGCGGGCGCGCAATGGGTCGATGCCCGCGAATCCGACGACCGCGCGCTGGCGCGCTGGGGCGTGGCGTCGGACAACAGCGCGCACGACGGCGCCTGAGCCGCGGCTGGCTCAGCTGCCGGCCAGGCGCGAAAGCAGTTGCAGCAGGGCGCCCAGGCGCCCCTGCTGAAGGCGCACGACGCGCCACAGCCACCAGGCGCGGCGCAGCCAGCGCAACGCGCGCCGCGGGCGCCAGACCAGCAGCGTGGCGCCGAGCACCGCGAGTTCGGCTGCATGCGCGCGGCACAGCCCGCGCAGGCGCGCGCCCAGAGAGCGGGCACGCTCGACGATGGCGGCGGCGCCTTCCACCTCGCGCAGCAGCGACACGCAGGCGCTGCGCTGCTCGGCAATGCGCCATTGCAGGCGTTGCTTGCGCAGCAGCAGTTGCACCTGCTCAGGGCGCACGATCTTGCTCCAGCGCACGCCGGTCGCGTTCGAGCTCGGCCAGGCTGGCGGCGAACAGCTGACTACCGTCGGCCCAGGCGCTTGCCGCGACCCCGGCTGCGCCGAGGCCGAGCAGCAGCGCGACCAGCGTGGCCACAGCGAGACCGAGTTCGCGGTGGGTATCCCACAGCGCGACCGTCAGCCAGATCAGCCCGAACACCAGCGCGAAGCCGAGCAGCAGCGCGGCCAGCACGATGCCCAACAGCAGGCGCGCCAGGCGCAGTTTTTCCTGCTGCAGTTCGACACCCAGCAATTGCAGCCGCGTGTGTGCGCTCTGCAGCAGCAGGTCGAGGCGGCGGCGCAGGCCGCCGCTGGCGCCCAGTGGATCGTTCACGTGGCCTCGACGCGTCAGCGCCGGCCGACCAGCAGGCCGAGCAGGAAGGCCACGCCGGCGCCGATGCCAACGGACTTCCAGGGGTTGTCGTGCACGTAGTCGTCGGTGACCCGCGCGACCTGCTTGCCGCGCTCGACCATGTCGGCCTCCAGATCCCGGAGTTGTCCCCTGAGATCGGCCAGGCTCTCGCCGAGGCGCGCGCGCACGTCGGCGATGCGCTCGCCGGCCTGGCTGGCCGTCAGGTTGAGCAATTCCTCGGCGTCGGACGCGACTTCGCGCAGGTCGGTGACCAGCTTGCTGGTGGTGCGTGCGCCTTCCGCTGCGGCTTCGGCGTTGCTCGCGATCTTGGCCATGATGGCTTCTCCCGCTGTCTGATTTGGATGGATGGCCTGCGCGCCGTGGGCGCGGCCGCTTGTCCTAGCTTAAACCCGGGCGCCGGCCCTGTGCATCCGAAGACCTGCGCCCGACCGGCACATCATGCCACCGACGGCCCTCGAAGGTGCTGTATCCAGATCAACATGAGTTGCCCGCAAGGCCTTGAAAATGCTCTGGCGTTCCGCATGTTCAGCGTGTACCCACGGAGAGTTCCATGCGCTTTGACAAGCTGACCACCCAGTTCCAGGAAGCCCTGGGCGATGCCCAGTCCCTTGCCGCGGCCGCCGACAATCCCTACATCGAGCCGTTGCACCTGCTTGCCGCGATGCTGGAGCAGGACGGGCCGAAGGCGCTGCTGGCGCGCGCCGGAATCCAGGTTGCGGGCTTGCGCGCGGCCGTGCAGCAGGCGCTGGGCCGACTGCCCCAGGTGCAGGGCAACGCCGGCAACATCCAGGCGAGCCGCGAACTCGGCAATCTGCTCAACCTTGCCGACAAGGAGGCCAGCCGGCGCGGCGACCAGTTCATTCCCAGCGAGACCTTCCTGCTGGCGCTGGCCGACGACAAGGGCGATGCCGGGCGCCTGGCGCGCGAGGCGGGCTTGGCGCGCAAGAGCCTGGAGGCTGCCATCGACGCCGTGCGCGGCGGCCAGAACGTGACCAGCGCGGATGCCGAGCAGCAACGCGAAGCCCTCAAGAAGTACACCCTCGACCTGACCGAGCGCGCGCGGCTGGGCAAGCTCGATCCGGTGATCGGACGCGACGACGAGATCCGTCGCACCATCCAGGTGCTGCAGCGGCGCACCAAGAACAACCCGGTGCTCATCGGTGAACCGGGCGTGGGCAAGACGGCCATCGTCGAGGGGCTGGCGCAGCGCATCGTCGCCGGCGAGGTGCCCGAGACATTGAAGAACAAGCGCGTGCTGGTGCTGGACATGGCCGGCCTGCTGGCGGGCGCCAAGTACCGCGGCGAATTCGAGGAGCGCCTGAAGGCCGTGCTCAAGGAGGTCGGGCAGGAGCAAGGCCGGGTGATCCTGTTCATCGACGAGATCCACACCATGGTCGGCGCGGGCAAGGCCGAGGGCGCGATCGACGCCGGCAACATGCTCAAGCCGGCGCTGGCGCGCGGGGAGCTGCACTGCATCGGCGCCACCACGCTCGACGAGTACCGCAAGTACATCGAGAAGGACGCCGCGCTGGAGCGCCGCTTCCAGAAGGTGCTGGTCGACGAGCCGACGGTGGAGGCGACCATCGCCATTCTTCGCGGATTGCAGGAAAAGTACGAAGTTCACCACGGCGTGGACATCACCGATCCGGCGATCGTCGCCGCGGCCGAGCTCTCGCATCGCTACATCACCGATCGCTTCCTGCCGGACAAGGCCATCGACCTGATCGACGAGGCGGCGGCGCGCATCAAGATGGAAATCGACTCCAAGCCCGAGGTCATGGACCGGCTGGATCGGCGGCTGGTGCAGCTGAAGATCGAGCGCGAGGCGGTGGTGCGCGAAAAGGACGAGGCATCGCAGAAGCGGCTGGCCCTGATCGAACAGGAAATCGACAAGCTGCACAAGGAGTACGCCGACCTGGAGGAGATCTGGAAGGCCGAGAAGGCGGCGGTGCAGGGCTCGGCGCAGGTCAAGGAGCAGATCGACCAGCTGCGCTTCCAGGTCGAGGAACTCAAGCGCAAGGGCGATTTCAACAAGGTCGCGGAGCTGCAGTACGGGCGCATTCCCGAACTCGAGCGCCAATTGCACGAGGCCCAGGCCAAGGAGGCGGCACGGCCGGCCGATGGCGGCAAGCCGACGCCGCGCCTGCTGCGCACCCAGGTCGGCGCGGAGGAGATCGCCGAGGTGGTCAGCCGCGTCACCGGCATCCCGCTGTCCAAGCTGCTGCAGGGCGAGCGCGACAAGCTGCTGCAGATGGAGCAGCGCCTGCACCAGCGCGTGGTCGGCCAGGAGCAGGCGATCCGCGCCGTCTCGGATGCGATCCGGCGCTCTCGCGCCGGCCTGTCGGATCCCAACCGCCCGTACGGCTCGTTCCTGTTCCTCGGCCCGACGGGGGTCGGCAAGACCGAACTGTGCAAGGCCCTGGCCGAGTTCCTGTTCGACAGCCAGGATCATCTGATCCGCATCGACATGAGCGAGTTCATGGAAAAGCACTCGGTCGCGCGCCTCATCGGCGCGCCGCCGGGCTACGTCGGCTACGAGGAGGGCGGCTACCTGACGGAAGCGGTGCGCCGCAAGCCCTACAGCGTGATCCTGCTGGACGAGGTGGAGAAGGCCCATCCCGACGTGTTCAACGTGCTGCTGCAGGTGCTCGACGACGGGCGCCTGACCGACGGCCAGGGGCGCACCGTGGACTTCAAGAACACAGTGGTGGTGATGACCTCGAACCTCGGCTCGCACCACATCATGAGCATGGCCGGGCAAGCGCAGGAGGCCATTCGCGACGCCGTGTGGGGGGAGGTCAAGCAGCATTTCCGTCCCGAATTCCTCAACCGCATCGATGAAGTCGTGGTGTTCCACGCACTCGACCAGGAGCAGATCGAGGGCATCGCGCGCATTCAGCTGGGCGGGCTGGAGCGCCGGCTGGCGCAGATGGACATCCGGCTCGAGGTCTCCGCGGCCGCCGTGGCGCAACTCGCCAAGGCGGGCTTCGATCCGGTGTTCGGCGCGCGCCCGCTCAAGCGCGCGATCCAGAGCGAACTGGAAAACCCGCTGTCGCGCCTGATCCTCGAAGGCCGCTTCGGGCCGAAGTCGGTGGTGCCGGTGGACGCGGTCGACGGGCGTCTGGTGTTCGAGCGCACCGTGCATTGAGCCGCCGCGCGGCATCGTGGTGCGCAGCCCGCGTGCGGCGCCGGGCGCTCGACGACCCGGGCGCCGTGATGCCGCTCAGGCGCGGCCCGCGGCCAGCGCCGACGCCGCTGCGTCGGCGCGCCGCGCCGTGGCCGCGGCGCGACGTTCCGACAGGTGCATCCAGCGGCGCATGGCCACGATCGAGGCCACGACATTGATGGCCGACGCGGGCATCCACAGGATCAGGCCGCCGATATGCTGGTCGGACAGCGCGCTCAGCCCCGAGATGGCGCGCCCGCACAGCGTGTAGATGGGGTACCAGTCGGTGCTGTTCAGTGCCAGCACGGCGCCCAGCAGCATCTGCGGCAGCATGCCGACCACCGGCAGGAAGATGCGCAGGCCGGGGCGCAGGTGCGCCGGCGGGCTCGCGCGCGGATCGAGCACCAGCCACCAGAACAGCAGGCCGTCGAACACCATGGTCCAGTTCATGAACTGGTACAGATCGGTGTTGAGCATCACCCCGACATGCACCTTGGGCACCAGCCAGAACACGACCAGGCCCGAGAAGATGACGACCGCGATCCACGGGTTGAGCAGCAGCGCGGCGCTCCAGCGCACGGGAGGCAGGCGCCGCATCGGCACCAGCCAGCGCCGTCGCCAGCGCGCCGGCAGTCCGGCGCGCCAGGTCGGGCCCGGCCACGCGGCGATGACCAGCATCGGCCCGAGGTCATGCAGCACGGTCTGCTGCAGCATGTGCACGAAGAACTGGTGCTCCGCGAAATAGTCCCACTGCGTCTGCAGGGCCTGCCACAGCGAAACCCAGCCGACCCAGAACAGCGCCTGGCGCCACACCGGGGTGCGGCGTCGCCGCGAGCCGCGCAGGTAGAGCCCGGCGCCCAGCGCCAGGAACAGCGCCATGGGCCAGGACGGATACCACGGGAGCAACCAGTTCAGGAACATGCGCAGCAATCAGCGGGCGGGCGCCCGCGGTGCCGCGGGCAGCTTGGCGAGGCCCGCGCAGCCCGCAAGCATAATCCCTGCGCCGAAGCCGGGCGAAAATGCAGGCCTGCGCGCCATGCGCGCCATGCGCGCCGCGGCTTCCTTTGATCTGGGGCAGGACGCGCCGACGCCGCAGCACGTGCAATCGGGGCGGTACGCCAGTACGCGCATCGGCAGCAGCAGCGGCAGCCCCGGTCGCCGATACAGATCATGAACCCACAGGATTCGGAGAGTCTCATGCCTACCTCGAGAATGCCGGCCGCCGCAGCCGTGAACACCTGCGATTTCTGCGACCAGCAGACGGACGCGATCGCGCGCGGCGACGTCCGGGCACTTCCCCCGGTATTTCGTCATTATGGGCGTCAGGGACACTTTTTCGGAAAGGTTGCCACCGTGCAATGCTTCGAGGACAACTCGCTGGTGCGCGCGAGTCTCGAGCAGGCGGGCATGGCGCGCGTGCTGGTGATCGACGGCGGAGCCTCGCTGCGTCATGCGCTGCTCGGCGGACAACTTGCCGCGCTCGCGCTGCGCAACGGTTGGGCCGGCGTCGTGATCGACGGCTGCGTGCGCGACGTGCAGGAGATCCAGGCCAGCGCGCTGGGGGTGCGGGCTCTCGGCAGCATGCCGGTGCCGCCGCGCAAGCTCGGCTCCGGCCAGTGCGATGTGCCGGTGCGTATCCAGGGCGTGCCGGTGCGCCCCGGCGAGTGGCTGTATGCCGACGCCGACGGGATACTGGTCAGCCGGCAGCCGCTGCATGGCGGCGATGCCGACCCGGACATCGACCTGCCGGCGCCGTGAGCCGCGTCACATGCCGTTGCGCAGCAGGCCGACGGCCAGTCCCTCGATCGCGAACGCCTGGTGCTGCTCGACCACGATGGGTTGGAAATCGGGGTTCTCGGGCAGCAGTTCGACACGCGATGCGCCGCGCCGCAGGCGCTTGACCGTGACCTCGTCGCCGAGGCGCGCGACCACGATCTGGCCGTTGTGCACGTCCTGGGTCTGGCGTACCGCCAGCAGGTCGCCGTCGAGAATGCCGGCGCCCTGCATGCTGGCGCCACGCACCTTGAGCAGGTAGTCGGGGCGGGCGCTGAACAGCCCGGGGTCGACGCCGAGCGTGGCCTCGACGTGCTCCTGCGCCAGGATCGGGTGCCCGGCGGCCACGCGCCCGATGAGCGGCAGCATCAGTTGTTCCATGCCGGGCAGCGCGCGCGCCAGCGCCGCAGCCGCACCCGCGGGGCGCAACGCCGTGCGGGCCTGCGGTGTAAGGCGTATGCCGCGGGAGGTGCCGGAGGCCAGTTCCAGCATGCCCTTGCGCGCGAGGGCATGCAGGTGATCCTCGGCGGCGTTCGCGGAACGGAAGCCCAGTTCCGCGGCGATTTCGGCGCGCGTCGGCGGATAGCCGCTGCGCTCGATGCTGCGCGCGATGAGCCGGAGGATTTCCTCCTGGCGGGCGGTAAGCTTCGCGGCTTGGGTCATGCAGGCGGCTCCTCGGGCAGGCACTGTATGAATGTTCTGCTGTATTTTTGTACAGATTTCCGCATCATGCAAGACTTCCCTTCGTCGCACGACGGCGCGCATGCGCCGGCCGCCGAGCTTTCGCGTGTGCTGGTGCTCGGCACCGGCGGCACCATCGCCGGGGTCGCGCCCGACGCACACAGGGCCACGGGTGCCGGCTACACCGCCGGCGTGCTCGGCCTGCAGCAACTGCTGCAGGGCGCGCCGGGAGTGGACGGGCTGGCGCGGCTGCAGCTGCAACAGGTCTGCAACATCGACAGCAAGGACGCGCAGCCGCTGCTGTGGCTGCAGCTGGCGCAGCGGGTGCGACAGTGGCGTGCCGAGGCCGGAGCCGGCGGGTGCGTGATCACGCATGGCAGCGACACCCTCGAGGAGACGGCCTACGCGCTGGACTGCCTGCTCGAGCCGGGTTCCCCGGTGGTCTGCACCGCGGCCATGCTGCCCGCCGGGGCGTTGTCGGCGGACGGTCCGCGCAACCTGTTCGATGCCGTGCGCGTGGCTGCGGATGCGCAGGCCGCCGGCCACGGCGTGCTTTGCGTCGCGCACGGCCGCGTGCACGCGGCACGCGATGTCGGCAAGCAGCATCCCGCCCGCGTCGATGCCTTCGGCTCCGGAGAGCGCGGCCCGCTCGGGTTCATCGATGCACGCGGGCTGCGCTTCACGCGCGAGCTGCCGGCGGGCGCCGCGGCGGGCTGGCGCGCGCCATGGCGCGGTGAGCCCGAGCAGGCGCAATGGCCGCGCGTCGAACTGGTGTCGAGCCATGCCGGGGCCGACGGCGCGGTGGTGCGCGCGCTGCTGGCGGCGTCGCGAGACGGGCTGGTGCGGCCCCCGCTGTCGGCGCTGGTGGTGCTCGGCACCGGCGGTGGCACCGTGCACGCGCAGTTGCAGACGGCGCTCGACGAGGCGCGCGATGCGGGCGTGCAGGTGCACGTGGTGCCGCGCAACGGGCCGTGCGAGGGCGGGGATTTCGACGGCCTGAATGCCGTCAAGGTGCGCGTGCGCCTGCTGCTCCAGGGTCTGCGCTAGTGTCCTGTCCCGTAATACGGGACAGGACACTAGCAGGCGCAGCGCTCAGCGGCAGGACGCAGCCGCCGTGGCCTGGGCCTGCGCTCGCTGCGCCTGGATCTGCGCGGCGCCGAGATAGACGGGCTGTCCCGACGCGTCGACCTGGCGCACGCGTCGGCCGCTGTCGAGCACCTGCAACTGCTGCTGCGCCTGCTCGCACATCTGCCGACGCTGCTCCGCCTGAACCTGCGCCTGCAATTCGTGCGCCTGCTTTTGCGCCTGGCGCTGCCGGGCCTCGCGTTGCGCGTGCTGCTGCAGCGCCTTGCGCACGGCCTGCGCCGCCGGCGAACTCGATGTCGCGGCTGGCGCCGGCATGGCGTGCGCCGCGGGACGGGCGAGGATGTCGCGGGCCGGCGTGCCGGGCGGCGGAGGCTGGTCGCTGTACTGCGTGACCCCGGCGCGATCCACCCATTTCCACTGCGCCTGCGCCGACGCGCTCAGGCACAGCATCAATCCGAGCCCCAGCAGGGCGCTGCGGGCAGGGTTTTTCAGGGAGCGGCAGGCGTCACGCATGGGCGGGATCTCCGGTGGCGCAGCACGCGGCTGCAGGGTCGCAGTCTGCAACTGTACGGCAAGCGTACGGCAAGCGGCCGCGCGCGCGCGCTGCGCCGGCGATGTCTTTTATCATCGTGTTTTGCGCCTGGAGGATTTATGCGCCTTCTCGGAAAAGCGTTGACGTTCGACGACGTCCTGTTGGTTCCGGCTTATTCCCAAGTCCTGCCCAAGGACACCACTCTCGCCACCCAGTTGAGCCGGCGCATCCGGCTCAACATCCCGCTGGTCTCGGCGGCCATGGACACCGTGACCGAATCCCGCCTGGCCATCGCGATGGCCCAGGAGGGCGGCATCGGCATCATCCACAAGAACCTGTCGCCGAAGGCCCAGGCCACCGAGGTCGCGCGCGTCAAGCGCTTCGAATCCGGGGTGCTGAAGGATCCGATCACGATTTCCCCCGGGGTCAAGGTCAGCGACGTGCTGGCGTTGTCGCGCCAGCACGGCATCTCGGGTTTCCCGGTGATCGAGAACGGCAAGGTGGTGGGCATCGTCACGAATCGCGACCTGCGTTTCGAATCCCGCCTGGATGCTGCGGTGCGCGACATCATGACCCCGCGCGAGCGCCTGATCACGGTGCGCGAGGGCGCCACGCCGGACGAGGCGAAGGCGCTCATGCACCAGCACCGTCTGGAGCGCGTGCTGGTGATCAACGACGCCTTCGAGTTGCGCGGTCTGATGACCGTGAAGGACATTCTCAAGGCCACCGAGCGCCCGAACGCGGCGCGCGACCCGCAGGGCAAGCTGCGCGTGGGCGCCGCCGTGGGCGTGGGCGAGGGCACCGACGAGCGCGTCGAGGCGCTGGTGCGCGCGGGCGTCGACGTGATCGTGGTCGACACCGCGCACGGCCACAGCCAGGGCGTGATCGACCGCGTGCGCTGGGTGAAGGCGCGCTACCCGGATGTCGACGTGATCGGCGGCAATATCGCCACCGCCGAGGCCGCGCGCGCCCTCGTCGAGGCGGGCGCCGACGGCGTCAAGGTGGGCATCGGCCCGGGTTCGATCTGCACCACGCGCATCGTGGCCGGCGTGGGCGTGCCGCAGATCACGGCCATCGCCAACGTGGCGCAGGCCCTCGAGGGTACCGGCGTGCCGCTGATCGGCGACGGCGGCGTGCGCTATTCGGGAGACATTTCGAAGGCGATCGCGGCCGGCGCGCACAGCGTGATGATGGGCAGCATGTTCGCCGGTACCGAAGAGGCCCCGGGCGAGGTCATCCTGTACCAGGGCCGCTCCTACAAGACCTACCGCGGCATGGGCTCGATCGGCGCGATGAACGCGGGCTCCGCCGACCGCTATTTCCAGGACGGCGTGGAAGCGCCGGCATCGGCCGGCGCCGAGAAATTCGTGCCCGAGGGCATCGAGGGACGCGTGCCGTACAAGGGCGCGCTCGGCGCCATCCTGTATCAGCTGGTCGGCGGCGTGCGCTCGTCGCTGGGCTATTGCGGCTGCGCCAGCATCGAGCAGATGCGCGCACGTGCGCAGTTCGTGGAGATCACGTCGGCCGGCATGCGCGAAAGCCACGTGCACGACGTGCAGATCACCAAGGAAGCGCCCAACTACCACGTCGACTGAGCGCTTCGCGCCCGACCTCATGCACCAGAAAATTCTGATCCTGGATTTCGGCTCGCAGGTCACGCAGCTGATCGCGCGCCGCGTGCGCGAGGCGCACGTGTACTGCGAGATCCACCCCAACGACGTCGACGACGCCTTCATCCGCGACATGCTCGCCGAGGGCCTGAAGGGCATCATCCTGTCGGGCAGCCACGCCAGCACCTACGAGTCGCAGGAACTGCGCGCACCGCAGGCCGTCTGGGATTGCGGCGTGCCGGTGCTCGGCATCTGCTACGGCATGCAGACCATGGCCGCGCAGCTCGGCGGCAAGGTGGAGTGGAGCGAGCATCGGGAATTCGGCTATGCCGAAGTGCGCGCGCGGGGCCATACCCGACTGCTCGACGGCATCGAGGACTTCCACACCGCCGAGGGTCACGGCATGCTCAAGGTGTGGATGAGCCACGGCGACAAGGTGACCGCGCTGCCGCCCGGGTTCAGGCTCATGGCCAGCACGCCGAGCTGCCCGATCGCCGGCATGGCCGACGAGGCGCGCGGCTACTACGCGCTGCAGTTCCATCCCGAGGTCACGCACACCGTGCAGGGGCAGGCCATGCTGACGCGCTTCGTGCGCGACATCTGCGGCTGCGACGGCGACTGGGTCATGGGCGACTACATCGCCGAGGCCACGCAGCGCATCCGCGAGCAGGTCGGGGACGAGCAGGTCATCCTGGGGTTGTCGGGCGGCGTGGATTCGAGCGTGGCCGCGGCGCTGATCCACCGCGCCATCGGCGACCAGCTCACCTGCGTGTTCGTCGACCACGGGCTGCTGCGCCAGGACGAAGCGCGCATGGTGCTGGACATGTTCCGCGGGCGCCTGCACGCCAAGGTGGTGCACGTGGATGCCAGCGCCGAGTTCCTGCAGGCTCTGCACGGCGTGTCCGACCCCGAGGGCAAGCGCCGCATCATCGGGCGCGAGTTCGTCGAGGTGTTCCAGCGCGAGGCGCGCAAGCTCGAGCGCGCGCGGTGGCTGGCGCAGGGCACGATCTACCCCGATGTCATCGAGTCCGGGGGGGCGAAGACCAAGAAGGCCAGCACCATCAAGAGCCACCACAACGTCGGAGGCCTGCCGCAGACCCTCGGCCTGAAGCTGCTCGAGCCGCTGCGCGAGCTGTTCAAGGACGAGGTGCGCGAACTCGGCAAGGCGCTCGGCCTGCCGGCGGAGATGGTGGATCGCCATCCGTTTCCCGGGCCCGGCCTGGGCGTGCGCATCCTCGGCGAGGTCAAGCGCGAGTACGCCGACCTGCTGCGCCGGGCGGACGCGATCTTCATCGACGAGTTGCGCGGCACGCGCGATGCCGCGAGCGGACGCACCTGGTACGAGCTGACCTCGCAGGCTTTCGCGGTGTTCCTGCCGGTGAAGAGCGTTGGCGTGATGGGCGACGGTCGCACCTACGACTACGTGGTGGCCTTGCGTGCGGTGAACACCAGCGACTTCATGACGGCGGACTGGGCGGAGTTGCCGTATGCGCTGCTGAAACGCGTGTCGAGCAGGATCATCAACGAGGTGCGGGGGATCAACCGCGTCACCTACGACATCTCGTCGAAGCCGCCGGCGACCATCGAGTGGGAGTGAGGCAAGCGCGGCTCGCGGCACGCAGCGACGCCCGCGAACCGTGCCGGGGGCGGATGGCGTTGCCGCACTCCCCGCGCGGGAGCATCGGCGCAGTGTGCGCCCCGACGCGCAGGGCGCAACGGGCTCGGGCGCGTCCTGCGAAGCCGCGGGCTTGCCCGGCCGGACGCCTGGGGGGCAGCGGCGCCGGGCACGGCCAGGCGCCCGCGAACCGGCCGTCATCAACGCGCCGCATCAAGATGGCCTCGAGTGCATGCGCCAGATGCGCGCGGTGCTGCGTGAACATGCCTGTGCCAGGCTTGCAGGCAGGCGACGCGCCGCGCGGTCGCCCGCGGTGGCAGCGTGCGCCGCCGGCGGCGCGCCATGTGTATCCGATGGTGTTCGTGGACTTACGCAACCGCATCCAAGCCCGGACAATCGGAGTCATCGTCGTACGCCGCATCCTCGCGCAAGGCAAGCCCTCATGCAGAATCGTCAGGACGATCGAATCGCCGTGGACCGCCAACCCGATCCCGAACTCACCGGCACCGAACCCACCGCTGCAATGTCGGGCGCCCAGCAGGCGCTGGCGCTGATCGCAGCCTCGGGCGAGGCCAACCAGGCCTACGTGATCTGCCGCGCCACACGGCTGCACGGAGCGCTGGATGTCGACCGTCTCGAGCGCTGTCTGCAGGTTCTGGTCGCACGCCACCCGGCGCTGCGCATACGGCTGGTTCGCGAGGCCCGGGGCTGGCGACAGCAGCAGCTTGCGGCCGCTGCCGTCGGCCCTGCGGAATTCGTGCGCGGGTCGATCGCCGCCGAGGAGGCCGATGGCGACGCGCTGGCGTGGCGGGTGGAACGCGGCCCCGGGCGGGCATTCGATCTGCAGCGGGCTCCACTGGTGCGTGCCGCCTGCTGGAGCATCGACCCGAGACAGCATCTGTTCGTGCTGGCGGTGCATCACATCGTGGGCGACGGCACGTCGCTGGCGTTGCTGCACCGCGAACTCGGTCGTCTGTATGCCGGCGACGGCGCGGCGGTCGAACTGCCGGTCGCCGCATGGGGCCCGATCGAGTTCGCCAACGAGGAGCGCGCGCGCCGGGCAGCGGGCGAATTCGACTCTCATCGCGACTACTGGCAGCAGGCTCTGGAAGCCACTCCGGCACTCGACCTTCCGACCGATTTCCTGCGCGACAGCCAGGCGCGCTACGCTGGCGCCACGCTGCGCGTGCCCATCGAGCGCAGCCTCGGCGCCGCGCTTCGAGCACTGGCCAGCCGCCACGGCACCACCCGTACCCGGGTGTACCTGGCGGCGTTCCAGGTGTTGCTGATGCGCCTGGCAGGCGTGCGCGACGTGGCCGTGGGCCTGCCGGCGGCCGTGCGCCGCGGCGCACACGCCGCGCACAGCGTGGGTTATCTGGTCAACACCCTGGCGATCCGCGCCAGGGTCGACGAGTCAGTGCCGGCGCCCGGCTTTGCGGATTTTCTCGCGGCCACCCATGCCCGTGTCGAGCAGGCTCTGCTCCACGCTGAACTCCCTTTCGCCGAAGTCGTCAGCGCCGCGGCCGCGGTCGCGCAACCCGGGCGCAACCCGCTGTGCCAGGCAGCCTTCTCGCTGGAGAGCATTCCCGACCGCGCATTGCAACTGCCCGGGATGTCCAGCGAGTATGTCGAACTGCTGCGCCACTTCAGCCTGTTCGATCTTTCCGTGGCGGTGTTCGACGACGAACAGCAAGGGGCTGCCTATTGGCGCTATCGCAGCGACCTGTTCGAGGCCGGGACCATCCGGAGTTTTGCGCAGGCCTACCTTTGTCTGTTGCGTGAGATCGTCGACGAGCCGTCGCGGGCAATCGACCGCCTGGCGCTGACCGACGAGGCCGCGCGGCATGCGCTGCTGCGGGAGTTTCAGGCGCCGCCGCGCGCGTTCCCGCTGGACACCCCGCTGCACGAACTGATCAGCGCGCAGGCTGTGCGCGACCCCGAGGCCATTGCGCTGCAGATGGGATCGCAGCGCATGAGCTATGCGCGCCTGGAACGACTGTCGACCGATTGGGCCGGCTGGCTGCTCGACGCCGGCGTCGGTCCGGAGGATCTGGTGGCCGTCTGCCTGCCGCGCGGCCCGGCGATGGTGGTGTGCCTGCTGGCGGTCGCCAAGGCCGGGGCGGCCTTCCTCGGGCTCGACCCGGAGCATCCCCGCCAGCGCCTGCTGGCGATGCTCGAGGACGCCAGCCCCCGTGCCGTGATGACCGCCCCCGCATGGCTCGATGCCTCGACGCTCGCCGAACGTGGTTGCCGGGTGTTCAGCGTTCCGGATTCTGCGCAGGCGCCGCAGGCCGCCGCGGGCAGCATGGCGCGAACGCTGCCCCGCAGTCTGCCGCGACACCTGGCCTATGTCATCTACACCTCGGGTTCCACGGGCACGCCCAAGGGCGCGCTGATCCAGCAGCAGGGCCTGCGCAATGTGGTGCACGTCCTGTGCGAACGCCTGGCGTTGACCCGTGATGACGGCCTGCTGCTGAGCACCTCCATCGCGTTCGACGCCATGATCTGGCGGGTGTTCGCGCCCCTCGTCCGTGGTGCGCGACTGGTGCTGGCCGAACCCGGCAGCCAGGCCGACATGCGTCGCATGCTGCGCATCCTGGCGGAGCAGCGGGTCACCATCGCCGGCCTTGTTCCGAGCCTGCTGCGCGCCTTGCTCGACGAACCGGCCGAAGGACTGGAACTGCCGCTGCGCCACATGATCTGCGGCGGCGAGCCGCTGGATCCGGCACTTGCGAAGCGCTTTCTCGAGCGCTTCCCCGGCGCTCGGCTGAGCAACAGCTACGGCCCCAGCGAGACGTCCATCTGCAGCAACTGGCTCGATGTCGAAAGTCCGCATTGCGATCCGCGCCTGCGCATGGTGCCGGTCGGCCGTCCGCTGCCCAATGTGCGGGTGCATGTGCTCGACGCGCAGGGGCAACTGCAGCCGGTGGGCGCGAGCGGGGAGCTTCATATCGCTGGAATCGGGGTCGGGCGCGGCTACCTGCGGCGCGAGGACCTGAGCGCCGAGCGTTTCGTGGCCGACCCCTGGGAGCCCGGCGGCCGCATGTATCGCACCGGCGATGTCGCGCGCTGGCGCGCCGACGGCAGCCTGGAATTCCTCGGTCGCGCCGACCAGCAGGTCAAGCTGCGCGGGCTGCGCATTGAGCTTGGCGAGATCGAGGCCGTGCTGAGGCTGCAGGCGGGAGTCCGCCAGGCCGCGGTCGTCGTGCACGGCCAGGATGCCGGCGTGCCGCGGCTGGTCGCATACGCCGTCGCCGACGAACTCGATGCGCCGGCGTTGCGCAAGTCGCTGCGGCAGGCACTTCCCGAGTACATGGTGCCGGCGAGCTTCGTGCGCATGGATGCCTTGCCGCGACTGCCCAGCGGCAAGATCGATCGCAAGGCCCTGGCCGAGCCGCGTGAGCGTGCGCAGGCCGCGCCCACGGCGGCGCGCTCGCCGCTGGAAGCCATGCTGCTGGAAATCTGGCAGAGCGTGCTGCATCGATCGGGCTTCGGAGTGCATGAGGATTTCTACGCCCTCGGCGGACATTCCCTCAACGTCACCCAGGTGGCGTCGCACATTCAATCCAGCCTCGGGGTCGAGTTGCCGTTGCAGGCGCTGTTCGATCATCGCACGGTGGCGGAACTCGCCGCGGAAATCCAGCGGCGCATGCGCGGCGGCTGCGCCGACGCGGCGCAGCAGGGTATCGAGCGCATCGCCCGCGACGGTCCGCTGGCGCTTTCGTTCTCCCAGCAGCGCATGTGGCTGCTCTACCAGCTCGACCCGGAAAGCGGCGCCTACAACGTGCGGCTCGCGCTGCGACTGGTCGGCCCGCTCGACCGCAAGGCCCTGCAGCTTGCGCTGGATGAGCTCGTTGCCCGCCACGAGGCGTTTCGCACCCGTGTGCAACTGTCCGGCGAACTGCCGCACGCGCGAATCGATCCGCCGACCTCAGCGCACATCGAGGATCTCGCGATCGACGACACGTCGGCCGACGCGGCGCTGCGCGAGCGCGCCGTGTTCGATGCCGCGGCCAGGCGGGCCGCGATGCCCTTCGACCTCGAGCGCGGACCCCTGCATCGCCTGCTGCTCGCGCGCATCGCCGACGACCACCACTTGCTGGTGCTGGCCATGCACCACATCGTCACCGACGACTGGTCGTTCGCGCTGCTCGTGCGCGAGTTCAACCTCCTTTACGAAGCCCATTCAGGAGCTGGTGCGGCGCGCTTGCCGCAGCTTGAACTGGGTTTCGCCGATTACGCCGCATGGCAGCGCAGGCAGTTCGGCGGCGAGGCCTTCGCTTCCCAGCTGCACTACTGGCTGCAGCGGCTGCGCGGCATGAGCCCGCTGAACCTGCCGGTGGACAAGGGAAACGGCCGGCGCGAGGGCAGCCGCGGTGCGCGCCTGCGCGTACCCTTGTCCGACGCGTGGTTGCTCGGCCTGCAGTCCTTCGGCGCGCGCCAGGGGGTCACGCCGTTCATGACCCTTTACGCCGCGTTTGCTTCGCTGCTTGGACGCTGGTGTGGGCAGCACGACGTGGCCGTGGGCTTTCCGATCGCCGGACGCACCCGCCTGGAATCCGAGACGCTGGTCGGGTCGCTGGTCAACACCCTGGTGCTGCGCACGCGTGTGGATCCGGAGCTCAGTTTCGGTGCCTTCCTGCACGAGGAGGTACGCCCCGCGGCGCTGGGAGCCTTCAGCCACCAGGATCTGCCGTTCGACCATCTGGTCGAGCGCCTGCGGGCCAGCGGCAGCCCGGGTGGCGGGGTGCAGCCCAGGGTGCTGTTCAACGTGCTCAACAGTCCGCACGCGCCGCTGCGTTTCTCCAGGCTGCAAGCCAGCCATGTATCCCTGCCGTCGGAATGGGTCCAGTTCGACCTGTCGCTGACCGTCAGCACCGAAGGTCTCAAGGCCCTGATTCTCGACTACTCCACTGAACTGTTCGAGCCCGCCAGCATGCAGGAGCTTGCGCAGTTGTACCTGGAGGGACTGCAGCGCGCGCTCGCAGACCCCGCACAGGCGCTGCACCGTCTGTGGAGCGCATCCCCGTCGCAACGCGAGCGCATCGCACGATGGAACGACACCGCGATGGAACTGCCCCGCGCCGCGACCGTGATCGAACTGCTCGAGCGGCAGCGCAACCGCCGCGCAATCGCGCTGCGCGATGCCGGTGGAGTCGAGCTGGACTACCCGACGCTGTGGGCCGCGGTGGCGCAGTTGGCGCAACGACTGCGCGCTCAGGGAATCGGGCGCGGATGCTTTGTCGGACTGGGAATGCAGCGCGGCGTCGACATGGTGGTGGCGCAACTGGCGGTGCTGCAGACGGGCGCCGCCTACGTGCCGCTGGATCCGGAGTTTCCCCGCGCGCGGCTGCGGGCGATGATCGACGATGCCCGGCCGGCGCTTGTGCTGGCCGACGAGGCCTCGCGCCCGGGCTGGGACGGGTTCGACGTTGCGCTGTTCGTGCCGCCCCGCGCGGGAGCCGTGCCGGCGCCGCAGGCCGACAGGGCCGGCGTGCCGCCCGCAGGCACCGGCGCGACACCGCAGGATCCCGCATACATGATCTACACCTCGGGATCGACCGGCAAGCCCAAGGGCGTGCTGGTGCCGCACCATGCCGTGGTCAATTTCCTGGTGTCGATGGCGCGCGCGCCCGGCATGGGCCCTGACGACGTACTGCTGGCGGTGACCACGCTGAGTTTCGACATCGCAGTACTCGAATTGCTGCTCGGCCTGTACGTCGGAGCGTGCGTCTGCATCGCCACGCGCGACGAAGCGGCGGACGCGCAGGCCTTGCAGCAGCGGCTGCAGGCCAGTTCGGCCACCATGATGCAGGCCACCCCTGCCACCTGGCGCATGCTGCTCGACGCCGGCTGGCAGCCACGGCCGGGCTTTCGTGCGCTGATCGGCGGGGAAGCGCTGCATCCGGAACTGGCCGGGGCGCTGCGGGAGCGCTGCGCGCAGGTATGGAACCTGTACGGCCCCACCGAGACCACCGTCTGGTCCACGTGCTGGAAGGTTCCGCGGGAGGCGGCGCGAATCAGCATCGGGGCCCCCATCGCCAACACTCGGGTGCATGTGCTCGACGAATTCGGCGAACCGTGCCCCATCGGTTTCAGTGGAGAGATCCACATCGCCGGAGACGGGGTTGCCATCGGCTATCACCAGCGTCCTGAACTCACCCGCGAGCGCTTCCTGCCCGAGTCGGCGGCGGGCGGCGCCGCGCGCATGTACCGCACGGGCGACCGCGGGCGCTGGCGCCACGACGGACGGCTCGAACACCAGGGACGCCTGGACTTCCAGGTCAAGTTGCGTGGCTATCGCATCGAAACCGGGGATATCGAGTCGGCGCTGCTGCGTCAGCCCGGTGTCGCGGAATGCGTGGTGGTGCTGCGCGACGACCTTGTCGGTGGCGCACGACTGGTGGCCTACGTCGCCCCGCAGCCGGGACAGCAGCCGCTGGCGGCGCAGCTGCGCGAGGCCTTGCGCACGGAACTCCCGGGCTACATGGTTCCGCAAGGGATCGATGTGCTGCAGGCGCTGCCACGCCTGCCCAACGGCAAGGTCGACCGCCACGCCTTGCCTGCGCCGGGCGAAGGCGTCGGCAGCGGACATGCCGTCGAGGATCCGCCGCAAGGCCCCGTCGAGGAGTTGCTCGCGGGTATCTGGCGGGAATTGCTGGGAGTGCCGGAAGTCCGGCGCAGCGACAATTTTTTCGATGTCGGTGGGCACTCGCTGCTGGCCAACCAGGTCGCCTCGCGCTTCGCCGCGGCCACGGGGCAGCGCCTGCCGCTTCGCCGCATGGTGCACGAAACCCTGGCGCAACTCGCCGTCGGAGTCCAGCTGCCTGCCGGCAACCAGGCGCAGGCTCCTGCGCCGGCTGCCCGCTCGTCGTGGCTGCAGCGCTTCGGCCGGCGATGGGCACGGCGCGGCGCCGCGCAGTGAGTACCCCGGCCTCGCTGCTCCCACGTGGCCGCATGCAGCGCGGCGACGCGGCCGCCGTCCGACACGGCCAGCGCCACGGCAGGCCACGGCGTCGGGCTTGCGGATTCGACGCCATGGCTGACGCCAGGGCGCGCATCACGCTCGACCCGCAGCCTGCGCATGGCTTGTCGCTCCGGCATGCATGGCGCATCGCGTGATCCGGCGCGCAGGGCGCGCGGGCTGGACACGCCGGGTGACAGGCACCCGGCGCGGCCGAAAATGAGGATTTTTGCGACAAATCTGACAGTCGAGAGCCCATGTTCGGGGGCACAATGGTGCAGGATTGCGCGGGTCGAGGCGCCTGCGCCACATACCCGATGCCCATCATGCACACGCTCGACCGACAACATATCCAGATCCTGGAAGCGGATGTGCCCGATGCCCCCGTGCTGGTGTACGGCCACGGCTTCGGCTGCAACCACCGCATGTGGCGACAGGTCACGCCGGCCTTTCAGCGCACGCACCGCCAGGTACTGTTCGACTACCCGGGCAGCGGTCTTTCGGATCCGGCGGGCTTCGACCCCGTGCGCCATGCCTCGCTGGACGGTTATGTGCAGGACCTGCTGGAGATGCTCGATGCGCTCGGGCTGCGCGCGGGGGTGCATTTCGTCGGGCATTCGGTGAGTTGCAGCATCGGGCTGCTGGCGGCGGCGCTTCGGCCCGAGTGGTTCGCGGATCTCGTGCTGATCGGTCCATCGCCGTGCTTTCTCAACCATCCCCCCGACTATCACGGGGGATTCGAGTCAGCCGACCTGGAGGGCATGCTGCAGCTGATGGACCAGAATTACATCGGCTGGGCCAGTCTTCTCGGCACGATCGTGTCGGGCGAAAAGGGCGAAAAGAACGAAGCGGGCGAAGCGGGCGTGGCCGGCGAGTTGTCGCAAAGTTTCTGCTCGACCGATCCGAAGGCCGCCAGGGTGTTTGCGCGTGCCACGTTCTTCGCCGACAACCGGGCCGACCTGCCGCGGGTGCGCACGCCCAGCCTGATCCTGCAGCACGCACGCGACTCGCTGGCGCCGCAGGCGGTTGGCGAGTACCTGCACCATCACCTGCACGACAGCAGCCTGCGCGTGCTCGACGTGGCCGGGCATTGCGCCCACATGAGCCACCCGGACCAGGTGATCGATGCCATGCGCGGGTTCTACGCGCGCACCTGAGTTCGGCGGGAGCAAGGCCATGCTGGCGGTCGATGACATCCCCTGCGCCATGATGGTGACCGATGTGCAGGGACGCGTGCAGCGCATGAACCTCGAGTTCCTGCGCATCGTCGGCGGCACGCAGCGCCACTGGCACGGCCGGCCGATGGAGGAACTGCTGCCGCCGGCGGCGCGCATTTTCGCGCAGACCTACATGTTTCCGATGCTGCTGCATGCGCAGGGCGTCAAGGAGCTGTACCTGCACCTGCTCGGCGCCGACGGCGTGCCCGTCCCGGTCATGCTGAATGCCGTGCGCAAGCGGGGCGGCGCCGACGCCGAGGACCTCATCGTGTGGGCAGTGTTCGTCGCGCTGGAGCGCAGTCGCTTCGAGGCGGAACTGATCAAGGCGCGCGCCGATGCCGAAGGCCTGGCGGCTCGCCTGGCGGCAAGCAGCGAGCAGGTGGAGCGACTGAACCACGAACTGTCGCAACGCGCTGAACGCGTCGAGCAGCGCAATCGCGAGTTGTCCGAACTCAGCCTGACGGATCCCCTGACGGGCCTGAAGAACCGGCGTGCGCTCGAACTGGCGCTGCATGCCTGGCAACCGACCAGCGGGCACGCCTGCGTGGGATCGCTGCTGCTCGTCGACGTCGACCATTTCAAGCGCATCAACGATGCCTGCGGGCACCCGGAAGGCGACCGCGTGCTCGTGGCGCTGGCGCAGCGCTTGCGCGCCAGCGTGCGCGCCACCGACCTGGTGATCCGCCTCGGCGGAGAGGAGTTCGTGCTGTGGCTTCCCGGTGCCGACGCCGGCATCGCGCGGAGCGTGTCCGAGCGTGTGCATGAGGGCGTGCGCGCGGTGCGCACGGCGCTGGGCGCACTGACGGTAAGCGTCGGCCTGGCCGCCTGGAACGGCCCCGCCGACGGGGATCTGCTGGCGTGGTTGCTCGGCAGCGCCGACAAGGCGCTGTACGCCGCCAAGGCCGCAGGGCGTGCCCGCACCATCGCCGCGGAGCAGGCGCCGAACCCCTCGGGGTGAGCCTTGTCAGGCTGTTGAAATACCCCAGGGCGGCCCGCTGCGGTATTTCAACAGCCTGTTATCAGGGCGCATGCGGCGTTGCAGCCGCGGGGCCAGGCTCCCAGCTTGGCCCGAAGCCCGCGCGGGCGCCCGGCCCGCTGCGCGGTCCGCCGCAAGGCCAGCACCCCGATGCTGCGTCCCTGCGCTCTCCAGGGGTTTTGCGACAACCTGCCGGTTGCGCCGCGCCCGCGATCCCGACGCGGTGCCGCGGGCGGCACCGCGGTGCACGCCGCCGCGCGCTGCCACGCTGGCCACCGGGTTTGCGCCACCGCGCGGGACCGGGCGGGGCGTCGCCGGCTGCCCCCGCCGGTATACCGGGTGATTTTCAAAAAATCCAGGAAGCGATGAACGATTAACAGGCTGTTGAAATACCGCAGGGGGCCGCGCGCAGGCGCTGCGGGATGAGCTGCAAGGCGCCCAGGCCAAGGCCAGGCTGGGCGCCTGGCCTGCCTGGGCAACGCCGCAGATCGCCCGCAGCGCCTGCGCCCGAAGGCTTGGTGCGGAATCGGGCGCTGGCGGCACCCCGGATCTTGCGCGGGCGCCCGGCCCGCGCAAGATCCGGCGCACGCCCATCATCCCGATGCGGCACCAACGCGACCCCCCGGCGGTATTTCAACAGCCGGTAAATAGCGCATTTTTTGGAGCGTTGCGCTGGCTTGAATCGTGTATTTGATGAGTGTGACGGGCATTTTTCGGGCGGGTTCACGACATACCATCGCCGGAACTTTGTGCGATTACCAGAGTCGCTCGCCGAAGTTTTTGTAGATGGTTTTGTCTGCAGAATAACGCGCAGTCCATCCATCCCGAAATTGCACTGTTCAACAGCGAGACAAATATGCCAAAGCGCCGCCTGACGCCCGTGCGAGCACGAGGGTTCAAGAACATCGACGATGATGCAAGCCTGCGCTCCCGGGCGCGACACCTCGGCCGCGCCGCGGCGCCTGCGCACGACGTCGCACCGTTGCGCCGCAGTCGCCTGGCCGACGCGCTGGTCGGTGCCTTGCTGGCCCTTCCTGGGGTCTCGGCACAGGCTGCCATTTGCGCCTGGCCGGTCACCCAGTATTCCGGCACCAGCAACGGCTCGCTGGCTTATGCGATCCAGACCGACTGCGTCCAGTTGACCACCTCGACTCCTCTGGTCCAGCTCAGCAACACGGCGCAGTGGACGTCGGGGCTGCAGTTCCAGGTGGCCGGTTCCGCGGCGCCCTACACGCTGTCCATGATCGCACCCGGAATGCTCCTGCAGTCGGGCTTGACCGTGGCCTATGTGCTGCAGGGCACGACGCCGGCATGGGTGAATCTGGATCCGAGCTGGCAGCCCGCAAGCACGGGCAGCGGACAGACTGTCATCGGCTCCGGGATGACCCTCGCGCTGTCGTCGAACCTGAATCTGGGCGCATCCTCGGGCGGGGTGGTGCTGGACAGCAGCGGCGGCAACGGGACCCCGACCCTGGCCTTCCAGGCACCGGTCACGCTGTCCGCTCCGGTCACGCTGCAGTCCACGGCCGGCGCCATCAACAGCAACGGCAACCAGGTGGTGCTTTCGACGATCGGGCAGAGCAGCGCCTCGGGCGCGGCCAACCTGAGCATCACGGGCGGCGGCGCAGTCAGCGTCAACAACGGCATCACCACCACCGGGACGGTATCGATCGCGGCCGGAGCGTCCCTCGCCCCGTTGAACGGGAGTTATTCCTCGCCGCAGGCCTTCAATGTCGCGGGCACCCTGGACCTCAGCCGCTATGCCGGCGCGACGCCGATGAGCGTCCAGGCGCTGAGCGGCGGCGGCGGGGTCGTCCTGGGCAGCAATTCCCTCATCGTGACCTCCGGGGCGGGAGCCGCTGCACCCTGGTCGGGCAATGTCTCGGGCAACGGCAAACTGATCGTGCAGGGTGGCAGCGAAGTTCTCACGGCAGCCAATTCGCTGTTCGGCGGCACCTTCATCAGCAGCGGAGCAGGCTTGATCCTGTCGGGCAGCGGCTCGCTGGCATCGCCCGTGCAGGATGCCGGCACCCTGACCCTGATCGACGACAGCGTTCCGGTGTCCGTGAGCATCGCCGGCAGCGGCACGGTGCAGGTGGCCAGTGGCGTGGCGTACCTGTCCGGCAAAAACACCAACACCGGCACGGTCCAGATCAGCAACGGCGCCACCCTGAATCTGCTCAGCGGCGGCACCCTGGCGTCGGCCGCAGAGGTCGATTCCGGGACCCTGGGTTTCACCAACAACACCGGCACCATCGCCGGGACCATCCAGGGCTCCGGCGGCCTGAACCTGAGTACCAGCCATGTCCAGCTCAGCGCCAAGGATACCTATTCCGGAGGCACGAACATCGGCAGTTCCAGCTCGCTGAGCCTCGCAGGGTCCGGCTCGATCGCCGATTCAGGGGTGACCGACAACGGTCTTCTCGACATCTCGCAGTCCTCGGCAGGGACCGCCGTGCGGTCGCTGAATGGCAACGGTCAGGTACAACTCGGCTCCAGCGCGCTGACCATCGCCAGCGGCGCCGGGACCTTCGGCGGAGTGATCGCGGGCAGCGGTAGCGTGAATGTCGCGGCAGGCTCCGAGGTGTTCAGCGGGAGCAACAGCTACAGCGGCCAGACGATCGTCGCCAGCAACGCCCAGCTCGCGCTCAGCGGTACGGGGACGCTCGGAAGCGCTGCCGAGACCATCCAGGGAGTCCTGGATATTTCGGGAGCCACGGCGCCGACGAGCCTCGGCGGCCTGAGTGGTGCGGGTACGCTGCGCCTCGGTTCCAACAGCGTGACTCTTCGCGGCAATGGGAATTTCTCCGGGGTCATCAGCGGCAGCGGCGGAGTGGTGGTGAACGCCGCGCAGGCGACCTTCAGTGGCGCCGACACCTACAGCGGCTCGACCACGATCGGATACCAGGACGCGCTGGCCCTCGCGGGCGCCGGAAGCATCACGAACTCGACGGTGACGAATGCCGGAAGCTTCGACATATCGGGGGCGCAGGCCGCCGAGTCCATCACCAGCATCGCGGGACAGGGGAACATCAACCTCGGCGCGAATACGCTGAGCCTTCGCAATGCCTCGGGAACCGTGAGCGGCGTGATCGCAGGCAGCGGCAACCTGTCGCTGCTCGGAGGTACCGAGGTACTGGCAGGGGTGAACAGCTATTCCGGACAGACCAGCATCGCCAGCGGAGCCACGCTTGCGGTGTCGGGAGTCGGCACCCTCGGAGCCAGCACGGTACTGGACAACGGTGCGCTGGACGCCTCGGCGAGCAGCGCGCCGCTCGCGCTGCACGACCTTGGCGGCCAAGGCAGCGTGCTGCTGGGCGCGGGCGGCCTGATCCTCACGCAGGCTGCGGGCACCTTCTCCGGGGTGATCTCGGGCAGCGGCGCGGTGAGCGTGTCCGGCGGCATCGAGACCCTTGGCGGCAACAATGCCTATACCGGATCCACCAGCATCGGCAGCGCCGCGACGCTGGCGCTGTCCGGCACCGGCAGCGTCGCCGCGTCGTCGCAGTTGCAGGACAACGGCATGCTCGACGTCTCTGGCACCACGGCTGGCTCCAGCGTGCGCGCCATCGCCGGCAGCGGCGGCGTCGCGCTGGGTGCCAGCACGCTGCGCGTGAGCGCCGCCAGCGGCACGCTGAGCGGACTCGTCACCGGCAGCGGCGGGCTGCAGATTGACGCCGGCAGCCAGGGGCTGGGGGCGGCGGAGAGCTACACCGGCGCCACCACCATCAGCAGCGGGGCCACGCTCGATCTGGTCGGTGGCGGCTCCGTGGCATCGTCGGCGGTTTCCGACAACGGCGTGCTGGACATCTCCGCGACGACCTCCGGGGCTGCGGTGGGCAGCCTGCAGGGCAGCGGCAATGTCGCGCTCGGCGCGCGCACCCTCACGCTGGAGCAGGCCAGCGGAACCCTGCATGGAAACATCGCCGGCAGTGGCGGCCTGACCGTGGCGGCGGGCAGCCAGACCCTGGCAGGAAGCGACACCTATACGGGGCCCACGACCATCGCCAGCGGCGCCAGCCTGATCCTGTCGGGCAGCGCCGCCGCGGCGCCCACGCAGGTACTGGCGGACGGCCGCCTCGACGTCTCCGGCGCCGGCAGCGCGGGCACGGTGGCGCTGGCCGGGCTGTCCGGCTCCGGGCAGGTCGCGCTGGGCAGCAACGACCTGGTGCTGACCCAGGGCGCCGGAGACTTCTCCGGCCAGATCGGCGGCACCGGGGGGCTGACACTCGAAGGCGGCCAGCAGGAACTGAGCGGCGTGCAGACCTACACCGGCGCCACCACCGTGCAGGCTGGCGCACTGACGCTCGGGCCGGGCAGCCGGCTGGCGTCGGGCCTCGTCGTGAGGCCGGGCGGGGTGCTGCTGAGCCAAGGTGCGGCGGCAGTCGCCGGCGGCCTCGACAACAGTGGAGAGCTGCAACTCGGCTCGCCCCAGGCGATGGGCACCCTGCAGGTCGGCGGAAGCTTCTCGCAGGGCGCCAGCGGCACCACCACCGCATGGGTCGCGCCGGGCGCGAACAGCACGCTGTATGTCGCCGGGCCGCAGCTGAAGCTGGGCGGCAAGCTGGTGATCGACCTGCTGCCGGGGCACTACCTGCGGCGCACCTACGTGCTCATGCAGGCGCCTGCCGGCAGCACGCTGGTGGGCGGCTTCTCCAGCCTGCAGGTCGTCAGTCCGCAGGCGCTGCAGGCCTACGCGCTGCAGTACGTGCTCGATCCTCAGGTGTTGTTCACCGTCGCGGCGGCGCATCCCTTCAGCAGCCTGGCCCTGACGCCGAACCAGCTGCAGGTGGCGCACGTGCTGGACAGCGTCGTGCTCACGGCGAGCGGGGCGCTGTACACGCGCATGAATGCATTGATCGGACAGGGTTCGGTGAGTTCCGGGCTGCAGGCACTGGACGGCGAGCTGTACTCCGATACCCCGGAGTGGCTGCTGCAGGGCACGCGGCAGGAGTGGGGGCAGCTGTTCGATCGCATCGGGCTGGGGGATCTGAGCCACGCCGCACCGCGCGATCGCGCCTTCGGCTTCATCGACGGTTCGCGCGGGCGCCTGCTCGGCGATGCCAACGCCAACGGCGTGCAGGACAGCACCACCGCCATCACGCTGGGCCGCGCGCTGCAGCGAGGCGCCTGGAACTTCGGGGCGGCGGTCGGCACGCTCTCCATGGGAGCCACGCGCCAGCAGGTGGGCGACGGCATGACGGGCTCGCTGTACCGCGTCGGTGTCTTCGGCGGACGTCGCGTGCACGGGCTGCGACTCGGCGGCGTGCTCGGCTACACGCAGGGCGAGGTCGACTACGCGTCGGCCAGGCGCGACGTGCGCATCTGGAGCCTGGAGTCACGCGTGGCCGACGACGTCCAGCTGCGCGCGGGCAACCTGCTGACACCGCTGCTCAGCATGGATGTGCAGTACCTGAGCCTGGGGTCGGCGACCGAGTCGGATCCCGTGCTCGGGCTGCACGTCGCGGCCCAGAGCATGACGGACGCCAGCTCGCTGGCCGCGCTGCGCGCCGTTCATCCGTGGGGCTGGCGCAGGATGACGGGCGACCTGAGCGCCTCGTTGGGCATGCGGCATTGGTGGGAGCGGCCGGAGACGATCAGCAGCCTGCACTTCAACGCCATTCCGTCGCTGGGGTTCACGAACTGGGGTGTCGTGCCGCCGCGCAACGCGCTCGAGGCGGCCCTCGGCCTGCACGCGCAACTGCGCCGGAACCTGAACGTGCAAGTGGCGTACCAGGGCGATCTCGGCCGCAAGCTGCGCAGCAACCAGCTGGAGGTCCATCTGATGTGGAACTTCTAGTGCAAGCGCCGGCTGCCGTGCCGGCCGCCGGCGGCTGCTCAGCCCGGCGCCGCGGCGCCATCGGGCGCGGCCGCCGGCGGCGCCGCGTGGCCGTGGCCGAGATAGCTGGCCTGCACCTCGGGCGATGCCAGCAGTTGGCGTGCGGGGCCCTCGAGGCGGATACGCCCGGTCTCCAGCACGTATCCGCGGTCGGCGAGCTTGAGGGCCATGCGCGCGTTCTGCTCGACCAGCAGCACGGTCATGCCCCGCTCGCGGATCCGGTGCAGCGAGCGGAAGATGTCCCGCACGATGATCGGCGCCAGGCCCAGGCTGGGCTCGTCGAGCAGCAGCAGCTTCGGGCGCGCCATCAGCGCGCGTCCGATCGCGAGCATCTGCTGTTCGCCGCCGGACAGCGTGCCGGCCAGCTGTTCGCGGCGCTCGAGCAGGCGCGGGAACATGCTCCACACCTGCTGCAGCGTCTGCGCCGCCTCGGCCGCCGCTCGCGTGTAGGCGCCCAGGCGCAGGTTCTCGGCCACGCTCAGGGTGGGAAACACGCGGCGCCCCTCGGGCACCTGCGAGATGCCCAGGCGCACGATGGCGTCGGCTGCGGTGCGCTGGATCGGCGCGCCGCGCAGTCGCACCTCGCCGGCGTGCGCTCGCAGCAGGCCGCTGATGCTGCGCATCAGCGTCGTCTTGCCGGCGCCGTTGGCGCCCAGCAGCGCGACGATCTCGCCTTCGGCGACTTCCAGGCTCACGCCCTTCAGGGCCTGGATGTGGCCGTAGCGCACGTCGAGGTCTCGGACTTCCAGCAGTGTCATGCGGCCTCCTCGTCGTCGTCTTCCTTGCCGAGGTAGGCCTCGATGACGTCGGGATGGTTGCGAATTTGCTCCGGCGTGCCCTCGGCGATCTTGCGCCCGAAGTTGATGCACACGATGTGATCGGTGACGTTCATCACCACGTTCATGTCGTGCTCGACCAGCAGCACGCTGATGCCCTGGTCGCGCACCTCGAGGATGGTGCGGTTGAGCTCTGCCGACTCCTGGTCGTTGAGGCCTGCCGCGGGTTCGTCGAGGATGAGCAGGCGCGGCTTGGCGATCAGCGCGCGCGCCAGCTCGACCCGGCGCTGCACGCCGTAGGGCAGGGAGGCCACGTCCTCGTACGCCAGGTGGTCCAGGCGAAGTCGCTCGAGCAGCGCATGCACTTCGTGACGCAGCGCGCGTTCCTCGCGACGCTGCGCCGGCGTGGCCAGCAGCCCCTGCCACCATTGCTGGCGCGTGCGCAGGTGCATGCCCGCCAGCACGTTGCTCAGCACGCTCTGACCCTGGAACAGGCGGATGGTCTGGAAGGTACGGAAGATGCCGATGCGCGCGATGCGATGGGGGGCCCAGGCGGTGATGTCGCGGCCGGCGAAGCGCACGCGCCCCTCGCTCGGCTTGTAGACCCCGGTGATCAGGTTGAAGGCCGTGGTCTTGCCGGCGCCATTCGGGCCGATGAGTCCGACCACCTGGGCCTGGCCGACCGCGAAGCTCAGCGCATCGACGGCCTTCAGGCCGCCGAAGCGCACGCCGACGCCGTCCAGCACCAGCATCTCTTGCGCCGGCGCAGCCGCTTGCGGGTTCGGTGGGGTGCTCATCGCGCGGCCTCCCTGCGCAGAGCCCGCGGCCAGATGCCCTGCGGGCGCAGCACCATGATCAGCACCATGGCGATGCCGAACACGAAATAGCGGTACTCGGCGAAGCCCCGGAACACCTGGGGTACGACGAACATCAGCGCGGTGCCCAGCAGAACGCCGGGAATCGAGCCCTGGCCGCCCACCAGCACGATGGCGAACAGCGTGACCGATTCCGTGAACACGAACGCGCCGGGGCTGACCGCGGCCATCAGCGTGGCGAACAGCGTGCCGCCGAAACCGGCCAGCGCCGCGCCGAGGGCGAAGGCCAGCACGCGGTACTTGCGCGTGTCCACGCCCATCGTGGTGGCGGCGAGCTGGTCGTGCTTGATGTAGTGGAAGGTGCGCCCGAGATGCGAGCGGTCGAGATTGCGGATCAGCAGCAGCACCGCCGCGAAGGCGACCCAGTCGAGCCAGAACTGGGCGTTCTGGCTGGATGCCTGGAGCCCGCCCAGCGCCGGCACGCCGATGCCGAACAGCCCGTCGGCGCCGCCGGTGACGTGGCCCAGGTTGTTGTTCAGCGCGAGGATGAAAATGGCGTTGAAGCCGATCGTGGCGACCAGCAGGTAGTCGCCGCGCAGGCGTGCGATCGGCGCGGCGATGAGCGCCCCGGCAAGCGCCGCGGCGAGCACCGCGAGCGGCCAGGTGAGCAGGATCGGCCAGCCATGGGCCGTGTTCAGGATGGCCGTGACGTAGGCCCCGACGCCGAAGTACACGGCATGCCCCATGTCGAACATGCCGGCGCGTCCGAGCACCACGTCCTGGCTGAGGGCGACGATCGCGTAGACCGCGAACAGCGCGGCGATGAACACCCAGGTCTGGTCGAGCAGCAGCGGGACGCCGAGCCCGGCCAGCCACAGCAGGCCGCCGACCCACGGGCGGGAGAGCCAATCGAGCAGGCTTTTCATCAGACTTTCTCCGCGACGCGCTCGCCGAGCAGCCCGGTGGGGCGCAGCAGCAGGATGCCGATCAGCAGCGCAAAGGTGATCGCCCCCTGCCAGGAACTGGAGATGAAGCCGGCGGCGAAGGCGTTGAACAGGCCCAGCAGCACGCCGCCGAGCATCGCGCCGGGGATGTTGCCGATGCCCCCCAGGATGGCGGCGATGAACGCGTTGAGGCCGTAGGTCCAGCCCATCGTGAAGTAGACCTGGCGGTAGTACAGGCCGATGAACAGGCCGCCCACCGCGCCGATCGCCGGGCCCAGCACGAACACGCTGGCGATCACGCGGTTGACGTTGATGCCCATCAGGCGCGCCGCATCCTGGTCGCTCGCCGCGGCGCGCATCGCGGTGCCGTAGCGGGTGTGATGCACGAACCAGTACAGCACGCCCATGAGCAGCGCGGAGCCGCCGATGATCAGCAACTGCACGAGGTCGATGCGGGCGCCGCCCAGGTTCCAGGCGGCGTGCGGCAGCAGATGACTCGGAAACACGCGCAGCTGCGGGCCCCAGATCAGCATGATGCCGTTTTCGATGAACAGCGATGCGCCGAGCGCCGATACCACCGCCGACAGGCGATCGGCGCGTCGCAACGGGCGATAGGCGGTGAACTCCAGCAGCATTCCGGCGGCCCCGACCGCCAGCGCCGCGAGCAGGAACGCGGCGCCGAGCAGCAGCAGATGGGATCGTCCGCTGCCCGCCCCCGAGCCCAGCGCGACGAGACCGATGTAGGCCCCGAAGATGCAGAGATCGCCATGGGCGAAGTTGATCAGGCGCAGCACCCCGTAGACCATGGTGTAGCCCAGGGCGATGAGCGCATAGATCCCGCCCACGGTCAGACCGTTGACGAGCTGCTGCAGCACGGTGCTCAGCATGGATGGTTCTCCTGCGATGCGCCGGCCGTGCGCGCCGCGCGGACTCGGCGCGCGCGTGGCGGCGCCGGGTCGGCGCGGCGCCACGCCGGACCGGCGGGCGCCTCGACCGGGCTTACTTGGCGGCGGCGGCCGGATAGGTGATCTTGTAGGCGCCGCTGGCCGTCACCTCGAAGGCCACGTACGGGCTTCCGGTGCGTTCACCCACGGCGTTCCACGAGAACGTGCCGGTCAGGCCGTGGAAGTCGCGCAGCTTGTGCAGCGCCGGGATCAGCACGGCCGGCTTCACGCTCTTGACCTGCTCGGCGGTGTACAGCACCGCGCGCAGGCCGTCGGCGTTGGTCAGCGTGAAGATGCTGGGCGGCTGATGCCCGTAGGCCTTCTGGAACTGCTCGAGGAACTGCTTGGCCGCCGGGTAGGGCAGGTCCTCGGGCGCGGGCACGTTGATGATGACGGCGCCGCTCGCCGCGCTGCCGGCGATTTTCGCGAAGGCCACGTTCTGGTTGGCGTCACCGCCGACGAACGTGGCCTTCATGCCGAGCTGGGCCATCTGCGCCTTGATGAGGCCGCCATCGGTGTAGTAGCCGGAGAAGTACACGACTTGCGGATGCTCGGCCTTCAACTTGGTCAGCACCGGGGTGTAGTTCTGCGATCCGGCGCTGATGAAGGCCTTGTCGATGATCTTGATGCCGGCCTTTTTCGCGTCGGCGATCACCGCGTTGGCCAGGCCGGTGGAAAAACTCGAGTGGTCGGTGACGACCGCCACGCGCCGATAGCCCATGGCCTTGAAGTAGCCGGCGGTGAACACCGCCTCGGCGCTGTTCGGCGGCGCGTTGCGGAAAAAGGTCTTGTAGCCGCGTGCGGTCAGCTGGTCGCTGGTGCCGTCGGAGGTCTGGATCACGTTGGCGCGGGCATAGATCGGCTGCGCGGCCAGCGCGGCGCCGCTGGTGTAGCTGCCGATCACGGCCAGCACGCCGTCGTTGACCAGTTGACGCGCGCAGATCGCAGCCGGCGCGGCCTCGCCCTGGTCGTCGCATACCTCCACCTTGAGCGGGTGTCCGAGCAGCCCGCCCTCGGCGTTCTGCTGCTTGACCAGCAGCTTCACGGCATTCGCGATGCCCTGGCCCTCGTTGGCGTACTGGCCGGTGATCGGCGCCTGCACGCCGATGGTGATTGGCGTGGCGGCGTGCGCCGCGCCGGCGCCCAGGGCTGCCGCCATCAGACTGAACAAAGCCGTCCTGCAATACTTGTGCGTCATGGTCTCGCCTGCAAAGAGAAGAGGGGATCGGGGCGGGGCGCGTGCGGCGCCCCGTCGTCGGCCGTTGCCTCGGCCACGCACCGCTGCCGGTGCGCGAAGGGTCGAGAAAGGTTGCAGTGGGGACCATAACGGGTTGCACCTGTCGCTGCATCAGGGTTACACCCCAGGGGTGCGAAAAGTTGTATCCACGAGACGAGCAGTGCTTTACTTCTCGCGGTGGTGGTGCAACCATCGCCATGTTCGCATACATATCTAATCCATAAGGGAATTCCATGAGCGTGACGACCATCGGCGTGAAACTGGACGACCAGGTGCGCACGCGCATCAAGACGGCCGCCGAGGCGCAGGGCCGAACCTCGCATTTCCTGGTCAAGCAATGGATCATCCAGGGCTTGGAGCGCCTGGAGCGGGGCGAAATTGTTCCTGACCGTGAGCACGATGAAGAAGTGCAACCAATGGAGCAACCTCGGCCGCACGATGCCCCGCTGGTGCCGTTTCTCGAGCTGGCGCAGGAGGTGCAACCGCAGACCGTGCTGCGCGCCGCCATCACCGCGGCCTACCGGCGCCCCGAGGCCGAGTGCGTGCCGGCCTTGCTGGCGCAGGCCGAACTGCCCGCGGGTTTGCGCGACGAGGTGCAGCGCACGGCGCGTGAACTGGCGCTGAAACTGCGCTCCAAGCGCACGCGCGGCGTGGTGGAGACCCTGCTGCAGGAATACGCCCTGTCGAGCCAGGAGGGCATCGCGCTGATGTGCCTGGCCGAGGCGCTGCTGCGCATCCCCGACACGGCGACCCGCGATGCGCTGATCCGCGACAAGATCGGCGCCGGCGACTGGCAGAGCCATCTCGGCGGCGGGCGCTCGCTGTTCCTCAACGCCGCCACCTGGGGCCTGCTGCTGACCGGACGCCTGGTGGCCACGAGCAGCGAGGCCACGCTGTCGTCGATGCTCACGCGCCTGGTCGCGCGTGGCGGAGAGCCGGTGGTGCGGGGCAGCGTGAACATCGCGATGCGCCTGATGGGCGAACAGTTCGTGCTGGGCCAGACCATCGCCGACGCGCTGGCCAACAGCCGCAAGTGGGAGGCCAGGGGCTTCCGGCATTCCTACGACATGCTGGGCGAGGCCGCGCTCACCGCGCGCGACGCGCAGCGCTATCTGCGCGATTACGAACAGGCCATCCACGCCATCGGCAAATCCTCGCAGCGCCGCGGCATCTACGAGGGGCCGGGGATTTCCATCAAGCTGTCGGCGCTGCATCCCCGGTACAGCCGGGCGCAGCGGCATCGCGTGATGCAGGAACTGCTGCCGCGCCTGACCCGCCTCGCGCAGCTGGCCAGGCGCTACGACATCGGCCTGAACATCGACGCCGAGGAGGCCGACCGCCTCGAGATTTCGCTGGACCTGCTGGAAAGCCTGTGTTTCGACCCCGCGCTGCAGGGCTGGAACGGCATCGGCTTCGTGGTGCAGGCCTACCAGAAGCGCGCCCCGTTCGTGCTCGACTTTCTGATCGACCTGGCGCAGCGCTCGCGTCGCCGCATCATGGTGCGCCTGGTCAAGGGCGCGTACTGGGATTCCGAGATCAAGCGCGCGCAGCTCGACGGCCTCGAGGGCTTTCCGGTGTTCACGCGCAAGAGCCACACCGATGTGTCGTACCTCGCCTGCGCGCGCAAGCTGCTGGGTGCTGCGCAGGCCGTGTTCCCTCAGTTCGCGACCCACAACGCGCACACGGTGGCCGCGATCCATGCGATGGCCGGTGACAACTTCTACGTCGGGCAGTACGAATTCCAGTGCCTGCACGGCATGGGCGAGCCGCTGTACGAGGAGGTGGTATCCGCCGAGGGCATGCGCCGGCCGTGCCGCATCTATGCGCCGGTGGGCACGCACGAGACGCTGCTGGCCTACCTGGTGCGCCGCCTGCTGGAGAACGGCGCGAACACCTCCTTTGTGCACAAGATCAACGATCCGAACCTCGACCTGGACGAGATCGTCGCGGATCCGGTGGAACTCTGCCGCGCCGTGCAGCCGCTGGGCGCACCGCACCCGAAGATCGCGCTGCCGGCGGCGCTGTACGGCGCGCAGCGCGCCAATTCGAGCGGGCTCGACCTCAGCAACGAGCAGCGACTGGGCGCGCTGGCCGCGGCCGGCCTGGCAGGCATCGACACGACCTGGGTGGCGCGTCCGATCCTCGGCAGCGGCGAACACGAGGCCGTCGCGCGTGCGGCGCTCAACCCGGCCGATCTGCGCGACATCGTCGGCTCGGTGCACGAGGCCACGCCCGAGCTGTGCGCCCGCGCCGTCGGCGAGGCCCTGGCGGAGGCGCCCGTGTGGCAGGCCACGCCGCCGGTCGACCGCGCCGCCATCCTGCTGCGCGCCGCCGACCTGCTCGAGGAGCGGCTGCCGCGCCTGGTCGGCCTGGTGGTGCGCGAGGCCGGGCGCTCGCTGCCGTCGGCCATCGGCGAGGTGCGCGAGGCGGTGGACTTCCTGCGCTACTACGCGGCCCAGGTGACGCAGCATTTCCACAATACCGAGCACCGCCCGCTCGGCCCGGTGGTGGCCATCAGCCCGTGGAATTTTCCGCTGGCCATCTTCATGGGGCAGGTGGCGGCGGCGTTGGCCGCCGGCAACGTGGTGCTGGCCAAGCCGGCCGAGCAGACGCCGCTGATCGCCTATGCGGCGGTGAACATCCTGCTCGAGGCCGGCTTGCCGCACGGCGCGGTGCAACTGCTGCCGGGGGATGGAAAGGTGGGCAGCGCGCTGGTCGCCGATGCGCGGGTGCGCGGCGTGTTGTTCACCGGTTCCACCGAGGTGGCGCGCCTGATCCAGGCGCAGCTCGCGGGTCGCCTGGATGCGCATGGCCTGCCGATTCCGCTGATCGCCGAGACGGGCGGCCAGAACGCCATGGTCGTCGATTCGTCGGCATTGCCCGAGCAGGCGGTGGCCGACATCGTGGCGTCGGCCTTCGATTCCGCCGGACAGCGCTGCTCGGCACTGCGCATCCTGCTGGTGCAGGAGGACGTCGCCGAGCGCCTGCTGGAGATGCTGCGCGGCGCGATGAACGAACTGTGCATCGGCCGGCCGGATCGGCTGGCCAGCGACATCGGTCCGGTGATCAGCGCCGAGGCGCGCGACACCATCGTCGCGCATGTGGAGGCCTTGCGCGCACGCGGTTTTCCCGTGCACGCGCCCGCGCTGCCCGACGACGCACGGCACGGCTGCTTTGTCGCGCCGACCCTGATCGAGATCCCGTCGATCGATGTGCTAGGCCGAGAGGTATTCGGGCCGGTGTTGCACGTGCTGCGATATCGCACAGGCGAACTCGAAGCCACGCTGGATGCGGTCAACGCTCTCGGCTACGCGCTGACCTTCGGCATCCACAGCCGCATCGACGAAAGCATCGCGCAGGTGACGTCGCGCATCCACGCCGGCAACATCTACGTCAACCGCAACATCATCGGCGCCGTGGTGGGCGTGCAGCCGTTTGGTGGTCACGGTCGATCGGGGACGGGGCCGAAGGCCGGCGGGCCGCTGTACCTGCGGCGCCTGATCGCGCCGGCGTGTGCGCCGTTCCTGCCCTGCGCGCCGGCGCCCCAGGCGCTGCGCACCCTGATCGAGGCGCTGCGCGAGCATGGACTCGACACCGCGGCGCTGGAGGCCTATGCGGTTCAGGCGCCGAGCCTGGAGCCGGTCACGCTGCCCGGACCCGTGGGCGAGCACAACCAGTATGCGCTGCTGCCGCGCGGGCGCCTGCTGTGCCGCGCGGCGAGCCGCGAGGCCTTGCTGCGCCAGGCGGCCGCGGCGCTGGCCAGCGGCAATGTCGCGTTGCTCAGCGGAGCCCACGCCGAAGCCGCGCTGGCGCTGGTTCCGGCGTCGCTGCGCACGCAGGTGCGTGCCTTCGTCGACGCGGATCAGCCCGATGCCGCGCTGTACCAGGGCGATCCGGCGGGGCTGCTGGCGCTGCAGACGGAGTTGACGCGCTTCGAGCATGCGGTGGTCAGCGTGTATGCGCTGGCCAGCGACGGCCTGAAACAATCGGAATATCCGCTGGAACTGCTGTTGCACGAAAAGTCCGTCAGCGTGAACACCGCGGCGGCCGGCGGCAACGCCAGCCTCATGAGCATCGGGTGACGGCGCTCAGCGCGGCGCCCGCGCGCCGCCTGCGCATGCGTCGCGGATCTGCTGCCGCAGGTCGTCGAGCAGCGCGCGCCGCCGCGCCGTGACGGCCCGCTTGCGCGAGTCCACCTGCCCCAGCGGGCGGCAGGGCGCCTGCAGCGGAAGGTCCCAGCAGCGTGCCGCGTTGCGCTGACCGGCCGCCTCGGCTGCGAAGCGGTCGTAGCTGAAGCACAGGCTGCGCCGCTTGCGCAGGCTGCGATAAATGTGCTGGGCATCGCTGACCAGCTCCAGCCGACTGCAGCCCGCGCAACGCGCCAGTTCGCGCACGGCCTCGAGCAGCAGGTCGCGCGGGCGGGCGCCGTGCAGGGCCTTGGTCAGGCCGCGCACCCGATCGCGCGCATCCGGCCCGTCCGGTCCCTGGATGCAGCCGATATACAGGCCGTGCGCCTGCGCCTGGCGCCGGAAGCCCAGCACCATGGTGTAGCAGCGGCTGGCGTCGCGGGAAAGGTTGAGCACCCACTCGCCCTCCTTGCCGAAGCGTGTGTCGTAGCAAAGCTCGACGGCGTGCGTCGCGCCGTCGGCGGCAGCGATGCGCGCCAGCGCGACGGGCGCCCGCGCCATGCGCCGGCACAGGCTTTGCCAGCCGATCTGCGCGCACACGTCGTAGTGCGAGCGCAAGGCATGCAGGCGGGCCCAGCGGTCGAAGCGGACGCACTGGTAGGGACGGTGCAGACGCTCCAGCAGTTCCGGGCGCGGCACGACCACCCGCAGCATCCAGGGATGCGCGCCGAGATAGCGCAGCCACGCGCGGTGGCTGCGTGCGTACACCAGACTGCGCAGCATGAATTTCCAGCGACGGGCCGCCTGCCCGGCATACAGCCGGCGCGACAGGCGTTGCAGCGAGGTGAGCATGACGGGCGGGTTCTCCGGGCGGCTCCTGGCGTCGGCCGGGGCTCGCCGCCGATGATCGCCCGCGCATGCGCGTCGTGGAGCGTGTCGCGCCGGAGTTCATGCGGCGGCAATGGCGCGCTCACGCTGGGCTGTTTGCGCTTGCCCAGCGCTTCGTCCGGCTATAAGATGTATGAAACATTCATCTAAATGGCCCGGCCGCGCCGGGCCAAGCCACCATGCTGCTCGAGAGCCTGCTGACCTACCTGCACATTTCCGCGGTGCTCGGCCTGGTGGTGTTTCTCAGCGCGAAGGTGGCGCTGATGCGCCCCGAGGTGCTGGCGCATCGCGAGGCCCTGCTGCAGCGCCTGCTGCGCCTGGACAACTGGTGCTGGGCGAGTTTCCTGGCCGTCGCCGCCAGCGGCCTGGCCCACCTGTGGTTCGGCGCGAAGGGACCCGTCTGGTACGTCTCGAATCCCCTGTTCCGTATCAAGCTCGCACTGTTCGTCGCGATGCTGCTGATGGGGCTGCCGTCACGCCGGGAATTGCAGCGCTGGTGTCGCCAGGCTCGTGTTCCCGAGGCGGCGCAGATCCGCGCGCAGCGGCGCTGGCTGATGTGGCAGGCGCACATCCTGGTCGTGCTGCCGCTGTTCGGAGTGCTGCTCGCGTATGGCCTGTAGCCAACGGCCCGCAGGCGCCGGCCTGCCCGGAGCGCGAAATATTTTGCATTGTTTGTCGCATTTGGAACCCACGCGGCATGACGAAGCGCAAGCGATGCATGCGGGGCCGAAACTATCTTGATTCCCGCATGCAGCACCACCCCCGCGGTTGCGTGACGCCGCGGGATCCGTCGTTCAAGGAGCCTTTTCGATGTCTGTGGAAAACCCCTACGAGCCCCTGCCGATTTCCGGCAAGCGTCCTGGCAGCCCTGCGCTGGCGGAGGCCGACTGGCCGCCGCCAGACCTGCAATTCGCCCGTCCGATGGGTGCGTGGGTGATCGTCGGCAGCCTGTTCGTGGTCGTGGTCGCGCTGTGGGCGATGGTCGCGGGCTTCTTTTCCCTGCACGCCTGAGGAGCTGCGATGAGTGCGATCCCGAAAGACGAGTTCGAGAGCCGATTCCACCACGCGGCGCAGCGCCACGAGCGCGCGTGGGTGTTCATCTCGGTGGTGATGATCACGGTGCTGTTCATCGCCGCCGTGTACCTGGTGGTGCACGACTACGGCGTTGTCGCCAAGACGGCGCGCATCTACGCCGATCCCAACACTGCGGCGACCCTGGCCGACTTCCAGGGCAGCGGCGTCCGGCAGACGGGCCCCGACAGCTACAACGTGTACGAGATGGGGCGCATCTGGTCATGGACGCCCGGCACGGCCACGCCGCTGACCCTGCCGGTGGGCGCGCACGTCACCTTCTACGTCACCAGCGGGGATGTGCTGCACGGCTTCGAGATCCAGGGCACGAGCATCAACCTCACCGCCATTCCCGGAGTCATCGGGCATGTCAGCTACACCTTCGACAAGCCCGGGACCTACTACATCATCTGCAATGAATACTGCGGCGCCGGGCATCAGGCGATGATCGGCAAGATCGTGATCACCGGGAGCAAGAAGGCATGAGCGCCGTGATGTCGAGTGCGGGACAGGGCCGGGCGTCGATCCCGGTGACGCAGGACGTGGCCGCTGCCAAGCGCCTGCTGCTGACGTTCTGGGTGACGGGTTTCTGCGCCCTGGTCGTGGGCATTTCCATCGGCGTGCTGCAAGGCGCGAACTACGCCGGGATCAATCTCTACCCCTATCTGGCGCCGTTCCTCAAGACCTACTACCAGGGCCTGACCATGCACGGCGTGCTGAACGCCTTCGTGTTCACGTTCTTCACCATCTCGGGCTGGCTGATCTACCTGCCGTCGCGCGAGCTCGAACTGCGCCCGAACCTGGCGCTGGGCTGGGTCACCTACGGGTTGATGCTGCTGGGCACGCTGATGGCGGCGTATGCCATGTTCGACAATTCGTCGAGCGTGCTGTACACGTTCTATCCGCCGCTCAAGGGCAGCCCGTACTTCTACCTGGGGATCACGCTGGTGGTCGTGGCCAGCCTGCTGCCGCTGATCGTGGTGCTGGACATGCGCGCGCGCTGGAAACGCGCCAACCCCGGAAAGCTCACGCCGCTGGTGACCTTCATGAGCGCCAGCATCCTGCTCATGTGGCTGCTCGCCGCGCTGGGTGCGGCGGCCGAGGCCGTGCTGATGCTCGATCCGTGGTCGCTGGGCATGACCTCGACCATCGACCCGCTGCTCGCGCGCACGCTGTTCTGGTGGACCGGGCATCCGATCGTCTACTACTGGCTGATGCCGGGGTACATCTCCATCTACGCCTTGCTGCCGCGCCAGGCCGGCGGCAAGCTGGTGTCGGATCCGCTGGCGCGCCTGGCCTTCCTGCTGCTGATGGTGTTCTCGGTGCCCGTGGGCACCCACCACCAGTTCACCGATCCGGGCATCGCGCCCGTGATCAAGGGCGTGGTCACGGCGCTGACGCTGTCGGTGGCCATTCCCAGCCTGATCACCGCGTTCACCGTGGCGCTGAGCCTGGAATACGCGGGGCGCCGGCGCGGCGGCAGGGGCCTCATGGGCTGGTGGACGGCGCTGCCCTGGGACGACCCTTCCGTGGCGGCGCAGGTGCTGGCGCTGGTGAGCTTCATCTTCGGCGGCGCGGGCGGCATCGTGAACGCGAGCTGGCAGCTCGACAACGTGGTGCACAACACGCTGTGGATTCCCGCGCACTTCCACCTGACGGTCGGCACCATGACCACGCTGGTGTTCATGGGGGTGAGCTGCTGGCTGCTGCCGCACCTCAGCGGGCGCCGCCTGTTCGCGCCGCGTCTGGCCTTGCTCGGCGTGTGGCTGTGGTTCATCGGGCTCATGGTGTGGGGCTTCGCAGGCCACTGGGCGGGGCTCGACGGCGTGCCGCGCCGCGCCTGGATTTCGGCGTTGCCGCATGCCGAGTACATGCGCCTGTATGGCGCCGTGCACGCAGCCTTGATCATCGTCGGCATCGGCGGGGTCATCGCCGCGCTGGGGGCCCTGGCGTTTTTCATCAGCTTTTTCGGCACCCTGTTCGGCGCGCGCGACGAGCGCGCCATGCACAGCATCCCGTTCGCGCAGGTGATCACCGGCCCCGAGCAGTCGCGCATCGCCGCGATGTGCGAGCACCTCGGTTTCTGGACCGTGGTCACGCTGGTCATCACGCTGGCGGTGTACATCCCGACGCTGTGGCCGATGATCACGCATCCGATCCATGCCGTGGGATTCCGTGTCTGGTGACATCGCAGGCATGACGCCGGCACCCGCGGTGCCTGCGTCGTGGCGTGCTTCGGCGGCGCGCGCAACGCTGGCCTGCGCGCTGCTGCTAGGCCTGTTCTGGGCCCTCGGCCGCGTCGGCGGCGCCGGCCCGCACCTGCACGGCGAGCGCCTCCACAGGCGTGCTGCGCCGGCCTTCCGGGGCCTGCTGGACACCCATGGACAAGGCTTCGCGTGGCGCGCCGAGCGCGGCGCGTTGACCCTGGTGTTCTTCGGCTACACGCATTGTCCGGACGTCTGTCCGCTGACCCTGGCGCGCCTGGCGCATGTGCTGGATCGACTCGGCCCGCGTGCGCGGGATGTGCATGTGGTGTTCGTCACGCTGGATCCGCAGCGCGACACGGCGGGCCTGCTGCGCAGTTACCTCGACGCGCTGCTTCCCGCGGCCATCGGGCTGCGCGGCGACGCCGCCGACACGGCGCGCGCGGCCGCGCAATGGGGCGTGCACTGGCGTCGGGTGGCGGGGTCGCGGGGAGACTCCGAGTACTGGATCGATCACACCGCCAGTGTCACCCTGGTCGGCCCGCACGGGCGGCTGCGCGCGCGCTACGGCTACGCGCAACTGCTCGCGCACGGCCTGTTGCTGGGCGATCTGCGGGCGCTGCTGCGCGGGCGGCATGACCTGCCCGCCGCGGCCTGATCGGCCGATGACCCGCGCGCATGGCGCTCCTGCGGGCAGCGTGGCGACGCGGCGCGGCACGGCGCGCCGCCGGGGAGGGCGCGGCGCATGAGCGGCGGCGCGTGGCATGGCGCGGCGTGGGCCGGGTGGGTGCTCGGCGTCTCGCTCGCGCTGTCGATCCATGCCTGGCAGGCCTGGCGCCGCGGCTGGTCGGCGTGGCGCATGGCGAGTTTCGGCCTCGGCTGCGCACTGACCGTCAGCGCGGCGTGGGGCCTGCACAACCCGTTGCAGTCGATGAGCGCCTACGCCGCCGCGCTCATGCTGCTGGGGCAGGGCGTATCGCCCCTGCTGTTGCTCGGCATACCGTACGAAGCGCGGCGTGCATGGCATGAACCGGCGCAGCGCTGGTGGTCGCAGTGGCTGCTCGACCCCTGGGTGGCGGTGGCGGTGTTCGTGCTGCTGACGCTTGCGCTGAACGTGCCCGGGGTGTTCGACGCGGCGCTGTCGAACGCCGTGTTCAGCGCGCCCATCGGCGTGCTGCTGCTGCTCGGCGGGCTGATGATCTGGGCCCAGGTGCTCGATGGCAGTCGCGGCGTGCGACGGCGCTGGCTGGCCGGGCTGGTGATTTGGCTGGCTTCGCTGCCGATGATGCTGGTGGCGGCGGTCTGGGTGTGGAGCCCGCACGTGCTGTACATGCCGTACCTGGATGTGCTGTGCCTGTGGAACCTGACGCCGCTGCAGGACCAGCATTACGCCGGGCTGGCCATGTTCGTGGCGGGATTGCCGCTGCAATTGCGCGCGGCATGGATGTTGATCATGTCGGAGGAGTGATTCGCGGATCCCCCAGGGGTATGCTGGAAGCATCGCGAGCTTCCCGAGGGGGCCGAACATGGCCGAGCCCGTACAGCAGCCGGATCGCCGCTCCGCTTCCGGCAAGGCCCGCAGGCGCCTGCCGCGCCTGCAGCCCGGAGCACGCATTCATGTCGGCTACTGGCTGATCGCCCTGCTCGTGTTCTGGGCGGTGCAGATCCTGCTGCAGGGCAGCGGTGACGTGCGCACCGTGCCGTACAGCGAGTTCATGAGCGATCTCCAGCAGGGGCGGCTGCGCGATGTCGCCGTCGGCGAGCAGAGCGTCACCGGCACGTTGCGCGAAGTCGCCGGCGATGGGACGCGCAAGATCGTGGCGCGGCGGGTGGATCCGCAGATGGCGCAGCAACTGCAGCGCTATGGCGTGCGCTATTCCCAACTCCCGAGCAGCGCCTGGCTGTCCAACCTGCTGTCCTGGATGTTGCCGGCCCTGATGTTCTTCGGCGTGTGGTACTTCATGGTGCGCCGCTTCGCGGATCGACAGGGGCTGGGCGGCGGCTTCATGTCGATTGGCAGGAGCCGCGCCAGGGTCTACATGGAGAACAGCACCGGCGTGAGTTACGACGACGTCGCCGGAGTCGATGAAGCCAAGCAGGAACTGCAGGAGGTGGTCGAGTTCCTCAAGGATCCGCAGAGCCACGGGCGCCTGGGCGCGCGCGCGCCCAAGGGCATCCTGCTGGTCGGCCCGCCGGGCACGGGCAAGACCCTGCTGGCGCGCGCGGTCGCCGGGGAGGCGGGGGTTCCGTTTTTTTCGATCAGTGGCTCGGAGTTCGTCGAGATGTTCGTCGGCGTCGGCGCGGCGCGGGTTCGCGACCTGTTCGAGCAGGCGCGCGCGAAGGCACCTGCCATCATTTTCATCGACGAACTCGATGCGCTCGGGCGTGCCCGCGCCGCCGCGCCGTTCGGCGGCGGCCACGACGAGAAGGAACAGACCTTGAATCAACTGCTGGTCGAACTCGACGGCTTCGACCCCAGTTCGGGGCTGGTGATCCTCGCCGCCACCAATCGCCCGGAGATCCTCGACCCCGCCTTGCTGCGCGCCGGCCGCTTCGATCGCCAGGTGCTGGTGGATCGCCCGGACAAGATCGGCCGGGTGCAGATCCTGCGCGTGCATGCGCGCAAGGTGCGTCTGGATGCCTCGGTGAGCCTGGAGCAGGTGGCCGCGCTGACTCCCGGCTTCTCGGGCGCGGATCTGGCGAACCTGGTCAACGAGGCCGCGCTGCTGGCGACGCGCGAGAACGCCCAGAGCGTGACCCCGGCGCATTTCACGCGCGCCGTCGAGCGCATTGTCGCCGGCCTGGAAAAGCGCAATCGGCTGCTCAACGCGCATGAGCGCGAGACGGTGGCCTATCACGAGATGGGGCATGCGCTGGTGGCCATGAGCCTGCCCGGCAGCGAGGTCGTGCACAAGGTGTCGATCATCCCGCGCGGCATCGGGGCGCTCGGCTACACCATCCAGCGACCGACCGAGGATCGCTATCTCATGACGCGCAAGGAGCTCGAACACAAGATGGCCGTGCTGATGGGCGGACGGGCTGCCGAATCGCTGGTGTTCGGCGTCCTGTCGACGGGCGCCGCCGACGACCTGGCCAAGGTCAGCGATATCGCGCGCAGCATGGTCACGCGCTATGCGATGGTGGACGCGCTGGGGCAGGTCGCGCTCGAGGATCCGCCGCAGAACATGCTGGGCACACCGGTGCCGCCTCAGCGGAACTACAGCGAGCAGACCGCGCGCGAGATCGACTGCGCGGTGCGTGAGCTGGTCGGCGCGGCGTTCGAGCAGGCGCGCGACATCCTGCAGCGGCGCCGCGATACGCTGCAGCAGGGCGCTGCGCTGCTGCTGCAGCAGGAAACCCTGGGCGAGGCCGAGTTGCGCCAGCTCGCGCAGACTCCCGGGGCATCGGGCATGCCGGCAGCCGGGCCGAGCGCATGAAAAGGCCGGCCGGCGGGCCGATCCCATGAAAAAGCCGGCCCGCGGGCCGGCTGGGTGCAGATCGGTGCAGATCGACCGCGCGCTTGACGCTTACTCGGTGATCTTGGCGTTCGCCAGCAATTCCTGCTGGTACTTCTGGATGGCTTCGCGCTGCAGCTCCTGCATGATCTGCGGGCGCAGTTGTTGCAGCGCAGGCGGCTTCGCCGGGCGCGTCTTGTCGAGCTTGATCACATGCCAGCCGAACTGGGTCTTGACCGGGGTCGTCGTGTACTCGCCGGGCTTGAGCTTGGTCAGGGCCTCGGCAAACGGCGGCACGAAGTTACCGGGGGTCGACCAGCCGAGGTTTCCGCCGTTCGCGGCAGAGCCGGTGTCCTTGGAATACTTCTTGGCCAGGGCCGAGAACTTGGCGCCCTTCTTGAGCTGGGCGATGATGTTGTCGGCTTCCTTTTGCGTGGGCACCAGGATGTGCTGCGCCTCATACTCGGTCGAGCCGAAGGACTTGGCGAACTGGTCGTACTTGGCCTGGACCTCGGCGTCGCTGATCGGATGTTTTTTCAGGTAGTCGCCGAGCACGGCGCGGATCAGCACATTCTGGCGATCCAGTTCGATTTCATCCTGGATTTCAGGTTTTTTCGGCAGGCCCATTTTCTCGGCCTGCTGCACCACCACCTCGCGCAGGATCATTTCCTTCTTGATCTGGGCCTTGAGCTGCGGCGTCACCGGCTGACCCGAATGCTTCGCCAGATTGGCGGCCACGGCGTCCACCATGGACTCGGGAATGGCCTTGCCGTTCACGGTGGCGGCAGTCTGCGCCAGCGCCAGGGGGCTGGCGAGGGCCAGTGCAAGCGCAGCGGGCAGAAACTTGGAGCGGATCAGTGTCATGGAGCAATCAGCCAGAAAGGGTGGAAAAACCGGGAAATAAATACAGACTTCATGCCGGAGGCCGGCAGCGCAAGTCGTCGCCCTTGGTTTCGCCGGCAGGCGCCGCCGACGGCGCACTGCGAACGTACCCCGGACAGCGCGAAACGCCCTGCGCTACACGTATGGCCTTGCCGGGGATGTGCCGTCACGGAAGGCGCAGATCCAGGGTAATGGCATGCACTTCCCGCCGCAACAAAGGGCCGAGGGCATCATACACGAGGCGATGCCTCGCCAAAGTGCCCTTTCCGGCGAAGCGCCCACTGTCCACGCGGACGTGGAAATGGCTGCCGTCAGGGTCGAAACCGGCATGCCCGCGATGCTCCTGCGAGCGGTCGCTGACCTCCACCGTGTCGCCGGGGAAGGCCTCCCGCAGCAGCTGCTCGATGCGCGCGCGACGATTCATGGCGGGCGCCCGCTCAGGGTGCCTTGGATGGCAGGTAGCGGGCGATCAGCAGCGACTGCACGATCGCGAACACCAGGGTCAGGCCGAGGCTGCCGAACAGCTTGAAATTCACCCAGGTCGCGGTCGAGAAGTTGTAGGCGACCCAGAGATTGGCCGCGCCCATCACGCCGAAGTAAGCCGCCCACGACCAGTTGAGGCGGACCCACGCGGCGTCCGGCAATTCGAGCTGGCTGCCCAGCAGCGAGCGGATCAGGTTGCGCCGCAGCACGAGTTGCCCGCCGGCCAGGGTCAGCGCGAACACCCAGTACAGCACCGTGGGCTTCCACTTGATGAAGGTTTCATCGTGCAGCAGCAGCGTGGCTCCGCCGAACAGCACCACGATCACCAGGCTGACCCAAAGCATCGGCTCGACGCGGCGCCCGCGCAGCCACACCCAGGCGATCTGCAGCACGGTGGCGACGATCGCCGTCGCCGTCGCGACATAGATGCCGCCCAGCTTGAAGGCGACGAAAAACAGGATGATGGGAAGAAAGTCGAACAGCAGTTTCATGCCGGCGTGGATCCGTGACTAGCAGGCTGTTGAAATACCGCAGGGGGCCGCGCGCAGGCGCTGCGGGATGGGTTGCAAGGCACCCAAGCCAAGGCCGGGCTGGACGCCTGGCCTGCCTGGGCAACCCCGCAGATCGCCCGCAGTGCCTGCGCCCGAAGGGTTGGTGCGGAATCGGGCGCTGGGCGCACCCCGCGATCTTGCGCGGGCGCCCAGCCCGCGCTGCGATCCGGCGCACGCCCATCACCCCGATTCTGCACCAACGCGACCCCCTGGGGTATTTCTAGTCCACTGCGTCAGGTTCGACGGGCGCCGGCTCGAAGTCCAGCGCCGCCGAATTGATGCAATAGCGCAGTCCCTCGGGGCCGGGACCGTCGGGAAACACATGCCCGAGGTGGGCTTCGCAGGCCGCGCATCGCACCTCCGTGCGCAACATGCCGTGGCTGCGGTCGATCCGCTCGGCGATGCGCGCTGCCGCGGCCGGCGCGCTGAAGCTCGGCCAGCCGGTGCCGGAGTCGAACTTGGTCGTCGAGTCGAACAGCTCGGCGCCGCAGCACACGCAGCGATACGCGCCGGGAGCGTGGTGGTTCCAGTAGCGGCCGCTGAACGGCGGCTCGGTGGCGCTGCAGCGGGTGACCTGGTACTGCTCCGCGCTGAGTTGCTCGCGCCAGCGGCGGTCGGCGTCGGGATCCTGGGGGTTCATCGAAGACCTCGTTCCATGGGGCCGCCGGGCGCCCGCGGCGCAGCCCGGCGGCAGAAGATGGGGTATTGTGCAACCGGCGCCGCGGCTGCGTCATGCTCACGACGAGCAGGAAAGCACCGGCGGGCCGGCATCGGGTGGCGCAGGCGCCGCCAGATCCTCGCAGTCCGGCTGCTCGCGCCAGGGATCGCGCAGCACGCGGTGCAGGCGCAGCACGGCGCCGAAGTCGCCGCGCTGTGCCTGCGCGATGGCCTGCTGCAGCAGATGGTGCCTCGGCACGTAACAGGGGTTGGCGCGCAGCATGTGCTCGACGCGCTGGGCGCGCTGCGCGGCATCCAGCCCGGACAGGCGCAGGCGCAGGCGCTGCAGCCAGTCCTGCAGGCGCTGCGCCTGCGCGGCGAACTGGCGCGCGAACGCGGCGGGCGGTGGCGCCTCGGGCCGTGCCACGACGTCCGTCAGCAGGCGGTGCGACAGCGTCCAGTCGGCGCGGCAGGCGGCGAGCAGATCCAGCCAGTCCTGCACGAGGTCAGGGTCGTCGTCGCGCGCGGCGCCAAGGCCGAGCTTGGCCTGCATGCCGTCGCGCATCGCCGGCATGAAATCGTCGGCGAAGGCCTCGACCGCGTCGCGCGCGGCCTGCTCGTCGCCGATCAGCGGCAGCAGCGCCTGCGCCAGCGCCAGCAGGTTCCAGCGCGCCACCGCCGGCTGGCGAGCCCAGGCGTAGCGCCCGAAGGCGTCGGTGGTGTTGGGGGTGTACCCGGGGTCGAACGCGTCGATGAACCCGAACGGCCCGTAATCGATGGTCCAGCCGAGGATCGACATGTTGTCGGTGTTCATGACACCGTGTACGAAACCCACGCACTGCCAGGCGGCGATCAGCACCGCCGTGTTGCGCACGGCCTCGCGCAGCAGGCCCAGCGCCGGGTTGGCGTGATCCGCGAGTTGCGGATACAGGCGCGCCACCGTGTAGTCGACCAGGCGGCGAAGCGCCGCGTGCTGGCCCGAATGACTGAAGTGCTCGAAATGTCCGAAACGCAGGAAACTCGGGCTCAACCGGGTCACCACGGCGGCCGTCTCCAGGCGCTCTCGCGCCACCGGCAGATCCGAGTCCACCAGGCACAGCGCGCGCGTGGTCGGGATGCGCAGGTGCCACATCGCTTCGCTGCACAGGAATTCACGGATCGACGAACGCAGCACCGCGCGCCCGTCGCCGCGTCGCGAATAGGGTGTCGGCCCGGCGCCCTTGAGCTGCACCTCCCACCAGGCATGGCCGCCGTTCTGCGTCGGGTCGTGGGTCAGGGCCTCGCCCAGCAGGTGGGCACGCCCGTCGCCGAGTTGCCCGGCCCAGTTGCCGAACTGGTGGCCGGCGTACACCGTGCTGATGGCGCCGCCCCGGGCGGCCGCGTCGTTGCCGCTGAACATTTCGGCCCATTGCGCACATCGGGCACGATCCGCGTCGGGGGTGGCGAGGCCGAGCAGGCGGGCGGCCTCCTCGCTGACCACGCGCAGGCGCGGCCCGGGCAGTCCGAGCGGGGCCCGGGTGCTGTGGAATTCCGGGCCGAGGCCGGCGAACTCCTGGCGCAGGCGCAGCGCGGGTGCAGGCGTGGAACCGGCGTCGGAGGCGGGATCGGAAAGGGCGGAGGAGTTCCAGGACATGCCCCGATTCTCCCTTGTGCAGGAAGGCCTTTTGCGCAGTGTGGAATCGGCGCGCGCTCGGTGCGTACTTTTCCCGTCACACGCTGCGGCGCCGGCAGCGGCGCCCGGCGCCCGGCCCTGCGCAAGGGTTTGTCCCGAGCCGCAGCCCTTGCCCGTTTTCGCCGCAGTGCCGCAAAATGTTTTGATCCTTCACAACGTTCCTATGTCGAACAATTCAATACTGCGGGCTCGCGGCCTGACCAAACAATTTGCGGGTTTTGCTGCGGTGCAGGACATGGACCTCGACATCGCGCAGGGCTCCGTGCATGCACTGGTCGGTCCGAACGGTGCCGGCAAGACCACCTGTTTCAACCTGCTGACCAAGTTCCTCGTGCCGACCTCGGGCAGCATCTGGTTCGGCGAGCGCGACATCACGCGCCTGCCGCCGGCGCAGGTGGCGCGCATGGGCCTGGTGCGCTCGTTCCAGATCAGCGCCACGTTCGCCCACATGAGCCTGCTCGAGAACGTCCGCGTCGGCATGCAACGCGCGGCCGGCATGGCGTGGCAGTTCTGGGCCTCGCCGCGGCGCCTGGGACAGCTAGACGAGCGCGCGATGCAGTACCTCGAGCAGGTCGGGCTCGCGGCCCAGGCCGACCTGCTCGCCGTGAACCTGCCGTACGGCCACAAGCGCGCGCTCGAGCTGGCCACCACGCTAGCGCTGGAGCCGAAGCTGATGCTGCTGGACGAGCCGACGCAGGGCCTCGGACACGAGGACGTGGAGCGCGTCACCGAACTCATCGCGCGCGTGGCCAAGGGCCGCACCGTGCTCATGGTGGAACACAACATGTCGGTGATTTCGCGCATCTGCGACCGCGTCACCGTGATGCAGCGCGGGCGCAAGCTGGCCGAGGGCAGCTATGCCGAGGTGTCGGCCAACCCGGAGGTGATCAGCGCCTACATGGGGGAAGCCGCGGAGCCGGCCGCGGCCGAGGAGTTGCAGGCATGAGCCGGCGCGGCTCGAGGGTGGCTGGCGGCGGCTTCGCGGGGGTGCGGCGATGAGCGCGTCGAACGAGGCCATGGCGCTGGAGTTGCAGGGGGTGCATGCGTGGTACGGCGAGTCGCATGTGCTGCACGGCGTGGATCTGCGCGTGCCGGTGGGACGCACCGTCAGCCTGCTCGGGCGCAACGGCGCCGGACGCACCAGCACGCTGCGCGCCATCATGGGCCTGACCAGCGCCCGCAGCGGCACGGTGCGCGTGTTCGGCAAGGACCTGGCGCGCGTGCCCCCGCATCGCATCGCCGGACTCGGAGTCGGCTATTGCCCGGAGGAGCGCGGGATCTTCGCCAGCCTGAGCACGCGCGAGAACCTGCTGCTGCCGCCGCTGCTGCGCACCGGCTTCCAGGGGCTCAGCCTGGAGGAGATCGACCAGCTGTTTCCCAACCTGAAGGAACGCGCGCGCAGCCCCGGCTCGCGCCTGTCCGGCGGAGAGCAGCAGATGCTGGCGCTGGCGCGCATCCTGCGCACCGGGGCGAGATTGCTGCTGCTGGACGAGATCTCCGAGGGACTCGCGCCGGTGATCGTGCAGGCACTCGGCCGCGCGATCGCGGCGCTGCGGGATCGCGGCTTCTCGATCCTGCTGGTGGAACAGAACTTTCATTTTTCGGCACGCCTCGCCGACGAGTTCTACGTCATGGAGCGGGGGCGCATACTGGAGCATTTTTCGCGCGAGGAATTGCCGGGCCGGCGCGAACAACTTGAGCAATTGCTCGGCGTGTAGCAAGGTGCATTCGACAACCACAACACAGGGAGACCTCCATGAAGCTGAACCGACTGAGCATCGCCGTGGCTGCGGCGCTGGCCTTGAGTGCCGCCACCGCGCAGGCCGCCGCACCGGTCAAGATTGCTTTCATCACCGACATGTCCGGCGTGTACTCGGCGATCGACGGCGCCGGCGGCGTGGCGGCCATCAAGATGGCCATCCACGACTTCGGCGGCAAGGTGCTGGGGCGCAAGGTCGAGTTGATGTCCTTCGATCACCAGAACAAGGCCGACCTGGCAGCCGGCAAGGCCAAGGAGTTCTTCAGCCAGGACGGCGCCGACATGCTGATCTCCGGCACCAACAGCGCCACCGCGCTGGCCATGGAGCGCGTGGCGGCGAGCTACAAGAAGCCCTTCATCGACATCGGCGGCGGTGCCTCGACCATCGTCGGCAAGGAGTGCACGCCGTACACCGACATGTACGCGTACAACACGACCGCACTGGCGCGTGGAACCGGAAAGGCGATCGTGCAGAAGGGCGGCAAGACCTGGTATTTCCTGACCGCCGACTACGCTTTCGGCAAGGCGCTGCAGGCTGACGCCTCGAAGGTCGTCGAGGCGAATGGCGGCAAGGTGCTGGGCCAGGTCTACGCCCCGCTGGCCTCGGCCGACTTCTCGTCCTACCTGCTGCAGGCGCAGGCGTCCAAGGCGCAGGTGCTGGGCCTGGCGAACGCCGGCGGCGACTCGGTGAACTCGATCAAGCAGGCCACGCAGTTCGGCATCACGAAGACCATGAAGCTGGCCGGGCTGCTTCTGTTCATCACGGATATCCACAGCATCGGCCTGCAGTCGGCGCAGGGCCTGTACCTGACCACGCCGTGGTACTGGAACCAGAATCCCCAATCGCGCGCCTGGGCGCAACGCTTCTACAAGCAGATGCACGTCATGCCGACCTTCGTGCAGGCTGCCGACTACTCCGCGACCATGACCTATCTGAAGGCGGTGAAGGCGGCCGGGACGACCAACGGTGACAAGGTCATGGCCGAGTTGCACAAGATGAAGGTCAACGACATGTTCACCCACGGTGGCTACCTGGCTCCCAACGGCGTGATGGTGCACGACATGTACCTCGCCCAGGTCAAGACCCCGGCGGAATCGAAGGGCGAATGGGACCTGTACAACATCGTGCAGAAGATCCCCGGGCCGGACGCCTTCGGTCCGATCGCCAACTACGGCTGCCCGCTGGCCAAGTAAAAGCCACGCAAGGCCTGCAGGAGCCGGCACGGCGTGCGTCGTGCCGGCTCCGCGCCGTCCGTTTCGAGCGCCGCGTCGCGGCGCCTTCGCGCCAGAGAGGCCCGGATTGACAGAGCTGTTCGGTTTTCCCTTGCCGCTGTTGCTGGGCCAGCTGATGCTGGGTCTGGTCAACGGTGCCTTCTACGCCATGTTGTCCCTCGGCCTTGCCGTGATCTTCGGACTCATGGACGTGGTGAATTTCGCGCATGGTGCCTTTTTCATGATGGGCGCGATGTTCGCGTGGATCGGTGCGCAGTATTTCCATCTCAGCTACTGGTGGATGCTGCTGTTGTCGCCCTTGCTGCTGGGAGTGTTCGGCATGCTGGTCGAACGCCTGATGCTGCGGCGCCTGCGCGGCATGGATCCGATCTACGGCTTGCTGCTGACCTTCGGGCTTACCCTGCTGCTCGAGGGGGGCTTCCGCTCGGCCTTCGGCGTCGCCGGCCAGCCCTTCAATCCGCCGCCGCAACTCGGCGGAGTGTTCGATCTCGGATTCATGTTCCTGCCCGAGTACCACGCCTTCGCCGTGCTCGCCAGCGTGCTGCTGTGCGCCGGCACCTGGACCTTGATCGAGCGCACGCGCCTGGGTTCCTACCTGCGCGCCGGCACCGAGAACCCGGCGCTGGTGCAATGCTTCGGCATCAACGTGCCGCTGCTCGTGATGCTGACCTTCGGCTTCGGCTCCGCGCTGGCCGGTCTGGCCGGCGTGCTGGCGGCGCCGGTGATCCAGGTCTCGCCGCTGATGGGGTCGAATCTGATCATCACCGTGTTCGCCATCGTCGTGATCGGTGGCATGGGTTCGGTGGGGGGCTCGATCGTCGCGGGCCTGGTGCTGGGCCTGGTGGAGGGGCTGACCAAGGTGCTGTACGCACCGATGGCCAGCACCGTGGTGTTCGTGCTCATGGCGGTGGTGCTTACGCTGCGCCCCGCCGGCCTGTTCGGGAGGCAGCGATGAAACCGGCCCGGCGCGATGTCTGGCTGTGGCTGCTGCTGGCGCTGGCCGCGGCCGCGCCCTGGATGGGCCTGTATCCGGTGCTGGGAATGCGCATCATGTGCTTTGCGCTGCTGGCCTGTGCCTTCAACCTGCTGGCCGGCTACGGCGGCCTGATCTCCTTCGGCCACGCCGCGATGTTCGGTGGCGCCGGCTACATCGCCGGGCAGGCGCTGACCGAGTGGCATGTGCCGACCCCCGTCGGAGTGCTGCTCGGCGTGCTGTTCGCGGTGGCCGTCGGAGTTCCGATGGGGTTGCTGGCGGTGCGACGCCAGGGCATCTACTTCTCCATGATCACGCTTGCGCTGGCGCAGATCGTGTACTTTTATTTTCTGCAGGCACCGTTCACCGGCGGCGAGGACGGGCTGCAGGGCATTCCGCGCGGTGCGCTGCTCGGCCTGTCGCTGCAGCCCGACCGCGTCATGTACGAGGTCGTGCTGGCGGTGTTCGCGCTGAGCTGGTGGTTCCTGCGGCGCATCAACCGCTCTCCCTTCGGCCAGATCCTGCGCGGCGCGCGCGAAAACGAGCAACGCCTGATCTCGCTCGGCTACAACGCCGCGCAGTACAAGCTGGCGGTGTTCCTGCTGTCGGCGGCCTTTGCCGGGCTGGCCGGGGCCATGAAGGCCCTGGTCATGGGCTTCGAGACCCTGGACGACGTGCACTGGGCAACCTCCGGTCTGGTCATTCTGATGACCCTGCTCGGTGGCCTGGGGACGGATCTCGGTCCGGTGCTCGGGGCGCTGCTGATCACCGTGCTGGAGGACAAGATCGGGCTGATCTCGCGCGCCCTGGTGCATGTCACCGGGTTGGCATGGTTCAGCCACCTCGCGGACTCCGTCGGCATGGTCATCGGAGGCATCTTCGTGCTGTGCGTGCTGCTGTTCCGACGCGGCATCATCGGCGAGATCGGCGCACGCCTGGCGATGCGCCGCGGCAGCGGCAGCGGCTGAGCCGCCGGCGGCTCAGGCCTGGGCCGCTTCGGCCGCCGCCGGGTGCAGCGGACGCGACACCAGCACCTTGTCGATGCGCTTGCCGTCCATGTCGACGATCTCGAAGCGCCAATCCTCCCATTCGATGACGTCGCCGGTGCGCGGCAGGCGCGCCAGGATCAGCATGAGCATCCCGGCCAGGGTGTTGTAGCGTGCCTTCTCCTGCTCCGGCACCGCACGCAGGTTGAGCTTGTCCTTCAGGTCGCCGACCGGGATCAGGCCGTCGAGCAGCCACGAGCCGTCCTCGCGCTGCACCGCCCAGGGCTCCTCCGACGGATGGCTCTTGAATTCGCCGGCGATCGCCTCGAGGATGTCCTGCACCGTGACCACGCCCAGTGTCTGTCCGTACTCGCCGACCACGATCGCGGTGTGAGCCGGGCTCTGCTTGAAGGTCTGCAGCAGTTCCAGACCGGTGAGGCTTTCCGGCACGAAGATCGCGGGGCTCGATGCCTTGCCCAGATCGTCGATGCCTTCGCGCCGGATGAACCGGCCGAGCAGTTCCTTGGCCGAGACCAGGCCGAGCACGTCGTCGAGATCGCCGCGCACCAGCGGGAAGCGGGAGTGCGGGCTTTGCGCGATCTTCGCCAGGTTGTCCGACAGCGGATCCTCGATGTCGAGAAACTCCAGTTCGTTGCGCGGCGTCATCAGGGAGGCGATCTGGCGATCGTCGAGGCGGAACACGTTGCGCACCATCTCGTGCTCCTGCACCTCGATGACGCCGGCGTCGGAGCCTTCCTCCAGCACCACGTTGATCTCCTCCTCCGTGACATGCTTGGGCTGGTCGATGCGCACGCGCAGCAGGCGCAGCAGCAGATCCGTGGACATGGACAGCAGCTTGACGAACACGGCCACCACGCGCGCCAGGAACAGCATGGGTTGCGCGGTGATCAGCGCGATGCGCTCGGGCGCCAGCTGACCCAGGCGCTTGGGCACCAGTTCGCCGACCACGATCGACAGGTAGGTGATCACCATCACCACCAGCGCGGTGGCGGCCACCGACGAAGCGCGCGGCGACATGCCGAGTTGTCGCAGGCCGGCGCCGATGCTCGACGAGAACGCGGCCTCGCCGATGATGCCGTTGAGCACGCCGATGGAGGTGATGCCGATCTGCACCGTCGACAGCAGGCGCGTCGGCTGCTCGGTCAGTTGCAGTGCCGCGCGGGCCGGCACGCTGCCCGACTCGGCCAGCGCGGTCAGGCGCGCGCGCCGCGCCGTGACCAGCGCGATCTCGGCCATCGCGAACAGGCCGTTGAGCAGGATCAGGAACAGCAGGATCAGGGCTTCTCTCATGCCGCGCGTTCCTCCGGGTTCAGGCGCCGCGCAAACGGCGGCCGCGAGCCGGGAAGGGCTCGCCGGGACGCGAGCCGCATGGCGCGGCGCGCCGCGCCCGGCATGGCGGGCGGGGGCCGACGAAGCGGCGCGACGCGCCCGGGGTACGGGCCGGTCGCGGTGCGGGGTGCGGGATCAGGGTCCAATGACGGGGCGCCAGGTGCGCGCTCGCCGCGCTGCTTCTATGCTGCGGTCTTTCGACACGCAAACCGGCAGGAACTCGCACTGCCGGGAAGGCGCGCGCAGGAGGCGCTTCACCGATGGCCAAAGACGAACATGCACCCCGATTAGAGCAGACTTCGACGCCGGCCCCCGCCGAGCCGGGGTGGCGCGCGCCGCAGACGCTTTTGCAGCACCATCCGTACACCCCTCCGGGGGGATTCGCCAGCGCGCAGCTGCCGACCTACCGCGCCTCCACCGTGCTGTTCGACAACGTGCAGCAATTGCGCTCGCGGCGCTGGCGCGACAAGTCGGGCTATACCTACGGGCTGCACGGCACGCCGGCCAGCTTCGCGCTCGAGCGCCGGCTCGCCGACCTCGAGGGCGCGCGTCACGCGCTGCTGTGTCCCTCCGGGCTGTCGGCGATCGCGCTGCTCGATCTCGCCTTGCTGCGCCAGGGAGACGAACTGCTCGTTCCCTGCAATGCCTATGCTCCGGGGCGCGATTTCGCGCAGGCCATGCTGAGCCGGCTGGGCATCCGCACGCGCATCTACGACCCGCTGCAGCCCGCCGCCGTGTCGGCCCTGATCGGCGAGCACACCCGCCTGATGTGGCTCGAGTCGCCGGGCTCGGTGAGCATGGAGGTGCCCGATCTGCGCGAGCTGGTCGCGCGCGCGCGCGCCGCCGGGGTGCTCACGGCGATCGACAACACCTGGTCCGCCGGCCTGGCGCTGCAGCCGTTCGAGCTGGGCATCGACCTGTCGATGCAGGCGCTGACCAAATACCAGTCCGGCGGCGCCGACGTGCTCATGGGCGCGGTGCTCACGCGCGACGACGCGCTGCACGAGGCCTTGCTCGACGCGCACATGCGCCTGGGCCTGGGTGTCGGCGGCGACGACGTCGCGCTGGTGTTGCGCGGCCTGTCGTCGCTGCCGTTGCGCTACGCCGCGCACGACGCGTCGGCGCGTGAGGTGGCGCGCTGGCTGCAGCAGCGCCCCGAAGTCGCACGCGTCGTGCATCCCGCGTTGCCGGGCAGCCCCGGCCACGAGTTCTGGAAGCGCGATTTCCGCGGCGCCGCGGGGCTGTTCAGCATCGTGTTCCGCGACGACATCCCGCCGCCGCGCATCGATGCCTTCGTCGACGCGCTGAGCCTGTTCGGCATCGGCTATTCGTGGGGCGGGCCGCAGAGCCTGGCCGTGCCCTACGACCTGGGGTCGACGCGCGCCACGCCGGAGCCGGTGGCAGGCAGCGACGCGGGGCCTGCGGCCGCGCCCGGCTATATCGTGCGCCTGAACATCGGCCTCGAGCGTCCCGAGGATCTGATCGCCGATTTGCAGCAGGCGCTGCGGGCCTGCCTGTAGCATGGTCGCTTTCGGCACCGCACGCTGCGGCGGTGCGCTCGAGCGGGAGTTGCATGATGGGATGGCGTAGTCTGGCAGTCGCGCTGCTGCTGATGCTGCTGGCGGCGTTCGCCGCCATCAACTGGGGCGCGTTCACCACGCCGACCTCGCTGACACTCGGCTTCACCAGCGTGCGGGTGCCGCTCGGCCTGCTGATGCTCGGGCTGTGCGCCGGCATCACGCTGGCTCTCGGCAGTCTGGCGTTGTGGTTGCACACGCGCTCGCTGATGGAACTGCGGCGCCAGGTGAAGGCCCAGCAGGCACTGCGCGAACTGGCCGAGAAGGCCGAGAGCTCGCGCCTGGTGCAACTGCAGTCCGCGCTCGAAGGCGGCCTGGAGCGCCTGCGCGCGCAACTCGACGGCGTGCGCTCGCAACTCGTCGAGCGTATCGACGCGCAGCAGCAGCAGCAGGCGCGCCAGCTCGCGGAAACCGCGAACGGCCTGGCCGCGGCGCTTGCCGAATTGGACCAGCGGGTGAGCGCGCAGCTGCCGGCGCACCGCGACTCCGCTTGACGCGCCGCGTCGGCGCTCAGTCCGGCTCCAGCGCGCGCAGCAGGGCGTCCAGGCCGCAGTGGTTCAAGGCCATGTCGGCGGCCTGCTGCACCGCCGGCTTGCCGCGGTAGGCGACGCCGAGGCCGGCGGCCTCGATCATCGGCAGATCGTTCGCGCCGTCGCCGATGGCGATGGCACGCGTCGCCTGGCAGCCGAGCCTGCCGCAGGCGTCGAGCAGGGCCTGGCGCTTGCCCGCGCCGTCGACGATCGGGCCCAGCGTGCGACCGGTGAGCTGCCCGTCGACGATGTCCAGCGAGTTCGCGCGCACCTCGTGCAGCCCGAGCTCGCGCTGCAGTCGCTCGGCGAACCACGTGAAGCCGCCGGTGGCCAGCAGCACGCGCAGTCCGGCGGCCTTGGCCGCGTCGATCAGCTCGCGCGCGCCCGGGTTCAGGCGCATGCGCTGCCAGACCTGCTCCAGCACCGCCTCGGGGGTGCCGACGAGCAGCGCCAGGCGCTGGCGCAGGCTTTCCGCGTAATCGGAGATCTCACCGCGCATCGCCGCTTCGGTGATCGCGGCGATGCGCTGCTTCATGCCGGTGGCGGTGCCGATCTCGTCGATGGTCTCCATGTTCACCAGGGTCGAGTCCATGTCGAGCACGAGCAGGCGGAAGTCGCGCAGGCGCAGCCCGGCCGGCAGCAGTGCCCAGTCCAGCGCGCTGCGGCTGGCGACGCGCCACATCAGCGCGCGCACCGCGGCCTGGTCGGCGCCGATGCCGCACAGGCGCACGGCGCGCGCGCCGGGCGGCGCGTCGGCCGCGGGCAGCGGCTGCAGGCGCTGCGCGTGCACCTGCTCGGCGACGTGCGCGACGAGTGCGGGATCGAGCGTGGCGGGGGCGGGAACTTGCAGGACCAGGTGGTGCATGGGCTGGGGCGGCACTGGGGTGGCGACAGGGCAGGCGACGCTGGCCGCGTCAGTCGGTGGAGGTGGCGGTGGAGGCGCTGGCGGCGACGCGCGGCTCGCCGAGCAGGCGCAGCGTGTCGCGCACCAGTCGCGCACGCGCCGCGGCGTCCGGGGCGGCGCGCTCGATGCGCAGGCGGTCGTTGCCGGCGAGCCGCACGTGGCGGTGATTCTGCACCAGCCAGATGATGCGCGCGGGGTCGATCGGCGCCTCGGCACGGAAATGCAGCAGCGTGAGCTGTTCCGCGGCGTCGACCCGCACCACGCCGTAGCGCTCGGCGAGCAGACGCAGGCGATGGGTCTCCAGCAAGTTGAGGGCGGCCGGCGGCATGCGCCCGAAGCGGTCGACGACTTCCTCGGCCACCTGCCGCAAGGTGTCCTCCGAGCCGGCGCTGGCCAGGCGCTTGTACAGGTTCAGGCGCGCGTTGACGTCCGGGCAGTAGTCCTGCGGCAGCAGCGCCGGCTCGTGCAGGTTGATCTCGGTGGTCACGCCGAGCGGGCGCAGCAGATCCGGTTCGTGCCCCGCCTTCAGCGCCTTCACGGCGGCGCCGAGCATGTCCAGGTACATCTGGTAGCCGACCTCCTGCACGTTGCCGGACTGCGCCTCGCCGAGCGCCTCGCCGGCGCCGCGGATCTCCAGATCGTGCATGGCCAGGTAGAACCCGGCGCCCAGTTCCTCCATCTGGGTGATGGCGTCCAGGCGCTGCTGCGCGGTCTTGCTCAGCGACTGCATCTCCGGCACCAGCAGGTAGGCGTAGGCCTGGTGGTGGGATCGTCCGACGCGGCCGCGCAACTGGTGCAGTTGCGCCAGCCCGAACTTGTCGGCGCGACTGATCACGATGGTGTTGGCGGTCGGCACGTCGATGCCGGTCTCGATGATCGTCGAGCACAGCAGCAGGTTGAAGCGCTGGGCGTGGAAATCGCGCATCACGCGCTCGAGTTCGCGCTCGTGCATCTGGCCGTGCGCGATCTCGATGCGCGCTTCCGGGATCAGCTCGGCCAGCATCTCCTTGCGGCGCTGGATGCTGTCGACCTCGTTGTGCAGGAAATACACCTGGCCGCCGCGCTTGATCTCGCGCAGCACGGCCTCCCGGATCACCGCCTTGCTCTCGTTGCGCACGAAGGTCTTGATGGCCAGGCGCTTCTGCGGCGCGGTGGCGATCACCGACAGGTCGCGCAGGCCCTCCATCGCCATGCCCATGGTGCGGGGAATGGGCGTGGCGGTCAGCGTGAGCATGTCCACCTCCGCGCGCAAGGCCTTCAGCGCCTCCTTGTGCCGCACCCCGAAGCGGTGCTCCTCGTCGACGATGACCAGCCCGAGGCGATCGAAGCGAACGTCCTGCGACAACAGCTTGTGCGTGCCGATGGCGATGTCCACGGTGCCGTCGGCCAGACCCTGCAGCGCGGCGCGCACCTCCTTGGTCGTGCGAAAGCGCGACAGCTCGGCGATGCGCACCGGCCAGTCGGCGAAGCGGTTGCGGAAGGTCTCCACGTGCTGCTCGGCGAGCAGCGTGGTCGGCGCCAGCACCGCCACCTGGCGCCCCCCCATGACGGCGACGAAGGCGGCGCGCAGCGCCACCTCGGTCTTGCCGAAGCCGACGTCGCCGCAGACCAGTCGATCCATCGGCTTGCCCGACACCATGTCCTGCACCACGGCGTGGATGGCGGCGGCCTGGTCGGCGGTTTCCTCGAAGCCGAAGCCGGCTGCGAAGGCCTCGTAGTCCTGCGCCGGGAAACGGAAGGCGTGCCCGGGGCGGCTGGCACGCCTGGCGTACAGGTTGAGCAGTTCGGCCGCGGTGTCGCGGATCTGCTCGGCCGCCTTGCGCCGCGCCTTGTCCCACTGCCCGGATCCGAGGGTGTGCAGCGGTGCGTGCTCCGGGTCGACGCCGCTGTAGCGCGCGATCAGGTGCAGTTGCGCCACCGGGACGTACAGCGACGCCTCGCGGTCGTACAGGATGTGCAGCAACTCGGTCGGGCCGTCGCCGAGGTCCAGCGACACCAGGCCCTGGTAGCGTCCGATTCCGTGCTGCTGGTGCACCACGGGATCGCCGGGCTTGAGCTCCGAAAGATCCCGGATCAGGTTCTCGACGTCGCTGGCGCGTTCCTGGCGGCGCTGGCGGCGCTGCGCCGGTCCGAGTGCCAGAAGTTCGGTCTCGGTGAGCACGGCGAGACCCTGCCCGGGCAGCGCGAAACCGGCGGCCAGCGGGGCCACGGCGAGTGCGAAGGTCTGCTCGCCCTGCAGCATCGACGTCCAGGCATCCAGCGCCTGGGGTTGCAGGCCGGCGTCGCGCAGCAGCTCGAGCAGCGACTCGCGCCGCCCCGGGGACTCGGCGCACAGCAGCACCCGTCGCGGCGGATCGGCCAGACGACCGGCCGCCAGCCATTCCTGCAGGCGCCGCAGCGGCTGCTCGGCGCGACGCTCGATGGCCAGGTCGGGCAGGCCGCTGCCGAAGCGGGCGTCGCCCGGCTCCACGCGCAGCGCGTCGGCGTCGTCCGGGGTGGTGCAGGGCGCGTCGGCGGGCGCATCGGGCGGCGGCGCGGCCACGGCCCCGCGCAGCGCCAGTTGCGGCAGCTGCCGTATGGCGACGAAGAACTCCTCGTCGCGCAGGTACAGCTCGGCCGGCGCGAGCGCCGGCCGCTCCGGGTCGGAGCGCAGCAGGCGCCAGCGTTCGCTGGTGTCGGCCCAGAAGCGTTGCATCGCGCCGGCGACGTCGCCCAGCAGCAGCACGCCGGCGTGTTCGCCGCAATAGTCGAGCAGCGTCGCCGTATGCTCGAAGAACAGCGGCAGGTAGTACTCGATGCCGGGCCCGGCGACGCCGCCGGCGATGTCCCGATACAGCGGGCTGCGGCTCGGATCCCCGTCGATGCGCTCGCGCCAGCGCGCACGGAAACCCTGGCGCGCGGCATCGTCGAGCGGGAATTCGCGCCCCGGCAGCAGGCGCACGCTGTCCACCGGGTAGAGGCTGCGCTGCGTGTCCGGATCGAAGGTGTGGATGGACTCGATGGTGTCGCCGAACAGATCGACGCGCAGCGGCAGCGCGCTGCCCATCGGATGCAGGTCGAGCAGGCCGCCGCGCACCGCGTACTCACCGGGCGCCACGACCTGGGTCACCTGGGCGTAGCCGGCCAGCACGAGTTGCGCGCGCAGCGCGGCCTCGTCCAGCGCCTGCCCCTTTTCGAAGTGAAAGGTCGTGGCGGCGAGGAACGACGCCGGCGCGAGGCGTTGCAGGGCCGTGCTGGCGGGCGCCAGCACCACGTCGAGTTCGCCGCGGTGCAGGGACCACAGCGTGGCCAGGCGCTCCGACACGAGGTCCTGGTGCGGCGAGAACGCGTCGTACGGCAGGGTTTCCCAGTCGGGCAGTGCGCCACAGCGCAGTTCCGGCGCGAACCAGGCCAGTTCCTCGAGCAGACGCGGCGCGTCGGCCGGCTCGGCGGTGACCACCAGCCACGGCGCCGCGCCTTGGCGTGCCGCGCCGAGTTCGGCCAGCAGCAGGGCGTCGGCGCTGCCGGGCGGCCGCGGCAGTACGAGGCGTCGGCCCGCCCGCAGCGGCGGCAACGCGGGCAGGATCTGGGCTTGGGCGGCGGAGGGCGAGGAGGGCATTCCCGGAATTCTCGCAGCAGGCGCGCCGGCGCGTTCGCGTCGGCCGCCGCGCGTGGGTGGCGCGACGCGCCGCCCGGCTCCCGTATGCTTGCGCCTGACCCGCAGTCCTGACGCCTCGCATGTACGCCCTCATTCCCGCCGCCGGCTCGGGTTCGCGCCTGGGAGCCGGCGAGCCCAAGCAGTATCTGCAGCTGGCCGGTCGGCCCATGCTGGCGCACACCGTGGACGCCCTGCTGGGCTGCTCCGGCCTGCGCGCGCTGATCGTGGTGGTGGCGCCCGACGACGCGCGCGCCGAGGACTGCCTGGCCGCCGATGCGCGCCTGCGCGTGGCGCGCTGCGGCGGCGCCACGCGCGCCGCCAGCGTGCGCGCCGGGCTGGACTGGCTGCTGCAGCAGGGCGCGCAGGCGGCCGACTGGGTGCTGGTGCACGATGCGGCGCGCTGCTGCATCACGCCGCAGGCGGTGCAACGCCTGATCGACGCCTGCGTGGCCGACGCGGTCGGCGGCCTGCTGGCGCAGCCGGTGACCGACACCTTGAAGCGCGCGCAGCCGGGACCGGCATCGCGTGAAAGGCCCCTGGCGCGCGCAGAGCAGACGCTGGCGCGCGACGGGCTGTGGCAGGCGCAGACGCCACAGATGTTCCGCATCGGCATGCTCGCGCAGGCCATCGACGCGAACCGGATCGACACGCTGACCGACGAAGCCTCGGCCATCGAATCGCTCGGGCTGCACCCTTTGCTGGTGCCCGGCGATGCACACAATTTCAAGGTCACGCTGCCGGGCGACCTCGAACTGGCCGAGGCCGTGCTGCTGCGTCGCGCCAGGCAGGCCGGGCTTTGCGCGGAGCAGGCCCATGCATGAGCCGGCGTGGGAGTACCGGGTCGGCCTCGGCGACGACGTGCATGCGCTGGTGCCGGGTCGCCGTCTGCGCCTGGGCGGGGTCGACATCGATCATGCTCAAGGCCTGCTGGGGCATTCGGATGCCGACGTGCTGCTGCACGCGATCACCGATGCGCTGCTCGGAGCCGCCGGGCTCGGCGACATCGGCGGCGTGTTCCCCGACAGCGATCCGCGCCACGCCGGCGCCGACTCGCGCGTGCTGCTCGCGCGGGCCATGCAAGACGTGCGCGCGCTCGGCTGGGAGCCGGTGAACGTGGATTGCACGGTGCATGCGCAGGTCCCGCGTCTGGCGCCGTACCGGGCGGCGATGCAACAACGCATCGCCGAGGCCATGGGCATGCGGCCCGAGTTCGTCAACGTGAAGGCCAAGACCGCCGAGCGCCTGGGCTTCGTCGGGCGCCAGGAAGGCATCGCGGCCAGCGCGATTTGCCTGCTGCGACGCGCCAGCCGTCCGCCCGACGCCTGATTCGACGGGGGATGCCCGCAACTGGCGACGCAAAATTCCTTGTTCATGATGCGCCGCCGCATTACACTTCGAGCGTTTCACGTGTTCGTGCCTATCACGGGCCGCGCAGTCGTCGGCGCATATCCGGAGCGCCGGCGCTTCAGGTGCCGTTCCCGGTTGGTTCGCAGCAACCGTGGATCGCACCGACCGACCGGCAGGCATGCCAGCGGCCCCGGCGAACACGCGCAACGAGTCTCGAAGCCAGGTCACGAGCCTGGGTGGAGAGACGCCTACGGTTTTTCGTCAGAGAAATTCAACGAGGTCAGTCATGGATACAGCCACTACCGCGCGCGGCGCGGCACAACCGTCCTTCGCGACGGAACCCTCCCAGTCCACCCAGCCCGGCACGCACGCCGGCTCCGAGATCAGCGGATCCGAGATCCTGGTGCGCTGCCTGCAGCGCGAGGGTGTCAAGCACATCTGGGGCTACCCCGGCGGGGCGGTGCTCTACATCTACGATGCGCTGTACAAGCAAAAGGACATCCAGCACGTGCTGGTGCGCCACGAACAGGGCGCGGTGCACGCGGCCGACGGCTATGCGCGCGCCACCGGTGATGTCGGCGTCTGCCTGGTGACCTCGGGGCCCGGGGCGACCAACGCGGTGACCGGCATCGCCACCGCCTACATGGATTCGATCCCGATGGTGGTGATCACGGGCCAGGTGCCCACCCACGCCATCGGCCTGGACGCGTTCCAGGAGTGCGACACGGTGGGCATCACGCGCCCGATCGTCAAGCACAACTTTCTGGTCAAGGACGTGCGCGACCTGGCGCTGACGGTCAAGAAGGCGTTTCACATCGCGCGCAGCGGACGCCCCGGGCCGGTGGTCGTGGACATCCCGAAGGACGTCTCGGTCGCCACCGCCGCCTTCCACTATCCGGAAGAACTCAACCTGCGCTCCTACAACCCGGTGCGCAAGGGGCATAGCGGGCAGATCCGCAAGGCCGTGCAACTGCTGCTGCAGGCCAAGCGTCCCTACCTGTACAGCGGCGGCGGGGTGGTGCTGGCCGAGGCGTCCGACAAGTTGCGGCGCCTGGCCGAGCTGCTGCAGCTGCCGTGCACCAACACCCTGATGGGCCTTGGGGCGATTCCCGGCAGCGACCCGAAGTTCCTCGGCATGCTGGGCATGCACGGGACCTACGAGGCCAACATGGCGATGCAGCACAGCGACGTCGTGCTGGCGGTCGGCGCGCGCTTCGACGATCGCGTCATCGGCAACCCGAAGGACTTCGCCCAGGTCGAGCGCAAGATCGTGCACATCGACATCGACCCCTCGAGCATCTCCAAGCGCGTGAAGGTCGACATCCCGATCGTCGGCGACGTCGGCGAGGTGCTGTCGGACCTGATCGAGCAGATCGAGCAGCAGCTCGCCGAGGGTCGCAAGCCCGACAGCGCGGCGATGGCGGCGTGGTGGAAGCAGATCAACGAGTGGCGCAGGCGCGAGTGCCTGAGCTACGAGCGCTCGGACGACGTGATCAAGCCGCAGTTCGTGATCGAGACCCTGCACGAGCTCACGCGCGAGCAGGAAACCTACATCTGCTCCGACGTCGGACAGCACCAGATGTGGGCGGCCCAGTACTACCGCTTCGACCATCCGCGGCGCTGGATCAACTCCGGGGGGCTGGGCACGATGGGCGTCGGCCTGCCATACGCGATGGGCATCAAGCTGGCGCGCCCCGATGCCGAGTGCGTGGTCATCACCGGCGACGGTTCGATCCAGATGAACATCCAGGAGCTCGCCACCTGCCTGCAATACGGCACACCGGTGAAAGTGCTTCTGCTCAACAACGGCTACCTGGGGATGGTGCGTCAGTGGCAGGAGATCGAATATGCCGGACGCTATTCGCACTCCTACATGGATTCCCTGCCGGATTTCGTCAAGCTGGCCGAAGCCTACGGCCACGTCGGCATGCGCGTGCACAAGCCGTCGCAGGTGCGCGAGGCGCTGCAGCAGGCGCTGGCGATGAAGGATCGCACGGTGTTCATCGAATTCGTCATCGATCCGACGAGCAACGTGTGGCCGATGGTGCAGGCCGGCAAGGGCATCACCAACATGCTGCTGGGGTCCGAGGACCTCTGAGATCCGTCGCCGCGCCCGGCGTCGTGCGGCGCGGCCCTTTCCCACCTGACTCCGGAGCCAGGCGCCGCTTACCGGCGACGCGCGAAGCCCGGGGAGGAGTCCGTACGTGAAACACATCATCGCCGTGCTGCTCGAGAACGAGCCCGGAGCCCTGTCGCGCGTGGTCGACCTGTTCGCCGCGCGCGGCTACAACATCGAGTCCCTGTCGGTGGCCGCGACCGAGGATCCGTCGTTGTCGCGCATGACCATCGTCACGCGCGGCTCGAGCGACGTGATCGAGCAGATCACCAAGCACCTGAATCGCCTGATCGACGTGGTCAAGGTGGTCGACCTGACCGAGGCCAACTACATCGAGCGCGAGCTGATGCTCATCAAGCTGCGCGCGGTCGGCAAGGAGCGCGAGGAAATGAAGCGCATGGCCGACATTTTCCGCGGCCGCGTGATCGACGTCACCGACAAGAGCTACACCATCGAACTCACCGGCGACGAGGCCAAGCTCGATGCCTTCCTGCAGGCCGTCGAGCGCACCTCGATCCTGGAGACGGTGCGCACCGGCGCCAGCGGCATCAGCCGCGGCGAGCGCGTGCTGCGCGTGTAAGCTCGACCCTCCGCAACCAACGAGGGCGGCCCCGCCCCCCATTCCCACGAAAACCCCAAGAGCCATGGGCCGTCCCCGGCTCCAGGGAACACACGACGGGCGAAAGGCTCGTGGGAATGTTCCGACACACTTTCGCCCGCAGGAGCGAGCATGAAGGTTTACTACGACAAGGATTGCGACCTGTCGCTGATCAAGGGCAAGAAGGTCACGATCATCGGCTACGGTTCGCAGGGCCACGCCCACGCGCTGAACCTGAGCGAGAGCGGTGTGAAGGTCACGGTCGGCCTGCGCAAGGGCGGCGCTTCGTGGGACAAGGCGAAGAAGGCCGGCCTGAGCGTCAAGGAAGTCGACGACGCCGTCAAGGGCGCCGACGTGGTGATGATCCTGCTGCCAGACGAGAACATCGCCCAGGTGTATCGCGATCACGTCGAGCCGAACGCCAAGAAGGGCGCGGCGCTGGCGTTCGCGCACGGCTTCAACATCCACTACGGCCAGGTCGTGCCGCGCGAGGATCTCGACGTCATCATGATCGCGCCGAAGGCCCCGGGCCACACGGTGCGCAGCACCTACACGCAGGGCGGCGGCGTGCCGCATCTGGTCGCGGTGGCGCAGGACAAGTCGAAGAAGGCGCGCGATCTCGCGCTGTCGTACGCGATGGCCAACGGCGGCGGACGTGCCGGGATCATCGAGACCAGCTTCCGCGAGGAAACCGAGACCGATCTGTTCGGCGAGCAGGCCGTGCTGTGCGGCGGCACCGTCGAGCTGATCAAGGCCGGCTACGAAACCCTGGTCGAGGCGGGCTATGCGCCCGAAATGGCCTATTTCGAGTGCCTGCACGAGCTCAAGCTGATCGTCGACCTGATCTACGAAGGCGGCATCGGCAACATGAACTACTCGATCTCCAACAACGCCGAGTATGGCGAATACGTGACCGGCCCGCGCATGGTCACCGACGCCACGCGCGAAGCCATGCGCCAGTGCCTGAAGGACATCCAGACCGGCGAATACGCCAAGAGCTTCATCCTGGAGAACCGCGCCGGCGCACCCACGCTGACCTCGCGCCGCCGCATCACCCGTGAGCATCCGATCGAGGTGGTCGGCGAGCAGCTGCGCGCGATGATGCCGTGGATCAAGGCCAACAAGCTGGTCGACAAGTCGAAGAACTGAAGCGGCCGAGGCCGGCTCCGGCGCTCGCGCCGGGGCGCCGCGTCAGCGCCGTGAAGCACACGGCACGCCGGACGGCGTAGCCGGAGCCTGCGCGCCGCCCGCGACGCGCAGGCCGTCGAGCAGCAGGCGCACGCTGCGCTGCACCCATTGCTCGCCTTCCTCGGGCGACATCGGCGCGCCGATGCCCATGGCGCGCAGCTGGGGCAGGGACACCAGCATCTGCAGAAACTGCTGCGCGGCGAACTCGGCGGCTTGCTCGTCGAGCCCCGGCAGCTCCTGGCGCATCCACGCCGACAGCTGCCGCACTGCCTGCGCGCGCCCTCCGGACATGGCGACCGCGCTCAGCAGGTCGGGGAAGCGGTGGGATTCGCCGATGATCAGCCGGTACAGCGCGAGCACGCGCGGCGACAGCGCCGCGCGCAGCGCCTGGCGGCCGAATGCCTGCAGCCTGGACGCGAGATCCTCGGGCGCCGCCGGCGCCGCATCCGCCGGGCGCGCCGCGTCGACGACACGCCCGACCACCGCCTGCACCAGCGCGCCCTTGTCGGCGAAGCGGTGGTAGAGCGTGCGCTTGGAGACGCCGGCGCGCGCGGCCACGGCCTCGATGCTGGTGGAGCCGTAGCCCTGCTCCAGCATCAGGTCGGTGGCCGCGTCGAGAATGCGTTCGCGCAACTGGCGCGCGGCTTCCCGCGACGGGCGACCGCCGCGCGACGCGGCGACGCCGGCGTCGGCTGGTCCGGGCATGCGACTCAGCGGTCGTCTTCGCCGCGCCAGCCTTCTTGGCGATGCCAGCCGTCGCGGTGGCCGTAATAGGCCGGCGCCGGGGCCACCACGTAGGCGGGCGGCGGCGTGTAGGCGTAGGTCGGCGGTGCGTAGACCACCGGCGGCGCGTACTGCACCGGCGGCGGCGCATAGACCGGCGCCGGCGCGACCACGCGCGCACCGCCGAAGACGTAGGGCGCGGCGATCACCGCCGCGGCGATTCCGGCGATCACCGCGGCCGGGCCGAAGCCGTCGTGATCCTCGTGGCCGTAGTAGCCGTCGGCCCAGGCGGGAGCGGCCGCGGCGAGCCCGAAAGCGAGCGCGGCGACGAGAGCGGTGCGGGCGATGCGCGGGGTGTTCATGGCGTGGTTCCTCCAGGACTGGGTGGTCTGTGCGACCTCCGTTGGACACCACTGTAGTCCGCTTGTTAACGCAACGCAACGGGTGCGTTGCGTTTTTGGGTCAGGCACCCTTCCGCAAGCCGTGCGGGCCCCGGCGCGACCCTTCGCGCCCGTCAGCGCGCCATGCCCAGCGGCGGCACGCCGCCGCAGGCACTGGCGAGCCAGTGCGCGTGCGCGCTGCCCGATACGCTGCCCTGCGGGCCCGTGACCGTGTAGTCCGACGCGTAGGAGGTCGGCGCGCTGATGCGCAGGCTGCCGCGTCCGTCCACCGTCGGTTGGGTGCAGGCGTAGTGGAAGTTCCAGTCGCCCGGCGCGCTCAGCTTCCAGTGCTCGGTGCAGCGCCCGGGCAGGTGCAGCGGCGGGTGCCCGGCGGACAGCGAGCCGGCATCGAGGCAGATGCGCAACCCGCCGTCCGGGCCGATGCCCATGCCCTGCGCGCGCAGGCGGGCCTCCACCCGCGGGCGCGCGGCGGCGGGCAGGCTGCGCAGCATCTGCGCCAGGTTCATCGGCGGGCCGTCGCCGCGGCGCGTGAGCAGGGAATAGCTCCACAGGCCGGGCTTGAGTGCGGCAGCCGCGGCCAGCGCGGGCGTGGCCGCGACGACGCCGCCGGCCAGCAAAGCGGCAAGCAGGGGGGCATGGGAAGGGCGCGGGCGAAGCGGCATGCGGCGGATCCTCGGCAGGCTGGGGGCGGAAGTGCGCCCCCCGCGACGCCGCGCGCGCGCGGCGTGCGCCGCCGGAAGGGCGCGATGCGCGATGCCGGCTCGGCGGCATCGGCCTGCCGGCAAGCTTAGCAGCCCGGGCCCGCGCCGCCTTTCGCGCCGCCGCCGCTACACTTGTCCCTATGGACTACCCGCACCCGATCCTGGCCCGCGAGGGCTGGCCGTTCATCGCCGCCGCGCTGGTGGCCTCGCTGCTCGTATGGCTGTTTGCCGGCTTCGCCTGGTCGATCCCGCTGTGGATCGTCGCCGTATTCGTGGTGCAGTTCTTCCGCGACCCGCCGCGCCGCGTGCCGACGGATCCGCTGGCCGTGGTGTCGCCGGCCGACGGGCGCATCGTCTCGCTGGGGCGCTCGCAGGACCCGTACGCGCAGCGCGAGGCCTTGCGCATCAGCGTGTTCATGAACGTGTTCAACGTCCACTCCAACCGCGCGCCGGTGGACGGCGACGTGCTCGAGGTGCGCTACTTCCCGGGGCGTTTTTTCAACGCCGACCTGGACAAGGCGTCGCTGGAGAACGAGCGCAACGCGCTGGTCATGCGCTGTGGCGAGCGCACCGTCACGGTGGTGCAGGTGGCCGGGCTGATCGCCCGCCGTGTGCTGTGCTATGTCGCCCCCGGCCAGAGCCTGCACCGCGGCGAGCGCTTCGGGTTCATTCGCTTCGGCTCCCGCGTCGACCTGTACCTGCCGCTGGATGCCCAGCCCAGGGTGTCCATCGGCGACAAGGTGCACGCCAGCAGCACCGTGCTGGCGTCGTTCGCGCAGCCGCGTGAGGTCGCCGGATGACACGCAACGTCAGCCGCTTTCCCGACAACCGCGGGCGCGCGCGCTCGCGCCCGGCGCACGACGACGATCCGCACCTGGACCTCGGCTTGCCCGATCCGGGCGAGGACCTGCCGCGCGGCGGGCGGCGTCGAAGGGGCATCTTCCTGCTGCCCAACTCGTTCACCGCGGCCGCGCTGTTCGCCGGGTTCTATGCCGTGGTGATGGCCATGGGGCACGATTTCGACCATGCCGCCACGGCCATTTTCGTCGCCATGCTGCTCGACAGCCTGGATGGCCGGGTGGCGCGCATGACCCACACGCAAAGCGAGTTCGGCGCGCAGTTCGACTCGCTCGCCGACATGGTCTCGTTCGGCGCCGCCCCGGCGCTGGTCATGTACCAGTGGTCGCTGCACGGGCTGGGCAAGCTGGGCTGGCTGGCGGCATTCGTCTACTGCGCCGGCGCTGCGCTGCGCCTGGCGCGCTTCAACACGAACATCGGCGTCGTCGACAAGAGCTACTTCCAGGGCCTGCCCAGCCCGGCCGCCGCGGCGCTGGTGGCCGGCTTCATCTGGGTGCTGACGGATTCGCAGGTCCGCGGCGCGCACGTCGCATGGGGCGCCTTCGCGGTGACCGCGTTCGCCGGCATGAGCATGGTCACCAACGTCCCGTTCTACAGCTTCAAGGCGGTCAGCCTGCGGCGCAGCGTGCCGTTCATCACGCTGTTCCTGATCGTGCTGCTGATCGGCCTGATCGCGTACCGGCCGCCGCTGGTGCTGTTCGGCCTGTTCTGCGCCTACGCACTGTCGGGTTACGGCCTGTACCTGTGGCGGCGCATGCACGGCGGCGCGGTCAGCGTCATTTCCACGTCCACCGACGAACCCGACGAGCGCGGGCTGCACGGCTGAGTCCGTGCGGGGCGGGTCACGCCCGCCCGTGCAGAAAGTCGGCGGCCATCTCGCCGATCACCATCGTCGCGGCGTTGGTGTTGCCGCCGATCAGCGTCGGCATGATCGACGCGTCGGCGACGCGCAGCGCGTCCAGGCCGCGCACCCGCAGCCGGCTGTCGACCACGGCCAGCGGGTCGTTGCCCATGCGGCAGCTGCCGGCCGGGTGATAGATGGTCTCGGCGTGTTCGCGGATGTAGGCGTCCAGCGGCGCGTCGGCGTCGCCGACCGCCGGGCCGGGAGCCCGTTCCACGCCGGCCTTGCTCCCCCACGCCGGTGCGCCCAGGATGCGGCGCGCCAGGCGCAGCCCGGCGCGCAGCGTGGGCAGGTCGTCGGCATGGCTCAGGTAGGCCGGGTCGATGCGCGGCGGAGTCAGCACGTCGGGGGTCTGCAGCCGGATGCTGCCGCGACTGGCCGGGCGCAGCGCGCACACATGCAGGGTCACGCCGTAGCCCCAGACCAGCCGGCGCCCGTGGTCGCGCAGCAGCGACGGCAGAAAATGCAATTGCAGGTCGGGACGATCCAGGCCGCGGCGCGACCGCGCGAAGCCCCCGGCTTCCGCGGCGTTGCTGCTCAGCAGCCCGTCGTGCCGGCGCCGGTAGCGCCATGCGGCGCCCAGCAGGCGCGGCAGCATGCGCGGGCCGACTCCGACCGCGGCGTGGGAATGCTCGCGCATCGACACCGCGATGTCGAGATGATCCTGCAGGTTGCGCCCGACCCCCGGCAGGTCGAGCACCAGCGGGATGCCCAGCGCGCGCAGCGCGGCGGCGTCGCCGACTCCGGACAGCAGCAGCAACTGCGGCGAATGCACCGCGCCGGCGCACAACAGCACTTCCGCGCGGGCACGCAGCACCTGCCGGCCCTGCGGCCCGTCGAGTTCCACGCCGACCGCGCGCCGCCCCTCGAACAGCACCCGCCGCACCCGGCAGCCGGTGCGCACCTGCAGGTTGCTGCGCTGGCGCACCGGATCGAGAAAGGCGCGCGCCGCGCTCCAGCGCCGCCCCTGCCATTGCGTGACGTGGTAGAGCCCGCAGCCCTCGGGGTCGTCGCTGTCGTGAAAATCCTCGCGCAGCGGCAGCCCGCAGGCCACGCCGGCGCGCACGAAGTCGAGGCTCAGCGGATTCGGGCTGCGCAAGGCCTCGACATGCAGCGGCCCGTCGACGCCGTGCCGCGCGGCATCCCCGAAGCGCGCGCACTCGTGGCGCAGGAAGCGCGGCAGCACATCGCTCCAGGCCCATCCCGCGTTGCCGGCCGCGGCCCAGTCGTCGTAGTCGCCGGGGTGGCCGCGCATGTAGACCATGGCATTGATGCTGCTGCTGCCCCCGAGCACCTTGCCGCGCGGCCAGTACAGCTGACGCCCGCGCAACTCGGGCTGGGCCTCGGTCTGCAGGTACCAGTTGTAGCGCCGCCCGCGCAGCAGCGGGGCGATGCCCAGCGGGGTGTCGATCAGCGCCGAGGCGTGTTCGCCGCCGGCCTCGAGCAGGCATACCGCCGTGTCGCGCCGTTCGCTCAGGCGATGCGCGAGCACGCAGCCGGCGGAGCCGGCGCCCACGATGATGTAGTCGGTCTGCTGGTCAGCGCGCGGCGCCATGGCCATCCCCCGGAAGCGGCGCCGGCCGACGGCGCCGCCCCGATGGTACGCAAGGCCGCCGCGCGCCCCGGCACGCGCGCGTCGGCGTGGGTCAGCCGAACATCTTGCTGGCGATGCCAGCGACGTGCTGGCCCTGGTAGCGAGCCACCGCGAGTTCGTTGTCGCTGGGCATGCGGCTGCCATCGCCCTTGCTCAGCGTGGTGGCGCCGTACGGCGTGCCGCCGGTGATTTCGTCCATGTTGGTCAGTTGCGGGCAGGCATAGGGCACGCCGACCACCACCATGCCGTGATGCAGCAGCGTGGTGTGGAAGGACGTGATGGTGGTTTCCTGACCGCCGTGCTGGGTCGCCGTGCTGGCGAACACGCTGCCGATCTTGCCCACCAGCTTGCCCTGTTGCCAGAGCTGGCCGGTCTGGTCGAGGAAGTTGCGCATCTGCCCGCACATGTTGCCGAAACGCGTCGGCGTGCCGAAGATCACGGCGTCGTAGTCCCCGAGTTCACCGGGCTCGGCGACCGGCGCCTCCTGCTGGGTTTTCGCGTGGATGGCCGCCAGGGTTTGCGCCGGCATGGTTTCCGGCACGCGCTTGACCGTCACCTCGACGCCCGGCACCGAGCGCGCACCGCTGGCGACCTCTTGCGCCATGCGTTCGACATGTCCCCAGGTGCTGTAGTAGAGGACCAGGATCTTCGCCATTGTTTTCTCCTTGTGGTGCATCGACAAAAATTGCATGATGCATCCCCCAGGTGACAAAAGAAAGTAGGTACGCTTTCGTAACCACCGAGATCCTTGCCCCATACGTCATGCCACGCACTTCCGACACGACCTGTCCCATGGACGCCCTGCTGCGCCTGCTCATGGGACCCTGGACCACCTACGTGCTGTGGGTGCTGCGCACGCGCGGAACCCAGCGCTTCGGCGCACTGAAGCGCGCGATTCCCGGCATTTCGTCGCGACTGCTGACCGCGCGCCTGCGCTTGCTGGAACAGGCCGGGGTGGTCGAGCGGCAACACGTGCCGACCATCCCGCCGCAGGTCAGCTACGGACTGACGCCTCGCGGCGAGCAACTGGCGCCGGTGCTGGATGCGCTCGACGCGCTGGCGCGCAGCTGGGATGCCGAGGACCACGCCGCCTCGCGCACGGCCACGCCCAGCGCCGCGCGCGCCATCGCGGCATAGCCGGCATCCGACGGGTGTTCGTGGTCGCCGCTGTCGAAGCGCGCGCGCAGACGGCTCGGATGCCGGGGGTCGCGCAGCGCCGCGTCGAAGTCGACCACGCCGTCGAACTCGGGGCTGTGGCGGATCCAGCGGTTGAGCTGCAGGCGCAGCGACTCGCGTGCCGCAGGCAGGTCGGCCGGGGTGAGCGTGGCGGCGTACAGGCGTACGCCGCGGGCATGCGCCTGCCGCGCCAGTAGCTGCAGCGCCTGCTCGAGTTGCGCGGCGTCCGGGCGCAGGTGCGGGGCGTCGCAGTCGAGGCCGCGGCGCTGCGGCGTGTAGCCGAACTCGATGTCGTTGATGCCGATCAGCACGATCACCGCGCGCACCCCGGCGACCTGCAACGCGTCGCGTGCGAAGCGCCGGCGCAGCGCCTCGCCCCAGCAGGCCGAGTCGGCCAGCAGCCGGTTGCCGCTGATGCCGGCGTTGAGCACGGCGAGGTCGTGCACGCCGCGTGCGCGCAACAGCGCGCCGAGCTGCTGGGGCCAGCTCTGGCGCGCGTCCAGGCGCGAGCGCATGCCGTCGGTGATCGAGTCGCCGATGGCGACCAGCGCGGCCGACGGGGTTCGCGGCAGCACGTCCACGCGGTCGAGCCAGAGGTAGGAGGTCAGGCGCCCGGGAAAAGCCCCGCCGCCGGCGTCGTCGACGTGGTTGCCGAGTGCCGACACGAACTGCACCTGGCCCCCCCAGCGATGCCAGCCGCGCGGCACGACCGAGGACGCCAGGTACAGGCTCACGGCGAGCGCCCGGCCTGCGCGCACCGGCTCCTGCGTGACATCGCTCCAGACCACGCCATGCGGCGCGACGACGACCTGCGTGCGGCCGGCGAAGTACAGGGTCCGCAGGGTCGCCGGCCAGACCCCGGCGCCGCGCCGCGCGGCGCCGATGCTGGCGGCATCGATGCGCAGCGCGGTGTCGCTCCAGCGGTTGGAGATGCGCACGCGCAGTTCCCGCCCGGACAACTCGGGCACGATCAACTGGCGCAGCGTCTGGTCGCGCAGCGCAGGCGCCTTGCGATAGGTCGGCACCTGCGCCCCCTGCGGAATCGATTGCCCGGGAGATTCCCAGGCCGTGACCCAGCCGGCGGCGGCGGGCGGGGGCGCGGCGCCGCCCGCGTGCGCCGGCGCCGCGAGCGCGAGCACGCCGAGCGCGCCGGGCAGGGCGCGCATCGCGCGGCGCAGGAAGGCGAAAAGGGTAAGGGTCATCGCTGCTGCGGCATTGTCGCATCCGCGCGGTTCACCACCCGCCGTCGCAGGCCGCCTGCCGGCGCCCGGCCTGGTCGATGCTCAGGCTGCCGCATGCATCCCCGGACTGCAGCCCCTGCGGCGTCGCCACGGCCCGATAGCCGCGCAAGCCGGGCGCGTTCGACGCGGCGCCGTGCAGGCGCAGCGCATACCAGGGCCGGGCCGGGCTCGGCCAGGCCACGCTGCCGTCGGGCGCCGGCGCCAGGCCGAGGGCCCGCGGATCCACCGCATAGCGCCCGTGGCGCGCCAGGTGGCGCTCCTGGCGCAGCGCCAGTTCGAGCAGCGCGGCGCCGGCGGCGCCACGCCGCGCCCGCTGCAGCGCCGGCTGCAGCAGGCCTTGCGCGACGACGCCGAGCAGCCCGAGCAGCGCGAGCACGACCAGCAACTCGGGCAGGGTCGCGCCGCGGGGCGCGCGCGCGGCGGCGCACCGGCTCATCGCAGGCTGCGCTCGCCGAGCCGCAGCAGGCGCGGCCTGCCCGAGGCCTCCTGCAGCAGCAGCACGTCGCGCTGCAGCACCGCGGGCGCGGGGCCGTCGGCATAGGCGTGGATGCGCAGGGCGCGGGCCGGCCGCGCCGCGCCGCGGCTGCCGCCGTCGGTCGAGGCCAGCGCCTGCAGCCGGAAGCCGCAGGCGCCGCGGCAGCCATCGATGCCGCGGCTCCAGGCCCGCGGCCAGGGGAGGCGCGCGGGGTCGGGGGCATCGCTCCAGGCGCGCGGCAGGGCATCTTGCCGCGCTTCGCCGCGTTGCGTCGCCGGCCGCAGCGCCAGCGCCAGCAGCCACCGCTGCGCGGCGTCGGCGGCGGCCCGTGCATCGGCGCGCGCCTGCAGGCGCGTCGCGCGCAACGCGGCGGCCCGCCACTGCAGGGCCGCGCTGCGCTGCCCGGCCGCCAGCAGCAGTGCCAGCAGGAGCAGCAGGAGCAGGGCGGCCGGCAGCGCCAGCCCGCGCGGCGGGCGCCGCGTCAGCCGCGTGCGGCAGGCCCGCGTCATGACGGCGGCGGCGCCGACGCGGTGTCGAGCGGCGGCAGCGCCAGGCACAGCGAGATCGGCTGCGCCGCCGCGGCCTCGCGACCCGGCGGCGGCGGCGCGCGCAGCGTGATCTGCAGCAGCACGACACGCCGCCAGTCGCGCACGCGCGCGGCCTCCAGCATGCGCCAGCGCGGCGCATGCGCCGGCCCGGAGGCCTCGACAGCGTGCAGGCGCCAGCGCCCGAGGTGGTCGGCCAGCGGCTGCGCCACGCCGTGGTCGACCGCGCAGCGCAGCGTGCCGGCGCGGTCGAGGTCGAGGTGGTGGACATGGTGCACGGCCTGGTCGAGCGACGCATCGCCGCAGAGGCCGCGCGTCGCCCGCGCCCGCAACCCGACCTGCAGGCGCTCCCCGGCCGCGCCGGGCGCGACCGCCAGGCGCGGCTGCGCCGGCGCGGCGCCGGATGGCGGCGGCGGGCCGGAAGCCTCGATCACGGCTCGCACCACCTCGTGCAGGATGTCCTGCGCCTCGCGTTGCAGCAGCGCGGCGCGCTGGGCCTGCACGGCCTGCGCGGCGCGTGCCAGCGCATCGACCAGGGCCTGCAGCACGAGCAGGCCCAGCGCGAGCCCGACCAGGCACTCCAGGAGCCCTGCGCCACGCTCCGATCTCATGCGCGGAACTGCCAGATCCAGTGCGCGTCCGGCACCTGCGGCAGGTCGAGGCGCAGGCGGCACACCGCATCCGCCACGATGCCCGGCGGCGCCGGCGGCAGGCCGCGGTCGTGCGCGGCGCGACAGTGCAAGTCGGCGCGGGCGCCGGGAAGCTGCGCCGCGGTGGCGCGGGCCCATTGCGACCATGCCTCCTCGGCCAGCTCGGCCGCCGAGCAGGCCTGGCGTCGGCAGTCGATGCGCGGCTCGCCGGGCACCGGCAGCAAACTGCGGCGCGCGGCATGGCGCGACAGGTCGAGCCCGCTGGTGCGCAGCGCGTACAGCCATTGCGCAAGATTTTCGGCGGCCTGCGCGGCCTGCTGCTGCTGCCGCGCCGCGGCGGCTTCGGCCGCGGTGAGCGCCGGCAGGCGCAGCCAGGCGACGACGCCGAGACCCAGCACGGCGCAGGCCATCAGCGCATCGGGCAGGCCGGCAGCGCGCGCGGCGCGGCGCCGGCAACTCGGGCCGGGCAGCGGCGGTACGGCGGCGGACTTCATGGCAAGGACAGGCAAGGCCGCCGATTGTGCCGCGGCCTGAACGCCCGGTGGCGGCGCGGTGGGGCATGTCCCCATGTGCGCACCGGCCATGATCGGCGCGCGCGGCTGCGCCGTTCAATCGTCCTCGAACACCACGGCGCGCGCCGTCAGCACGAGCACCGGCCCGAGGATCAGGCCGACCATCCCGAAGGTGGCGAGGCCGCCGAAAATCGCCAGCACCACGAGCAGAAAGGGCGCGTGACCGGCGGCGCCGATCAGCTTGGGCTTGACCAGCACGTCGCCCGACAGGGTGATCACGTGCCCGAGTGCCAGCACCAGCAGCCCGGACAGCAGATGGCCCTGGGTGACCAGCAGCGCGGTGGCCAGCACCAGCGCGACGCCGGTGCCGGCCGGGATCACCGACAGCATGCCCACGGCCACGCTCCAGGCATACCAGCGCGGCATGCCCGTGAACGCGAACAGCGGCGCGCTCAGCAGGGTATCCCAGACGGCCAGGCCGACGCTGCCGACGATGGTGGCCTGGGTGGCGACCAGGCCATGGTGTTCGACGCGTTGCGCCAGCTCCGCGGAGACCACGCGCGACAGGCTGCTGCGCAGCGCGTGGGCCACGTGTTCGCGGCGCCACAGCACGACCCACAGGATGGCCAGCGCGAGCAGCGCATGCACCAGCAGGCCCAGCACATGTTCGCCGACCAGCCGGATTTCCGCGACGTGATGCTGCAGCAGCAACGCCGGCTGGTTCTGCGCCAGCCACGCGCGCAGCGCGTCCTGGTGCGACGCCAGCAGCGAGCCGACCCACGGCGCGCGTACCGCCGCCTGCACCAGGGCCTCGACATCGAACTGTGTCTGCGCCAGGCGCGGCACGGCCGGCGCGAGCAGCGCGGCCAGCGCCAGCAGCGGCAGCGCCGCCAGCAGGGTCCAGGCCAGCGTGACCACGCTGGCGGCCAGCCATGCCGGCATGCGTGCCTCGAGGCGGATCTGCAGCGGCAGGCTGGCCGCCGCCAGCGCCAGCGCGGCGACGATCGGCACCGCGAAAGGCGCGAAAGGCAGCAGGCCGAGTGCGGCGAGCAGCGCCAGGAACCAGGGGTCGAGACGGCGTGTCAAGGCGGCGGAGCGGTGGATGAAGGAAACGCCGGGTGATGGCGGGACGCGGATGGGTGCCGGCGCCATGGTAGGCGACAGCGCAGCGTAGGGGATCGGTGTGCTTTGCTGAGTACGACGCGGGCGGCAAGCGCGGATCGGCACACTGCCGGGCCACCGCGTCGAGATGCGCATGGCGCAGCGCCGCTCACCCTGCCAGCACGGCCTTGCGTGCGTCGATCGCCCTGCGCAGCGCGGAGATCGGAGCGCGCAGCGCCTGCACAACGTCGGCTGCGTCGCTGCGTGCCAATTCACGCAGGCGCAACGCCTGCTCGGCCATGCCCAGGTCGGCCTGGGTCAGCCGGGGCAGGAAGTCCGCTTCCGCGCGGTGCCGGATCCAGGTCGAGTCGTTCTCGGGCACGGGCAGGTGACGGATCACCGCCTCGAGCGCTTCGATGTCGCGGTCGACACCTTCGAGCTCTCGTATGCGCGCGCGCTCGGCAGCGCCCGGGAACGGGTCGTCGCGGCTCGGCGTCGGGATGTCGCGCCGCAGGCCTTGGGCGCGTGCTGCCAGCGCTGCCCGAGCTTCGGCCAGCAGGCTGCAGACGCCGTTGCGCACCAGCAGATCGTCGGCGCGGTCGCGGTTTTCCTGCCGGTAGGCGTTGTAGCCCCAGCCGGTGTAGAGGTTGACCAGCAGGCGCTTGAGGGCACCGGCATCGTCGATGGGGTTGTCGCTCTGGCTCATGGGGGGTCTCGCGGCGCAGTGGCGCCGGCCGCCGGGTCGCGGCCGGCGGGGGGATGGACTCAGGCCTTGCTGCCGCTCGCCTTGTTGCCGCTCATGCCGGCAAGGTCGAAGCTTCCAATCATCGCAGCACCGATCTGGAAGGGCGCGCCGGCTGCGGCGTTGGGTGCCGAGACGAGCCCTTTTTCCGCCATTTTCAGCGCCAGGTACATGCGCGCGGCGTCCATTTCACTCATGCCGAAGGCGCGCAGCGAGATCAGCTCGCGCATGCGGGCGTCCTGCGGCATGATCAGCACCTTGACGTCGTTGAGGTGCACGCCGTAGATCTTCAGGAACTCGCTGAGGTGGCCTTTGGCCAGTTCGATGATGTCGCCGATGCGCTCGTTGACCTGCTCCATCGGCGTGACCTGCACGACCTGGTTGATCGCCTGCTCGATCACCGGGCCCGCGTACGCCGTCAGCTCGGCGGTCGGAATGCGGTCGCCTGCGAAGGGCATGTGGGTGATCAGTTGCACCGCGTCGTCCTTGCTGTCGACGTGCACGTAGTAGTCGACCGTGTACTCCATCACCGCCATTTCCTTCGACGTGGCGATGCCCTTGTTCTGCGCCAGAAGCTTGCTGCGCTGGATGTAGATGGCCTCGTACTGCCACGGCGAGTTGCCGCCGAAAAAGCCCTGCACGATCGAGCCGAGGATGGGCTTGTCGGGTGTCGTCAGCTGGTGCTGGCCGGTCTCGTACACGTCGAGCACCGCGCCGCGGCTCTTGAGCACGCAGAAGTGGTTGCTCTCGACGGTCAGCAGCGATCCCGAGACGATGGAGTTGTCCGGGTACTTCCAGGCCAGGGTATCGAGGCCCATGAAGTCGCGGCCGTTGCCGTCCAGGGTGCTGATGACCTGACGCTGCAGGCCGCTGGGTTGTCCGAATGCCATCGAAGTCTCCGAGGTGGGAACCATTTCCCGCAATAGGCAGGCGTGCGGGCAGCGCCGGTGTTCATGAGGCACTCTTGACGCGAGCGCGTGCGCCGCGGCCGACCGGGATCATGACCGGCCAGCGCGCGGACCTGCGTCGCCATCGCGCGACGGTCAGTCCGCCCACCATCGTGGCGACGAGAACCGGCAGCAGTGCGGATTGGTGCAGCCAGAGCACCCAGGCTCCCGCCAGGTAGGACGTGGCGAGTCCGGCCATCATCGGGAGCAGGGTGCTGGACGAGGCGTGGTGGGTCGTGGACGTCTGCACGCGCGACCAGTCGCGCAGCAGCGACAGGCAAGGCAAGCTCCCGAGCGCGGTCGCGGCGAGGACCCACGCGGCAGCCTGATATGGGGGCCACAGCCGCTGGATCAGCGCCAGTCCCAGCAGAACCGGCGCGATGGCGCCGAGCGGCAGCAGCGCGGACACGACGCCACGCGCGCCGATCCGACGGGTCAGATCCGCACCGCTCGGAGCGGTCGGGAGCAGCCGCAGCAGTGCCTGTTCGGCGCGTGTATTGACCAGCGCCCTGGCGACGAGCGGCGTCCCCATGCTGCCGGCGATACCCAGCCACACCATCGGCGCGATGCGCAGGAATCCGCCGTGCATGCCGTGCCAGGTCTCCTGCACCAGCGCCAGTACGACGAACAAGGCTGAAGCACGCCCCGCCATCTTCAGCAGCGAGGTCCAGTGAAGCTCAGGACCGAAGCCGAGCATGAGGCGATCGAACGGCTTGCTGCGCGCGTCGTCGATCGGGCGCAGCCAACGCGACGAGGGGGCGGTCAGCCAGTCCAGTACGCGGTGCTTGCCGGGCTGGGTGCGTAGAGCTTGCCAACTTCCGCGCTGCAGCAGCATGCGCCGTGCGTCGAAGCGCCGACGGTGTCGCGCGTCGCCACCGTCGATGGCGAACCACGCCGCGAACACGGCGGTGCAGACCGCCACGCCGACGACGAGCAGCGGATGCGCCATGCCCGCCTTGGCTGCCAGGCGTGCCGGCACGCGCAGGATGCCGCTCGCGAGCAGCAGACTCGGCGCGACTGCCACCGCCAACATCCAGCGGGAGTCCTTGGCGCCCAGCATCAAAAGGGCCGCGAAGACACTCGTCATCGCTGCGAACAAGACGCCCAGCCATCCCGCCGCGACCGCGGCGCAGGCGATCGTGATCGCGCTGCCCGCAGCCCAGACCAGCAAGCTGGCGGCGCGCAGACTCGTCACGTGTCCCGGGACCAGCCGTGCCGCAGTGGGATCGTTCTGCAGCGGTACGTTCATCGACAACAGGATCTGCCCGCAGTAGACGACGAGACCGATCGTGATGCAGGCGACGCGCAGCGCGATCGGCATTGCGCCTGCGGCGAATCGGTGCGCGGCGCGGGTCGGCTCCGCGTGGTCGGCGAGATGCACGTGCAACAGCGCCATGCCCGCGGAGAGCCCGACGAACAGCAACAGGGCCAGCAGACCGACGATCCGCAGCAGTTCCCCGCGTGTGTTGCGCAGGCGCAGCGGCAGCGCCCAGACGACGCGGGCGACGCCGCCGGCGCGAAGCACGGCAAGCTGCGTCATCGGGTGATCTCCACGAACAGGTCCTCGAGCGACATGCGCCCTTCGCCGTCGTCGCCGCTGAAGTCGCCGCGTACGATGACGTGCCCGTGTGCGCCTTCGAGTGCGCTCGAGGCCAGCACCTGCCAGCCGCGGCAACGCGCGACGGCGCACAACTCGGTGACGTTGCCGGTGAGCCGGCGCGTGGTCTCTAGAAGCTCGCCGAGCCCGGCCTGCAGCGCGATGCGCCCCGCATGCAGGAACGCCACCTGCAGGGCGACGCGCTCCAGGTCGGCGAACTGGTGGGTGGAGAACACGATGGTCGTGCCCTGCGAGGCCACGTGGGCGACGATTTCGCGAATGAAGTCGCGGCGCGCGGCCGGATCGAGTGCCGAGACCGGCTCGTCGAGCAGCAGCAGATCGGGCTGATGCGCCAGTGCACGAATGATCGACAGGCGCTGTTGCTGCCCGCCGGAGAGCTTGCCGATGAGCTGGTCGGCCGGGATGTCCCAGCGGCGCATCAACGAATCGACCAGGGCGCCATCCCAGCTTGGATAGAAGCTGCGGAAGTAGCGCAGCAACTGCGAGGCGGTCATCCACTCGAACAGGTCGCTGCGCTGCGGAACGTAACCGATGCGCGCGCGCGCCGGGTCGCTGAATCTCAGCGGGTTCTCGCCGAGCACCACGAGTTGCCCCGCGTCGACCTCGCGCAGTCCCAGCGCGGCCTCGAGCAATGTCGTCTTGCCGGCCGCGTTGCGTCCGACCAGCCCCACCACGTCGCCGCGTGCCACATGCCAGTCCAGGCCGTCGAGCAGCGGCGAGCCGGCGTAGGCGATGCGCAGCCCACGTACGTCGATCATGGCGTCTCGCTCCCTGGTTCGTCGAGCACTTCGTGGAACAGTCGCAGCGCCTGTTCACCCGTCAGGCCGAGTTCGCGCGCTTCACGCGCGGCGCGCCGCAGGCTGGGACGCAGCAATGCCGCAGCGTCCTCGTCGCGGCGCGCGGGCGCGGGCGCGATGACCATCGTGAGCCCCCGCCGGCGCTGCAGCAGGCCTGCCGTCTCGAGCATGCCGAAGGCCTTGGAGACCGTCATCGGGTTGACGGCCAGTGCCTGCGCCAGCTCGCGCACCGAGGGCAGTTCGTCGCCGCTTCGGAACTGGCCTGCCGAAACGCGCCGGCGCACCAACTCGAACAGCTGGCGGTAGATCGGCTCCGTCGAACCGACCACGATGTGAAACGTCCGGGCTGGGATCTGCATGCTGTCATTGTGTATCAGAAGACTAGGACACATGGATGACGGCTTGATGAATCGGAACCCCCGGGCGAGACGCGCTCGGGATGCGCAGGGGTCGCCGGCGCGGACTGCCACGCCTCGGGAAGGCCCACCGGCGCCGCGTCCGCTCGGACGCCTGTCAGGGCAGACTCCGCGGACCGCGAGCCGCAGCATGCCTCTCGGGTTCGGGCCTGGACTCCGGTCGATGTGCCAGCCCGGGGCCATGCGCAGGCGGGTGGGCCACGTGCTGCCGTTCGGGTACCGGCCGGGGATGCGCGACACCGGCCGCACGGAACTCCCGGGGTTGACGCCCGCGATAGGGGGGCTGCGAAGGCTGGGCCGATTCCTTGGCGACTCCGTTCCTGCCGTACTCTGGCGGTGGCAGGCGGGGAGGCGATGCCACGAGCCCTCCTTCCAGGTGGGCTGCATGGCCGATCATGGGAGGATGCGGCACGCCGCGCTCTCCCTGCGCGCCGGGGAAGGCCGCTCGCGCGAGCGCCGGGTTCTCGGGTCGCTGCCGTGCAAGCGGGGCGTGCTCCCGCGACAGCGGCGGTCGATGTCTGCGCGCGCCTTGCCCGACTCGACCCGGCACGGGGATCACCTGCACGCGCCGGGCTGGCTGGAACTGCCCGAGGCGCGCGGGATCTGGTGAAAGCAGCGGGCGCCCTGCGCCTGGTGCCGTGCCGTCGCGCGCGGCAAGGCGCTGCGCCAGGGTGTCGTGCAAGGGTGGCGGCGGCGTGCGGGTGGCGAGGACCGGACGCTCGAAGGCGGCGCGGGGTGGGGCGGCGGCCGCCCGATGTCCGGCGACACTCTGCCGCACCGGCGCGATCGGCGGGCTGAACCGCACCGTGGCCGCCGCGACCTGCTCGGCGCGCAACGGCACAGCCACGCGCTGCACGGCGCGTCCGCGCACGAACGCCGCGGCGGGCACGGCCGTGACCGCCCCTGGCACCCCTTGGTTCACGTACACGGTGCGCTGGACGTTGTTGACCACCGTCGTGTTGTGCACGATGGTGACATTGCGGTTGATGATGACGGTGCGATTGATCGCGTTGACATACGCAGGACTGCTGGCGTAGACCGGGCGGTAGATTTCCCCTGGAGCCAACGGGAACCACGCGATACCGGGCGAGCCGATGGCCAGGGAGACCCCCCAACGCACGCCGCCCCCCCCGCCGCCGACAAAGGCGACGAGCGCAGGGGCATAGACGGGGCGCACGATCACGGGGCCCGGCACCCAGGCCCAGACAGATCCCAGGTAGGCCCAGCGGCCGTAGTGGAAGGGCGCGAACCCCCAGGGCTCGTCGTCGATCCAGGTCCAGCCCCAGGGCGCGATCCAGGCCCAGTGGCCGTCGTGGTACGGTGCCCAGCCGGCGGGCACGGCCGTCGGCACCCACACCGGGCCGTAGGCCGGATCGCTTTCCCAGCGGCCATATTCATCCAGTCCCTGGTACCCGGTCATGCCGATGCCGAGATAGCGTGCAGACAGAGAATCGTCCTCGCGGCGGTTGAGCATCGCAACCCAGCGATCGAAGCCGTCGAAGGGTGGGTTGAACGCGCCCGCGTCGGGACGCAACGCGTTGCCGGAGAATTGCACCATCTGGCGGCCGGCAACCGGGTAGCTCGTCCCCCCGGCGCCATAGGCCATGCCTCGCCCCGCTCGCACGATGACGGTGGTGGTGCCCTGCCGCGGGTTCACATTCACGCGATAGTCGCCCGGCGTTTGCAGGTCGAAGGCCAGATTCGGCGTGTCGATCTCGAACGAGCGGCCCCGCATGGATTGGCGCACACGCACCTCGAAGATTCCCTGCGTCAGCTTGAGTTGGATGGCGGCGTCGCTCAATTCCAGCAAACTCAGGCTGGTGTTGGCGCCCATGCGCATGGCCGTCGATCCCGCGACGAGCTCGGCGCGGCTGGCCGCGCCGATCCACACCTGGTCGCCCGTGCTCAAAGGGCGGTTGATATTGGCGTACGACCAGCTCGTGCTGCCCGCCGGCAGCAGGGTGGCGGTGCCCTGAAACCGATCCATGCGCGCCACCAGCGCCGGCGGATCGGCCCATGCGGGGCTGGACAAGCCCGCGAATGCAAACAGCACGACGCCAAGCCAGGCGTTGCGCAAGCAGGAGATGCGTACGGCGGATGTCATGGCGGCCTCTCGGAGCGCTGGCAGATTAGCAGAACGACGCGGCGGGAACACCGCGTGGATGGGGGTGAGAATCCAGGGACGTGCATGCGTTTCCCGTTGATCCCCCAGGGCCGGGCTGCGCCCAGCCCGCCCCCCATGGGGGTCAAGCCATCTTGGGGCGGCCCGGCGATGGCTTGAGAGGAGCCCCCAGGGCCGGGCTGCGCCCAGCCCGCCCCCCATGGGGGTCAAGCCATCTTGGGGCGGCCCGGCGATGGCTTGAGGAGAGCCCCCAGGGCCGGGCTGCGCCCAGCCCGCCCCCCATGGGGGTCAAGCCATCTTGGGGCGGCCCGGCGATGGCTTGAGAGGTGCGTGGTGCGCCGGAGGCAGCGAAGCTGGGCACTGGAGCTTCGCGCTCCGACTCCGCAGGTTGACCGCAGCATCGCGGTTTCTTTACGATATCGGAAAACGTAAAACTGGTGCGCGAATGTCTGAACCAACCACGATATCCAGCAAGGGGCAAGTCACGGTCCCGAGGGCCGTGCGCGAACGGCTCGGTCTGCAAGCCGGTGACAAGATTGCCTGGTCCGTGCTCGGCAACGGCACGATCGTCTTGCGCCCCAAGACGCGGCGCCTTGCCGATCTGGTGGGCATCCTGACGCAGCCCGGGCAGCCAGGCGTGTCGGTCGACGAGATGCGTCTGCCCGAATGAGCATCGCCATCGACACCAACGTTCTGGTGCGGATTCTGGTTCAAGACCCAAGCGCGCCCGAACAGTGCACGGCGGCACGCCGGCTGGTGGCCGACGCGACCGCGGCAGGCGAGTCTTTGCTCGTGAGCCTGTGCGCGCTGCTCGAGACCGAATGGGTTCTTCGCAGTCGCTACAAAGTCGGACGACAGGCGATGGCGACGGCCCTCATCGCAATGCTGGAGACGCCCGGAATCGAGTTCGAGCATGACGCCACGGTCGAAGAGGCGCTTTACCTGTTCGACCAGTTTCCCAGCGCGGACTTCGCCGACTGCCTGCTCTGCGCACGCGCCATCCACCTCGGCCGCTCACGCTTCGTGACCTTCGACGTCGGCGCCGCCCGCTTGCCGCGCAGCGAGTTGTTGCGGTAGGGCACAACACAGAACCGGCGGCAGTCCAGCGGCCGGACGGCCAGTTCGACACCCAGCGCGCGGCACACGCGCGGGATCGTGTCGAAACGGGGTTTCGCACCGGGCTTGACGGCGTTGTAGAGGTTTTCCCGGCCAAGGCCGCCGTCGGCGGCCAACTTCGTCATGCCGCGGGCGCGCGCGACCTGTGCGCGTGAAACCGGCCTCGACGAAGCAGGAAGTCAGCTTCGATCATGTTTGCGCATGACCGGGCAAGTCTGACGCAACGGTTTCTCGGAGCCACGGATGAGCGCAATGGACTCTCAGAAACCGAGCAGGTGCCCGTTGACGGTGATGCGCCCGCCCGCCAGGCTGATGTCGCTCACCACGTCCTGTCCCTGCTGCACGATATAGCCTGACTGCGCAAGCTGCTGCAGCAGGGGATTCTGGAACTTCCGATACAGTGACAGGGAAACGCGCAACTGCACCCTGCCGGCGGTCTTGGTGAGGGCTTGCAGGTTGGCCGCCTCGATCTGCTGCGCGGTCATCCCCGGCACGACGGAACTGGCGACATCGGGCATTTGCAGCTTGCCCGTGGCCTCGATGCGCCCCGCCACCGGCTGACTGATGCCGGCCGTGAAGCGCAGGTCCTGGAAGGAAACGTAGCCCACGGGCAGGCCCGAGGGGTTGTCGCCGGAGCCGCTTTCCCGGCGATGCAGCGCGTATTGCATGCTCAGCTTGCAGGAATCCAGGCGCAAGACCGTACCGTTGACCCTGGCATAGGTCGGCCCCAGGCTCGCAGACACCGTACCCCGGGAGTTGTTCAGGCGCCCGTTCTGCGCGACGTCTTCGTCGAACTCGCCGATGTGCACCTGGTCGCCGGCCGGCTGCGCCACGTCGATCTGCATGGGCGTCCATCGCATGCTGCCTTGCACGCTGCCGCCCGAGCCGAAGTAGCCGTGGCTGTGCACGACCATGCTGGCCCCATTCCAGTCGAGCCTGCTGCCTCGCTCGTCCACCACTGCATGCACGGGATGGAAGGTGGCGCGAAGTTCGCGCAGCTTGCCCAGCAGACCGAAATCCGCCTGCGCGTCCAGCGGCTGGGTATCGTGCACCCTGGCCAGCATGGCCCGCACCTGCGGGTCGCTGAAACTGCCCAGGCTGAGGTTCAAGCGCAGCGTCGAGCCGTCGGGACGCAGCCCCTGGCTGGCATGCAGGACCAGCGGAACCACCAGGTTCTGTCTTCCGGCGATGTCGAGGTCGGCGGTCGCCGAGGAAGAGAACAAGCCCTGCTGCACCTGCACGTTGTCCAGGCGCAATTGCGGGGAACCGATGTCCTTGCCGTTGAGCTTGGTCAGGTAGGCGGAGAAGCGGTTGCCCGAGAGCACGGCGCTCCCGGCCTCGGCAGCGCCGATCAGAACCACCACGCCAAGCAGCACGGGAACGACACGCATGCAGACTTCCTCCGGTCTAGGTCGCAGGCCGGCTGCTGGACGGCTGCGCCGACGAAGCGGCACTGCCCGCGATCTCGTGCATGACGAACTCAGGCCTCGCGCGTGGTGCGGCAGGCAGGCACCGCAGCGCACGCACAAGGCGTTGCACGATTGCTTCAATCCATCAGCAAACCACAACTGGTTGCAAAGGCCTCGAGCATACCGACTTTCGTTTGCGAATGATCCCGTAAATGGGTGTGCCACCCGTGTGCGAGCACTGCCTGGCGTGATGCCCCGCCCATCACACGCGCCGTGCGAGCACTTCCTGCAGTTGCGGCACTTGCGCGGCCGGCGCCCAGCCCGCCATGCCCTGCATCCACACCATGGTGTCCGGACGCAGGCGCCCGTCGGCCACCAGCGCGCCGAGTTGGGCGCTGCGGAAGGGGCCGCTGGGCTGTCCCTGCACGAGCACATGCACCATGATCGCGGCGGGTGGCGGCGGTGGCGGTGGCGGTGGCGGTGGCGGTGGCGGTGGCGGCGGCGGGGGCGGCGGCATGGCGCCGGGCGAGGTCGCGGCAGCCGCAGGGGTGGCGTAGGCCGGCTGCGCGACCGCTGCGGCCGCCGCCGGGCGCCACGTCCAGCCGGCGCGCAGCACCTCGCGGTTGAGCACGCGCTTGGGAGCGATGCCGTCGCGGCCGACTTCGTAGGCATAGACGTCGGATTCGGAGTCGGCGATCTCCTCCGTCCAGCGCGTGAGTTCCTCGGAGGCCTCGCGGATGAACTCTCCCGCCTTCGCATCACCGAGCTTGCGTTCAAGCCGCTGGCGCGCTTCGCCGCGCAGTTGCCGGCACATCAGCGTCGGCAGGGAGGTGCGCTGCTCGGCCGGCTCATCGGTGGAGGGCTGGAAGATGGCGACCGGGTAGACCTTCGTGGCGTAGTCGTGCAGCAGCGCCACCCACAGCGCGCGCTGCTCGTCGCCGGCCAACCACTCCAGCTTGTTGGCCACCTGCTGCTCGAGCGTCTGCCGATTGGCCGAGTGGAAGCCGTTGAGGCGGATGCACTTCTCGTCGCCCACCGGCAGGCGCGATCCGTTTTCCTTCTGCAGGGTGTAGCAGCCGCTGTTGGAACCCTCGGGGATGCGCTGCAGAACGCCCAGCGCCACCGCCTGCACGAACAGTTTGAAGTCATCGGCACGCGACTTCAGTTCGTCCAGGCCGAGTTCGCGCGCATGCACGAAGGTGCTCACCCGCTTGTGGGTATGCACCGGAAAGCCCGCCTCCTGGTAGCGGCTGTACCACTCGTCGAGCGACTTCAGCGAGGGCAGCGGCAGTCCCGAAAGCTCCACGTAGCACACCACCTTGCCCGGGGTGGAAATCTCGACAAAGCGGACCTCTCTGGCGGTGATCTTGCACGAGGTGGGCAGCCGGCTGAGCAGCAGAGGTCCGTAGCGCTGCCAGAAGGCCTGCGTATCCTTGACCCCGATGAAGCACCGGTACTGATCATTCTCCGAGCCGGGGGGCGTGATGTAGCCGTCGAGCTTGGCCGATACCCAGGGCATGGCGCGCAGCAGGAAGTCGGCGAACAGCTTCGAGAGGTCGGGGTGCGCGTCCAGCGCTTCGAACAGCGGGTTCTCCGGCTCCCATTCCTCGCTGTGACCGACGACGCCGACGCGCGCGCGGTTGCGCAGCCTGCCCAGAAGTTCGGCACGCCCCTGGGCATCGCCCAGCATGCTGAACAGCTGTTCAGTGCCGCCGAAGTCGCGGAACACCTCTTCCGCCCACTCGCGCGCCTGCTGCGGATGCAACGCCGGCTGCTGCTCCACGCGTGCGCGTGCCGGCAGCACGATGTACGTGGCGTGCTCCTGCTTGATCGCCTCCTCGGTGCGCTTGATCTGGTCCTCCGTGGCGGCGATGATGCTGCGGATCAGCTCGCGCCCGGCCTCCAGGCGGCCGATGAAGCCGGCCCAGATCGCATTGCCGTCGGCGTCGGTCCCCGTCTGCCGCCCCATGCCCTGCGACAGTTCGCGCGCCAGGATCGCCGCCTCGCGGTTGGCCACCGCCAGCAGGTGGTAGCGCACGTACAGCTTTACCGCCTCGCCGAGTTGCTTGAGCTTGGCCTCGGCCTGGCCCTGCGCGCCGAAGAACTTGCCCACCGCCTGCTGCAGGTGGTCGCGCAGCCGCGCGCATTCCTCGTTGCGCAGGTGCCCGGCGAGGTCGGCGAACCACTTGGAATTCTGCTCCAGCGCCCGGGCCAGCCCGGTGTTGGCGTTCTCCAGCCGATCCTTCAGGCGCTTGATGAGCTCGATGGTGTACTCCAGCCCGCCGCGCTCCTTGTTG